>NZ_CP009455.1:3414573-4097488 GCF_000759535.1 Pseudomonas cremoricolorata | reverse complement strand
CCCACCAGGCGTGCGAAGAGGCCCAGCACTTCGGCCAGATCAGGGTCATCGAAATACGACTCCCGGGTGTCCAGGGCGCAGAGGGCGCCATACAACTGGCCGTTAGGCAGGAAGATCGGTACGCCAGCATAGCTATCGATGCCCAGCTGATTGACGATGGGGCGATCGGCGAAGCGTGAATCATGCTCCAGAGAAGGCACCAGGAGTGCCTCGGGGCTGTGCAGAAACTCGCTGCACACCGTGCGTTCGAGAGGAAAAGCATCACCTTGCTCCAGGCCGAAATCGCCGCGGTCCAGTGCCGAGCAGATCACCCATTCGTTGTCATCGAACTTGGCGATGGCGGCAAACGGCATTGCGGTGAATTTCAACACCAGCTTGAGAATGTTGGTGGTGCCTTCGATCTCCGCAATGGCTGAACGCTCGGCGCCAGAAAGGTGGGAGTGTTGCGGGAACAGGGTAGGCGACATCCGTTGTAGGCCTCATCAGGCAGGGGTGGGCAGCGGTAGTGTGCTGGCATTGCCGAGGCCTGCGCAAGCGCCATGCTAGGGGCAATTGGCAGTTCGCGAGCAGGGTATAACCTTGGCATTAATTCGTTCGAATGAGCGCCGTTGGTCCACTGCGCTGCACCTTGTGACGGTCGTTGCACTCACTCCAGTAAGGGCGGCCCTTTTTCCGCCCCGTGGAGAGTCGACATGAAGCCAGATGAGCAAGCCCAGGACCCCCGCCACGGCACCGATGCCAGGCCGGAAGATCAAGCCCAACCAGACAACAACGGGCAGCCGGAGCAGGACACCGACAAACTCGAACGACCCACCAGGCCACGCACCCCGCAGGAGCAGGACCAACCCGATGTGGCAGTGAACAACTCGGTCAACAGCGAGCACCCTGGCGGGCAGTGAATGCCCACGCTCGCGCCACGTTCTTTTTCCAGAGGAACCTCGCCATGAGTACTGACCCACGTGACCCAGTCAACACGCCGCCAGACGGCCCGCTGCCGAACGATCCCGCGCGTGATCCTGGCTCGGAGCCAGGCCGTACCGACCCCCGCAAGCCTGGTTATCCCGATTTGCCCGGCGGTGATCCGCTGATCACCGATCCGGACAAGCACGGGTTCGAGCAGGATCCATCGCGAGATACGCGACATGATCCAGTCGTCCCGGACAATACGCTGCATGAATGAGGGCCTTGCAGGTAACGTCGCCGTGCAGGCCTGACCTGCCCACGATCACGCCGCCTTACTCGCGCCTGGAGCCCGATTATGGGCGGCAGGAGGGTGTTTCCAGTGGCGCATTGTGCGGATCCGTGCAGAGCACCTGACCGGCCTGGGTCGGCAGATCTGATCCAACCGTGCGCCCCAGTTTTTTGCCGAACGGTGCCGAAATCACGCAGTTGAACCCCGTTGGCTCGTAGATGAAGGCTGCGGTGCCATTGAAGGCATTGCGCAGTGCGCCGTTGACCATGATCGAGCCGTAGCCCTTGCGTGCCGGTGGACTGACTGGCGGACCATTGCGTTCCTGCCAGTTGAGGCTGAAGGTGTGGGCTTCATCATCGCCGTGCGTGGTACTCCACTCAATGTGCAATTCGCCACCCGCCTGGGACAGCGCGCCATACTTGGCGGCATTGGTGCCCAGTTCATGCACCACCATGGCCAGCGCCGCCGCCGCCTCACCAGCAAGGGTGATGTCCGGGCCGTTGCGTTCGATACGGTAGCTTTCTCGGTATGGTGAAAGCACCTCATCGACCAGGGTTGACAGCTCGATCTCTGCCGGGGCCAGGGCCAGAGCATGGGCGCGCTGCATCATCATCACGCGCTGATCCAGCACCCGACGGAACTGCTCCGGTTCCGGGTGACTGCGCAGGGTCAGAACGGCCACCCCGGACAATGTCGAGAACAGATTGCGCATGCGGTGTTCCAGCTCGCCGATGAGCAGGGTGTTGGATTCCTGGGTGCGGCTGTAGCGGCAGATGACCGCGCACAACGTCGCGGCATGTTCGAGGAAGCTGCGCTGCTCGGCGCCAGGCGGCTGGCCAAAGGGGTGGACCACGGCGATCGAGCCTTGTACGTGACCGTCGCCGGCAACGGCCGGGACCGATATGAGCGAGGTCAGCCCATGTCGGTGAAACAGCGCCTTCCACTGATCGGCGAAACGCTCGTCGCTGGCGACGTCCGGTACCTCGACGGTCTTGCCACTGGTCACCGCACGGCCACATGAGCCGCGGTCGGGACTGATCGGATTACCGACCAGTTTTTCCGAGAAGCTGGCCGGCAGACCGGGAAAGATGGCGTGGCGGAAGGTGTTGCCGGCGGTGTCGAGCACCAGTACGCCTATTTGCGTCCCGGGGATTTCTGTCTGCAAAGCCAGAACGAAGTCGGCCAGCAACGGCGTCACCGGTGCGCCGGACGCCATGACCTGCAGCGAACGATCGCTGAAGTGCTGAAGAAATGCGCGCATGGCGTAGCGTCTCGGGTAACGGGGTAGGGAAGTATTGCACTCAAAATGCCGTTATCCAAATGACCATGGCTTTTATTCCGGTGCCTTACCCGCATTAGCGTTCACGATGGCTCACGCCGAGCACTCCATGACGTGCTTGCCCTCGGCCACCCGCACGCTGCCCGGCAGGCGCACGCTGTTTTTCTCGGCCAGCAGTTCGGCCATCACACTGACGGCGATTTCTGCCGGCGTCTTGCTGCCGATGTACAGGCCGATGGGGCCATGCAGGCGTTGCAGCGAGGCCTGGGTCTGGCCGAAATGCTCGATCAGCCGCTCGCGACGGCTCTGCGAGTTGCGCCGCGAGCCAATTGCGCCGATGTAGAAGGCAGGCCCTTGCAGGGCCTCGAGCAGGGCCAGATCGTCCAGCCTGGGGTCGTGGCTCAGCGCGATGACGGCGCTGCGCTGGTCGGGGCCGAACGCGCGGACTGCATCGTCCGGCATGCCGGGCAGATGCTCGACCCCGGCCACGCCCCAAGTGGCGCGATACTCGGCGCGCGGGTCGCACACCGCCACCTTGAAGCCATTGAACAGCGCCATCGTGGCCAGGTACTCGGCCAGCGCGCCGGCGCCGATCAACAACAGTCGATAACCAGGGCCGAGGGTGCTGTGCATCACGTGATCCTGCAGGCCGGCGAGCGCCGGGTGATCGGTGACTTCGAGGTGGACTTGGCCGCTGCGCAGGTCAAGCTGGCGCTGGACCAGGTGTCCAGCGTCGAGCTGGCTGAGCAAGTAGCGCAATGTCGCCAGGTCAGGGTCGAACTCCAGTACCAGCTCCAGGGTTCCGCCGCAGGGCAGGCCGAAGCGGTGGGCGTCGTCGGCGCTGACCCCGTAGCGCAGCACTTCTGGCACGCCGCTTGGCATGCCTGGGCCGCCATGGGCGCAGGTGTAGCGCACGATCAGGTCGTCCTCGATACAACCGCCGGAAACGCTGCCGACCACGCGGCCGTCGGCGCGCAGGGCCATCATCGAACCCACCGGCCGTGGCGACGAGCCCCAGGTGCCGGCCACCGTGGCCAACAGTACACGCTCACCCTCGGCAAGCCACTGGCAGGCGCTGCGCAGTACCAATAGATCGATGCTTTCCATGTGAATCCTTGACGTCTCGGGCCCCGCCGTTGCGGCGCATTGCCCTGGTCAGGATTGGACCACCGGCAGGTCGCGTCGATTCGTTTTTTCTGCGCAGCCTGGCCGGGCTACGTGAGCCGCTCAGGAATGTGCAGGCTTGGCGTCGCCACTGGCACCGGCGTACTCGGGCTTGAGGTGACCGTGTTCATCGAGCAGCCAGGCATCCATTACCTCGCGCACTACCGGGCCTGCCACGCGTCCGCCGGCTTCGCCGTTCTCGATCATCACCGCAACCACGATACGCGGCGCATCGGCCGGGGCGAAGCCGACGAACAGGGCGTTGTCGCGGTGGCGTTCGAGGGTCTTGTCGCGGTTGTAGCGCTCGCCCTGGCGGATCGCCACCACCTGCGCCGTGCCGCTTTTGCCGGCGATACGGTACTGCGCGCCGGCTGCGGCGGCGCGGGCGATGCCGCGCGGGTCATGCATGACCATCTGCATGCCTTGGCTGACCTGATCCCAGGCGCGTTTGTCGTGCAGGACGATGTCGGGCATCGGGTCCGGGTCGGTGGGTTGGCGATCGCCAATGCGCGTGGCCAGGTGCGGGCGGTGCCAGGCGCCTTTGCTTGCCAGCAGGCTGGTGGCCTGCGCCAGTTGCAGCGGGGTGACCTGCATATAGCCCTGACCGATACCCAGAATCAGGGTTTCCCCAGGGAACCAGGCCTGGCGCCGAGTGGCACGCTTCCACTGCGCCGAGGGCATCAGCCCTGCAGCCTCTTCGAACAGGTCGAGCGAGACCTTCTGCCCCAAGCCGAACTCGGCCATGTAGTCGTGCAGGCGGTCGATACCCAGCTTGTGCGCCAGGTCGTAGAAGTAGGTGTCGTTGGAGCGCATGATCGCGCTGTACAGATCGACCCAGCCATCGCCGCTGCGATTCCAGTTGCGGTATTTGTGCGCGTAGTTGGGCAACTCGTAGTAGCCAGGGTCGAAGACCCTGCTGGACGGCGTGATGACACCGCTGTCCAGACCTGCGATGGCCACTTCCGGCTTGACCGTCGAGCCGGGTGCGTACAGGCCGCGCAAGACCCGATTGAACAGCGGACGGTCGATCGAATCGCGCAGGGCGGCGTACTGCTTGAAGCTGATGCCCTTGACGAACAGATTAGGGTCGAAGCTGGGCGTGCTGACCATCGCCAAAATGTCGCCATTGTTCGGGTCCAGCGCCACCAGCGCGCCACGTCGACCACCCAGGGCTTTCTCGGCGGCCGCCTGCAGGTGCGCATCCAGGCTCAGCACGATGTCCTGGCCAGGGGTAGGGTCGCGGTGGCTGAGCACGCGCATCACTCGGCCCTGGGCATTGGTTTCGACTTCTTCGAAGCCGACATGGCCGTGCAACTGATCTTCGTAGAAGCGCTCGATACCGGTCTTGCCGATCGATTCGGTACCGCGGTATTCGGTGCTGTCGAGGGTCTTGGCCTCGCGCTCGTTGATCCGCCCGACATAGCCGACCGAATGGGCGAAGTGCTCGCCCAGGGGGTATTCGCGGATGAACTGCGGCTCGACCTCAAGCCCCGGCAGGCGGAACTGATTGACCGCCACATGGGCGATCTGCTCTTCACTCAAGCCCACCATCAGCGTCACCGGTTCGAACGGTTTGCGGCCGCGTCGCAGGTCTTTGTCGAATTGTTCGCGATCATCTGCCGACAGGCCCAGTACCTGGGTCAGGGTATCGAGCACCTGGGCACTGTTGCCGGCGCGTTCGCGGGTCAGGGTCAGGTTGAAGCTGGGCTTGTTGTCGGCCAGCACCACGCCGTTGCGATCGTAGATCAGCCCGCGCTCCGGGGCGATTGGCAGCACATGCACGCGGTTGTTTTCCGATACCGCGCTCTGACGCTCATGCTGCACCACCTGCAGCACATACAGGCGACCCAGCAATACCGCAATCAGCAGCAGGGCCAGGGCAGCGCAGACCAGCAGGCGGCGGTTGACCAACGACGTTTCGGCGAGGTGGTCCTTGAGGGGAATCGGTTGCGGCATGCAGGGCTCTGGGATAGGGCGAAGCGGCGCGCCAGGCGGGCGAGCGTGGGCATGCTACCGGTGGCGGTGAGGCGGCTCAAGGCGCGCGGCCTGGCCTTGTCGGGCGGCGGGCGGCGAGCCCCCGTGCCTGCGGCGCGCAGCGGTCGATGAACAATGTTTCATGCGCCCAGCGGTGGGTATACTGCGCAGCTTTTGCGCCTGTTACGGAGATTCGATGCGCCAGGTCCTGCTGATCAATGATGTCCAGTCCACCTTCGAGCCGCCGGAATGGTTGGTCGATGGCGTCAGGGCGCTGTCGGCGCAGATCCTCACCATCGCCTCGCTGACCCTGCACGACGAACGCCACACTCCGTTCCAGCGCCAGTTGGGCTGGCACCCGGCAGGCAGCGACCAGAGTCTGCACGAGTTCGACCGGCAGTTCGTCAAGCACGGCTACGGCCTGGCACCGCAGGCACTGGAGTACTTGCAGCAGTTGGCGCCAGAACGGGTGCTGGTGTGCGGCATCGGCGCCGACAGCAGCATTTTGGCGGCCGGTTTTGCGCTGTTCGATGCCGGGCTCACGCCGACCCTGGTCAGCGACCTGACCATCGGCACCTGGGCCGACCGTTCTGGCGAGAGCGGCATGATTCTGTGGCGCGAGCACTTCGGGCAGATGCTTACCCGCGCCGAGGTGCTCGAGCAATTGCGCGCTGAGCGCGAGTAGGGCGGTTCAGTCGCTGGTCGGGCGCAGGTGCCTGGCCAGCAACTGCTCTAACAGGGTCCACAGCGCCGGGTCGGTGCTGAAGGCCACGTTGAAGCGCATCCACCCGGTGGCCTGGGCATCGACCATGAACAACTGACCGGGGCCGAGCATGATGCCCTGGCTCAGGGCATCGTCGAGCAGCACCGCGCTGTCGGGCAGACGCGGATGGCGGGTCCAGATGTACATGCCTTCGTCCGATTCGACGAACAGCTCGAAGCCCAGGCGGTGCAGGTGCTGGCCGACTTCCTGGTGGGCCTGGGCCAGGTGCTGGCGCAGACGCCTGAGGTGCTTGCGCCAGCGGCCGTCGATCACGGCGGCGTACACCACCCGTTCCATCACCTGCGAGGTGGTCAGGCCCGAGCGCATCTTGAGGCTCACCAGTTGCTGGATCAGTTGCGGGTTGGCCAGCAGGTAGCCGACCCGCACGTTGGGCGAGATGCTTTTCGAATAGCTGCCGACGTAGACCACCTGCTGCAGGTGGTCGAGGCTCGCCAGGCACGGCTGCGGCTCTGCGATCATGTCGGCGTACAGGTTGTTCTCGATCAGCCGGAAGCCATGCTGGCTGGACAGCTGCAGCAAGCGGTGCAGTTGCGCCAGCGGGGTGCGTGAACAGGTTGGGCTGTGCAGGTGGGGCTGGGTGAAGAAGGCCGTGGGGCGGTGTTCGGCCAGCAGCCGTTCGAGCTGGGCGAGGTCGTAGCCGTGGGGCGTGCGCGGCACACCGATCAAGGTTGCGCCTTGAAAGCGCAGGATGCTCATCAAGTTCGGGTAGCCCGGATCATCCACCAGCACCACGTCGCCTGGGCGCACCAGGCTGCGCACGGCCAGGTCCAGGGCCTGGCTGGCGCCGTGGGTCAGCATCAGTTGCGCCGGGTTGGCGACGATCGACAGTTCCTGTTGCAGGTTCTGTGCGGTCAGTGCGCGCAGCTCCGGCAGTCCCATTGGGTCGCCATAGCCCGACAGCTCCAGCGGGCTACCGGCGACCTGGCGCATGCCGCGACGCAGGCCGTCTTCATACATCCAGTCGTTGGGCAGCCAGCCGCAGCCCGGCTTGAACGGCAGTTGCCGGGTTTCGAAGATCTGTTGCAAGTACCACTCGGCGTTGAACGACGGGCGCTGGTTGTCGCCGACCGGCGACTCACTGCCCGGGCGTTCGGCCGAGGCGCGGCTGACGAAGAAGCCGGCGTTGCCGCGGCTGGTCAGCAGGCCTTGGGCAACCAGACGATCGTACGCCTCGACCACGGTGAACGTGCTCACCGAATAGGTGGCGGCGAAGGCGCGGATCGATGGCACCTTCGCCCCGGGTTTGAGGGTTTGCGAGTCGATCAGCTCACGCAACCCATCGATGATCTGGTTGACCAGCGGGGTCGGGGAGTCTGGACGTAGTTCGAGCATGCTGAGGCCTTGGTAAGACAAAACCGCCAGGAGGCGGCAGATGTGGCGCGGTGTATTGCATGGGCGGCCTGTACAGTGCAGTGCAGATTTCGCTGCGCTGTGCATGGCTCTCCGTGTCAGACATTTTTACATTAGGTGTCAGAGATCGCCACACAAAGCACGTGCTCCTGTGCTGGGCTCGGAGAAACACCGCCGTCGCCCCCTGTTGGGCCAGGCCCACGTCACGTTTTCTCGGCCGAACGCGCTGGAGTCTAGCCGCCGTTCGGCCTTTTCACGTTTCAGTTCGTCTGCCGGCCTGCCGGCACGCCGCCATGGATGGTCTGACCGCTCTGCGGGCATTAGCACTGATGTACAGGCAAGGCACCCGCCATCGGCGCCTTGTTCAATTCCTTGGATAAAAAGAAGCACGGGGTACACAACTGATGGACGCAACATCCTCATCCACCACCACCGCCAAGGTGGAGCACGAGAGCAAGCTCAACGCTTCGCTCAAGTCGCGCCACCTGACGATGATGTCCATCGCCGGGGTCATCGGCGGCGCACTGTTCGTCGGTTCCGGCAGCGTCATCCACAGCGCCGGCCCGGCCGCCGTCCTGGCCTATCTGGCCGGCGGCATCCTTGTGGTGCTGATCATGCGCATGCTCGGCGAGATGGCGACGTCCTCGCCCGACACCGGTTCCTTCTCCACCTACGCCGACCGCGCCATCGGCCGTTGGGCCGGCTTCACCATCGGCTGGCTGTACTGGTGGTACTGGGTGATCCTGATGGCCTGGGAAGCGTATGTGGCCGGCAAGATCCTGCACGGTTTCTTCCCTGACATCAGCACCAATGTGTTCGTCCTGGCGACGACCCTGGTGCTCATCACGGTCAACTTCTTCAACGTCAAGCACTACGGCGAGTTCGAGTTCTGGTTCGCCCTGATCAAGGTGATCGCCATCGTCTGCTTCCTCATCGTCTGCACCGCAGCGGTGATGAACATCTGGCAGTTCGGTGAAGTGCGCGGCATGACCCACCTGACCGCCGAAGGCTTCATGCCCAATGGTCTCACCACGGTGATCGGTGCCTTGCTGGGGGTGATGTTCGCCTTCCTGGGGGCGGAAATCGTCACCATCGCCGCCTCTGAAGCCAAGGACCCGGCCGGTCAGATCGTCAAGGCCACCAATTCGGTGGTGTGGCGCGTGTGCCTGTTCTATGTCGGTTCGATCTTCCTGATCGTCTGCCTGGTGCCGTGGAACGACCCGCACCTGGGTGAGTCGGGCTATGGCGCCTACCGCCGTACCCTGGAACTGCTGGGCGTGCCGTATGCCGAGCTGCTGATGAACTTCGTGGTGCTGACCTCGGTGAGCAGTTGCCTGATCTCGGGCCACTACACCGCCTCGCGCATGCTGTTCTCGCTGGCCCAGCGCGGCGACGCGCCGTCGGTGTTCAAGATCACCCGTGCCGGCAGCGGCGTGCCGGTGTTCGCGATCGTCGGTTCCTGCGCAGTGGCGGTGGTCTGTGCGCTGATCAACTTCAGCGAAACCCTGCGCCCCAAAGACGTGCTCGACACGCTGATGAACACCACCGGCATGATCGCCCTGCTGGTGTACCTGGTGATCGCCTTCTCGCAGCTGCGCATGCGCCGCAAGCTGATCGCCGAAGGCCGTGAGATCCGCCTGAAGATGTGGCTGTTCCCGTGGCTGACCTACCTGGTCATCGCCTTCATCGTGGCGTGCCTGGTGACCATGGCGTTCATGGAGGATTACCAGGTGCTGGTGGTCTCCACCGGTCTGGCAGCCGTGGTCGTGGTCGCGATGGGGCTGATTCACCAGCGGCGCGTCGCCCGCCGCCCGTGATCGACCTACCGTAGCGCAACGGCCGACGCCCGCGAGGGGTCGGCCGTTTTCGTTCCTGCCCTGCTCAAAGGCCCGCCAAAGCGGCTATTCTCTAGCCCCATGAGCACACCACTTCCCCTGCGCACGGCCTGCCCGGCAGGCGTCTGTGACTGCGGCCGCGAGCAGTTGCAGGACGATGCGCCCGCCGCCCAGCGCATCCTGCTGCTGACCCGCCAGGAAGAACAGCGCTTGCTGCAACGCCTGGAAAACCTGCGCGACCTGGACGACTTGCGCCACCTGCAACAGCGCCTGCTCGACAACCTCGGCATTCGCCTGCACGTCGTGCCTGGCGCCAATGAGGTGCGCACCATGCGGGGTATCGCCATTGAACTGGACGCCCAGCCTGGACTGTGCCGCAAGACTCGCCGGGCGATTCCGGCGGCCGTGCGCCGGGGGCTTGAGCGTAATCCGCAAGTGGCCTACCGCCTGCTCGATGCCTACGACCTGCTGGGCGGCGCCTGAGGCGATGTGCGGCGATCATCCTGGCCCATGCACTGCTGCCGGCACCGACTAATTTTCCGCCGCCTGACAACGTTTCCCCTTGGCAGCCCTGCGTCTCACGCAGCGGCCCCATCACGCTAGGAGACAGGCAATGACTTCCGTATTCGACCGCGACGACATCGTGTTCCAGGTAGTGGTCAACCACGAAGAGCAATATTCCATCTGGCCCGACTACAAGGCCATCCCCGACGGCTGGCGCACCGTGGGCAAGAGCGGGCTGAAGAAAGACTGCCTGGCCTACATCGACGAGGTGTGGACCGATATGCGCCCGCTCAGCCTGCGCCAGAAGATGGCCGAAGCGGCGGCGCAGTGATCCCAATCAAACTGCTGTGTCTGCCGTATTCCGGCGCCAGTGCCATGGTCTACGCCCGCTGGCGGCGCAAGCTGCCGGCCTGGGTGCAGGTGCAGCCGGTCGAGCTGCCCGGGCGTGGCGCACGCCTGGCCGAAGCGCTGCACACCGATATGCAGGCGCTGGCCCGGCAACTGGCCGCCGAGCAGCGTGGGGCGGCCAGTGGTCGCTATGCGTTGCTCGGGCATAGCCTGGGTGCACTGCTGGCGTTCGAGCTGGCCCATGAACTGCAGGCGCTCGGTTGCCCGCCGCCGCTGGCGCTGTTTGCCTGCGGCACCGCAGCGCCGACCCGCCGCGAAGACTACGACGGCAAGAACTGGCGCCAAGCCAAGAGCGATGCCGAGCTGATCGACGAATTGCGCGAACTGCAAGGTACGCCCGAGGAAGTGTTGAGCAATCAGGAACTGATGAGCCTGACCTTGCCGGTGCTGCGTGCCGACTTTCTCCTGTGCGGGCACTACCAGTACCGCCAGCGCCCGGCCCTGCGCTGCCCAGTGCATGTGCTGGGCGGTGAGCAGGACCGCGCCAATGCCGAGCAGTTGAATGCCTGGGGCCAAGAGAGCCAGGGCGAGTTCAGTCTGCAGCTGTTCCCTGGCGGGCACTTCTTCATCCACGAGCAAGAAGACTCCGTGCTCGCAGCCATCGTCGGTGGTCTGCACAAGCATCGGCTTTCTGCCTGATTGACGTAGCCCTTTGCCTGGGGGAGGCTAGTCCGTTTCCGGGGAAGGGCGCTGCATGTCGTTTGATACAGGCTGGGTAGGGTTCGGCAGGCTGACGATTCACCGTGACCTTTGGCTTAAGCGGGCGGCGTTACCCACCCGCCTGACGGGCTGCCTGCTGCTGGCGCTGGCGATGCTGCAGGGCTGCACCAGCCGCGAGTCGGTCGCACCTGCAGACGATCCGAGCGAGGTGCGGGCCCGGCTGATGCGGCTGCTGCCTGCGCAACTCAATGATCGCCAAGGCTGGGCCGAGGACATTCAGGCTGCCCTGGCGGCACAACGCATTTCCGCCGAGCAGAGCAACCTCTGTGCGGTGTTGGCGGTGACCGAGCAGGAATCGACGTTCAGTGCCGACCCGCAGGTGCCAAACCTGGGGCGTATCGCCCGCGCGGAAATCGACCGCCGTGCTGCCAAGGTGTTGATTCCAGGATTTGTCGTCGATCGCGCGCTGAACAGCCGCTCGGCCAACGGCCAGACCTACCAGCAGCGTTTACAGGCCGTGCGCAGCGAAGGCCAACTCAGTGCGCTGTACGACGACGTCAGCAATGAACTGCCGCTGGGCCGCACCTTGTTCGCCGGGCTTAACCCGGTGCGCACCGGTGGACCGATGCAGGTCAGCGTCGACTTCGCGCAAAAGCACGCTGAGGATTACCCGTACCCGTACAGTGGCAGCGTGCGCCAGGAAGTGTTCACCCGGCGTGGCGGGATGTATTTCGGCATAGCGCATCTGCTTGGGTATCCAACCCACTACTCGAAGCCGCTGTATCGCTTCGCCGACTTCAACGCCGGATGGTACGCCAGTCGCAATGCTGCGTTTCAGTCGGCGCTGAGCCAAGTCAGTGGGGTGCCATTGGCGCTCGATGGCGATCTCATCGCCCATGGCGCGATCATGCCCGGCACCACCGAGCGCGCGGCGCGGACCCTTGGCGCGAAGTTCGGCCTGCGCAATCCGCAGATCCGCCGGCAGTTGGAACAAGGCGATCAGCTGGATTTCGAGCAGACCGAGCTGTACGCCAAGGTGTTCGCCCTGGCCGATGCCAAGGCCGGCAAGCCGTTGCCGCGGGCGATTTTGCCGGGCATCGAACTGCGCAGCCCGAAGATCACCCGCCAGTTGACCACCGCCTGGTTCGCCGAACGGGTCGAGCAGCGGTATGTGCGCTGCATGAAGCGACCTTAGCCGCCAATGGGCTGGGCCGGCGTTGCCGGCCATCGCGGTTGAACCGGAGCGCCGGCCGGCCGCTCCTGCACGAAAAACGCAGCCCGAAGGCTGCGTTTGTTCATTTCAGGCGACGACCGAATCAGTGAATCACTGCCTTGCCGGGGTCTGGGTGCCCTCCACCTTGTTGGTGCTGCCGTCGTTGTTCTTCGGCACTGGCTGACCAGTGGGGTCGACGCTGTTAGGGGTGGTACCCGTGTCGGCGCTGTCGTTGGTGCCTTGGCCCCCTGGCGCGTTGGTGCTGGTGCCGTGGCCGGCGGTGGTGGCGTCCTTGTGGTCCATCGGCTGGCCGCTATGGGGCTTGGTGGCGGTGCCGTTGTTGTTCATGTCGGTGGCGGCGAAGCTGGCGGTGGAGGCCAGGCCCAGGCTCAGGGCAAGGGCGAAGGAAAGCGGGCGAATGCTGATCATGGTGTATCTCCTGATGAAAGTGATCTTACATTCGGTTCGGCTACGCCAGCCGGGCAGGGGTGCCCGGCTGGCGACAGACGGTCGTCTCGACGAGGTTACCGGATGTTACGCCTCGCTCGCTTTACCCGCCGTGGCCGGCTGTGGCGCGTCGGCATGGGTATCGGCCATGGTCGGGTGCTCGTGGGCCGCGTGAATCAGTTCTTCGGTCACCCGCAGCTCGGCGCCGGTGGGCGAGAAGGTCGCCGAGGGCGCGAACGGGGCCGGATGCTCCGGCGCCGGACGCTTGCCACGGCGCCAGAGGAAGAAACTGACCATGCTCAGGTTGATCACCGCGAAGGCCCAGAACAGCCCAGCCTCGCCGTAGACGGTCATGGTCGGAGCAATCATCAGCGGTGCCAGCGCCGAGCCGAGCGAGTTGATCAGCAGCATGCCCTGGATCATCGGCACGATGGCATCGGCCGGCGCTCGGTCGGCGGCGTGACTGACGGCCACCGGGTAGACGGCGAATACCCCGCCACCGAGCAGGAACAGCGCCACCGGCAACAGTTCGGAGCTCGACGGCAGCAGCAGAATCAGCACCGACAGCAGCACGCACAGCGTGCCGAGCACGATCAGCACATCCTGGCGGTCTGTGCGGTCGGACCAGCGCCCAACCGGATATTGCAACAGCATCGCACCGAGAATCACCCAGGCCATCATGCTGCCGACTTCGCCGGTGTCCAGGCCGATGCGTTGCAGGTACAGCGGCAGCAGCGAATACACCGCCGCAATCGCCACCCCCGAGCCGAAGCAGCCGACCAGTCCGCTCGGCGTCACGCTGAGCAGTTGCCGTGGCTTGAGTGGCTCGACCTGCTCGAGCAGTGGCGAGGCCCGCGGCAGCACGCCGATTGGCAGGATCGACAGCGAGGCGAGCATGGCTGCGACCATGAACGGTGCGGTGTCGCCCCAGCCGGCCAGTTCACCGAGGAAGGCCTGGCCCAGTACGCCGGCGCCATACAGGGCGATCATGTACAGCGCCAGCAGGCGACCGCGGATCTTCGCGTCGCCGGCCAGCAGCATCCAGCTCTCGATCACCAGGAACACCCCGACGGTGGCCCAGCCGTTGATCAGGCGCAGCACCATCCAGCCCCAGGTGTCGACGAACAGCCCCTGCAACAGGATGGTCGCGGCGATCAGCGAAGCGAAGCAGGTGTAGGCGCGGATATGCCCGATGCGCAGAATCAGGCGGTCGTTGAACATCGCGCCGAGGGTCAGGCCCAGGAAGTAGGCCGAGGCGACCAGACCGATCATGGTCGCCGACTCGCCGGCTTCGCCAAGGCGCAAGGTGGTCAAGGAAGACAGAAAGCCGTTGCCCAAGGCAACAATGAACAACCCGAGCAATGGCGCCAGCGCCATGCCCAGCAAACGCACAGACATACGTACCTCAGTGGCAGAAGGAAAAACCGACGGACGCCTTTTCAGACAATGCAGGACGACTCGGGCCGGTTCGACCAGAGGGTTGCATGGGAAGTGCCAGAGAGAATCTGCGACCAGGGCATGACGAAGGTGCCAGCCCCCGTTACGGGTGGTCAGGCGACGTCGGTTTAACCTGGTCGAGGCGGGCGGCGCAGGTACGGACGGGTCATGGCGACGGGTAGCCAGCGCTCGCGGCGACTGGGAAAAGACCGGGCGGATTCTACGGTTCCGGAGCGACGGTGGCTGATGAATCTGCTGCGACAAGATGACGCATTCAGGCGACCCGTCACGTGGCGCATCGACCGTTCTGTAGCTAGGGTTCAAGTGCTGACGCTGTGCGCATCAGACCTGCCACGACTCGCAGGCTCGATGCCACTGCCAAACGCCTGAGCAACACCCGTGACCACCCTGGATCACGGTTGACCGGATGTCACTTCATTCAGAGGACGCGACTATGAAGACCTTCATCACCTTGAGCTTCTGTGCACTGCTGCTGCCAGGTGTGGCGATGGCCAAGGACGATCACCACGAATGCGAGGCAGCCCTCGGCAAATTGCAGTCGGCGACGGAAAACGACTTCACCAGCACGGGCCACCATGAATATCAGCAGGCCAAGGAGGCCCACGCCAAAGGTGACTTCAAGAAATGCGCCGATCAGGCTGAGAAGGCCCTGGCCCACCAGAAGCAAGACTGATCGGACCGCCGCGAGTGCAAGCGCTGCGAGGCGCTTGCGTCGCTGACCCTGGCCCTGTCGGCGATCAGCCGCAGGCCCAGTCCAGTTCCATCAGTGCCAGATCGAGCTGGGCATTGCCACCGCCGAAATTGAAACCGCCAAAATCTTCTTCGCATTCCAGGTAACGCGGGCCGAAGGCCGGGTAGGCCTGTTGCGGCATCATCGTGCCGCCCAGATGATTGCTCGCGAAGAAGCGTTCCAGACCCAGCGCCTGGCCTTCTTCGCTGAAGGCGATGACATAGCCGCTGTCGATGCACTCGTCAGGCCATTCGCGCGGAGGCTTGCCGATGTTGGGGTCATCCTCGCGCAACACTGCGCGGATGGCGAAAGCGCTTTCCAGGCCGGTGCCAGGTGTACAGGCAAGGGCCGGCTGGCCCGGATTGCGCACCTGCAGGCCATGGAAATAGGTGACGTAGTCCTGTGCCAGCCACTGCGGCTCATCGCCCAGCCACGAGGCGACAGGCAGGCGCGGCGGCTGGCACAGGGTAGCGTCGAATTCGGCCTGGGTCAGCCACAGGGCAGCGTAGTGGGTTTCGAGAATGTCGCTCATGTCGAACTGTCGCGGATGCCGCCCCTGGCAGTGCTGCCACAGGGCGCGCAGGGTCGGGTCTTCAGGGGCTTCGGCTGGCAGGGGCGCTGCGAAGAACGCCTCGACTTCGGCACAGCCCGGCAGCTCTTCGTATTGGTCGTCGACGAACAGGCTCAGGGCGACGCAGTCCTGGCCCTGGGTGCGGTACTGCGGCGCCAGCCACAGGGTGAACGCGTGCCGCAGCGGGTGGCCGAGGCGGCGGCTCAGCGGCCACTGAACAGGGGTGATACCCGGTGGCAGCCCAAGGCTCCAGCCGCCGGCCCACTCGGCGCCACGGGCGCTGTGCGGCACGTGGCTGTGCGGCGCGCGCAGCAGGTCGTAGGCGCAGGTCAGACTAGGGTCGGCCAGTAGTTTGGGCGGGGCCGGATAAACTGCGCCAGGGCGGCTGATCTGCACGGCGGTGAGCACACCGTCGGCAAACATCACGGTAAGGTCGTGGCCCAAGGGAGTTTGCGTGTGGCAGCGCAGCAGCTCGCTCGGATCGTCCGGGCTGCTGGGTAGCGGCTCAAGCAACGGGTTGGCCGCGATGGCTGCGGCATAAGGCATGCCTATGTGCAGACCCTCGATGGCCACGCTGCGCTCGAAGCGGCCAAACCAGCGCACTGTGCCGATCTGGCCCTGATCGTCCAGGCGCACACCGAAGCCGCGGCCGTGGGTGCCGGGCAGGTGGCCATGGGCATCGGCCTCGGTGGCCTGCCGGGCGAGGGCACCGGGCAGTTCTTCAGCACGCAGGCCGGGGCGCAGGGCAGCGATACAGGTGGGCTTCATCGAAGGCTTCCTTGGAAAAGAGGGCGGCGCTGCACAGGGTAACCCAGCCAGTCCCGTACAAGATGCACCGAGGGACCAATGACAACGAGTCGATAAATGTGAAAAAAACGTGATTTTTTTCGAACTTTCTCGTGAAGCGGTGCTTCGAATGCCCCGCAAGCCCTTTTTCGCAACTTGTCATGGAGACAGCTCATGTCACGCCGCACAGTGTTCCGTCATTCCTGCGCACTTGCCCTGTTAGGCGCCCCTCTATTTGCCTCCGCTGCCCCGGTTACCGATCCGCAATTCACCTTCGGTCTGCTGGGCAGCTACAACGATTTCAATTTCCAGGGCGGTAGCCAGACCAACAAGGATCACATTGGCGAGGGTGGCGTGTTCGCCAACTTCGGTAACAAGATGACCGGCGAATCGGGCCTGATCTACGAGATCGGTGCGCAGGCCAAGTACTTCAAAGACGATGGTGACAAGCTCAAGGAAGCTCAGGCGGATCTGGATGTCGGCTGGCGTGCTGCGCTCGATGCGCGCAACTTTGTCGATGTGCTGGTCGGTGCCGGCTACACCTGGTCGCGTTATGAAATCGACCTGCGCCGTGAAGACGTCGAATTGAGCAACAAGGCGCCGTTCGCCAAGGCCGCGCTGGGCTACAACCACCAGTTCGACACCGCCACCCTGCGTGTGGAAGCCGGTGCCCGGCACACCATCGATGGCCGCGCCAAGATCAAGGTCAAGGACTTCGGCCACGATTCGGTCGACCTCAAGGATCGCCTCAACCCCTACGCCGAAGTCAGCCTGCTGATGAACCGCGACGGCGACCTGCCGATCTTTGCCGGTCTGTACTACGAGCACACCATCTACAAGCTCGACGAGTCGACCTACATCGCCGACGACACCCGCCTCAAACGCCACGAATACGGCGTCAAGGTCGGTATGGCGTTCTGATCAGGCCTGTGTCTGCGTAGAAGCAGCGTCGTCGGGGTCAGCGGCCCCGGCGACGCGACACCCGCGCCTCGATGTTCTTACGCCCGATCAGCAGCGCAGGCTTCTCGGTGACAGGCTCGTCGGCCAGCCACTTGTACATCACCAGACAGTCCACCAGGCCCAGCCGGGCATGCCGATAGGCCTTGGGCAGCCGCCCGACGATTTCAAAACCCAGCGCCTGCCACAGCGCCACCGCCACCTCGTTGCTTGCCACCACCGAGTTGAACTGCATCGCCAGCATGCCTTGCTGACGCGCGAGTTTCTGCGAGTGCTCGCACATCGCCCGCGCCACGCCACGCCCGCGGGCGGCGGGGCAGACCATGTAGCCGCAGTTGCCGACATGGCTGCCGGGGCCGGCGGCGTTGGCCTTCAGATAATACGAACCCAGCAGTTGGCCATCGGCTTCGGCCACCAGCGTGTGCAGGGGCATTTCAAGCCACAGCTGGCGCGCCTGCTCGAAGCTCAGCGCGGGGTCGTAGGCGTAGGTTTCCTGGGCCTGGACGACGGCCTGGAAGGTGGGCCAGAAGCGCTCGAAGTCCTCGGCGGTCATGGGGCGGATGTTCATGGACGGGGCCTTGCTGTGCGAACGGAGGCGGGCAGTGTGTGGTGCCCTGCGCCGCCGTGCAAGCCTGGCTCAGCCCTTGACCAGGTCGACCGCCTCCAGGGCGCGTGCCGAGTACACCAGTGCAGCGCCTGCATTCATCGCCACCGCCACCCCCAGCGCTTCGGCAATCTGCTCGCGGCTGGCGCCATGCGCCACTGCCTGTTGCGCATGCACGGCGATGCAGCCATCGCAGCGCGTGGTGACTGCCACAGCCAGGGAAATCAGCTCACGGGTCTTGCTGTCGAGGTGGGCGGTCTTGCTGCCGGCGCCGCTGGCGGTCAGGTAGCCGGCGACGGTGTCGGGCGACAACTGTTGCAGCTCGCCGATGCCGGCCATCAACTGGGAGCGGTAGTCATTCCAGTCCAACATGCTCATGTGCTTCACCTTTTGGAGTCAGGTCAGGAGCTGTCAGGCTAGCGGCCGACACCTGTGTCGGCGGTGCCTCTTGAGGGGTAAACGCCTGCTACTTTGGCAGCACGACCAGGTGCTTCAGATCACGATGAACAACGCCAGCAAGGCGGCCACGACGGCCCATTTCTCCAGGTAGTAGCGGGTGCGGTTGCGCTTTTTCAAGGCCTTGCCACGTTCGCGGATGCGGTAGATGCGGGTGAACAGGCGGTTGATCGCGCCGGTCTTGTCATTGGCATCGTTGGGCGCGGCGGCGGCGGCCATCACATTGCGGCTGAACCAGCGGTTGAACGCGGTGACCCAGCGGTACTTGAGCGGCCGTTCGATATCGCAGAACAGGATGATGCGATTGTGCTCGGTGGTGTTGGCGGCGTAGTGGATGTAGGTTTCGTCGAACATCACCGCTTCGCCGTCACGCCAGGCGTACTTCTCGCCGTCGACATTGATGTAGCAGCCGTCGTCGTTGGGTGTGTCCAGGCCCAGGTGATAGCGGTAAGAGCCTGCGTACGGATCGCGGTGGCGCACCAGTTTGGCGCCTGGTGGCAAGGTTGCGAACATCGCCGCCTTGACCGAGCCGATGCCTTGCAGCAGCTCGGTGGTGCGCGGGCACAGGGTCAGGGCGGAAGGGTGGCTTTCGCCGTACCATTTCAGGTAGAAGCGTTTCCAGCCGGTCTTGAAGAACGAGTTGAAGCCGACATCATCGTAGTTGTCGGATTTCTTGATCTCGCCGACCTCAAGCAACTTCACCGCTTCTTCGCGGATTTCCTGCCAGTGCGCTTGCAAGGGCGCCAGTTCGGCAAAGGCCTCGACCGGCAAGTAAGGCTTGGCCGGATGGCGCGAAAACAAGTACAGCAGGCAGTTGACCGGGGCCAGGAAGCTGGAGTGATCGCCCAGTTGCCGGGTCAGCTTGTGTCGCACGCGACCGCGCAGGTGCACGTAGCTGATGGACAGAACGAAGATCAGGACGAAAGCGATTTTCATGGGGGGTACTTGTCGAAATAGGGCGCAGACAGTGATGGCGCAAGCCCATCAGCATAACAACCGATCCAGACCTTTGTACATTTGGTTACATCACCATCGGCACTTTTGCGCTGCAATCGCCGTCCGCTACAGCCCGGAACGCGCAGATACGCGCGGCCCGGGCTGGAGCCTTGCTTAGCTGCGCAGCGCCGCCACCACCTGCTCGACGCTAACCTTGAGGCCGACGAGGCTGTCTTGGGCATCACTGTCGATGACCAGCAGTTTCGCCCCACCGGCTTTGACTGCCTCGGCCAGCGCCGCGTCGGGCTGGCGATGGTGCAACACCAGCGCCACATCCTGGGCCTTGAGCTCGTCGCTCAGAGCTTTGAGTGCCGGCGCATCCCAGCGGTCGTCTTCGGGCAGCGGCTGCTCCACCACATCCAGATTCAACCCGCTGGTCAGGTAGCCGAGCCGTTCGGAGAGGTTGACCACGCTGAGGTTGTCGACACTGGCCAGTTCCGTCTGGCTGCTCGAGAGCAATTCCAGCATCTGCCGCTTCACCTTGGCCAGGTTGGCCTGAATGCTGGCTTTATCGGCAGGCGCCAGGCGCTCCAAATCGTTGGCCAGCACGTCGGCCATGCGTCCCAGGTTGGTCGGGTTGAGCCATGGGTAGCCGGCGAAGGCGTTGTCACCCTGCACGGCGATGCCCGGGAGCGCACCATCGACCGGGCGCGCGGCATCGATTTCGACGATGCGGATGTTGCTGCGCCGCGCCATCGGGTACAGCGGGTCGTCGCGCCAGATCGAGCGCAGGCCGATGACCGCATCGGCCTGGCGCGCCGCCTTGTCCAGGCTGGCGCCACCGCGACCGCTGAAGAACGACGGCTGGCGGCTGGCCGGCAGGTTGGCCGGGGCAGCGCGCTTGAGCTGCACCGAGGTGCCCTCGAGCAGGGCCGCGGCCAGGCTGTGGGTCACCGCCAGAGTGGTCAGCACGCTCACAGGCGCCGGCTGAACCTGCGCGGGCGCTGCCGGCGCGGCCAGCAGCGGGGCCGGCAATGCAGCCAGCGCCAGGGCCAGGGTCAGGTGCTTGAAGGTCAGGTTCATGCCGGGTTTCCTTGCAGGCGGGGGACGAGGGCGCGGGCCAGCGCTGCCAGGGCGAAGCACAGCCCGGCCACCAGAATGATGGCGGCGCCGGAAGGCACCGGCAGGTCGAGTACGATCGGCAGAAGGATGCCGAGCAGGGTGCTGAGGGTGGCGATGATCACCGAGGCGAAGAAGAAGCCCTTGAGCGACTGGCTGACCAGCCGCGCTGCCGCCGCCGGAATCACCAGCAGGGCACCGACCAGAATCGCGCCGATGACCTTCACTGCAGCCACGGTGACCAACGTCACCAGCACCACGAACAGGTAGTCGAGGGTCTTCACTGCCACGCCGCGCACGGCCGCCAGTTGCGGGTTGAAGCTGGCCAGCATGATGCGGTTGTACAGCGGCACGGCCAATGCCACCACCAGCAGCGCAACGATGCCCAGCACCAGCAAATCTTCGGCGCTGACCGTCAGCACCGAGCCGAACAGCACGTTTTCCAGAATGTGCACGTTGATCTTGCCCGCCAGCATCAACAGCAGGCTCGCGCCCAGGGCCAGGGATACCGAGAGGAACACGCCGATCAGCGTGTCTGGCGACAGCCCGGTACGGTTGCGCAGGAAGTTGAGCAGAATGCCGAACAGCAGGCAGTAGCCGAACAGGCTGCCATAGGGCCCGGTGTAGGGCTCGCCGAGCAGGATGCCGATGGCCACCCCGGTCAGCGCAGCGTGCCCGACCGCCTCGGAGAAGAAGGCAAAGCGCTTGACCACCACCAGGGTGCCCAGGCCGCCGAGCACCGGCCCGATCATCAGGCCGGCCAACAGCGCGTTGACCACGAAGCCATAGGCCAATGCTTCGGGCAGATAGCCGGCAGTGGCCCAATCCTGGATCGTCTGCCGGAACAGGTCGTAACTCATCAGGCAACGCCCTCGCTGCGCGGGTGAACGGAAAACAGGCTGAGCAGCCGTTGCGGGGTCAGCGCTTCAGCCGGTGGCGCATCGAACAGCACCTGGCGACTCAGGCCGGTGACACGGTCGGCCAGGCGCAGCACCGCCTGCAGGTCGTGCTCGATCCACAGCACCGTGGTGCCGGCGGCGCGCCAGGCGTGCAGCAATTGTTCGAACACCTGAATGCCTGCCTCGTCGAGCGCCGACATCGGCTCGTCGAGCACCAACAGTTGCGGCGGCGGGATCAGGCCCTGGGCCAGCAACACGCGCTGGCGTTCACCACCCGACAGCGCGCCCATGCGCCGTTTGCGCTTGTCGAGCATGCCGACCTGGGCCAGGGCCTGGTCGATGGCGCCGCGCACGCGCCGCGACAGGCCGAGGAAGGCCGGGCGGCGCTGGCACATGGCGGCCATGAAGTCGTCGACGGTCATGGGCAGGCCGCGGTCGAATTCCAGCGCCTGGGGCACGTAGCCGATCACCTCGGCCGCGCTCGGCCAGTGCACCGTCAGTTGCCCCTGGTGCGGCATTTGCCCGAGCAGGGTCTTGATCAGCGAGCTCTTGCCGCCGCCGTTGGGGCCGACGATGGCATGCACGCTGCCGGCGGCGACGCTGAACTGTACCTGTTCGAGGATGCGTGTGCGGCCCAGGGTCAGGTCGATGCCGGCAAAGTCGATGCGCGGGCCGCCGGCTGCGGCGAGCTTGGCCGCAGCGGTCATGCGCGGTTCTCCTGAATGGCGCGGACCACCGTGTCGAGGTTGCGCTTCATTTCGACTTCGTATTTGTCCTTGGTGTATTCGCCGTAGGAAATGTGCGTCAGCGGGTACAGACGCACACCCGCTTCACGCTGGATGGTCTCGACGTAGGCAGAGGGGAAGTCCATTTCCGAGAAGATCACCTTGACGTCCAGCGCCTTGAGCTGGTCGATGGTCTTTTTCAGCTGCGCAGGGCTCGGCTCGATGCCATGGGCCGGTTCCACCACGGCGGTCACTTCCAGGCCGAAGTCGCGCACCAGGTAGTCATAGGCGGCGTGGATGGTGGCGACGCGGAAGGTGGCGTCGGGGGCTTCGGTGACCTTGGCCAGCGCTTCGGCGCGCAAGGCGCGCAGGCGTTTGGCGTAGGCGCGGGCGTTCTGCGTGTAGAACCTGGCGTTGTCCGGGTCGAGCTTGCCCAGGTCGCGGGCGATGTTGTTGACCTGGGCGATGGTGGTGCTGATCGACAGGAAGGTGTGCGGGTTGACCACCTTGCCCGCGCCACGCGCGGCGATGCCAGTGGCGGCCAGCAGCGGCACGTTGCGGTTGGCCTCGATGGTCGGCACGTCGGGCTTTTCGCTGGCGGCGATCATGCGGTCGGCGAAGTCGTCATGGCCGACGCCGTTGAGCACGATCACATCCAGGGTGCCGATGCGCTTGATGTCTTCGGCGCGCGGCTCGTAGGCGTGGGGGTTGAAGCCGGCCGGAATCAGCGGCACCACCTCGGCCTTGTCGCCGACGATGTTGCTCACGTAGCTGTAGTAGGGGTGCAGAGTGATGCCGATGCGCAGCGGCTTGCCGGCATCGGCCAGGGCCAGCACGGGCAAGGCGCAGGTGAGCAATACAGCGAGGGCGCGGCGCGCCAGGGTGGAGCGGAGCATGGACAAGTCCTTAGGTTCAGTGACGGTGCTGGCGGGTGACGCCGGCATCGAAGTGGCTGACGACATGACGCCAGCCGCTGGCGACCAGCGCCTCCTGGCTGAGGTTGGCGGGCGCGGCGACGCTGTCACGGCGGTTGAGCCACAGGTCGGTTGCGGCATCCTCACGGTCGGGCACGATCAGCAGCAGGCTACCCGCCACCTCTGGCGCCTGACTGCGACCGAAGTAGGCATCACCTGATAAACGCTGCCACTGGTGGCGACCCCGGCTCTGGCTGCTGGCATCGTCGACGAACGGCGGCAAGCCTTCTTCAGCCAGGGTGGCGACCTCGACCTGCGCTGCGCCATCCTCGCGCAGCAGAACGATCTCGTCGGCAGCAACCTGCAAGTCGCTGTGCAGTCCCTGCTCAGCCGGGGTCAGGTCGCGTCGGGCGTCGATCTCATGGCTGGCCAGGGTCACGTCATCGTCGCGCTCACCGCGCAGGCTGACCACACCGGCGGCGATCAGCACAATCAGCAGCGCGGCCAGCAGCACGTAAAGCGTTTCATGCCCGGCACCGGCCGGGCGGATGACCTGGGCGCGGCTCATGGCGCGCCTATGTCGGCATGGTCGACTTCGACGACGTGACCGGGGCCGGCATCGAACAGCACATAGAACTCGCCGTCAGGGCGCTTGAAGGTCAGCTTCGAGTCATCCCCCAGCTTGCCGCCGACCAGCACCTGTTCGTCGTAGCCGATGACATCGAGGGTCACGCCGGCCGCGCCGCTGCCATCGGAAAAACCACCTTTGCAGGTGATTTCGCCGGTACCGGTTTCATCGCATTCGCACATCGGGTTGTGCGCCAGCGCCGGGGTCGCGGCAGCCAGCAGCACGGGCAGGGCGAGCCTGCGCAGCAGCGGTTTCATCGTTTGTCTCCTTGTTTGGCGAGCCACGCGGCAGTCGCAGGGGATGCGTCGGCCAGCGGCACCGAGGCCTGATACAGGTTGCCGTCCCAGCCTTCGATGGTGATCCACAGCAGGGCATCGGGGCGGGTACGGGGTGGGATGGGCAGTGATGTGGCCATGCGGTACTGCGAGCCGAACAGGATGCTGCCGGCGGCACGCAGGCTGCGCGGTTTGCCGACGCGCAGGTAAATCGCCTTGACCCCTTCATCGCAGGTGGCACACAGCGCGGCGTTGAAGGTCTTGAAGTAACCGGCCGGGCCATCGGCCAGTGGCGCTTCGTCGCGCATTTCGGCCAGGCTCACGCTCCAGCGTCCGACCGGGATATCGGCTTGCACGTGCTGGCCGAGGCCATCTTCACCGCGGAACAGGCGCATGTCGGCGAAGTATTTGGGCATGAAGCCCAGTGGCACCAGAATCAGCAGGATGTTCAGGTGGAAGCGCCACTTCAGCCACCATTGTCTGGCGGCGCTGTGCTGCACGGTCTGGGCTCGGCTCATGGCTGCACCTCAAGCGTAGTGTCGGCACGGGTTGCGGCGCCGCGCGCCGGACGCTCGCTGCGCTTGAGCGCAGCGGCCGTGGCCTGGGCGGTGCGTTTGGTCCAGATCAGCAGCCCGCTGAGCACCATCAGGGTCAGCAACAGGCCGAAGAAGAACCAGATCAGCTTGATCGGCAGGCCGCCGAAGTCACCGGTATGCAGCGGCCGCATGGATTCGGTGACGAACTCCAGGGCGGTGCGGTCGGAGAGCAGGAACTGGCTATCCACGGCGCGGGTGTAGGGGTTGATCGAGGCGCCCTGATACATCAACGGATACCAGCCACGGCCATCCATGCTGATGTGGCTGTAGGCCGTGGCCGGCAGGGTGATGAAGCTGACGTCCAGGCCCGGAATCGCCTCCTGGGCGATGCGCACGGCTTCGTCCAGGCCAATGCGCGGTGTGGCGCTGCCGTCGGGCATCTGCGGTACCTGATCGCGGGCGATCACCGGCACGATCGGCTCGCTGGAAATGGTGATGTGGTTGTCGGCCAGGATCGCCTGGATCAGGAACCAGATGCCGGTGATGGAAATTACCGCGACGAACCAGATCGACCAGACCCCGGCCAGGCGGTGCAGGTCACCCCAGAAGATGCGTGGGCCGTGACCGGTGCGCACTGGCTTGAAGAAACCCTTCCAGAATTTCTTGTAGACCACCAGCCCGGTCACCAGCGAGGCGAGCATGGGCAGGCCGAGCAAGGAAACCAGGTACCAGCCCCAGCTGTAGCCATTGGTGAACGGCACCAGCCACCAGCCATGCAGGGCGCGGGTGAAGGCCTCGAAGTTGAATTCCGGGGTCTTGCCCTGGATCACCCCAGTGTAGGGGTTGACGTAATAGTTGGTGCGCGAGCCGTCGGGCAGGGTGACGCCGACATTGAGGGCGAAGTGCGAGCCGTCCGGCTGGTTCATCGAGTTGATCGCAAGCTCCGGGCGATCCTTGTGCATCACATCGATGACCTGCTGAAAACTCAGCGCGGTGGCATCGGCATCGGGTTTGGTCGCGCGCACGTCGGGGTTGGCGAGCCAGACGATTTCCTGGCTGACCACGGCGAGCATGCCGGTGAAACAGACGATCAGCACGAAGAACCAGATGGGCAGTGCCAGCCAGCTATGGACCAGGAACCACAGCCTGGACTTCGATTTCTTGGGGGATTGAGCCATCAGTCAGTCTTCTAAAAGTGGGGTCGAGCAAATGCCCAACCAATGGGCCGCACTAGTAAGGACGAATGAGAATGAAAATCCCGCACGGTAAAGTGAAAGCAAATGTTTCAAACGTCGTGCGCCGGCATGCGCAGGTTCGCGTCATGCCGGTGCCAGAGGGCTTGCTGCCTGGGGCTATTGACGTCTAGACGCTGCTCAAGACGACCGTCGGCGTGCGCCGCTCGAGGTGCCGACCCAAGTCATTGAACAGTGCCTGACCAATCTCCGCCGCCCGCGCGGGCAACACCGAGAGCAGGGTGTCGCTCAGGCCGTGGCTGCTTTCGCAGAAGCCTTGCAGGTACACCGCTGCGTGCAACGGCGGGCGCGCCAACGCACGGTAGTTGCGGTCGACGGCGAAGTCTTCGAGGTACTCGGCCAGTGGCGCCAGCAGTTCACGGTGCGAGCTGCGCGCGTAACCGGTGGCCAGAATCACCGCATCGTAACGGTGGGTCTGCTGCAGGCCGGTGGCCAGGTCGGCGATGGTCAGCTCGATGCCGTCACGGGTAGCGACCACGGCCTCGATCTGCCGACGGCAGAGCACGTTGTGGCGGAACTGATGGGCGACTTTCTGCCGGTACAAAATGCCGTAGATGCGCTCGAGCAGGTTGAGGTCGACCACCGAATAGTTGGTGTTGTGGAACTGCTCGATCAGCTTGCCGCGTTCGGCGGCAGGCTGGTTGAACACCAGGTCGGTGTAGTCGGGGGCGAATATCTCGTTGACGAACGGACTGTCGTCGGCAGGTTTGAGGCTGGCGGCGCGCAGGATCATGTCGACCTTCACCGACGGGTAGCTGTCGTTGAGATCGATGAACGCTTCGGCGGCGCTTTGCCCCGAGCCGATCACCGCGATGCGCATCGGCTTGCCTTCAATGCAGGGCAGGCGAGCGATGCTGCTCAGGTACTGCGAATGGTGGAAGACCCGTGGATCGTCCTTGAAGCCCTGGAAGATCGCCGGCACCTTCGGCGTGCCGCCAGTGCCAACCACCACGGCGCGGGTACGGCGCATCTGTTCGCGACCTTCGTTGTCGTGGGATACCACGCGCAGATGCTCGATACGTCCATCGCGCAGCTCCGGCTCGATGCGCAGCACCTGCTCGCCGTACTGCGCCTGGGTGGCGAAGTGGTCGGCGGCCCAGCGCAGGTAGTCGTTGTACTCCAGGCGGCAGGGGTAGAAGGTGCCCAGGTTGATGAAATCGGCCAGGCGCTGCTTCTGGTGCAGGTAATTGACGAAGCTGTAAGGGCTGGTGGGGTTGCGCAGCGAGACCAGGTCCTTGAGGAAGGAAATCTGCAACTCGCTCTGGCTGGCCAGGGTTTCGCCGTGCCAGCGGTAGTCGTGCTGTTTGTCGATGAACAGTGCATCAAGGGCGTACCCGTGGGTCTGAGCGAGTTCTTCCAGGGCGATGGCCAGGGCCAGATTCGAAGGACCGAAACCCACGCCGATCAGATCTTTGGGTGTTTCTGAGGATGGGGTCTGGCTCATGACGGGTGTCCATGGAAGAGAGGGGAGGCGCGGCGGCCCAGCGGCGGCGTCGGCACGGATACTTCCAAGGGAACGAGCCAGTTATCGGGGAATTTAGCGCCAGGCCACGTGCGCCGGGTCGGTGCTGCCCGGCTAAAGCCTGGCTTTCAGCGGCCGATAGCTTCGGCAAAGGCACAGTTCGAGGCAACCCCGATGGTCAACTTCTCAACGATAGTTACCCCTGGCGTCAGCAGCCCGCTGTCGGCCCTCGCCGAAGCAAGTGAATCCACCCCGTCCAAGGAGGCGCCCACCAGCGTGCGCCTGAGCGGCAAGGCCATGGCCACGCCCGAGCAAGCCCAGGCAGCCGCCCCGGCTCAAGGCAGCGGCGAGCCGGAAACCGTCAAGCAGATGAAGCAACTGATCAAGGACTTGCAAAAGCGCCTGGCCGAAGAGCAGAAACAACTGGCGCAGATCCAGGCTCAGCCCATGGACCCCAGTAGCAAGCAGGCGGCGCTGGCAGGCAAGCAGACCAGCATCGCCTCAATAAGCGCCGCACTGATGACCGCCACCACCCAACTGCTCGAAGCGCTGAACAGCGCAGGCGGCAGCACTGCCGGCAGCATGCTCAGCACCCGGGCCTGAAAAGCAGCTTGCTTGCCGCTTGAAGCTTCAAGCTCGAAGCTGCTTGCTTAGCAAGCTAACAAAAGCTTTGACATTCACTGCCTAAGCAGTAACATTTGCACACACTTCCTCCTGCGCGGTGTGCGATGCCTCATTTCACCCCCGACAACTTCCCCCATTGCGCCATCGGCATGCTGCTCGGGCGAGCGGCGATCCTCAAAGATCGCATCCTCGACTCGCATCTGGAGAGCGAGGGGGTGACCGCCGCGCAGTTCAAGGTGCTGATCATCGTCACCCTGTATCAGGTCGACACCCCGGCGGAGCTGTGCCGCTACCTGGGCGTGGACAGCGGGTCGATGACGCGCATGCTCGATCGCCTCGAGCAAAAGGCGCTGATCCAGCGCCAGCGCTGCCCTGAGGATCGCCGCCAGGTGCGTCTGGCGCTGACCGCCGATGGCCAGCGTCTGGCCGATCGTCTGCCAGAGGTGGGCGCCAAGGCCATGAACGAGCTGGTCGGGGTGCTCCAGGCCGATGAGCTCAAGACCCTCGAAGGCCTGTTGGCCAAGGTGCTGCTCAGCGCCGGTGACCCGTTGATCGTCCGCCGCTTCGGCGAGCGTTGAATCCCACGTCTTTTTCCCAAGGTACCGCCATGGCCACATCCTCTGATGCCAACGCCCCCGCCGCCCAGGCCGAGCAGGCTCCCGCCGCTGATACCGGCAACCCGCGCAAGCGCAAGCTGTGGCTGCTCGGCCTCTTGCTGCTGGTGATCCTCGGCGCCGCCGGCGCCTGGGCCTGGTACGAGATGGTCGGGCGCTGGGAAGAGAGCACTGACGATGCCTACGTCAACGGCAACGTGGTGGAAATCACCCCGCTGGTGACCGGCACGGTCATCAGCATCGGTGCCGACGATGGCGACCTGGTGCATGCCGGCCAGGTGCTGCTGCGCTTCGATCCCTCCGACACCGAAGTGGCGTTGCAGGCCAGCCAGGCCAAGCTGGCCCGTACCGTGCGTGAAGTGCGCGGGCTGTACAGCAACGTCGATGCGCTCAAGGCGCAGGTGCAATCGCGCCAGGCGGCGCTGAAAACCGCCCAGGACAACTTCAATCGGCGCAAGCTGCTGGCCCAGGACGGGGCGATTTCCGCCGAAGAGCTGTCCCACGCCCGCGATGACCTGACCTCGGCACAGAGCGCGCTGGACAGCGCCCGCCAGCAGCTCAACACCAGCACCGCGCTGGTCGACGACACCCAGGTCGCCTCGCACCCGGAAGTCATGGCCGCCGCTGCCGAGCTGCGCCAGGCCTACCTCGATCACGCCCGCACCACCTTGGTGGCGCCGGTCACCGGCTATGTCGCCAAGCGCAGCGTGCAACTCGGCCAGCGCTTGCAACCCGGCACCGCCACCATGGCGGTGATTCCTCTGGATGAGGTATGGATCGACGCCAACTTCAAGGAAACCCAGTTGCGCGACATGCGGATCGGGCAACCGGTGCAGGTGACCGCCGATGTCTACGGCAGCGACGTCAAATACCGCGGCAGCGTCGAAAGCCTGGGCGCCGGCACCGGCAGCGCCTTTGCCTTGCTGCCGGCGCAGAACGCCACCGGCAACTGGATCAAGATCGTCCAGCGCGTGCCGGTGCGCATTCGCCTCGACGGCCAGCAGCTCAAGGACCATCCGCTGCGCATCGGCCTGTCCACCGTGGTCGAGGTCGATCTGCACGACCAAAGCGGCGCGATTCTGGCCCAGCAACCGCCGCAGCAGGCCACTTACACCACTCAGGTCTACGACCAGCAGTTGGATGAGGCCGACGCGATGATCAGCCAACTGATCCGCGACAACAGCGCCGCCGGCAAGACGGCCACCCGATGAGCAACGCGGCCCCTGCGCAGTTCACCCCGCCGAGCCTGCTGCTGACCACCATCGGCCTGTCGCTGGCGACCTTCATGCAGGTGCTCGACACCACCATCGCCAACGTCGCGCTGCCGACCATTTCCGGCAACCTGGGGGTCAGCTACGAGCAGGGCACCTGGGTCATCACCTCGTTCGCGGTGAGCAACGCCATCGCCTTGCCGCTGACCGGCTGGCTGAGTCGCCGCTTCGGTGAGGTGAAGCTGTTCATCTGGGCCACCTTGCTGTTCGTGCTGGCTTCGTTTCTGTGCGGTATCGCCCAGTCGATGCCGGAACTGGTGGGCTTTCGCGTGCTGCAAGGGGTGGTGGCCGGGCCGCTGTACCCGATGACTCAGACCTTGCTGATTGCCGTCTACCCGCCGGCCAAGCGCGGCATGGCACTGGCCCTGCTGGCGATGGTCACGGTGGTGGCGCCGATTGCCGGGCCGATTCTCGGTGGCTGGATCACCGACAGCTACAGCTGGCCGTGGATCTTCTTCATCAATATTCCGATCGGCCTGTTCGCCGCCGCCGTGGTGCGCCAGCAGATGCGCGCACGTCCGGTGCACACCAGCCGCCAGCCAATGGACTATGTCGGCCTGCTGACGCTGATCGTGGGCGTCGGTGCCTTGCAGGTGGTGCTCGACAAGGGCAACGACCTGGACTGGTTCGAATCGCCCTTCATCATTGGCGGCAGCCTGATTTCCCTGGTGTTCCTGGTGATCTTCGTGATCTGGGAACTGACCGACCGCCACCCGGTGGTCAACCTGCGCCTGTTCGCCTATCGCAACTTTCGCGTCGGCACCATCGTGCTGGTCGGCGGCTATGCCGGATTCTTCGGCATCAACCTGATCCTGCCGCAGTGGTTGCAGACGCAGATGCACTACACGCCGACCTGGGCTGGCCTTGCGGTGGCGCCGATCGGCCTGCTGCCGGTGCTGATGTCGCCGTTCGTGGGCAAGTACGCGCACCGCTTCGACCTGCGGATTCTCGCCGGCCTGGCGTTCCTGGCGATCGGCGCCAGTTGCTACATGCGCGCCGGCTTCAACAGTGACGTCGACTTCCAGCACGTGGCCCTGGTGCAGTTGTTCATGGGCATTGGCGTGGCGCTGTTCTTCATGCCGACCTTGAGCATCCTGCTGTCCGACTTGCCGCCCCAGCAGATCGCCGATGGTTCGGGGCTGGCGACCTTCCTGCGCACCCTGGGCGGCAGCTTTGCCGCCTCACTGACCACCTGGATCTGGATTCGCCGCGCGGACCAGCACCACGCCTACCTCACCGAGCACATCAGCACCTACGACCCGGTGACCCGGCACACCCTCGAGCAGATGGGCGGGGCCAACCTGCAGAGCTACGCGCAGCTCGAGCAGATGGTCAACGCCCAGGCCTACATGCTGTCGACGGTGGACTACTTCACCTTGATGACGTGGATCTTCGCCGGGTTGATTCTGCTGGTGTGGTTCGCCAAGCCGCCGTTCTCGGCCAAGCCGGCGCCGGGGTCGGGCGGGCATTGAGGTGGCAGAGTCGCAGCGGCGGCCTGTTGGTCTAGGGTGTGGAGTGTCATCAGATCAGGAACTGGATATGAACAAGGTCATGCTCATCACCGGTGCTACCCGTGGCATCGGCGCTGCCACGGCGCTGTTGGCAGCCCGCGAGGGGTACCGCTTGTGCCTGAACTACCATGCCGACCAACAGGCCGCCGAGCAGGTGCTCGAGGCCGTGCGTCAACTGGGCGCCGAGGCCATCGCCGTTCGTGCCGATGCCAGCGACGAGCAGCAGATTTCGCAGCTGTTCGCCCAGCTCGACCAGCGCTTCGGCCGCCTCGACGTACTGGTCAACAACGCCGGCACCACCGACCTGCAAAGCCGCCTGGAAGGCATGGATCAAGCACGCCTGCTGCGCATGATGAACATCAACGTGGTCGGGCCGATGCTCTGTGCTCGCCAGGCGCTGTTGCGCATGTCGCAGCGTCATGGCGGCGAGGGCGGGAGCATCGTCAATGTGTCGTCGCTGGCGGCGCGGCTCGGCTCGCCCGGCGAGTACGTTGACTACGCCGCCTCCAAAGGTGCACTGGACACCTTCACCATTGGCCTGAGCAAAGAGCTGGCAGGCGAGGGCGTGCGGGTCAATGCCGTGCGCCCAGGCCTGATCAATACCGGCTTCCATCAGCTGAGCGGCGATGGCGAGCGGGTCAGCAAACTGCAGGCCGGCGTGCCCATGGGCCGCGGCGGTGAGGCCGAGGAAGTGGCCCAGGCGATTCTCTGGCTGGCCTCGGACAAAGCCTCGTACTGCACCGGCAGCCTGCTGGATGTGGGCGGCGGGCGCTGAGCGCGGGCATGTTCAAAGGAACGAGCGGATGATCTTGCCCAGGGTTTCCATCGCTTTTTCCGTGGTCTCGGTCCAGGGGCTGCCGTAGTTCAGGCGAATGCAGTGGCCGAAACGCTGGGTCGGCGAGAAGATTGGCCCTGGCGCGATGCTGATGCCCTGGGCCAGCGCCAGCTGGAACAGTTTCAGCGCATCGACCTGCTCGGGCAGCTCGAGCCACAGGAAATACCCGCCCGAAGGCTGGCTGACCCGGGTTTGCGCCGGGAAATAGCGGGCAATCGCTGCCAGCATGTTGGCCTGCTGCCCCTCCAGGGCATAGCGCAACTTGCGCAGGTGACGGTCATAGCCGCCGTGCTGCAAGTAGTCGGCAATCGCCGCCTGGGCCGGCATAGAGGCGCACAGCGAGGTCATCAGCTTGAGCCGTTCGATCTTCTGCGCGTAGCGCCCGGCGGCCACCCAGCCCACCCGATACCCCGGGGCCAGACTCTTGGCAAACGAGCCGCAGTGCATCACCAAGCCCTCGGTGTCGAAGGCCTTGGCCGGTTTCGGCGCCTGCTGCGCGTAATACAGCTCGGCGTAGACGTCGTCTTCGATCAGCGGCACCTGGTGCTTGCGCAGCAGCTCGACCAGGGCCTGCTTGCTGGCCTCGGGCATGCTTGCGCCCACCGGGTTCTGGAAGTTGGTCATGCACCACACCGCCTTGATCGGGTGCTTGTCCAGAGTCTGCGCCAATACCTCCAGGTCCATGCCCTGACGCGGCTGCACGGGAATTTCCACGGCCTTGAGCTTGAGCCGTTCGAGCACTTGCAGGCAGGCATAGAAGGCCGGCGCTTCGATGGCCACCAGGTCACCGGGTTCGGTCACCGCTTGCAGGCACAGGTTGAGCGCTTCCAGGGCGCCGTTGGTGATCAGCAGTTCCTCCATGGGCAACATCAACCCGCCGACCATATAGCGCAGGGCGATCTGCCGGCGCAGTTGCGGGTTGCCCGGCGACAGGTCGCTGACCACCACCTGCGGGTCCATGCTGCGCGTGGCACTGGCCAGCGAGCGCGCCAGGCGCTGCAAGGGGAACAGGCTGGGGCTTGGGAACGCCGAACCGAACGGTACGGTGGACGGATCCTTGATCGAGTCGAGAATTGAAAACACCAGCCCGCTGACATCCACCTCGGTGGACTCGCTGACCGGCGCCAGCGCCTGTGGCTCGACGAAGGTGCGTGGCACATGGCTGTTGACGAAGTAGCCCGAGCGCGCACGAGCACGGATCAGGCCGCGGCGCTCGAGCAGGTAGTAGGCCTGGAAGACTGTCGAAGGGCTGACGCCGTGGGTCTGGCTGGCGTAGCGCACGGAAGGGATACGCTGGCCTGGGCCCAGTACGCCACTGCGGATCAGTTCGGCGATGTCATCGGCAAAGCGTTCGTAGCGTTTCATGGCGGCTCGGCGGGCAGATCAAGTGGACAGGGCGGTTGATTCAACCGCCTGCCACTATGGCTGTCGAGCTGTTTTCAGCACAGGCTCAGTAATTGCGAATAACACCGTATCAGTTGCATTGCTCGTGCTCAGATCACCGAGCCGGGAACGCTGGCCTTGAGGTGTTTACGGCTGTCGCGGGCGCCGGCCACAGTCAGCGCATCGGCCTCAGCCTCGGTGATCGGCACGCGCAAATCCTCCAGTAGCGCGACCGACATGCGCAGTTGTTCGTCGGTGATGATCTCGATCTGGACGCCTTCGGCTTCGAGCGTGCGCTCGGCGCCGATCAGGGTGCAGCGATGGGTGGTGGCATCGATCTGGACAGGCATGGCGAACTCCTTTCGGTTTGGCTGACAGGCGTGTGACTGTGCGTCAGTGCAGGTTGCTGCATTCGCGCGCTTAACGGCGCCGATGGCACTCGCCCTCAGGTGCGGGGTCCATGCTCTATCAGCAGGCTGGAGACGTTTCGATGGATGACTGGCTGGAGAACGTCTGGGCGGCGGTGACTGCCGAGTTCGCCGACATCACCGATGAGCAGGAGGTGGCGCGCATTCTGGTGCGCCTGATGATGGCGGCAGTGCTTGGCGCGGTGCTGGGTTTCGAGCGCGAGCACCGCGGCAAGTCTGCCGGGGTGCGCACGCACATGCTGGTGTCGCTGGGGGCTGCGCTGTTCGTGCTGGCGCCGAGCATGGCCGGTGCCGACGAGCAGGCCTTGAGCCGGGTGATTCAGGGCATCGTCGCCGGTATCGGCTTTCTTGGTGCGGGCACCATTCTCAAGGGCAATGGCGGTGATCCCAGTCACGTCAAAGGGCTGACCACGGCGGCGGGTCTATGGATGACGGCGGCAATAGGCACGGCGGCGGGAATGGGGCGCGAGGCCACGGCGTTGATCAGTACGCTGCTGGCGCTGCTGGTGCTGAGCAGCATGCCGGCGCTGGTCGAGCGGATGGGCGGGGAGCAGGAGGAAAAGAAAAAGGAAGAAGGCACCAAGCACTGAGGGGAGCCTAAGCTCCCCTCAAAGTCGATTGCCTGCTCTTTTTATTGTTCGTGACACACCGATTGTTGTTTTTGTTGGCGTGTCCGGGTGTTGCGGTGGCCCCCATCCGGGGCACAAGAGCAAACGTATTTTTTTGAGCGCTGTCGGGGATTCATCATTGCTGATCCAACCGTGGCTGCCGCTACCTGAGGGTAGTTTTATTGTTCTGTGCCAGGCTGCGGGGCTGTGACCCCGGGAAAACCCTTCTACTTCAAAAAGATCTGCTTGCTACGCTTCTGCCGTGTTGTTCTTGTTATGTCAGAACCGTTGTCTGTTGTTTTTATTGGGTGAGGCATTTGTTGTTCTTGTTATGCAGGAATATATAGCAGATGGCGTGCCAACTTTTGGTAGCCCTTTAAAATCAATAGTTTAGGTTTTGAGTGCGACATTTTGCCTCGGTGAATTCTGTCGATTTGTTTCCCTGTTACCCGATTTTTCGCTGGAAATTGGGGTGGGGTAACACTTCCCGAAACACATCAGTGCACGCGGTGAACCTTTTTAGCCGGCAGCGCGCGCACGTGCGACCCGTGAACCGCTGGCACGGCCGAGCACTGCGCTGATGCGTTGCCCGGCGGCTACCAGCAAGTCGAGGTCGATACCGGTTTCTATGCCCAGGCCTTGCAACAGGTACACGAGGTCTTCCGTGGCCACGTTGCCGGTGGCGCCCTTGGCATACGGGCAGCCGCCGAGCCCGGCCACCGAGCTGTCGAATACCCCGATACCCTCCAGCAAGCTGGCATACACGTTGGCGATGGCCTGGCCATAGGTGTCGTGGAAATGCCCGGCCAGCTGCGCCCGTGGCACCCGCGCACCGACCACCTCGAACAGGCGTCGAGTGGCGCCGGCGGTGCCGGTGCCCAACGTGTCACCCAACGATACCTGGTAACACCCCATGGCCATCAGCGCTTCGGCCACCGGCGCCACTTCTTCGGCACGCACTTCACCCTGGTAGGGGCACCCGAGCACGCACGAGACATAGCCGCGCACCCGTACACCTTCGGCCTGGGCACGCGCCATGATCGGTTCGAAGCGTTGCAGGCTTTGCTGGATCGAGCAGTTGATGTTGCGCTGGGAAAACGCCTCGCTGGCGGCGGCGAACACCGCCACTTCGCGCACGCCGGCGGCCAAGGCGTCTTCCAGCCCGCGCAGGTTTGGCGTCAGTGCGGCATAGGTCACCCCTGGGCGCGGCGTCAGCGCGGCGAATACCTCGGCAGAGCCGGCCATCTGCGGCACCCACTTGGGCGAGACGAAGCTGCCCACCTCAATGTTGCGCAGCCCGGCCGTAGTCAGATCCTCGACCAGGCGCACCTTGTCGGCGACGCTGATCGGCTGGGCTTCATTCTGCAGGCCGTCGCGTGGGCCGACTTCCACCAGTTCGACGGATCGAGGCAGTGACATGGCGTGATTCCTCGTGGGTCAGGCAATCGAAGAGGGCGCATCGCTGGCCGTGGCCAGGGCTTGCTCGCAGCGTTCCTGCGCGGTGTCCAGCTCCAGATGCATCTGCTGGATGTCGAGCATCTGCTGTTCCAGCTGCGCACGCCGCTCGGCGATTTTCGCCAGCATGCTGTGCAACTGGCGGGTGTTACCGCCACTGGGATCGTACAGGCTGATGAGGTCGCGGCACTCGGCAAGCGAGAAACCGATGCGCTTGCCGCGCAGAATCAGCTTCAGAGTGACCTTGTCACGGGCGCTGTAGATCCGCTCAAGGCCGCGTCGTTCGGGGCTGAGCAGGCCCTGTTCCTCATAGAAGCGGATGGCTCGGGTGGTGATGTCGAGCTCGCGGGACAGGTCTGTAATGCTGTAAGTCGGATGGCTCATGCTGGGGCTCGCAGGGAAGGGCTGCACGTCGTTGAGGTAACGCTACTGTCCGCCTTACGTAAACGTCAAGCCAAGTATCCCTTAGCGTTAAACCGTTGGCAGTGCGCTGCTGGTTGAGACGCGTGGCGCAATCGTGAAAATTCCTGTGGAACGACTGCGGCCGATTGCTCTCATAAGAGTCAGACTCGGGCACCCAGGCCCGTTGAAAACGATGGTCTGTATGAGATGAATTCCTTGACAGACGGCGCCGCAGAGCGTCGGAGCGCCAATTTCCCGGGCTTCTTGCGTGAGGGTGGGACGGTTGCAACCTTGCTTCAGGCACTGGACTGGTCTCGCTCGCCCCTGAGCCCCCCCGACCAGTGGTCGGCCAGTCTGCAGACGCTGATGGCCACCATCCTTCCGGCCAAGGCGCAGATCGTTCTGTTCTGGGGGCCGGAGTATATCGCCCTCTATAACGACGCCTACGCTCCGACCATTGGCGCCAAGCATCCCAAGGCCCTGGGACGGCCTGCGCAGGAGAACTGGAGCGAGCTGTGGGATGACCTCGAGCCGCTGCTGCGCGGTGTGCGCGAAACCGGCGAGACGTTCTCGGCACAAGATCGACCCTTCTATATAGAGCGTCGTGGCCTGGGTGAGACAGCCTGGTTCGACGTGTCGTATTCGGCAGTGCGCGAGGTCGATGGCAGCGTCGGTGGCATCTTGTGCATCGTCACCGAAACCACCGAGCGGGTGCAGTTCGAGCGGCGCCAGGCGTTTCTGCTCGAGCTTGGCCGCACACTGCCAGCACTGGGCGATGCTGCGCAGATCGAAGCACAGGCAGTCAGCCGACTGGGTCAATACCTGGGTGCATCGCGGGTGTTCTTCGCTCAGGATAAGGGTGACACGCGGCATTTTGTCGTTGAGCAACAATGGCTCGATGGGGCGCCGTCGATGGCCGGTCAGCACCAGTACGCGCACTTTGCCGAGCACCTCCACCAACGTCTGGGCAACGGTGAGCGCATCGTGGGTGATTTTGCCGCCGGCGAGCAGGCCGACCTGTGCGCCAGTCTGTTGCTGCCGGTGACCGGTAGCAGTGGCCTGGAAGCGACCCTGGCCGTGCATTTCCATACGCCCCATGCATTTCTTGAAGATGAGTGCCTGCTGATCGAAGAAACGGCCAAGTTAGCCTGGTCGGCCATCACCCATGCCCGTGCCGAGGCCAAGCTGATCGCGCTCAATGCCAGTCTCGAACAGCGGGTGGCCAGCATGCTGGCCCAGCGCGAAGCGTCGCTGGTGCAACTGCATGAAGCGCGCAAGATGGAGATGATCGGCCAGCTCACCGGTGGCATCGCCCACGACTTCAACAATATGCTCACCCCGATCATCGCTTCGATGGAGCTGGTGCAACGACGGCTGCCGGATGATCGCTCGCAACGCCTGGTCAACAGCGCCCTGCAGGCCGCCGACCGTGCTCGCACCCTGGTCGGCCGACTGCTCACCTTCGCCCGACGCCAGACCTTGAAGCCGCAGGTGGTGGGCTTGGCTGGGCTGATCGACGATATGCGCGAACTGATCGCCCGCTCCCTGGGGCCGACCATCGATATTCACATCGCAGTCGACGCTGATCTGCCCGGGGTGGTCGTCGACCCCGGGCAACTGGAGCTGGCCTTGCTCAATCTGGTGGTCAATGCGCGTGACGCCATGCCTGAAGGCGGACGCGTGCAAATCCGCGCCGGTGTGGCTGACGAGACGACCGTGCGTCCTGCGGGTATCGTTGCCGGCCAGGTGATCTGGCTGCAGGTTGCCGATAACGGTTGCGGTATGGATGAGAGTGTTCTGGCGCGCTGTTTCGAGCCGTTCTATTCGACCAAGGCCGTGGGGCAGGGCACCGGCCTGGGCCTGCCGATGGTCCAAGGCCTGGCAGTGCAATCTGGCGGTGGCTTCACCGTGCGCTCACGGTTGCGCCTTGGCACGGAAGCCACCTTGTGGCTGCCGGCAAGCCGGGCGCCGAGCTTGCCTCGCGAGAGCGATATGCCACTGTCGCAGGCGCCGTTGTACAGCGCCCACGTGCTGCTGGTGGACGATGAAGACATCGTTCGTCAGGCCACTGCGTTGCAGTTGCGTGATCTGGGGTATCAGGTCACCGAAGCACAGAGCGCGGCGCAGGCCCTGCAACTGATCGATCAGGGCCTGGCCCTGGATGTACTGGTGACCGACCACGTCATGGCCGAAACCACCGGCGCCGAACTGGCCCACCAGCTGCGCCAGCGCATGGCCGACCTGCCGATCCTCATCATCACCGGCTATGCCAACCTCAGCCCCACCGAATTGCACGGCTTCGAAGTCCTGCGCAAACCCTTCCGCCGCGCCGAACTGGCCCATAGCCTGGCGCGGTTGCAAGAGGTGAAGATGGGGTAGGGGTCGGAGCCTGCAGCCATTGATCAGCGTCTTTAGCCGCGAAAAAGCGTGGATCTGTTACGTCCTGGGCCAGACGGCGGTTGTTACGGCCGCTACAGCAATGCCCACAACCGCTCATCGTTGAAATCCTCGATCACCAGTTGCGCCCCGGCCTCGCGCAGCTTTTGCGCAGGTTGGGTGGTGCTCAGTGCCACGGTATAGATCCCTGCTGCAACGGCGGCAGCGACACCCGGCAGAGAATCTTCGAAGGCCAGGGCCTCTGCCGCCTTGGCATCCAGTCGCTGCAAGCCGCTGAGGTAGGGCAGCGGGTCGGGTTTGGCGCGGGCCAGCTCTTCGGCCACCAGCACATGCTCGAAGGCATCGCCCAGGCCCATGGCGCCGAGCATGTGCTCGGCATTGAGCCGTGGCGCGTTGGTGACTACGCACAGCCCCATGTGCCGGGTGCGGGCGTGTTCGAGTACGCGTAGCAGGCCGGGCATGGGTTGCAGCTGCGGCGAGCGCTCGCGGAACAGCGCTTCCTTGCGCTCGGCCAGGGTCTGGCGTTCTGCGGCGCTCAGCGCGGGAAACAGATCGGCGAACAGCGCGGCGTTAGCGCGGCCGCTGACCTTGGCGTCGAATTCGGCCTGGCTCAGGTGACGGCCATCGTGCTCATGGAGCAACTCGCGGAAGGCTTGCAGGTGCAGGGTGTCGGTGTCGGTGAGGGTTCCGTCGAGGTCGAACAGCAACGCGCGTGGCATGCAGGCTCCAGGTGAAAGATCGCTTTGGCTGGCCATGATAACCACCTCGAGCGATGAACAGGGCTATTCAAGGCGTACGGAAAAGAGTACAAATGTGCTCCATGGATACCTTGACCCCCAAACGCCGGGCGATCCTCGCGTTCATTCGCGAGCGCATCGCCGAACACAACCAGCCACCCAGCCTGGCCGACATCGCCACGCGCTTCGGCTTCGCCTCGCGCAGCGTGGCGCGCAAGCACGTCAGCGCCTTGTGCGAAAGCGGCTATATCGATGTCACGCCCAATCAGGCCCGCGGTATTCGCCTGGTTGCTGCCGTCCGGCGTCCCGAACTGCTTGAGCTGCCGGTGCTGGGCCGGGTCGCCGCCGGGGCACCGATCGGTCCCGACCTGGACATCCACGAACACCTGCAGATCGATCCGAGCCTGTTTCGTCGCACACCAGACTACCTGCTCATGGTGCGCGGTGACTCGATGATCGGCGATGGCATCCTCGATGGCGATCTGGTCGGTATCCGCCAGCAGGGCGAGGCCCAGGATGGGCAGATCGTGGTCGCACGGCTCGATGGCGAGGTGACCATCAAACGCCTGCAACGTAGCGCCAGTGGCTATCGGCTGATGCCGCGCAACCCCGCTTATGCCCCCATCGAAGTCGGCGCCGACCGCGAACTGGTCATCGAAGGGGTGTTCTGTGGTCTGGTGAGGCGCGACTGATGGGCGCGGTGGTCGATCTCGAGCGTCTGCTCGAACAACGCCAGGTCTGGCGGGGTGGACAGACGCAGGTTCGACCCCAGGGCCTGCAACCTACCGGGCATGCACAGCTCGACCAGCAACTGCCTGAAGGCGGCTGGCCAGTGGCTGCGCTCAGTGAACTGTTGCTGGCAAGCACCGGCTGTGGCGAGTTGCAGCTGCTGTGGCCGACCCTGGCTCGGCTGACCGGCGAGCGGCAGCGGGTGGTGCTGGTGGCGCCACCGTTCATTCCCTATGCGCCGGCCTGGCAGGCAGCAGGTGTCGATCTGCGCTGGCTGGCGGTCATCGATGCCAGCGGCCATGACGTGTTGTGGGCCGCCGAGCAGTGCCTGCGCTCGGGCAGCTGCGCGGCAGTGCTGTGCTGGCCAGCCCAGGCCGACGACCGCGCCCTGCGGCGTCTGCAGGTGGCCGCACACACCGGCAATGCCCTGGCGATCGCCTGTCGGCCCTTGCAGGCAGCGAACAATCCGTCGCCTGCGGCACTGCGCATCGCCCTCGATGTGCGCCCTGCCCAGTGGCGCGTGCTCAAGTGTCGCGGCGGGCAGGCGTCTGGCGCGCCGTTGGCCCGTCCATGGCAGGGCAGATGAGCCATGCTCTGGGCCTGCATCGTGCTGCCGCAATTGGCGCTGGATACCGTCCTGCGCGACCGCGACGACCCCGACACGCCACTGGTGCTGCTCGGCGGTCCGACTCAGCGTCGGGTACTCCAGTCCGTCAATGCTGCGGCAGCCGGGTTGGGGCTGCGCGCCGGGCAGACGCTCACCGCTGCCCGCGCTCTGGCGGAGGGTTTCACCTGTGTCGAGTCCGATCCGGCCCGTATCGAGCAGGTGCAGCAGATGCTCGCCGCCTGGGCCTACGGCTACAGCGCCCAGGTCAGCCTGCATTATCCACGCTCGCTGTTGTTGGAGGTGGGCTCGAGCCTGCGGCTGTTCGGCGCCTGGCCGACCTTGCAGGCGCGGTTGCGCGAGCAACTGAATGCGCAGGGTTTGCGCCAGCGCATCGTGCTGGCGGCCAATCCGGTGGCGGCGCGCATGTTGGCCAATGCCCATGACGGTCTCGCTGCGACCACCCCTGAGCAGACCCATGCGGCCGTGGCGCAATTGCCGATCGCGCGCAGCGGCTTGCCCGAGGAAGTGGCTCAAGCCTTTGCCCGCATGGGGCTGCGCCATGTGCAGCAGTTGTTGGAGCTGCCACGCGAGGCCCTGGCCCGACGCTTCCCGGCCAGTGTGCAGCTGCACCTCGACCAACTGCTCGGGCGCCGCCGTCTGCCGTTGGCCTTCTATCAGCCGCCCCAATGCTTCGAGGCCTCGCTGGAGCTGAACTTCGATGTCGAATCCCATCAGGCACTGCTGTTTCCCTTGCGCCGCCTGATCGGCGACCTGGCGGTGTTTCTCGTCGGCCGCGATTGCGGCGTGCAGCGGCTCGATCTGCACCTGGAGCACGCCGAAGGGCAAAGCACCTTGCTCAGGGTCGGTCTGCTGAGCGCCGAGCGTGATGCAGGCTTGCTGTTCGAACTGACCCGTGGTCGCCTGGAGGCCCTGCGCATTCCGGCGCCGGTGCGCAAGTTGCGCCTGCAGGTCGATGACCTGCCGCGCTTCGTACCGAGCCACCAGGGCCTGTTCGACCCACGTGCGGCCCAGGCGCAATCCTGGCAACAACTGCGCGAGCGCCTGCGCGCACGCCTGGGCGATGCGGCAGTCAATGGCCTGAGCGTGTACGCCGACCATCGCCCTGAACAGGCCTGGCGCAGTGTCGAAACCGAGCCTGGCAACGCCGTCGGAGCAATGACCGGACAGCGGCCAGGCTGGTTGCTGGCCGATCCGCAGAAACTGGCGCCCAGCACGTTCACGGTACTCGGCCAAGCCGAGCGTATCGAGTCGGGATGGTGGGATGGCGGCGATGTGCGCCGCGACTATTTTCGTATCGAAACCCGTGACGGTTTGCGCGGTTGGGCGTATCAGGACATCGCTCAACCCGGCCAGTTATGGCTGCAAGGCTGGTTCGCATGAAGCAACCGCCGCTGTACGCAGAACTGCACTGCCTGTCGAACTTCAGCTTTCAGCGCGGCGCTTCGAGTTGCGACGAGTTGATGCGCCGCGCCGCCCAGCAGGGCTATCAGGCTCTGGCAATCACCGATGAATGTACTCTGGCCGGTATCGTCAGGGCCTGGCAGGCGGCCAAGGCCCACGGCCTCAAGCTGATCGTCGGCAGCGAACTGCGTGTGCGGGACGGCGCCGGGCTGGACGGTCCCAGGCTGGTGCTGCTGGTCGAGGACCTGCGCGGTTATCAGAATCTATGCGTACTCATCACCCGCGCCAGACGCCGGGCCGGCAAAGGCCAGTACCTGTCGTTGCGCGAAGACTTTCACGGTCAGGTCGAAGGGCTGCTGGCGATCTGGGTACCCGAGGTTACTGGCGATCCAGCGCCGGGAGCCTGGTTGCGCGAGGTGTTCGGCGAGCGTCTGTGGCTGGGCGTGCATCTGCACCGCGGCGCGGACGATGATCGCCTGCGCGCCATGGCCGAGCGTCTGGCCCAGCAATTGGGCATTCGTGCAGTAGCATGCGGTGATGTGCACATGCACGTGCGTGGGCGCCGCGCCCTACAGGACTGCCTGACCGCCATCGGTCTGGGTTGCAGCGTGTTCGATGCCGGCACGCGGCTGTTCGCCAATGGTGAGCGACATCTGCGCAGTCTGGAGCAACTGGCCGAGTTGTATCCTCCGGCATGGCTGGCCGAAACCTTGTCCATTGCCGAGCGCTGCGAGTTCGACCTCAGCGAACTGCGCTACCAGTATCCCCGCGAACTGGTTCCGCAGGGCCACTCGCCGAGCAGTTGGCTGCGCCACCTGTGTGACGAGCGCCTGCCGATGCGTTGGCCCAACGGCCCCAGCGTCAAAGTGCGTCAGGCTTTGGCGGGTGAACTGGCGCTGATCGAGGAACTGGGTTACGAGAGCTATTTTCTCACCGTGCATGACATCGTCGCCTTCGCCCGCAGCCAGCATATTCTCTGCCAGGGCCGTGGCTCGGCGGCCAACTCGGTGGTGTGCTATGTGCTGGGGATTACCGAACTCGACCCGATGCGCCACCGCCTGCTGTTCGAACGCTTCCTGTCCCGTGAGCGTAACGAGCCACCGGACATCGATGTCGATTTCGAGCACGAGCGTCGCGAAGAGGTGATCCAGTATGTGTTTCGCCGCTACGGCCGCCAGCGCGCCGCGCTGACCGCGGTGGTCAGCACCTACCACGCCGCTGGCGCCGTGCGTGACATCGCGCGGGTGCTCGGCTTGCCGGGCGATCAGGTCGATGCCCTGGGCAAATGCTGCGGGCGCTGGACCGATCACATTCCCGACGCCCAGCGTCTGGCCGAAGCAGGTTTCGACGCCCAAAGCCCTTGGCTCAAGCGCATTCTGATCCTGGCCGGTGAACTGATCGGCTTTCCTCGACACCTGTCGCAGCATCCCGGCGGCTTCGTCATCAGTGAGCAACCTTTGCACCAGCTGGTGCCGGTGGAAAATGCCGCCATGGCCGAGCGCACGGTGATTCAGTGGGACAAGGACGACCTCGACATGGTCGGTCTGCTCAAGGTCGACGTACTGGCGCTGGGCATGCTCAGTGCCTTGCGCCGCTGCTTCGACCTGATCCACCTGCACCGCGGTCGTCGGCTGACCCTGGCGACCATTCCCAGTGAAGACCCGGCCACCTACGCCATGATCAGCCGCGCCGACACCATGGGTGTGTTCCAGATCGAATCCCGCGCGCAGATGGCCATGTTGCCGCGGCTCAAGCCCAAGACCTTCTACGACCTGGTGATCGAAGTGGCGATCGTGCGGCCTGGGCCGATCCAGGGCGACATGGTCCATCCGTACCTGCGCCGGCGTCTCGGCCAAGAGCCGATCAGCTATCCCTCACCAGCGCTCAAGGCCGTGTTCGAGCGAACCTTGGGCGTGCCATTGTTCCAGGAGCAGGTGATGGAGCTGGCCATGGTAGCGGCCGACTATAGCCCAGGTGAAGCCGATCAGTTGCGCCGCAGCATGGCCGCCTGGAAACGCCACGGCGGCCTGGAACCGCACCGCAAGCGCCTGCTCGACGGTATGTTGCGTAACGGCTATGAGGTGGCGTTCGCCGAGCGCGTGTTCGAGCAGATCAAAGGCTTTGGCAGCTACGGCTTCCCCGAGTCCCACGCTGCCAGTTTCGCCTTGTTGTGTTATGCCAGCAGTTGGCTGAAGTGCCACGAACCGGCGATTTTCACCTGTGCCTTGGTCAACAGCTGGCCGATGGGTTTCTACAGCCCCGATCAGTTGCTGCAGCAGGCGCGGCGCCAGGGTATCGATGTGCGTCCGGTGGATGTGGCGCATAGCCAGTGGGATTGCACGCTGGAGCCTGACGCCAAGGGCGAACTGAGCATTCGCCTGGGTCTGCGACAGATCCGCGGGTTCATCGAAGCCGATGCCCAGCGCCTGATACAGGCACGTTCAGTACAGCCCTGGCAGAATGTCGAAGACCTCTGTCTGCGCAGCGCACTGGATGCGCGGGCCCGTGCCCGACTGGCCGATGCCGGGGCCCTGCGCGGGCTGGCCCGGCACCGCCATGAGGCCCGCTGGGCAGTGGCGGCGGTGCAGGCGCAGTTGCCGCTGTTCGCCGAGATCGGCAGCCTGGCTGAACCCGCCGTTGCGTTGCCGGTACCGAGTGTGGGCCAGGACGTTGCCGCCGATTACCAATCACTGGGCACCACCCTTGGCCCGCATCCGCTGGCGTTGCTGCGCCCGCGCCTGCGCGCACTGGGCTGTCGCAGTGCCGCCGAGCTGGATGAGCTGGTGCATGGCGATCAGCTCGCCATGGCCGGCCTGGTGGTCGGGCGGCAGCGACCGCAGACGGCCAGTGGTGTGACCTTCGTTACCCTCGAAGACGAATTCGGGCTGGTCAACGTGGTGGTATGGCGCGAGCTGGCCGAGCGTCAGCGCAAGGCTTTAGTGGGCTCACACTTGCTCAAGGTCAGCGGTCGCCTCGAGCAACAAGGCGAGGTACGCCACTTGATCGCCCGACGCCTGGATGACATCAGCCCGCTGCTGGGCGGGCTGAGTGTGCAGAGCAGGGATTTCCACTGAGATCGGCCTCAGACCATTTCCAGGCGCTGCTTATGGGTCGGCGCAGCGAAGGCTTCGTCGATGATCTGCACGTCATCCTCGGTCAGGCGCAGCGCGCCGGCAGCGGCGTTGAGCTGCACGTGCTCGGGACTCACGGCTTTTGGAATGGCGATGACGCCGCCCCCGTGCGTGGCCCAGGCCAGGCACACCTGGGCCACGGTCGCGCCGTGGCTTTCGGCCACTTCCTGCAGACGCGGGTGGCGCAGCAGGCGACCGCCCTGGGCCAGCGGGCAGTAGGCCATGATTGGCATCCGCTGCGCGCGACTCCAGGGCAGCAGGTCGAACTCGATGCCGCGCTGGCTGGGGTTGTACAACACCTGGTTGGCAGCGCAGTCGGGGCTGGGAAGCCCCTGGACATCGGCGAGGTCGAAGTTGGACACGCCCCAGGCGCCGATCTTGCCCTGTTCGCGCAGGCGCTCGAACGCCTCGATGGTTTCCTCCAGCGGGTGCTGGCCCCGCCAGTGCAACAAGTACAGGTCGATGTGCTCGGTACCCAGGCGCTTGAGGCTGCGCTCGCACGCTTCAGGCACACCGCGGCGGCTGGCGTTGTGCGGGTAGACCTTGCTGACCAGGCAGACGCTATCACGGCGCCCGGCAATGGCTTGGCCCACCACCTCTTCGGCGCCGCCCTCCGCGTACATTTCGGCGCTGTCGATGAGCGTCAGGCCAAGGTCGATACCCTGTTGCAGTGCGGCTACTTCGGCCGCACGCTGCTCTGCACGCTCACCCATGTACCAGGTTCCCTGGCCGATGACCGGCACCTCGCAACCTGCCAGTTTCATGTACTGCATGTCACCTCCGGTGTCTGAGTATGGGATAGCACCACGTCGAGCAACGCCTGCGCAGCGGTGGACAGTTTCTGTTCGCTCAGGGCCATGACGCCGACTCGCCGCTCGACACTGGGCTCGACCAACGTCACGCAGCGGGCGCCAAGCTCCTGCATCTGGCGAATGCACAAGGCGGGCACCGCGCTGACGCCCAGGCCGTTGGCGACCATCCGGCCGATGGTCGACAACTGATGGCTTTCAAAGGCCACCGCCAGGCTGCCGGCCGCCACGGGCGCGTGCTCCTCCAGCAGCAGGCGCACCGCAGACGGGCGCTGCAAGGCGATGAAGTCCTGGGCGAGCAACTGCGCCCAACTGACCTGCGGTTGTTCGGCCAGCTCAGAATCGGCCGGCACCACCGCCACGAAACGGTCCAGATAAAGCGGATAGAAACGCAAACCTTCACCACTGTCAGGCTCGAAGCCGATGCCCAATTCGACGCGGCGATGGCGGACCAGTTCAAGAACTTGTTCATTGATCACGTCGTGCACCGTGACGTTGACCTTCGGATAACGCTGGCGAAACACCTTCAGGGCCGGCGGCAGCAGGTTGCCGGCGAACGAAGGCATGGCCGCTACCGCGACGCGCCCCAATTGCAGGGTGAAACGCTGGCGCAGCATCTGCTCGGTGTCATCCCAGTCAGCCAGCAACCGCCGCGCCAGGGGCAGCAACACTTCCCCCTCGGCGGTCAGGCTGACGCTGCGGGTGGTGCGGGTCAGCAAGGCGCCGCCAAGGTTTTCTTCCAGCGCTTTGATGGTCAGGCTCAGCGCCGGTTGCGAAATATGCAGGTGCTCGCTGGCTTGGGCAAAGCTCTGGTACTTGGCCACGCTGACGAATGCGCGAAGCTGTTTGACGTTCATGAATCCTCGACGGGTCAGGAAAACTTATCAATCCATCAATTAATCAAAATTAACAAATCAGTAGTCTCGCGTGATGATGGCGGCCATGTCTCTCCCACACAAGGCGAACGAGCAATGGCTGGACTGGACAAACGTGTAGCAACCTATGAAGAAGCCCTCGAAGGGCTCACCGATGGCATGACCGTCCTGGCCGGTGGCTTTGGCCTGTGTGGCATTCCGGAAAACCTCATTGCCGAGATCAAACGCCGTGGTGTCAGCGGGCTCACGGTGGTCTCCAACAACTGCGGCATCGATGGCTTCGGCCTTGGCGTGCTGCTCGAAGACCGGCAGATCCGCAAGATGATCGCCTCCTACGTGGGTGAGAATGCCGAATTCGAACGGCAGTTACTCAGCGGTGAGCTGGAAGTGGAACTGACTCCGCAGGGTACGCTGGCCGAGAAGATGCGCGCTGGCGGGGCCGGGATTCCGGCGTTCTTCACCGCAACCGGCTATGGAACCCCGGTGGCCGAAGGCAAGGAAGTGCGCGACTTCAACGGCCGGCCCTACATCCTGGAAGAGGCCATCACCGGCGACTTCGCCATCGTCAAAGGCTGGAAGGCCGACCACTTCGGCAATGTCGTGTACCGCCACACCGCGCAAAACTTCAACCCGCTGGCGGCGACCGCCGGGCGCATCACCGTGGTCGAGGTGGAAGAGCTGGTCGAGCCGGGTGTGCTGCTGCCGGCAGAAATCCACACGCCAGGCATTTTCGTCGACCGGGTCATCGTCGGTCAGTTCGAGAAACGTATCGAGAAGCGCACGCTCAAGGCCTGAGCGCCCTTGTCTTTCCCTGAATGAGAATCCGCACATGGCACTGACCCGCGAACAGATGGCGCAACGCGTCGCCCGTGAACTGCAGGATGGTTATTACGTAAACCTGGGCATCGGTATTCCGACCCTGGTGGCGAACTACGTTCCCGCCGGCATGGATGTGATGCTGCAGTCAGAAAATGGCTTGCTCGGCATGGGCGAGTTTCCCACCGCTGAAACCCTTGATCCAGACATGATCAACGCCGGCAAACAGACCGTCACGGCCCGCCGCGGCGCCTCGGTGTTCGATTCGGCGCAGTCGTTCGCGATGATCCGCGGCGGCCATGTCGACCTCACCGTGCTCGGTGCATTCGAAGTGGATGTGCAGGGCAACATCGCTTCGTGGATGATTCCCGGCAAGCTGGTCAAGGGCATGGGCGGGGCCATGGATCTGGTGGCCGGCGCCGAGAACATCATCGTGACCATGACCCACGCCTCCAAGGACGGTGAATCCAAACTGCTCGAGCGCTGCAGCCTGCCGTTGACTGGTGCAGGGTGCATACGCAAGGTGCTGACCGACCTGGCGTACCTGGAAATCGTCGACGGTGCGTTTGTACTGCGCGAAACCGCGCCGGGGGTGACGGTGCAAGAGGTGAGGGCGAAGACCGCAGGGCGACTTATCGTGCCCGACGATGTGCAGGAAATGAGCTTCCCTGCAGACCTTGCCTGAATGCCCGGCCGACTGCGTGAGTGCGCAGTCGGCCGAGGACGATCATTCCACGGCGACCCGCGCGCGGGTATGGCGATCAGCCTTGTACTGCATGGCCACCGCGGGTGCCGGTTTGGCCGCGCCGGTTTCCAGCCACTGGCGCATCCGGCTGGCGTCGGCGAAGTGGGTGTACTTGCCGAACGCATCGAGAATGACCATCGCCACCGGGCGGTTGTCCATGCGCGTCAGCAACACCAGGCAGTGACCGGCTTCGTTGGTGAAACCGGTTTTGGTCAGCTTGATGTCCCAGTTGCTCTTGTTCACCAGGTGGTCGGTGTTGCGAAAGCCCAGGGTGTAGTTGGGTTTGCTGAAGGCCACGGTTTTTTCACGGGTGGTCGACAGTTGGCTGAGCAAGGGGTATTTGCGCGAGGCCAGCAGCAGCTTGCCCAGATCACGCGCAGTCGACACGTTCTGTGTCGACAGCCCGGTCGGCTCGACATAGCGCGTGTGGCTCATGCCCAGGCTACGCGCCTTGGCGTTCATGGCCTTGATGAAGGCCGGATAGCCACCCGGATAGTGGTTGGCCAGGCTGGTGGCGGCGCGGTTCTCCGACGACATCAGGGTAATCAGCAAGGTCTCGCGGCGGCTCAGTTCACTGCCCAGGCGCACACGCGAATAGATGCCTTTCATGTCCGGGTTGTTGGCGATGGTCATGCTGAGCATTTCGTCCATCGGCAGCTTGGCATCGAGCACCACCATGGCGGTCATCAGCTTGGTCACCGAGGCGATAGGCCTGACCCGCTCGGCATGGCTTGAGTACAGTTCCTTGCCGGTGTTGAGGTCGATCAGCAAGGCGCTACCGGAGGCCAGGTGCAAGCTGCTCGGGTCACGCTGAACCTGAGCGGGGGGTTGTGCAGCAGCGGTCGACGGTAAGGTCGCAGTTCCTGTGAACAACAGCAGCAGGCTGAGGATGGACAGGGAAGTTTTCACGTTAAGGCTCACTAGAAGTTGTTATGTCGTTGGCTGTGCAAGGGTTTCCCCTAAAAAACCGGCGCATTGTGGAGTATGGGCCAGGCGCTGTCGATTGCTCGTCGAGCAGCCTGGTGCAGATGAAAAAACCTTCATCCGTTCGTCGGTAAAGTGGCCATTGCAGATACGAAAAAGCCGGCGGCTGCAACGCCGTCGGCTGTTGTCTCGTTACTTCCATTACCTGCTCGGCAGAGCGGGCCCTTCGTTCGTCACCAGCGCGGCGGGCCGTAGTAATAGCCCGGTGGCGGGCCGTAATAACGGTAGTGCGGCGGTGGCGGTGGGGGCATTGGCTCGTAGCGCTCGACCACGTAGGGCTGGTAGTACACAGGGGGGGGCGGTGCCTGGACATACACCGGCGGCGGCGGGTAATAGGCGCGTTCGCGTTCGACGTACACCGGCCGATCGTGCCCACCCGACACGGCCGCACCAACCACTGCCCCGACCACCGCTGCGCCCAGTACCGGGCCGGCACCGCGCCAGCCGCCGTGGGCAGCCGCCGGGCCGCTCAGGGCCAGGGCGCCGATCAGCAGGGCTATCGCGGGTAGGTGACGCTTCATGTTCGATCCTCGCAAGGCACCCCACGGTCTGGGGCGTATCACTATGACCGCGAATTCGTGCCGTTGCGCACCCTCCCAGGGTAAAGGTTGTGTAAGGTTTAACCCGCGGCCTGACGCTGTCGACCCTCTACTCAAGGACCCCGCCCATGACTCTCACCCCCAGCCCTGCCACCGTGCTCTGCATTTCCCTGGCGGCACGCCCTGGCAGCTTCGGTATCCGCTTTCACAACCACCTGTATGAGCAGCTGGGTCTGGACTACTACTACAAAGCCATGACCACTCAGGACCTGCCCGCGGCCATCGCCGGCCTCCGTGCCCTGGGCATTCGCGGCTGTGGCGTATCGATGCCGTTCAAGGAAGCGTGCATGGCGCTGGTCGATGCCATCGACCCTTCGGCCGCTGCCATCGACTCGATCAACACGGTGGTCAACGATGCCGGCCGCCTCACGGCCTATAACACCGACTACCTGGCTGTGCGGCAACTGCTGGAGCGCCATGAGGTCGATCCCGGTACCGCTTTCGCTTTGCGCGGTAGCGGCGGCATGGCCAAAGCAGTGGCGTGCGCACTGCGCGACAGCGGTTTCAGTGAGGGGTTGATCGTTGCCCGCAACGAGCAGGCCGGACAGCAACTGGCCGATACCTGCGGGTATGGCTGGGTCAGAGACTTGGACGACCGCTGTCCGCCAATGCTGATCAACGTCACCCCGATCGGCATGGCAGGGGGCGCCGATGCTGAGCGATTGGCCTTCACCGACAACGCCATCGCGGCGGCGCAGTGGGTGTTCGACGTCGTCGCGATGCCCGAACGCACGCCATTGATCGCCCGCGCGCTAGCGCTGGACAAATCGGTTATCACCGGGCTCGAGGTGATCGCCCTGCAAGCGCTGGAGCAGTTTGTGCTGTATACCGGCGTACGACCGACTCAGGCCCAGGTGGATGCTGCGGTGAAGTTCGCCCGCAATGGCTAAGGCTTGCGACCGGGTCAGAAATGCTGCACGTGTCCATCGAGGTGCTGGTCTACCAGCCAGCGCCCATGGGCCAGCGCGGCCTGTTGAGCATGTTCCAGGTCGGCCATGAACTTCATTTCCACAGGCAACGACAGGCGTCGACTGACGTGCCCTTCAGGGTCGGTAATCAGACAGCCGCTGGCGTAGGGCAGGGGTGAGTCAGGATGGGCCATCACGCTGGCGGTGATGGTGTGGTCGCGGTATTCACAGTGAAGGGTTTGCATGAGAGAACCTCGCTGCGATGTCAGGGAGTACTCCTTCCCCTATAGCACAACGAGCCCCCTGTGGCGCAGCGAGCGACGAACGTCGCTGCGCCCGCGCAGCCTCAGAGTTCGGTCGGCTGGATGATCTCGACCCAGTAACCATCGGGGTCTTTAATGAAGGCCAGATGGTTCATGCGGCCATCGGCCAGACGCTTCTGGAATGGCACCTGCAGCGACTCGAAACGTTCGCAGGCGGCGACGACGTCTGGCACCGAAATGCAGATGTGACCGAAGCCGCGCGGGTCGCTGTTGCCGTCGTGGTAGGCGAACTGGCCATCATTCTCGGTGCCATGATTATGGGTCAGCTCCAGCACGCCTGGAATCGACTTCATCCACTGATGACGCGCGGTGTCATCCTCCGGGATGCTGTTCCTGTCGGCCAACGCGAGGAAATACAGGCTGAAGCCGGCCTCTGCGAAGTCACGCTTGTCGACCAAGGTGAAGCCCAGTACGCGTGTATAGAAGTCCAAGGATTTTTCGATGTCCTTGACCCGCAGCATGGTGTGGTTGAACACGAAGTTGGCAGTGGCCGCATCGGGTTGCGCGGTGATGCCCGGCAGGGCATGCAGATCATTCAGGCTCATGGGTACTCCAGAAAAACGAAGCCGGCAGCAAGTACCGGCACAACAATCCAGACCCCATGATACGGAAGAAATTCGATCGCACAAATGAAAGCGCCCTGCACGAAAGGTGCAGGGCGCTGGAATTAGAGGCCCGCATGTGCGGGCGCGTGATGGGGTCGCTAGTCCGTTAGCTGGTTCAATGATGCCGACGTCGCTGTGAAAAATGTGTGAACCATTCGTTCACGTTTCATCGACGGACCCAACTTTCTACCGTGTCGCTGCCGTACTGTTCTTTCCAGGCCTTCAGGCCACGGTGATTACCGCCCTTGGTTTCGATCAGCTCGCCGCTGTGGGGGTTCTCGTAGACTTTCACCACGCGCGGTCTGCGGTGTTGCTTGGCGGCTGGGGCAGGGGCTTTGGCCTGGCCCTTGGGGTCGAGGATCGCGACGATGTCGCGCAGACCCTTTTCGTAGGTCTTCATCAGCCCCAGGAGCTTTTGCTCGAATTCGATCTCGCGCTTGAGACCGGCATCTTTTTTCATCGATTCCAGTTGTGCAAGTTGATCTTGTAGGGCTTTTTCTGCGGCACGAAATTCTGCAAGTCTGGACATTGGCGTCACTCCTTTAAGACTGCCGTGGCCGGGCGCGACGAACATGATGCAACGCTAGCCGCCTGCCACCGAGTGGGATGAAACTGTTCGTTGAAGTGCAGTGTAGTTGTCGTCATGCGGGCGGTAAACCCCAACTTTCAATCTGCTGATTCAAACTTGTAAGCGAAAGTGGCAGGCTGTTTTCAAGCGCCCTAGTCGGAAATGTCGAGCGTTCGTTGAGTGTGCCAAACTGTACAGCATGGCTCGACAGTGGCGTAGGTTGTTAATGACGGGGTCAACTATGAAACAACTGTTGTTGATCGGAATTGGTCCGGGCGATCCTCGCCAGATCACCTTGCAGGCCATCGAGGCGCTGCGCCGCGCGCAGGTATTTTTCGTGCTCGACAAAGGTCTCATCGGGCGCGAGCTGTTGCGCACGCGCCACGCCATGCTCGATCAGCATCGAGCCGATGGCAACTACCGCCTGGTGCAGGTGGCCGACCCCAGGCGCGATCAGTGCGCTGCGCATTACCAGCGCGCAGTAGAAGACTGGCACGAACAGCGCGCCGCGCTCTATGCCCGATTGCTGCGCGATGAACTCAAAGAGGGTGAGACAGGGGCTTTTCTACTGTGGGGTGAGCCGGGACTCTATGACAGTACCTTGCGCATTCTCGATCGGGTACGTCAGCGCGGCCTGCAACTAACGCTGGAAGTGATTCCTGGCATCAGCAGCGTTCAGGCCTTGGCAGCAAAACATCAGATACCGTTGAACCGGGTCGGTGAACCACTGACCATTCTGCCGGGCCGGCGCATGCCTGATCAAAGCGCTATCGACAATGTGGTAGTCATGCTCGATGGCGACTGCCACTTTGCCCATCTGGAGGACCCGGCGTTGTTTATTTACTGGGGGGCTTATTTGGGCAGTAGTGATGAACTACTCATCGCCGGGCCTTTGCAGCACGTCAAGGCACGCATCCTGCAAGTGCGGGAGCGTGCTCGTCGGGAAAAGGGTTGGATCATGGACACTTACTTGCTGCGCAGAGTGTCCTGAGCGAGATCGCAGCCAGCCTTGCCAATCACGCTGACGACCTTGTCACGCAATTGATCGATGCCAAAAGGCTTACCGATCTTGTGCATGCCTTCAGGCACGATGAGGCCATCGGAATACCCGCTGACGAACAGGATCGGCAGCACCGGACGGAGCGCGCGGGCAAGCTCCGCCAATTCCTGACCAGACTTGTCTGGCAGGCCGACATCGGTCATCAGCAGATCCAGGGACTGCTCAGGGTTCTCCAGCACCTCAAGTGCCTTGGTCGCGTTCTCAGCTTGCAGAACTTTATAGCCGAGCTCATCGAGCACTTCGACGATCAGCATTCGAACGATGTCGTCGTCTTCGACAACCAGTAGAGGCATTACGTGAGTCCTGTTGATGGCGTGTCCCTATTCAGTGCTCTAGGGCCGGTAGAAGTTCCGCAGCATACCGGTCTGTGCAAATAGATGGAACGATTACCTCACGCGCCCTTCCAATACTGGCTAAGTGACTGCCATGCCTGAAAAACCCAGGTAAAATCAGCGCTTTTGCCCAGGCCAGCAAGCGGGTGAGCATCGATCGACGCTCGTCCGTCAACACTCTTCATTCGCTCAGGCGTCACGTGATGATTCAAGCAGCTTCGATGAACCAACGCAGTTTCCGCAAACTGCTCAGCCGCAACGTGGGCTTGCCTTTGGGGGTGGGACTGCTTGGCGCCGTCGCATTCGTCGTGGTGATCACTTACTTGCTGGCAGCCATGCGTTGGGTCGAGCACACCGACCATGTCATCGGCAATGCCAATGAAACGGTGAAGCTGTCGATCGATATGGAAACCGGCATGCGGGGTTTCCTCATTACCGGTGATGAGCGCTTTCTCGATCCCTACGAGGTGGCCAAACCGCAGGTGTTCGGCAGCCTCGACAGTCTGCGCGAGATGGTCGGTGACAACCCTCAGCAGGTCGACCGCATCGACCGGCTCAAGGCCTTGCAGCATGCCTGGAACGAGTTCGGCAGCGAAATGATCGCCCAGCGTCGGGCTGGCGACGACTTCAGCCAGGCCATTGGCAATGGCCGAGGCAAGCGCATCACCGATGAGATTCGCAAGGAATTCGCGATCTTCATCGACAACGAACAAAAGTTGCGCATGAGTCGCACCGATACCGTGAGCACGGTCACGACCATTGCCATCAGTGCCTTCGTGCTGCTCATCGTCGCCCTGACTGCGCTGCTGGCTTACCTCGGTCGTCGTGACCTGCTGGCGTTGTCTGCCAGTTATGACGAGAACCTCTGGGCCCAGCAACGCGCTACTGAACGCCTGGAACATCAGGCGTGGCTGCGCAACGGCCAGACGCAGTTGGCGGGAGAGGTGATTGGCCAGCTAACCTTGCCGTTGCTGGGCGACAGCATCCTGCGCTTCTTCGCCACTTACCTGGGCAGTGTGGTCGGTGCGGTGTACGCCCGTGACGAGCACGATCAGCTGGTTCGCGTCGCCAGTTATGGGCTGGACGCCGAGCAGCAGGCCCGTGAGCAGCGTTTGAGCAACCACGATGGCCTGCTGGCGCAAGCCGTGCAGCAGAGCAAGGTCATTCGCCTGGACGACTTGCCGGAAGGTTTCCACCGACTGAGCTCCGGGTTGGGCAGCGGCTTGCCACGCAGCGCCATGCTGGTGCCGGCCAGCCACGATGGTGACGTCAACGGCGTCATCGAACTGGGTTTCCTGCGTCCTTTGCAGCCGCGCGACGAAGAACTGCTCGAGCGCCTGGCCGGCAACCTCGGCACCTCCATCGAAAGCGCACGCTACCGCCAGCGCCTGCAGGAAGTGCTGGCCCAGACCCAGCAGCTCAATGAAGAGTTGCAGGTCCAGCAAGAGGAGTTGAAAACCGCCAACGAAGAGCTTGAAGAGCAGTCGCGGGTGCTCAAGGAGTCCCAGGCCCACCTGGAAACCCAGCAGGCCGAGCTGGAACAGACCAACGAGCAACTGGCCGAGCGCACCGACGCCCTCGACCGCAAGAACGCCGAGCTGAACAAGGCGCAGCTCGAATTGCAGGCGCGCGCCGAAGACTTGCAGCGTTCCAGCCAGTACAAGTCGGAATTCCTTGCCAACATGTCCCATGAATTGCGCACACCGCTCAACAGCTCGCTGATTCTGGCCAAGCTGCTGGGCGAAAACGCTGGCGGCAATCTCACCCCTGAACAGGTCAAGTTCGCCGACTCCATCTACGCCGCCGGTAATGATCTGCTCAACCTGATCAACGACATCCTCGACATCGCCAAGGTCGAGGCCGGCAAGCTTGAGATGCGCCCGGAAAATACCCCCATCGAACGGATGGTCGATGGCCTGCGTGGCATGTTCCTGCCGCTGGCCAACGACAAGGGGCTGGATTTCCAGGTGCGTATCGAAGGCCAGGTGCCGGCCTCGCTCTACACCGACCGCCAGCGCCTGGAACAGATACTCAAGAACCTGTTGTCCAACGCCATCAAGTTCACCGAGCACGGCCAGGTCAGCCTGACCATCAGCCACCCACCTGAGCGCGGCGTGGTCTTCGCCGTGCAGGATAGCGGTATCGGCATCCCGGCCGACCAGCAGCAGGCTATTTTCGGTGCGTTCCATCAGGTCGATGGCACCAGCAATCGCCGCTATGGCGGCACTGGCCTGGGCCTGTCGATTTCCCGCGACCTGGCGCAGCTGCTCGGCGGCGAAATCACCGTGAGCAGCCAGATGGGGCAGGGCAGCCTGTTCAGCCTGTCGTTGCCGGAACACTACGACGGCGAAGAACAATTGCCAGCCCCGCTGCCTGCGCGGGCGATGCTCACCCAGCAACCGATGCTTGCCGCCTTGCCGCCTGCGGCCCAGGCACCCCAGCCACTGGCGCCGGCATTTGCAGACGACCGAGAGCTGGCGCCGTTCAGCAACCGCTGCATTCTGGTGGTGGAAGACGAGCCGAACTTCGCTCGCATTCTCTATGATCTGGCCCGTGAGCTGGGCTACAGCTGCCTGCACGCCCAAGGCGCCGACGAAGGCTTCGAACTGGCCGAGCGGTATCTGCCTGACGCCATTCTGCTGGACATGCGCCTACCCGATCATTCTGGCCTGACCGTGCTGCAACGCCTCAAGGAGCAGGCCACGACGCGGCACATTCCGGTACACGTGATCTCCGTGGAAGACCGCGTCGAGGCCGCCCTGCACATGGGCGCCATCGGTTATGCAGTCAAACCTACCACCCGTGATGAGCTCAAGGATGTGTTCGGCAAGCTCGAAGCCAAGCTCACGCAAAAGCTCAAGCGCATCCTGCTGGTGGAGGACGATGACCTGCAGCGCGAGAGCATCGCCCGTCTGATCGGCGACGACGACATCGAAATCACCGCGGTGGCCATGGCCCACGATGCCCTGGCGCTCCTGCACGAGCACGTCTACGACTGCATGATCATCGACCTCAAGCTGCCGGACATGCTCGGTAACGAGTTGCTCAAGCGCATGACCACCGAGGACATTCGCTCGTTCCCGCCGGTGATCGTCTACACCGGTCGCAACCTGACCCGCGAAGAAGAGGCCGAGCTGCTCAAGTATTCGCGTTCGATCATCATCAAAGGCGCACGCTCGCCAGAACGCCTGCTCGATGAAGTCACCCTGTTCCTGCACAAGGTCGAATCTCAGCTGTCCCATGAGCGCCAGCGCATGCTCAAGACCGCGCGCAGCCGCGACAAAGTGTTCGAAGGCCGGCGTATCCTCCTGGTCGACGATGACGTACGTAACATTTTCGCCCTGACCAGCGCGCTGGAGCACAAGGGTGCCGTGGTGGTGATCGGGCGCAATGGCCGCGAGGCCATCGAACGCCTCGAACAGCATGACGACATCGACCTGGTGCTGATGGACGTGATGATGCCGGAAATGGATGGCTATGAAGCGACCCGCCTGATTCGTCAGCAGCCGCGCTGGCGCAAACTGCCGATCATCGCCGTGACCGCCAAGGCCATGAAGGATGACCAGCATCGCTGCCTGCAGGCCGGTGCCAACGACTACCTGGCCAAACCCATCGACCTTGACCGGCTGTTCTCGCTCATTCGTGTGTGGCTGCCGCAATTGGAGCGCATTTGACCATCGACCGTGACACCGATATTGAAATTCGTCTGCTGATCGAGGCCATCTACCTCAAGTACAGCTACGACTTTCGCGATTACTCCGGCGCTTCGATCAAACGCCGGATCCTGCATGCCGTGGGCCAGTTCGAATGCCGCACGGTGTCGGCGCTGCAGGAACGGGTGCTGCATGACCCGAGCATGTTCATGGAGCTGCTGCAGTACCTGACGATTCCAGTCAGCGAAATGTTCCGCGACCCTAGCCACTTCCTCGCCCTGCGCAACGAAGTGGTGCCACTGCTGCGCACCTGGCCCTCGCTGAAGATCTGGATCGCGGGCTGCAGCACCGGCGAGGAGGTGTATTCGATGGCTATCCTGCTGCGCGAGGAGGGTTTGCTCGAGCGCAGCATCCTTTATGCCACCGATATCAACCCGTATTCGCTCGAGCGCGCCAAGCAAGGCATCTATTCGCTGCAGAGCATGCATACCTATGCCGAGAACTATCGCCTGGCCGGCGGCCGTCGCGACTTTTCCGAGTACTACACCGCCGCGTATGGCAACGCCATCATGGACAGCAGCCTGCGTGACAACGTCACTTTCGCCGACCATAGCCTGGCCACTGACAGCGTGTTCTCGGAAACCCAACTGGTGTCGTGCCGCAACGTGATGATCTATTTCAACAAGGATCTGCAGGACCGTGCCTTCGGCTTGTTCCATGAGTCGCTGTGCCACCGCGGGTTCCTGGTGCTGGGGAGCAAGGAGTCGGTCGACTTCTCAGCCTACGCCAACCAGTTCGAGGCGCTGGTACGCCCCGAGCGGATCTTTCGCAAATCATGAGCAGCGTACAGGCCATCGTCATCGGCGCCTCGGCGGGGGGCGTCGCGGCGTTGTTCGAAGTGCTCGGCAATTTGCCTGCAACCTTCGCCGTGCCGGTGCTGTGCGTGCTGCACCTGCCCCAGGATCGGCCCAGCCATTTGGCCGAGGTGATGCAGCGGCGGCTGCGGCGCACGGTGCGTGAAGGCTGTGACAAGGAACGTATCGTGGCCGGGATGATCTACGTCGCAGGGCCGGGGTATCACTTGTCGGTCGAGCGTGACCTGAGCCTGTCACTGAGTCAGGAGGACCCTGTGCACTTTTCCCGCCCGGCCATCGATTTTCTCTTCGAATCGGCTGCCGACGCCTATGGTCGTGAGCTGGTGGGCGTACTGCTTACCGGGGCCAACCAGGATGGCGCCGTGGGACTGGCTCGAATCAAACAAAATGGCGGCCTGACCATCGTTCAGGACCCCCGTGAAGCACAGGTCGCATTGATGCCGCAGGCCGCCCTGGCCCTGCATCGACCCGACCATATTCTTTCTCTGAGCGGTATCGGGCAGTTGCTCGCCACCCTGGAAGCCAGCGCATGCTAAGCCACATCACCGCGAAACTGCTGATCGTCGACGATCTGCCGGAAAACCTGCTGGCTCTGGAAGCCTTGATCCAGGGCGATGACCGCGAGGTGCATCAGGCGCAGTCGGCGGACGAGGCCTTGTCGCTGTTGCTCGAACACGACTTCGCCCTGGCCATTCTCGATGTGCAGATGCCCGGCATGAACGGCTTCGAGCTGGCCGAACTGATACGTGGGATGGAAAAGACCAAGCACATTCCCATCGTCTTCGTCAGTGCCGCCGGACGCGAGCTCAACTACGCGTTCAAAGGTTACGAGAGCGGTGCGGTGGACTTCCTGCACAAGCCCCTCGACACATTGGCCGTGAAAAGCAAGGTCAGCGTGTTCGTCGATCTATTCCGGCAACGCGAAGTGCTCGACCGCCAGCTCGAGGCGCTGGAACGCAGCCGTCAGGAGCAGGCGCTGCTGCTGACACAGCTACAGGCTGCGCAAACCGATCTGGAGCACGCGGTGCGCATGCGCGACGACTTCATGTCGATCGTTTCCCATGAGGTGCGTACGCCGCTCAACGGGCTGATTCTCGAGACCCAGCTGCGCAAGATGCACCTGTCGCGGGGCAACGTCGCAGCGTTCAGCCCGGATAAGCTGCAGACCATGGTCGAGCGCGACGAGCGGCAGATCAATAGCCTGATTCGTCTGGTCGAAGACATGCTCGATGTGTCGCGCATTCGCACTGGCAAGCTGTCGATTCAGCCCAAGGCGTTCCCAATCGACAGCCTGTTGAGTGGGCTGGTCGAGCGCTTCGCTGCCCAGGCCGAAGCACTGGAAACCCACATCGAGCTCACCATCAAGGACACCCTCTGCGGCGACTGGGACGAATTTCGGATTGAACAAGTACTGGTGAACCTGTTGTCCAACGCCTTGCGTTACGGCAATCGCAAAACGGTCCATGTACGCCTGCACCGTGATGGCGAGATGGCCTGTGTGCAGGTCCAGGATCAGGGCATCGGTATCAGCGAGCTGAATCAGAAAAGGATTTTCCAGCAGTTCGAACGGGTTGCCGCGCAACATGCCCGCACCGGTCTTGGTCTGGGGCTGTACATCTCCGAGCAGATCGTCCTGGCCCACGGTGGGCGCATCGAGGTCGACAGCGAGGAAGGCAAAGGCTCGACATTCAGTGTGTATCTCCCTTTGCCGGTGCTGGAAACACAAATCGACCCGGTCCAGGCAACCTCTGCCTGACTCTGAGGTCTTAGGGCCAACTTGTTGAATTCAAAGGCGTTGCCATGAGCGAAGATGCACAAGATGTGGTGTTGGTGGTCGAGGATGAACCTGCCATCCGTATGATTCTGCGCGACTATTTGTCGGGCGAGGGCTACCACGTGCTGGTGGCCGAAGATGGCGAGCAGGCGTTCGCCATCCTGGCGAGCAAGCCGCACCTGGATCTGATGGTCACGGACTTCCGTCTGCCTGGGGGGATTTCCGGTGTCGATATCGCCGAGCCGGCAGTCAAGCTGCGTCCGGACCTCAAAGTGATTTTCATCAGCGGGTATCCTGCCGAGATTCTCGAATCCGGCAGCCCGATCGCGCGCAAGGCGCCGATTCTGGCCAAGCCGTTCGATCTCAACACCTTGCGTGAGCAGATTCAGACGCTGCTCAAGTAACGATGCTCGATCAACGGGAGAGCAGAGCGCCTGCCTCCCGTGAGGCATGGCGCGCTGACCGTGTTGGCGGGACAGCTTTTGTAATAGTTTCGCGCTGTAAGATTTATCGGACTGAACTGTAGGATTATCTTCCGAAATTTCTATCAAGGTATCTATGAGCGCCTTCCCGGAGCCTCCCAGTTTCAGGTCGTCACGACCGTCCCGCCTGCACCCCCGCCCGTCCCTTCACGAGAGTAGTCGCTAATGGAATGGCTTGCCGACCCCACGGCCTGGCTAGGCCTGCTCACGCTCATCGTGCTGGAACTGGTGCTGGGTATCGACAACCTGGTGTTCATCGCCATCCTTGCTGACAAGTTGCCGCCGCATCAGCGCGACCGCGCGCGCATCATCGGCCTGAGCCTTGCGCTGATCATGCGTCTGGGCCTGCTGGCCAGCATTTCCTGGATGGTGACGCTGACCGAGCCGCTGATCGACATCTTCGGCAAAAGCTTCTCGGGACGTGACCTGATCATGCTGTTCGGTGGTGTGTTCCTGTTGTTCAAGGCGACCATGGAACTGCACGAACGCCTGGAGGGGCATGAGCCGCAAAACAACGGCGCAGTGCGACATGCGGCGTTCTGGCCGATCGTCGCGCAAATCGTGGTGCTCGACGCGGTGTTCTCGCTGGACGCGGTGATCACTGCGGTGGGTATGGTCGAGCAGCTGTCAGTGATGATGATCGCGGTCATTTTCTCGATCGGTATCATGATCGTTGCCAGCAAACCGCTGACCCGCTTCGTCAATGCGCACCCGACGGTGATCATGCTGTGTCTGGGCTTTTTGATGATGATCGGCTTCAGCCTGACCGCCGAGGGCCTGGGCTTCCATATCCCCAAAGGCTACCTGTATGCGGCGATTGGTTTCTCGCTGCTGATCGAGCTGTTCAACCAGTTGGCCCGCGCTCGCCGCAAGCGCCATGTGCAGACCCAGCGGCCGTTGCGTGAGCGCACCGCCCATGCCGTCTTGCGCCTGCTTGGCGGGCGTCGCGTCAGCAGTGACGAGGTGGGCGAGGAGATCGCCGATCTGGTCGAGGGGGGTGAAAGCGAGGTGCTGTTCGACCGTCGTGAGCGGGTGATGATCAGCGGGGTGCTGAACCTTGCGGAACGGCCGATCCGTACGGTGATGACGGTGCGCGCCGAAGTCGACGCTATCGATCTTTCATTGGACGCCGCCGCGATTGCCCAGGCACTGGCCCACTCGCCGTACTCGCGATTGCCGCTGATCCGTAATGGGCGTATCGAAGAGCCGCTGGGCTACGTGCACAAGAAGGAGCTGATCAAGGCGCTGCTTTCGGGCGAGACCCCTGACCTTGAAGGTGCCGCCCGCAGCGCTCTGAACCTGCTGGAGAGCTTCAGCATTCTCAACGCGCTGGAGCAGATGCGCAGCCAGTCGACGCACATTGCCTTCGTCGTCAACGAATTCGGTGACTTCACCGGCCTGCTGACCATGACCGATATTCTCGAGTCGATCGCCGGCGAGTTGCCCGATGCCAGTGAGATCGCCGGTCCCGGCATCGTCGAAGATGGCCAGGGCTATGTGGTCAGTGGTGCGTTGAACCTCAGCCAGATCCAGGCCCGAACCGGCTTTACCGCACGGGCCACCCAGGACTACCAGACCCTGGCCGGGCTGGTCATGAGCCTGCTCGATCGCCTGCCGCGGGTCGGTGATCGATTGGCCTGGAATGGCTGGACCCTGACGGTCGTCGCCGTGGAAGAACGGCGCGTGCGTCAAGTGCGACTCACGCAGGACGACGACGCTGACGCAACAGGTGCCTGAAGCCTTCGAGTACCAGCACCAGCACCGCTGCCCAGATCGGCAGGTAGGTCAGCCACTGGTCGGGACCGATGGTCTCGCCCAGTAGCAGCGCGACGCCGATCAGCAGCACCGGTTCGACGTAGCTGAGCAGGCCGAACAGGGTAAAAGGCAACATGCGGCTGGCCAGCACGTACGAGATCAGCGCTCCGGCGCTGATCGCCCCCAGTACCGGAATCAGCAGGTACAGACGGCTGTGCTCCGCCATGTCCGCGGTTGACAGCGGCCCTTGGGCGACGAAATACACCGCCCAGGGCAGCAGCAGGCACATGTCCCACCACAGCCCACCGAGATGGTCGGTCTGGCAGCGTCGGCGCAGCACGAAGTACACCGGATAACCGAGCACTACCACCAGGGTTTCCCAGGCGAAGCTGCCATGCTGGTACAACTCGTGCCCCACCCCCAAAGCCGCGCAGGCCACGGCTACGCCTTGCAGACGCGACATCCGCTCCCCGTAGACCAGTCTCCCGGTCAGCACCATGGCCAGTGGCAGCATGAAATAGCCCATCGACACTTCCAGGCTACGGCCATGCAGCGGCGCCCACAGGAACAGCCACAGCTGGATGCCCATCAGCCAGGACGTACCGAGCATGCCGAGCAACAACGCCGGCGTCTGGCGCACCCGTGCCAGCAGGGCGCCCACCCGTGGCCAGTCGCGTGAGGCCAGCATGAACAGCGTCAGGCAAGGCAGGGTCAGCAGGGTGCGCCAACCGAAGATCTCCTCACCATCGAGGGGCGACAGCAAGGAGGTGTAGAAGTACATCACGGCGAACAGGCACGACGCCACGACGGATACAACGATACCTTTTGACACGAACGCCTCGGCAGACAAGTGGGCCAATGATCAACCGTTGATGATCTCAGGGGCGGTCGGGGGCGGCAAGCTGACAGGGCCCGGTCCTGCGGCCAGAGACTTGAGGAAGTCGGCTACAGGCATGGGCCGGGCGAACAGGTAGCCCTGCTGGAAATCGACCGCGGACTTGGCCAGGTAGTCGCGCTGGGCGACGGTCTCGACGCCTTCAGCGACGATGCCCAGATTGAGCTTGCCGCACAGCTCGATGATGCTGTCCAGGATGTGCAGCGACAGTGCATCGGCGCCGACCAGGGCGACGAAACTGCGATCGATTTTCAGGTAATCAAAGTGGAATTGGCGCAGGTAATTGAGGCTCGACTGGCCGGTGCCGAAGTCATCCAGGGCGATCTTCACCCCCATTTCGTGGAGTTTGTCGAACAGCTCCAGCGTGATCGGCGTCGGTTCGATGAGCTTGCGCTCGGTCACTTCCAGGGTCAGCGACACCCGGCCTGGCGGAAACTGTTCGAGAAAGCGCTGGCAGTCGTGCAGCAGACTGAGGTCACGGCAGTGATCGGCGGTGATATTGAAGCCGATGTGGAAACCGTCGTCGAGCAGACCAGCGAATGGCGCCAGGCTACGCGCGGTATCGTCCATCAGGACGCGGGTCATGGCGACGATCTGCCCGGTGTGCTCGGCGTAGGGGATGAACAGGTCTGGGCGCACCAGACCATCGCGTGGATGCTGCCAGCGCATGAGTACTTCTGCGCCCGCCCAGCGGTAGTCGCCCTCGCGCACCACAGGCTGCAGGAAAGGTACGAACTCGTTGGCCAGCAGCGCCCGCTCCAGCTCCGCACGCGGTGACGAGGCACGGCGTATCTGCCAATGGCACAACACGCCGGCAAACGCACCGAGCAGCCCCAGCAACGCCAGCAGCGCCGGGTAGTGACCGAGCAGGTAATCCCAGGCCGGATCGGCACTGAAACCGGTATGCACCGTGATCGGGTAGCGCGTGGAAGCCAGGCTCACCGGCGTTCGCGCCACTGTGGGCAGCGGTCCGCTGCGCACCTGGCCGCTGGCTTCCAGCCACTGCTCGCCCACTTGCAGCTGGACCGCAAGCCCGGCAGGGCTCAGGCGTAAGGCGCTCAGGAGGTGCTCGCCATCCACCGTTGCCAATACGCCTCGCCCGGCGCTGTCGAGGCGGTAGATCAACAGCGGTCGGTCCGGGGTCAGCGAGTTGCCGGGCAACAGCCACAGCTTGCCCTCGGTGTAGTCGTCAGGGTCGACCTGCTCTTCATATTCGCCCAGCAGCGAGGTGCAATACAGGCGGTTATTCTGGAACAGCAGCGTCGCGCGCACGAATGGCACGCGTGCGGCCTGCGCGCGCAGTGCCAGGCTGGCCTCGGCGCAGGGTTTCCCGGCCAGAGGCAGCAGGCCCTGGGCGGCCCCGGCAAGGTTGTCGAGAATCCGCTCAGTGTGACCAAGCACCTGGCTTGCAGCGGCTTCGCTCTGCATTTGCAGCTCGCGTTCGGTCTGCCAGCGCAGGGCGATCAGGCCAACAATCACAGGCAGCAGGCCGACGGCCCAGGGGAGGAGTGCGCGCCAGCTCCAGCGGGCAGGACGGCGGACCGAAAGGGGCATGCTGATCTAACCTTTAGGGAGGAAACACTGCGCAGGATAGCCGTTTGTCATCGCTGGGCAACATCGATCAGCGACAAACTTGATTACGCTCTATAGAATCACGTTACGAATAAAACAATAAGCCGTCCCGCTCCGGGATGGCTGCCCGCCGAGAATGGGTAGTCATGGCACCTCATGGGTTCAAACTGATCATTGGTGGCTTTCTCGCCCGCAGCGTGCGCGGTGTGCCGTGCTCACCGCCTTGTCATTGCGCAGCACCACTGTGCAAGACCTGCCGTTCATTCTGCTGACAAAGGTACCTCCAATGACTGATCTCCATGAAAACCCCATGGGCCTGATGGGCTTTGAATTCATCGAGCTGGCCTCGCCCACGCCCGGCGTGCTGGAACCGGTATTCAAGGCGCTGGGCTTCACTCACGTCGCCACGCACCGTTCCAAGAACGTGCATCTGTATCGTCAGGGTGACATCAACCTGATTCTCAATAACGAGCCCAAGAGCGTGGCTTCGTATTTCGCTGCCGAGCACGGCCCATCGGTATGCGGTATGGCGTTTCGCGTGCGCAACGCTCATCAGGCTTATGCCCGCGCGCTTGAACTGGGTGCGCAACCCGTGGAGATCGAGACCGGACCGATGGAGTTGCGCCTGCCAGCGATCAAAGGTATCGGCGGGGCGCCGCTGTATTTGATCGACCGCTTCGAGGAGGGCAGTTCGATCTACGATATCGACTTCACCTTCCTCGACGGCGTCGATCGCCACCCGCAAGGCGCGGGCCTCAAGATCATCGACCACCTGACCCACAACGTCTATCGCGGACGCATGGCCTATTGGGCCGGCTTCTATGAAAAGTTGTTCAACTTCCGCGAGATTCGCTATTTCGACATCAAGGGCGAATATACCGGGCTAACCTCCAAGGCCATGACCGCGCCCGATGGCATGATCCGCATTCCGCTCAACGAAGAGTCGTCCAAGGGCGCCGGGCAGATCGAAGAGTTCCTCATGCAGTTCAATGGCGAGGGCATCCAGCACGTGGCGTTTCTGACCGACGACCTGATCCAGACCTGGGATGCCCTCAAGGCACTGGGCATGGTCTTCATGACCCCGCCGCCGCAGACCTACTACGAGATGCTCGAAGAACGCCTGCCGAACCATGGTGAGCCAGTGCAGGCCCTGCAGAGCCGCGGCATCCTGCTCGATGGTGCGGCGCAGGATGGCAGTCGCCGTCTGTTGCTGCAGATCTTCTCCGGCACGCTGCTGGGCCCGGTGTTCTTCGAGTTCATTCAGCGCAAGGGCGACGACGGGTTCGGCGAAGGCAACTTCAAGGCGCTGTTCGAATCGATCGAGCGCGATCAGGTTCGGCGTGGGGTGCTGAACGCCGAGTAACGCGTTATGCGCCGCCTTTCATGGCGCCGCGCGCACGCGTCGGCGCTGACTGCTGAGCATGCCCAGGTACACACCTGCGCTGGTCAGTACTCCGACCAGGATGAACGACGGCAGGCTGCCCACGCTGTGTTGCCAGAGCAGTCTGCTGAAGGTGCCGGCCGAATAGCCGGCACGCACCTTGAAGCCGTAGGCGGAGGACGTCTTGCTGACCCGGTTGAAGACTACCTCGGTGTTCTGGTGGCGGTAGTTTTCGGCGCTGATCCAGACCGAATGGTCGGCGAATTTCACCTCAATGATCTCGCCCCCGGCAAACTGCGATAGACGATCCCTCAACGGTTCTCCGTAGACCGTGGCCTGCAGTAAATAGTCGTCATATTGCCGGGCGAACGACAGCAGCGCATCGGGCGCCTCGACCGCCCGCTCCGACAGTAAAGTCATCCCAAGCCCTGCCAGCCCCTGCAACGTTTGCAGGTGCTTGGGCTCCTGTTCGCTGGAGCCGCACGAGCTGCCGTTGGCCTCAAGCACCTGCATGGAGCGCAGCAAGGGGCTGGCGCTGACCTGGCGGCGTAGTCTGGCCGCCAGGCCGGTGCAGTTGTAGGAAGGCGCATAAGCGATATGCGCGCTGGTATCGCGCAGCGAATCGAATACCTGATCGAGTGCGCGGACCGTGCGCGCTGCAGTACTTCGCGCCTGGGTCTGCAGCTCGCTATCGACCTGGTGAACCATCACCAGCATGCCGCACAGCACCGGAATCAGGCCGATGCCCAACGTGGTCAGTAGCGTTGGCAGACGTCGTTGGGCAAGACGGCGTGTATTCATGGGCACTTCATCCTCTGTCGGCGGGCGTACCCCGCGCAGCGGCTGCGCGAGGGGAATCGGCGCAGGTTAGGGTAAAACGACTTCTACGGCGGGTGGCTTATTTCAGCCCGTTGCCCGGCTAGTGAAGACACGTGCTGTGAGACTTGTCGCAGGCAGCCATGGCTGCACGCTGGCAGTGTGCTAGCCTAGAGCCGCCTTCAACCCCTACGGAGCCGCCATGGACCACTCACTCAGCAACCCGGACCCATTCATGCAGGCGGCCATCGAAGAGGCCCGCAAGGGACTCGAAGAGGGCGGTATTCCGATCGGTTCGGTGCTGGTTCACCGGGGCGCGATCATTGGCCGGGGCCATAACCGCCGCGTGCAGCAGGACAGCGCGGTGCTGCACGGAGAAATGGACGCGCTGGAGAACGCCGGCCGGCAGAGCGCGGCGGTTTACCGTGAAAGCATCCTGTACACCACCTTGTCACCGTGCCCGATGTGCAGCGGGGCGATCCTGCTGTATGGCATCCGTCAGGTGGTGGTGGGCGAGAACCGCACCTTCATGGGCGAAGAAGCCCTGCTGCGCAGTCGCGGGGTCAGTATCGAGGTGCTGGACGACAGCCAGTGCCAGCGCTTGATGGGCGATTTCATCGAGTGCCATCCCGAACTGTGGAACGAGGACATCGGCCGCTGAAGGCGGTCTTACTCGCCCTGCAATATAGCCAGTACCCGGTCGCGCACCTGCTGCATCGCAAAGGGTTTGCACAGCAGATCCATGCCCGCCTCGAGGAAGGCTTCGCGAGCCATGGCCGTTTCCGCGTAGCCGGTGATGAACAACACCCGCAGCTCCGGCTGATGGGTACGCGCGATCTGCGCCAACTGACGACCGCTCATGCCTGGCAAACCGACATCGGTGATCAATAGGTCAAGCGCATGACCACTGCGCAGCAACTCCAGCGCTTCGCCCGCATCGGCTGCGCAGCTGCACGCCAGCCCTTCTTCAGTCAAGGTCTGGTGAAGCATTTGCCGCACCTGATGATCGTCTTCGACGATCAGGACATGGAATTCGGTCGGGCCTGCATGAGCGTCTCTGATAGGGTCTTGCGCGCGCTGCGGCGCTTCTGCGCAATGATCCACGAAGCGCGGCAGGTACAACGTGGCCTGGGTACCCAGACCGATCTGACTGCTGAGCGTCACATGTCCGCCTGACTGCTTGCTGAAGCCGTACACCATCGACAAGCCCATGCCGATGCCCTGGCCGGTGGGCTTGGTGCTGAAAAACGGCTCGAAGGCATGTTCGAGAATGCCCGGCGCCATGCCCTGTCCGCTGTCGGTGACGGTCAAGCTCAAGTAGTCGCCGGCGGGCAGGGCGTCGGCGAACTGCGCTTGAGGGAAATGGCAGTTGCGTGCCTCCACCTTCAGCACGCCGCCACTGGGCATCGCTTCACAGGCGTTGCACAGCAGGTTGTCGAACGCGTCGGTCAACTGAGCGGGATCGGCCTGGGCCTGCCAGAGGTCGTTGGCAAGGCTCAATTGCACGGTGATGCCAGGCCCTGTCTGACTCGCCAGCTGCGCGGAACGCAGCCAGCCGGCGACATCGATGGGCTGGCTTTCCAGCGATTGGCGTGAGGAAAACGCCAGCAGCCGATGGGTCAGCCGGGCGGCCCGGTTGACCGCCTCGCGTCCCATGTTGAGCACCGCCGAGAGACCTTCGATCTGCCCACGGTCCAGACGCCGCCCGGCGATTTCCAGGCTGCCGCCAATGCTGGTCAACAAATTGTTGAAGTCGTGGGCGACGCCGCCCGCCAGTTGGCCAATGGCTTCCATCTTGCGCGTATGGTGCAGCATGTCCTGGTGCTGCTGGCTGAGTCGCGCTTGACGCTGCAAGGCCTTATCGAATCCGCTCAGTTGATCTCGGCAGCGATATTGCAGCTGCCGCGCGCGCAGCGCGCTCTTGACCAGCCCCAGCAGTTGCACATCCTGGCAGGGGTGCGGCAGCAGGAACAGATTGCCCAGGATGGCCCAGTCCGAGGTCGACTGCGGCGCGCACAACAGCAGTACCGGCAGGTCGGACCAAGGCGGCTGGGTGGCAAGGAACGTGCGCAGGCCGTCCAGATCGCAAGACAAGCTATGCTCGTCGACGATGGCCATGGCCGCACCATCGACCAGCCACTGTCCCAGGTTGTGCAAGTCATCGGTGGCGGCGCAACCGAATCCGGCTCGGCTGAGCAGTTGCGAGGTATGGTCGGCACGCTGTGAGGGGGCCAGAATCAACGCGCGCTCATCCAGTGAAATCGTCCTGGCCACGAGGCGCTCCTGTGAGAAGTGGACACTATTACAGCACTGGACTGTGCCCATCGCGGCGCGGTTCAAACTGTCCGCAGCCGCCCACCGTATAACTGCCGAGTGGTGTCACAAACCCTGTTGCAGGGCTGGATCGTCAGGGTTTTGCCGCTCAAGTTCGGCGAGCAGCACCTGGACGTTCTGCAACTGCCCGGTTTCTTTCCAATAGTCGATCAACAGCAGGCGGGCACGACGATCGTTGGGGTGCTGGTCGAGCAAGGTCTGCAACTGAGTTTGCGCTGCATCGACTTGTTCGAGCTGATGCAGGCCGGTGGCAAGGGTGTAACGGTAGTCGGCGTTGTCTGGCTGCAGCTCGACGGCGCGAGAAAACGCCAGCAGGGCGTATTCGGTCTGCGCATGGCGCTGCAACCAAAGCCCCAGCTCGTGCTGCAGGAAGGCCGAGTCGGGCTGTTCGGACAGGGCTTTGGCCAGCACCTCGCGCGACGCATCGTGCTGGCCTTGTCGCTCCAGCAAACGTACCTGGGTGGCCAGCGCTTCGCTGCTGTGCGGTCGCAATGCCAGGCTGCGCTGCAGGGCGCGGCTGGCGTCGGGGTAGTCGTTCTCGTGCAGGTACAGGCGAGCCAGGTGCAACTGCGCATCAGCGTCGTCCGTTTGCGCCTCCAAGGTCTGCTGATACTGCTCGAGGGCATCGCGCAATGGGCTGAAGTAAAGACCGATGGCATCGGGCGACAGCCCCAGTAACGCATCGACCGCCGCGTGGCGCACGCTCAGGTCCTGGTCTTCCAGCAAAGGCCCCAGGGCCATGCTGCGCTGCGCCGCGGGCAGTAGCCGCTGGATACCGGCGATGGCCGCTCGGCGTACCTGGGGTTGGGCCGCGGCGAGATCTTGCTTGGCCAGTTTCAGGGCGATGGATGAAGGGTAATTGGGCAGCTCTTGGTACAGCGCGGCGCGCCGCTCGGGAGACAAGTCGTTGCGTTGCAGCTGCTGGTAGAGCAGGCGTGCCGCCCCCGGCTGACCTTGATGGGCCAGGCGCATGGCTTTGCCATAGCTGTGCGGCGCCAGTGCGACCGGCGTTGGAGCCGGTGTACGCCACAGGTAGCTGAAGGTGGCGACAACGGCCAGCACCAGGGCGAGGGCGATCAGGTAGTGGGTGCGTCTGCGCATCGTCCGCTCCATGGCAAGTGGAGCGGCAGAGCTTGGGACACGCGCCGGGCAAATGCAACGGCTGCCGTCTGGGGCCGGCCGCGCAGGTGCGCGTGGGCGCTGCGGGTTCAGGCGCGCTGAGCTTCGCCCAGTTGATCGTAAGCTGCGACCTGAGTCCGGATCAGCGGTAGCAGATCGCGGCCGTACTGCACGGCATCCTGCAACTGATCGAAACCGCGGAACAAAAAGGTGCTGACTCCCAGTTTGTAGTACTCCAGCGCTGCTTCGGCGACTTGCTCGGGCGTACCCACCAAGGCCGTGGAGTTGCCTGCGGCACCGGTCAATGCGGCGATTTCAGTCCACAGCCGCTGGTCGTGGACCTGGCGCTGGCTGGCCAGTTGCACCAGGCGCTGCGAGCCGACATTGCTGTTACCGAAGCGTTTGTCGCGATTCGATGCGGCGTGTTGCCCATGCAACTGGCGGGCGTCGGCGAGAATCTGCTCGGCGCGCGCCCAGGCTTGTTCTTCCGTGGCGCCCAGGATCGGACGCAGCGACAGGCTGAAGCGGATCTGCCCTTCACGGCCATGTCGCGCAGCAGCCTTGCGCACCTTGGCGATGCGCTCGGCGACTTGCTGCAGCGGCTCGCCCCACATCATGTAGACATCGGCATGCCGCGCGGCGACGTCCACCGCTGCATCCGAGGCGCCCGAGAAATACACCGGCAGCTTGCCCTTGGGTTTGACCAGCGTGAGGTTGTCCTCGACCTGGTAGTGCGCACCGTGGTGGTTGAACGGCTCGCGTGCGTACCAGGTTTTTTGCAGCACCTGCAGGTATTCGTCGGTACGCGCGTAGCGGGCATCCTTGTCGAGAAAATCGCCGTCGCGTTGCAAATCGCCGCTGTCGCCGCCGGTGATGACATTGATCGCCGCGCGGCCGGCACTGAGCTGATCGAGTGTGGCCAATTGCCTGGCTGCGAAGGTTGGGGCCTGAAAGCCCGGACGATGGGCCACCAGCAGCCCAAGCCGCTCGGTGACTGCCGCCACATAGCTGGCCAGAATCAACGAGTCCGCCGCGCTGGTGTTGACTGCCAGCAGCGCCTTGTCGAAGCCTGCGTATTCCTGGGCCTGGGCGAAGGCCTTGATGAACGGCAAATCCACCTGGGGACCGCGCGGTGCCTGGGATTCGCTGCCTTCCTGAGGGCCGATCAGGCCGATGAACTCAACGCTCATGCAAGCACTCCTGTGCGGGTTGGGGTGGGCAGTTGTCGGGTGGTCATGGCAGTGCTCCTGCGCGGTGGGTGAGTGATCAGGGAAAGCGGCCTCCGCCAGGAGTGGGGTTGGTCTGGGTTAGACCTTAAAGGCTTGCATGGGAAGAAGGGAAAGGCTTTTTAGCTCTAAGCTAATATGCGCTTTGGGAATTAATATTGGATTTGGATATCGGCTTTATGCATTTAGCGGCAAGCCTTGAGCGGCAAGCGACAAGCGATGTGGGGTCTGCTTGCAGCTTGCAGCTTGCAGCTTGCAGCTTGCAGCTGCCCGCTAGGGCCGCCCTCGGCTAGGAATGGCATCGAGCAGGGCTTGGGTGTACGGGCTGCTGGGGCGTTCGAACACGACGCTCAGCGGGCCTTGTTCGACGACCTGGCCCTTGCGCAGTACCAGCACCTCATCGGCCATGCTCGCCACCACCGCCAGGTCGTGGGACACCAGCACGTAGGCCAGCCCCAACTCGCGTTGCAGTTCGTCGAGCAGTTGCAGCACCTGGGCCTGCACCGACACATCCAAGGCGCTGACCGGCTCGTCGAGCAGCAGCAGGTCGGGCTTGAGCGCCAGCGCGCGGGCGATGGCGACCCGTTGTCGTTGCCCGCCGGACAACTCACGCGGCAAGCGCTCAAGACACGCCACGGGCAAATGCACGCGATCGATCAGCTCGCAGGCGGCCCGTTCCAGCTCGGCCAGCGTGTGCATGCCGAACGCCTGCAACGGCTCGACGATGCTGTCGAACACGGTCAGCCGCGGGTCGAGGGCAGCGAAGGGGTTCTGCTGCACCAGCTGGATGCGTCTGCGCAGCGGGCGAAACTCGCGCCAGCTGAGGTCGGTGACGTCCTGGCCAGCGAAGTGCACGCGGCCCTGACTGGGACGCTCCAGGCCCAGTGCCAGGCGCAGCGTGGTGCTCTTGCCCGAGCCTGATTCGCCGACGATGGCCAGGGTCTGCCCCGGATACACCTGCGCGGTCAGATCATCAAGGGCGACGAAACGCGCACCGGCGGCGCTGCCGCGGGGCAGTTCGAAGTGCTTGCCGACGGCCTCAAGGCGCAACAGCGGCTCGGCGCCGGGGGCGGCGCGAAAGGCCGCTCGGCTGCGGGTGACGAAGGCGGGCGCAGCGGCCAGCAGGCTGCGGGTGTAGGCCTGCTGGGGCTGCTCGACGATATGCTGCGGCGGGCCCTGTTCGACCAGCTCGCCGTGTTTCATCACCAGCAGGCGGTCGGCGCGCTCGACCGCAACGCCCAGGTCGTGGGTGATGATCAGCAGCGAGATACCGCGCTCGGCCACCAGCCGTTGCAGGTGATCGAGGATGGCGCGCTGCACGGTCACATCCAGGGCGCTGGTCGGCTCATCGGCGATGATCAGTTGCGGCTGGCCAGCCAGCGCGATGGCGATCAGCACCCGTTGGCGCATGCCGCCTGACAACTCGTGGGGATACTGCCGGGCGCGCAGCGGGGGATCGTCCAGGCCCACCTGTGCCAGCAGCGCCAGCACCTCGGCCTGGGCCTGCGGGTGGCGGCTGCCGCGCGGCAGGTGCAGGGCTTCGGCGATCTGCTCGCCGATGCGCAGGGTCGGGTTGAGGCTGACCATCGGGTCCTGCGGCACCAGGCCGACCGTGCGCCCGCGCAGTTGGCGTTTCTGTGTTTCGCTGGCGTGGCGCACATCGACGCCGCTCAGCCACAGTTCGCCCGAGTCGATGCGCGCATTGCCGGGCAACAGGCCGAGCAGGGCGTTGGCCAGGGTCGATTTGCCCGAGCCGGATTCGCCGACGATGGCCACGGTTTCCCCGGCACCGAGGCTGAACGACAGGCCGCGCACGGCGGCATGGCGCTGGCCTGCCACGGCGTAGCTGACCTGCAACTGATGCACCTCGATCAAGGCAGGCGTGCTCATCGCGGCACCTCCTCGGCGCTGCGCGCCAAGTGGTTGAGGCTGAACACCACCGCCACCACGCACAGCCCCGGCAACAGCGAGACCCAGGGCGCGGTGATGAGAAAGTGCCGGCCATTGGCGATCAACGTGCCCCATTCCGCAGCCGGAGGGGCGGCGCCGAAGCCCAGGAAACTGAGGCCGGCGGTGGCCAGGATGGCGGCACCGAAGTCCAGCGTCGCCAGGACCGCCACCGGCCCCCAGGCATTGGGCAGCACATGGCGCAGCAAGGTGCGCGGCCAGCTGACCCCCGCCAGTCGCGCCGCCTCGACATACGGCAAGGTCTTGACCCGCAGTACCTCGGCGCGGGTGGTGCGGGCAAAGCCCGGCAGAATGCCGACGCCCACGGCAATCGCCACCGGCACCGTGCCAAAGCCGATGGCGGTGACGATGGCCAGCGCCAGCAGCAGTCCGGGCAGCGCCAGTAGCACGTCGACCACGCGCATGATCAGCGCGTCCACCCGCCCGCCGGCAAAGCCTGCCAGCACGCCCAGGCCCAGGCCGCCGAGCAGCGCCAGGCCGACTGCCAGCAACGCCGCCTGAATCGACAGGCGCGCGCCGTACAGCACCCGGGTGAATAGGTCGCGGCCCAGTTCGTCGGTGCCGAACCAGTGCACTGCATCGGGTGCGCGCAGCTTGTCGGCAGGTGCAGTGGCGTAGGGGTCGAAGGCCGTCAGCCAGTGCGGCACCAGTGCTGCCAGCAGGGCGAACGCGACCACGGCCAAGGCCAGGCTGAAGCCTGGGCGACGCAGCAACGGCAGCACTGTCAGTTGCAGTCGGCGCAGGCGGCTGCGGCGGCGCCAGGTCGCCGCAGCGGGGGCCAGCGGCGTGGAAGCCGGGTAAACGGGCGATGGAGTAGTCATGCTTCACGACACCTTTGGGCAATGGCTGATACGCGGGTCCAGATAGGGGTAGAGCAGATCGACCAGCAGGTTGATGACCACGAACGCCGCTGCCGACACGCTGACGATCGCCAGCACCACCGGGATGTCCTGGCGCAGCACCGCTTCCTGCGCCAGGCGTCCGACGCCATTGCGCGAAAAGATGGTCTCCACCAGTACCGCCCCCGACACCGTGTTGCCCACCTGCAGGCCGACCAGGGTGAGAATCGGCAGGGCGGCGTTGCGCAGGCCGTGGCGCGCCTGCACCTGCGCGCGGCTCAGGCCCTTGGCGAATGCGGTGACGATATAGGGCTCTTGCCACACGCCCTGAAAGCCCCGCTGCAGCACCTGGGCGTACACCGCAGCGCTGGGGATCGCCAAGGTCACGGCGGGCAACACCAGGCTGTCGAAACCACGGCTGCCGGTGGCCGGAAACCAGCCCAGGCCGAAGGCAAAGACCTGGATCAACAGCAGGCCCATCCAGAACACCGGCACCGAAAAGCCCAGCGAGGGCAGCCGGCTCAGTGCGGTTTTCAGTGGCCGCCATTGCAGGTAGGCGGTCAGGTAGCCCAGGCCGATGCCGCCGAGCAGCGACAGCACGATGGCCAGCCCGGCCAGGGCCAGGGTCTGCGGCAGGCGTTCGGCCAGCAGCGCAGTGACCGGCCGGTTGAGTGACAGTGAATGGCCCAGATCACCGTGCAGCGCCCGCCACAGCAGGTCGGCATATTGCTGCCACAGGCCCTGGTCGAGGCCGTAGTAGGCGCGGGCCTTGGCCAGGTCTTCGGCCGACAGCCCATCAGCCTCCATGCCCGAGGCGCTGAGCATGATCGACAGCGTGTCACCCGGCAGCAGGTAGAGAATCAGGTACGTCACGGTGTAGGCGCCCCACAGCACCAGCAGCGCCTGGCCGATACGGCCGATCAGGTAGCGCTTCATGGCTGCTTGACCTGAATGTCATTGAGCAGGGCGAAGCCTTCGGCGGTCCAGCGGAAGCCCTCGACCCGCTGCGCCGTAGCGGCCTGCCAGACCCGTTCGTACAGCGGGAAGGCAGCGACCTGGTCGAGCAACAGATCCTGCAGCTCGCCATAGGCTTGAGCGCGCTGGGCGTCGGCGGTCGCGGTGATGCCGCGATCGAACAGTGCCTTGACCGCTTCCAGCGTATGCGGTTCGTAGGTATTGGTGGCCAGGGTGGCGCTGTTGGCAGCGCGCGGATCGAGAATGGTCTGCAGGATGATCGGATCAGCGCGGGTCATGTAGGTCGAGGTCAGGTCGTAATTGCCCGAGGCATTGCCGGCCACCCACTCGGCGCGGGTCAGCACGTTGAGCTTGAGGTCGATGCCGACCTTGCGCAGTTGGTCTTGCACCAGCACGTCGCCGGCGCTCTCGGCAGGTGAGAGGTTGTAGCGCAGGCTCAGGCGCTTGCCGTCCTTGTAGCGGTAGCCATCGCTGCCCGTGTGCCAGCCGGCATCCTCGAGCAAACGCTCGGCACCGCGCGGATCGTAGGCGAGCTTGTCGGTCTGAGGCTTGAAGTACGGCGTGGTCACGTCGTACACGCCGCTGACCACCGGAAACTCGGCGTTGTACACGGTATGGGCATAGCTGCTGCGGTCGATGGCCTTTTGCAGGGCCAGCCGCACCTGACGGTCACCGAGCACGCGGCCATTGCGCGTGTTGGGGTAGAGGTTCAGCGCAGGGCCGGGCAGCGAGCGGCTCTGAATGGTCGCGCCTTTGGATTGCAGCAGCTTGAGGTCGACCTCGGAAAACGGGTTGCGCGGCCAGAGAATGTCGGTCTTGCCTTGCAGGAACAGGCCGTTGCGTACGCTCTCTTCCGGGGTGTAGCTGATGTTCACCACCTCGAGGTGGGCGGCGCCGCGGTTGGCGACATTGGCCGACGGCCAGGCGTAGTCGGGGCGCTTGCGCAACTTCGCGCCGACTTCCGGGGTGTAGTGTTCGAGCACGAACGGGCCGCTGCCGATGATCTGCCCCAGCGAGCGCTGCTGGGCGCTGAGGGCATACGATGCCGGCGCGAGAATGCCCAGGTTGGTGGTCGAGGTGGCTTGCAGGAAGCCCGCGTTGGGTCGCGACAGCACCAGGCGCACGGTGAACGGGTCGAGCACCTCGGCATGCTCGTAACCGGCCAGGTAGGTGGCGCCGAAGGTGGCCGGCAGTTCGTCGGCGAAGGCCTTGTTGCTGTCGAAGGCGGTCTTCACCGCGGCGGCATCGAAGCGCTCACCGTTACTGAAGGTCACGTCCTGGCGCAGGGTGAAGGTGTAGCTCAGGGCGTCATCGCTGACGCTCCAGGACTGCGCCAGCCAGGGGATGATCTTGCCGGTGAGTGGGTCCTGGTCGGTCAGCGATTCGACCACGTTGCGCAGCAGCACACGGTGTTCCAGCCAGTAGACCTGGAACGGATCGACGCTGACCAGCGTGGTGTTGTCACCCCAGAAAGCGATGTTGAGGGTCTGCCCGGCGTCGGTCTCGGCCTGGGGCGAGCAGCCGGCCACGGCCATGGCCAGGGTGCAACTGGCGAGCAGGTGTTTGAGCGAGAGTCGGTGGGTCATGGCAGCGTCCTGGTACGAAGCGGCGGGGGTGGCGCCGTAGGAGGGTGGGAGAGCAGGGGCCAGCAGCGGCGCACGTGGTGCTGATGGGTTCAGGCCTGGTAATCGCGACCGTGGCGGTCGAGTTGGCGAATCAGGGCATCCCAGTGCCGCTGAATGCCTTCGCCGTGGCCTTCGGAGAAGCGCTTGGCCTGCTCGTGAACTTTGGCGATCGCCGCTGGCGCTGCGTGCAGCAAGTCGGCGTTGCCGCCGGCCTGGGCAGCGATCTGAATGTTGCAGGCGCGCTCCAGGCCATGCAGTTCACGGAAGGCGTGCTCGACGCTGACCCCGCCGGTGAGCAGGCCGTGGTTGCGCAGAATGAAGATGTTGCTCTGGCCCAGGTTGGCGACCAGGCGTTCTTGCTCGTCCAGATCCAGCGCTACGCCTTCGTAGTCGTGGTAGGCCACTCGGCTGTAGTAGGCCAGCGCGTGCTGGGAGATCGGCAGCAGGCCGGCACGCTGCGCCGAGACCGCCGCGCCATCGCGGGTATGGGTGTGCAGCACGGCCTTCAGATCAGGACGCGCGCGGTGGATGGCGCTGTGGATGACATAGCCTGCCTGGTTGATGCCCAGCCCCAGCGGGTCATCGATGAGGGTGCCATCGACGTCGACCTTGAGCAGGTTGGAGGCGGTGATTTCGTCGAACAGCAAGCCGAAGGCGTTGATCAGAAAGTGCTCGTCAGGCCCGGGCACACGGGCCGAGAAATGCGTATAGATGTGGTCGGTCCAGCGAAACAGGGCGGCCAGCCGGTAGGCCGCCGCGAGCTTGACCCGCACTTGCCATTCTTCGGCGCTGACACGCTGGCGCAGGTCGGGGGCTTGGCTGGGAACAACAGACAGTGAATTCATGGAAGGCTCCGGAAAGTCAGTAGCCGCGCTGGGCGTCGACCAGGTTGTGCAAGGGCGCCTGCTGGGTGTAGCGGGCGGTGTTGTCGAGAAAACGTTGCAGCAACAGTTGTGGCCCGTCGGCACTGATCGCTGCGGTGTGCGGCGATCGGTACACCTTTGGGTGGCGGTACAGCGGGTGGCCATCGGGCAGTGGTTCGGGGTCGCTGACATCGAGGCTGGCGCGGCCGATGCGCCCTTCGTCCAGCGCACCGAGCAGCGCTTGCTGATCAAGCAGGCCGCCTCGGGCGATGTTGATCAGTTGCAGGCCGGGTTTGGCACGGGCCAGCACGCGAGCGTCGATCAGGCCGCGGGTGTCAGTGGTCAGGGGGGCTACGAGCACCTGGTGCTCAGACCGTAGCGCAGGCAATGCAGCGTTGGCAGCGGCGTCCAATTGGCGGGCGATGATCGAGCGGCTCATGGGCGGGCGCCTTCTAGCGTGGCGCGGCCGCGCTGGGCGAACACCACATCGTCCTGGGGCGTGTGGATACGGCTGCAGAGCACGTCGCGCAGGTGCCGCTCCAACGGATTGCTGCGCGAAAGCCCAGGATTGCCGGCAGCCTCGACGGCCAACTGCACCGCCTCGATGGCATGGCTGCACACCCGTTGCTTGAGCTGGCCGGCATGCACGGCAGGCACCAGGCCGGCGACCGCGGCGTCGAGCAAGGTACGGTTGTCGAACAACAAGGTATCGATACGCCCGGCCAGTTCCTCGAACCGCGGCAGGCTCGCCAGGGCAGCGCCGAGGTTGCTCGGCACGCGGCGGTGCAGAAAGCCCAGCAGCCAGTCGCGCGCGGCCTGGGCCACGCCGTCGTACAGCGCCGGCAGCAGGGTCGACATCCACAGCAGCGTTTCGCTGTCGAACTCGGCGCGTGGCGCGCTGGCCGGACTCACCGCCACGGCGTGCTCAAGGGGAATCAGCACCTCGTCGAAATGCACTTCATGGCTGCAGGTGGCGCGCATGCCCAAGTGGTCCCAGGCCTCGATGATGCGAATGCCGGGGGTATCGCGGTGTACCAGGAAGCCGCCGACCAGCGGATCGGCATCATCGCTGCGCGCCCACACCAGGTACCAGCTCAGGCCATAGCTGCCGGTGCAGTACAGCTTGCGCCCCGACAGGCGCCAGCCCTCGGCGCTGCGCCTGGCCATGGTTGCCGGCAGGCCGCCGCGGGCCGGGGTGCCCAGTTCGGGTTCGACGCGAAAGGCATTGATCAGCGCACCGTGCGCCACCGCCTCGCGGGCCAGGCGCTGGCGCAGGTGCAGCGGCCAGCGCGTGTCGTCCTGCAGGCGCAGGTGTTGCAGGTACTGCATGACGACGATCAGCGCGCTGGCCGGGTCACCCTTGGCGATGGCCGCAACGACGCGGCGTGCGGTCGCAAGGTCGGCGCCCGCGCCGCCCAGGGCAGTCGGCACGGTCAGCGCAAGCAGACCGTGCTGGTGCAGCAGCGCGATGTTGTCGGCAGGAAATTCGCCGCTGCGGTCGTAGCGCTCGGCGTTGGTGGCCAGCGCCTGGGTCAGTTCGGCCAGGGTGGCGTCGGAGGGGGCGTAACGCATGGGGTCCATCCTGGAATACGGGGTTGCTTAAGACCGTATTCTTCTGAATGGACGCTGTAAAAGTCTTTTTGCTTCTAAGCTAATTATTTGTTTATAGAATCAAAGGTAAGTTTGTTAATGCAAAACTTTTATTTAATAGGGCTGGCCGAAGCGCCGTTGAGCAAGCGCCCGGCAATGCTGCCGAACAGCTCCACTGGTTCTTGCAGGTTGCCCAGATAGCGCGGATGGAACAGCCACAGGTCGACCTGCGGCTTGAAGTCACTGACCTGCAGCACGTCCAGCTGATCGCGGTGGCGGCTGGCTTGCAGTAGCGGTTCGGGTACCAGGCCCAGGCCCTGGCCGTTGGCGACCAGGCCCAATTGCAGGTCGGTGCCGAACGTCTCCAGGTTGATCGCAAGGCTCAGGCCCTGTTCGCTCAGGGCGCGCTGCAAACCGGCGCGAAAGCCGCAACCGTCGGGGTTGAGCACCCAGCCCTGGCTGTAGCAGTCCTTGAGCTTGTAGCTGCGCTTGACCGCGCTGCCCTTGGCGGCGACCACCCGCAGTGGCATGCGCATCAACGACTGGCTGGCGATGCCTTCAGGAAAGATCTTGCCGGCCGGGAACAGCGCGGCGGCGGCGTCCAGTTCGGCATTTTCCATGCGTGCGATCAGGCTGCTGCCCCAACCGCTGGTGACCTGGGTGCGCAACGCCGGGTAGCGCTCGCGCAATTGCCCGAGGGCATCGAGCAGCAGCACATCGCCCAGGGTCTGCGGCACGCCCAGGCGCAAGGTCCCCGACGGCGCACCGTCATTGGCCACCAGTTCGTGCAAGGCGTCGATTTCGCGCAGGATCGCCTTGCACTGCTCGAACACGCGCACGCCCATTGGCGTCGGTTTGAGCGGTTTGGTGTGACGGTCGAGGAGGGTGGCGCCGAGGTCTTCCTCGAAGTTCTGCACCCGCCGGGTAATGGCCGGCTGGGTCAGTTGCAGCGCTTCGGCGGCAAGGTTGGTCGACTGGCAGCGGATGACTGCCACGAAGGCGTCCATGTCATCGATTTTCATATTCGGCGCTCACATAGTGGCGAGAGGGGACATACCCGCGCAGCATAATGGTGCGCGCGTCGGTTGTCACAGCCCGCGCCGTTCAGCGCGCCTTGCGCAGGGTCAGGTTGATGCGCCGAGCGCCCATGCGCGGGTGCTCACCTGGCTTGATCGGCAGCACGCCATGGAACCGCAGACGGTCTTCGCCGCCCCACACCAGCACATCGCCATGGTTCAGCGGCACCCGCTGCGTGGCCTCGTTGCGCGCGTGACCGCCGAGCAGGAACACCGCCGGCAGGCCCAGGGAAATCGACACGATGGGCTGACTGAAATCGCGCTCGTTGCGATCCTGATGCAGCGACAGCCGGGTGCCGGGCAGGTAGTGGTTGATCAGGCAGGTGTCGGCCAGGAAGTGCTCGAAGCCTGCCGCCAGGGCCGCTTGCGCAGCCACTTCCACCAGCAGCGCTGGCAGCGCCGGCCAGGGCGCGCCGGTCAGCGGGTCGTGCTCGGTGTAGCGGTAGCCACGTGCATCGCTGATCCAGCCAAGCGTTCCGCAATTGCTCACGGGCACGCCAATGGCCTGGCCGCCCGGGGTGCTCATGTGCCGAAAAGGCGCGGCGCGCAGCACTGGGCGCAGGACGTCGAGCAGGCTCTCGACGCGCTCCAGAACCAGGCCCGGCAGCAGCACGGTGTGGCTCGCCAGGCGCTGGGTCTGGCCGCCGAACAGGTCGAGATCGGACTGGATCATGGTCGTATGTTGACGGCTGAAAGGGTCGCCAGTGTAACCCAGCGCATCACACGGCCCTAAACTTGAGTGCCTTCCTGGGACTTGGTGCGACCGGTGGCTAAAGGTGCAACCGCTGCTCGGAGAGGGCTTCGCAAGCGCCCCCAATGGGTGCACAATCGCGCCCCTCTTTTTCGGTTGGGCTGGCGCGACCCCCGTGTTTCGCCATGCTCAGCCTGTTGCAGTCTTGCGAGTGGAGTTGCACCCGGAATGAATGAGCAGGCCCCAAGCGTTGAACAACAATACCAATCGACCCCTACAGAGCTGGCCAGTTGGTCCCGTCAGGACACCACCTGGATGCTCGGCCTGTTCGGCACCGCCATCGGTGCCGGCACCCTGTTTCTACCCATCAATGCCGGTCTCGGTGGCTTCTGGCCGCTGCTGATCCTGTCGCTGCTGGCGCTGCCGATGACCTACTTCGCCCACCGCGGCCTGACCCGCTTCGTGCTGTCCGGGCGCGGCGGCGACATTACCGAGGTGGTGGAGGAACATTTCGGCCTCACCGCGGGCGCTGTCATCACCGTGCTGTATTTCTTCGCCATCTTCCCCATTCTGCTGATCTACAGCGTGGCGCTGACCAACACCGTCGCCAGCGTGATGGAGCACCAGTTGCACATGCAGCCCCCGCCCCGCGCGCTGCTGGCGTTCGTGCTGATTCTTGGCCTGCTGGCCATCGTGCGCTGCGGTGAGGCGGCCACGGTCAAGGTCATGAGCCTGCTGGTCTACCCCTTCATCGTCGCCCTGGCGCTGCTGGGCCTGTACCTGATTCCGCACTGGACCGGCGGCATCCTCGACACCGCGCATCAGTTGCCCAGCGGCTCGGCCTTCCTGCACACCGTGTGGCTGGCGATTCCGGTGATGGTGTTTTCATTCAACCACTCGCCGATCATCTCGGCCTTCGCCGTCGACCAGAAGCGCCGCTATGGTGAGCACGCCGACGAGCGCAGCGGCCAGGTGCTGATGCGCGCGCACCTGCTGATGGTGGCGATGGTGCTGTTCTTCGTCTTCAGCTGCGTGCTGACCCTCGACACCGCTCAACTGGCCGAAGCCAAGGCACAGAACCTGTCGATTCTGTCGTACCTGGCCAACCACCTGGAAAACCCGATCATCCGCTTCGTCGCGCCGCTGATCGCCTTTGTCGCCATCGCCAAGTCGTTCCTCGGTCACTACATCGGGGCCAGCGAGGGCCTCAAGGGCATGCTGACCAAAGCTGGCGTGCGCACCGGCGAGAAGACCCTCGACCGCGTGGTCGCCGGCCTGATGCTGGTGGTGTGCTGGATCGTCGCCACGCTCAACCCAAGCATCCTGAGCATGATCGAATCGTTCGGCGGGCCGATCATCGCCGTGCTGCTGTTCCTCATGCCGATGTACGCCATCCGCCGCGTGCCGTCGATGCGCAAGTACAGCGGGGCGATGTCCAATGTGTTCGTCACCCTGGTGGGGCTGGTGGCGTTGACCTCGGTGGTGTACGGGTTGGTGAGCTGAAAGCTGGCTTTTTGAGTGGGCAGGCAATAATTGTTCGCGGCTGAAGCCGCGACGGCCTGTCCACACTCCCCGCAACAATTTCACCCCCGCCCATAGGCACCCGCCTGGCTTCATGCTTAACTCCTCGTCCTCTTCAACTGTGCAAAAGGAACCCGTTCCATGGCTCAAGTCACCCTCAAAGGCAACCCGGTCCAGGTCAACGGCGAACTGCCTCAGGTCGGTGCCCAGGCACCTGCGTTCAAGCTGGTCGGTGAAGGTCTGGCGGACGTGTCGCTGGCTGATTTCGCCGGCAAGCGCAAAGTGCTGAACATCTTCCCAAGCGTCGATACCCCGACCTGCGCCACCTCGGTACGCAAGTTCAATGCCCAGGCCAACGACGTGGCCAACACCGTGATTCTCTGCGTGTCCGCCGATCTGCCGTTCGCCCAGGCGCGCTTCTGCGGTGCTGAAGGTCTGGAAAACGTCAAGAACCTCTCGACCCTGCGTGGCGCCGAGTTCCTGGAAAACTACGGCGTCGCCATTGCCGAGGGGCCGCTGGCCGGCCTGGCTGCGCGCGCGGTGGTAGTGCTCGATGAGCACGATAAAGTGCTGCACAGCGAACTGGTCGCCGAAGTCGGCAGCGAGCCGAACTACGACGCGGCGCTGGCTGTCCTGAAGTAAGCCGGGCAGGGCAGGCCCCCAGGGTTTGCCGACACATCAGGTAGCGCACCAAGACGGCCTGGAAGCCATTCCAGGCCGTTTTTATTTAAAGTGCCCAGCGCCAATTGCGTCTGGCGTGGGTAAAGGCGCTGTAAAGGGCCTTTGCTAAACCCCTCGCAATGCTTATCGTTCACACCTCCCGACACTGCTGTCTCTCGAACAAGGTCTGTTCAACCCATGCAAGCTCCCGTCTCCCGCTCCCCTCGTCGCTGGCTCATCGGCCTGCTGATCCTGCTACTGGTGGCCGTGCTGGCCTGGTGGCTGTGGCCTGCCGAGGCGGACAAGGCGCCCAAGGCCGGGGGCCGGCCAGGCTTTGGCGGCTCGGCAGAGGCCGTACCGGTGCGTGTCGAACCGGCGCGCAAGCAAGACTTCCCGCTTTATTACAAGGCCCTGGGTACGGTCACCGCCACCAACACGGTGAACGTGCGCAGTCGGGTGTCCGGCGAGCTGGTGAAGATTCATTTCCAGGAAGGCCAGCAGGTCAAGGCCGGTGATCTGCTCGCCGAGATCGACCCGCGTAGCTACCGCATCGCCTTGCAGCAGGCCGAAGGCACCCTGGCGCAGAACCAGGCGCAACTGAAAAATGCCCAGATCGATGTCGCCCGCTACAAAGGCCTGTACCAGGAAGACAGCATCGCCAAACAGACCCTCGACACCGCCGAAGCGCAGCTCGCGCAATTTCAGGGCCTGATCAAGACCAATCAGGCCGCCGTCAGCGATGCCCGCCTGAACCTTGAATTCACCCAGATCCGCGCGCCCATCAGCGGCCGCGTCGGCCTGCGTCAGCTCGATCTGGGCAACCTGGTGGCGGCCAATGACACCGCAGCGATCGCCGTGATCACCCAGACCCAGCCGATCAATGTCGCCTTCACCTTGCCGGAAACCGAACTGGCCACGGTGCTTGAGCGCTACCGCACTGGCGCCAGCCTGCCGGTCGAGGCCTGGGACCGCGCCGAATCCAAGCAGCAGGCCACCGGCGTACTGGCCAGCCCCGATAACCAGATCGACACCAGCACCGGCACCCTGAAGTTCAAGGCACGCTTCGAAAACCGTGACCAGGCGCTGTTCCCCAACCAGTTCGTCAACGTCCGCCTGCTCGCCGATACCCTCAAGCAGGTGGTGGTGGCCCCGGCTGCGGCCATTCAGTTCGGCACCGACGGCACCTTCGCCTACGTGGTCAATGCAGATAACAAGATCAGCGTGCGCCCGCTCAAGGTCGGCCCCAGCGATGGCGAGCAGAGCGTGATTCTCGATGGCCTGGCGGCAGGCGACCGGCTGGTGCTCGAAGGCACCGACCGCCTGCGTGAAGGCACGGTGGTGGAAGTGGTCGAAGACAGCTCGCAGGTGCCAGCAGGCCCAGGCCAGCAACTGCAAGGCAAGGACAGCGACAGCGCGGCGCAGCCGGCCGATGCAGCGAAGGCCGGTGCATGAACCTCTCGCGCCTGTTCATCCTGCGCCCGGTCGCCACCACGCTGAGCATGCTGGCGATCGTCCTTGCCGGGTTGATCGCCTACAAGCTGTTGCCGGTCTCGGCCCTGCCGCAGGTCGATTACCCGACCATCCGCGTCATGACCTTGTACCCCGGCGCCAGCCCGCAGGTGATGACCAGCGCCGTCACCGCGCCCCTGGAACGTCAGTTCGGGCAGATGCCGGGCCTTACCCAGATGGCCTCGACCAGCTCGGGCGGGGCTTCGGTGCTGACCCTGCGCTTCAGCCTGGACGTCAACATGGACGTCGCCGAACAGCAGGTGCAGGCCGCCATCAACGCTGCCAGCAACCTGTTGCCCAGCGACCTGCCAGCGCCGCCGGTGTACAACAAGGTCAACCCGGCCGACACCCCGGTGCTGACCCTGGCGATTTCTTCCAAGACCCTGCCTCTGCCCAAGCTCAACGACCTGGTCGACACCCGCGTGGCGCAGAAAATCGCCCAGATCAGCGGCGTGGGCATGGTCAGCATCGCCGGCGGCCAGCGCCAAGCGGTGCGCATCAAGGTCAATGTCGAAGCCCTGGCCGCAGCCGGGCTGAACCTTGAGGATGTGCGCACCCTGGTCGGTGCTTCCAACGTCAACCAGCCCAAGGGCAACTTCGACGGCCCGACACGGGTATCGATGCTCGATGCCAACGACCAGCTGCGCTCGCCCGAGGAATACGCCAACCTCATCCTCACCTACAACAACGGTGCGCCACTGCGCCTGAAGGACGTCGCCGAAATCGTCGACGGCGCGGAAAACGAACGTCTCGCCGCCTGGGCCAACGAGAATCAGGCGGTGCTGCTGAACATCCAGCGCCAGCCAGGGGCCAACGTCATCGAAGTGGTCGACCGCATCAAGGCGATGCTGCCATCGATCACCGATAACCTGCCCGCCGGGCTGGATGTCAGCGTACTCACTGACCGCACTCAGACCATCCGCGCGGCGGTCACCGATGTGCAGCACGAGCTGTTGATCGCCATCGTGCTGGTGGTGATGGTCACCTTCGTGTTCCTGCGCCGGGTCAGCGCGACGATCATTCCTTCGATTGCCGTGCCGCTGTCGCTGATCGGCACCTTCGGGGTGATGTACCTGGCGGGTTTTTCGATCAACAACCTGACCCTGATGGCGCTGACCATCGCCACTGGCTTCGTGGTCGACGACGCGATCGTCATGCTGGAAAACATCTCCCGGCATCTGGAGGAGGGCGAGACGCCGCTGCAAGCGGCGCTCAAGGGCGCTCGGCAGATCGGCTTCACCCTGGTTTCGCTGACCCTGTCGCTGATCGCCGTGCTGATTCCGCTATTGTTCATGGCCGATGTGGTCGGGCGGCTGTTCCGCGAGTTCGCCATCACCCTGGCGGTGGCGATCCTGATTTCCCTGGTGGTATCGCTGACCTTGACGCCGATGATGTGCGCGCGGCTGCTCAAGCCCGAGCCCAAGGAACACGAGCAGGGCCGCTTCTACCGCGCCAGCGGGGCGTGGATCGACTGGCTGATCGCGCGGTATTCCAGTGCCCTGACCTGGGTGCTGCGTCACCAGCCGCTCACCTTGCTGGTGGCCATCGGCAGCCTGGTGCTCACCGTGGTGCTGTACCTGATGGTGCCCAAGGGCTTCTTCCCGGTGCAGGACACCGGGGTCATCCAGGGCATCTCCGAAGCGCCCCAGGCCACCTCGTTCGCCGCCATGAGCGAACGCCAGCAGGCGCTGAGCCGGCTGATCCTGCAAGACCCGGCGGTACAAAGCCTGTCGTCCTACATTGGCGTGGACGGCGACAACGCCACGCTCAACAGCGGTCGCCTGCTGATCAACCTCAAGCCCCACGCCGAGCGCGACGACACCGCCGCAGCGGTGATCAACCGCCTGCAACCCAAGCTGGACAAGCTGGTCGGCATTCGCCTGTACATGCAGCCGGTGCAGGACCTGTCCATCGAAGACCGGGTCAGCCGCACCCAGTACCAGTTCAGTCTGTCGTCACCCGATGCCGAGATGCTCGCGCAATGGAGCGGCAAGCTGGTCCAGGCCCTGCAACAGCGCGCCGAACTCACCGACGTCGCCAGCGACCTGCAGGACCAGGGCTTGCAGGTGTACCTCAACATCGACCGCGACAAGGCCAGCCGCCTGGGCATCACCGCCGCGCAGATCACCAGCGCGCTGTATGACGCGTTCGGTCAGCGGCAGATTTCCACCATCTACACCCAGGCCAGCCAGTACCGCGTGGTGTTGCAGGCACAGAATGCCAGCAGCGGCGGCCTGCAGGCGCTCGACTCGATTCACGTCAAGGCGGCCGATGGCGGGCAAGTGCGCCTTTCTGCGCTGGCCCAGGTCGAGCAGCGCCAGGCGGCGCTGGCGATTTCCCACATCGGCCAGTTCCCGGCGGTGATGATGTCGTTCAACCTGGCTGACGGCGTATCGCTGGGCGAGGCGGTGAAAGTGATCGGCGAGGTCGAGCAGCAAATCGGCCTGCCGATTGGCGTGCAGACCCGCTTCCAAGGCGCTGCCGAGGCGTTCCAGGCCTCGCTGTCGAGCACCTTGCTGCTGATTCTGGCCGCCGTGGTGACCATGTACATCGTGCTGGGCGTGCTCTACGAGAGCTACATCCATCCGGTGACGATCCTCTCGACCCTGCCTTCGGCTGCGGTGGGCGCTTTGCTCGCGCTGCTGCTCAGCGGCAATGATCTGGGCATGATCGCCATCATCGGCATCATTCTGCTGATCGGCATCGTCAAGAAGAACGCGATCATGATGATCGACTTCGCCCTGGAGGCCGAACGCAACCAGGGCATGGCGCCGCGCGAGGCGATCTACCAGGCGGCGCTGCTGCGCTTCCGGCCGATTCTGATGACCACCCTGGCGGCGCTGTTCGGCGCCATACCGCTGATGCTCGCCAGTGGTTCGGGGGCCGAGCTGCGCCAGCCGCTGGGCTTGGTGATGGTCGGCGGGCTGCTGGTCAGTCAGGTACTGACGCTGTTCACCACGCCCGTGATCTACCTGTACTTCGACCGTCTGGCGCAGCGCTGGCGGCGGCGTACGGCAGCGCAGCAGGCTGACGCATGAACCTCTCGGCGCCGTTCATTCGTCGCCCGGTGGCGACGCTGCTGCTGAGTCTGGCGATCATGCTGCTCGGCGGGGTGAGCTTTGGTCTGTTGCCGGTGTCGCCGCTGCCGCAGCTGGATTTCCCGGTGATCGTGGTCCAGGCCAACCTGCCTGGGGCCAGCCCCGAGGTGATGGCCGCCACCGTCGCCACGCCGCTGGAGCGCAAGCTGGGCAGCATCGCCGGGGTCAGCACCCTGACCAGCAATTCCAACCAGGGCTCGACCCGGGTGATCATCGGCTTCGACCAGGGCCGCGACATCAACGCTGCCGCCCGCGAGGTACAGGCGGCCATCAACGCAGCGCGCAACCTGCTGCCCAGCGGTATGCGCAGCATGCCCACCTACAAGAAGATCAACCCGTCGCAGGCGCCGATCATGGTGCTCTCGCTGACCTCCGACGTGTTGCAGAAGGGCCAGTTGTACGACCTGGCCGACACCATCCTGTCGCAGAGCCTGGCCCAGGTCAGTGGCGTTGGCGAAGTGCAGATCGGCGGCAGCTCGCTGCCAGCGGTGCGCATCACCCTCGAGCCGCAATTGCTCAACCAGTACGGCCTGGCGCTGGATGAGGTGCGCACTGCGGTGTCCAACGCCAACCAGCGCCGGCCCATGGGCTTCGTCGAGGATGCCGAGCGTAACTGGCAGGTGCGGGCCAACGACCAGCTGGGCATGGCCAAGGATTACGAGTCGCTGGTGATTCGCCAGAAGGACGGGGCGATTCTGCGTTTGTCCGATGTCGCCACGGTCAGCGATGGGGTGGAAAACCGCTACAACAGTGGTTTTTTCAACGACCGTGCGGCGGTGCTGCTGGTGGTCAACCGGCAGACCGGCGCCAACATCATCGAGACCGTCGAGCAGATCAAGCAGCAATTGCCCGCGTTGCAGTCGCTGCTGCCGGCCAGTGTGCAACTGAACGTCGCCATGGACCGCTCGCCGGTGATCAAGGCCACTTTGCAGGAAGCCGAGCACACTTTGCTGATCGCCGTGGCGCTGGTGATTCTGGTGGTCTATCTGTTCCTCGGCAACCTGCGCGCCTCATTGATTCCGAGCCTGGCGGTGCCGGTGTCGCTGGTCGGCACCTTCGCAGTGATGTACCTGTGCGGTTTCTCGCTGAACAACCTGTCGCTGATGGCGTTGATCCTGGCCACCGGGCTGGTGGTGGATGACGCCATCGTCGTGCTCGAGAATATTTCCCGGCACATCGAGAACGGCGAAAAGCCGCTGCAGGCGGCTTTCCTCGGGGCCAAGGAAGTCGGCTTCACCTTGCTCTCGATGAACGTCTCGCTGGTGGCGGTGTTCGTCTCGATCCTGTTCATGGGCGGTATCGTGCGCGGGCTGTTCATGGAGTTCTCGGTCACCCTGGCGGCGGCCATTCTGGTCTCGCTGCTGGTGTCGCTGACCCTCACGCCGATGCTCTGCGCGCGCTGGCTCAAGCCCCACGAGGCGCAGCGCAACCGCCTGCAACGCTGGAGCGACCGCCAGCATGCGCGCATGGTCGCCGGCTACGACCGTAGCCTGGGCTGGGTGCTGCGCCATCCGAAACTGACCCTGCTCAGCCTGCTGGCGACTATCGTGCTCAACGTCGCACTGTACGTGATCGTGCCCAAGACGCTGATGCCGCAGCAGGACACCGGCCAGTTGATGGGTTTTATCCGCGGCGACGACGGGCTGTCGTTCACCGTCATGCAGCCGAAGATGGAAGCCTATCGCCGAGCGTTGCTGGCCGATCCTGCGGTGCAGAGCGTGGCCGGCTTCATCGGCGGCAACAGCGGCACCAACAACGCCATGGTGCTGGTGCGTTTGAAGCCGATCGCCGAGCGCAAGGTCGATGCGCAGAAGGTCATCGAACGTTTGCGCAAGGAACTGCCCAAGGTGCCCGGCGGGCGTCTGTACCTGATGGCCGACCAGGACCTGCAACTGGGCGGTGGCGGGCGCGACCAGAGCTCGTCGCAATACCTCTACACCTTGCAAAGCGGCGACCTCGTAGCGCTGCGCGAGTGGTTCCCGAAGGTCACCACGGCGCTGCGCGCACTGCCAGAACTGACCGCCATCGATGCCCGTGACGGCGCCGGCACCCAGCAGGTGACGCTGGTGGTCGACCGCGACCAGGCCAAGCGCCTGGGCATCGACATGGACATGGTCACCACGGTACTCAACAACGCCTACAGCCAGCGGCAGATCTCGACCATCTACGACGCCCTCAACCAGTACCAGGTGGTGCTGGAGATCAACCCGCGCTACGCCTGGGACCCAAGTACCCTCGAGCAGGTGCAGGTGATTACCGCCGCGGGTGCGCGGGTGCCGCTGTCGACCATCGCCCGCTACGAAAACACCCTGGCCAACGACCGCGTCAGCCACGAAGACCAGTTCGCCTCCGAAGACATCGCCTTCGATGTGGCCGAAGGCTACAGCCCCGACCAGGCCCTGGCGGCGGTGGAGCGGGCGGTGGCCAAGCTGGGCCTGCCCGAATCGGTGATCGCCAAGCTCGGCGGCACCGCAGATGCCTTCGCCAAGACCCAGGAAGGCCAGCCGTTCATGATTCTCGGCGCGCTGCTGCTGGTGTACCTGGTGCTGGGCGTGCTCTACGAGAGCTACATTCATCCACTGACCATCCTCTCGACCTTGCCGTCGGCCGGGGTTGGCGCATTGCTGGCGCTGTACCTGACCGGCGGCGAGTTCAGCCTGATCTCTTTGCTCGGCCTGTTCCTGCTGATCGGCGTGGTGAAGAAGAACGCCATCCTGATGATCGACCTGGCCTTGCAGTTCGAGCGTCACGAAGGACTGTCGCCGGAGGAGTCGATCCGCCGCGCCTGCCTGCTGCGCCTGCGGCCGATCCTGATGACCACCCTGGCGGCGATGCTCGGCGCCTTGCCGTTGCTGCTGAGCACCGCCGAGGGCGCGGAAATGCGCCAGCCGCTGGGCCTGACCATCATTGGCGGCCTGGTCTTCAGCCAGGTCCTGACCCTGTACACGACGCCGGTGGTGTACCTCGCCCTCGACCGCCTGCGCCATCGATTCAACCGTTGGCGCGGTGTGCGCACCGACGCTGCTCTGGAAACCCCGCTATGACCTTCGCCACCACTCCACTTCATCGCCTGCTCAAGCGCCTGGGTGACGGCCGCGGCTCGCGCGTGCTCGGCGCCGGGCTGTGCGTGGTCTTGCTCAGCGCCTGTAGCCTGAGCCCCGACTACCAGCGTCCGGTGCTGGCCACGCCGCTGCAGTTCAAGCATGCCGAAGGCTGGACCCAGGCACGCCCGGCCGACCACGTCCAGCGCGGGCACTGGTGGGAGCTGTACGATGACGCCCAGCTCAACCAGCTGGTCGACACCCTCAACCGCAGCAACCAGACCGTGGCCCAGTACGAGGCGCAGTACCGTCAGGCTACGGCATTGGTGCGCAGCAGCCGCGGCGCGCTGTTCCCGAGCCTGGATCTGAGCGTCGGCAAGACCCGCTCGTCCCAGGGCACCGGCAGCAGCAGCTCGAGCCTGTCGAACAACAGCAGCGGCATCCGCAATACCTACAACGCGCAATTGGGCGTGAGTTGGGAAGTCGATCTGTGGGGCAAGCTGCGCGAGACGCTCAACGCCAACCAGGCCAGCGCCGAGGCAAGCATCGCCGAGCTGGCCTCGATTCGCCTGAGCCTGCAATCGGAACTGGTGCAGAATTACCTGCAACTGCGCGTCATCGATGCGCAGAAGCGCTTGCTCGAGGCCACGGTGGCGGCTTACCAGCGCTCGTTGCGCATGACTGAAAACCAGTACCGCGCCGGCATTTCCGGGCCTGATGCCGTGGCCCAGGCCCGCACCCAACTGCACACCACCGAAGCTGACTTGATCGACCTGGCCTGGCAGCGTGCGCAGTATGAAAATGCCATTGCCGTGCTGTTGGGGCGCGCGCCGGCGGACTTCGCCCTGGCGCCGAGTACGGCGATTCCGGCGCTGCCGAGCGTGCCTATGCAGCTGCCTTCGCAACTGCTGGAGCGCCGTCCCGACATCGCCGCCGCCGAACGCCGGGTCATGGCCGCCAACGCCAACATTGGCGTGGCCCGCGCAGCGTACTTCCCCGACTTGAGCCTGAGCATGAGCGGCGGCTATTCCAGCAGCAGCTACAGCAACTGGATCGAGCTGCCCAACCGCTTCTGGTCGGTCGGCCCGTCGCTGGCCATGACCCTGTTCGACGCCGGACGGCGCAGCGCCGAGGTCGACCGTACCGTGGCGGTGTATGACCAGACCGCCGCGCAATACCGGCAAACCGTGCTCGATGGCTTTCGCGAGGTGGAAAACTACCTCGTGCAGTTAAGGGTGTACGGCGACGAAGCTGTGGTCCGCCAGCAGGCCTTGGACGCCGCACGGCAATCGCTGCGCCTGACCGAAAACCAGTACAAGGCAGGGCTGATCGGCTATCTGGACGTGGTCAACGTGCAGGCCACGGCATTGAGCAACGAGCGCAGTGTGCTCAACCTGCTGCAAGGTCGGTTGCTCGCCAGCGTGCAACTGATTGCAGCGCTCGGTGGCGGCTGGGATCAGACCCAGGCCGACGCCGACCGCCAAGCGCTCGAGCCACGATGAGGTGGGTCTGACTCAGCCGGCATAGCGCAGCGCGCAGAAAGGCACGAAGGCGTCCATTTCCGCTTCCACCGCTTCGATAATGCGCTCGACCTCGGCCGGTGCCATGATCGCCGCGCAAGGGATGCCGGCAATCGCCATCACGGTCTCGCCGCTGGCCCGGTCGAACAGGCGCGCGATCATGCTGCGCGGCGCATCCATGCTGGCTTCGAAACCCAAAGGGTGGAAATGCCAGCGCATGACCTGACATGCGTTGGGAAACGTCATCGTGTTCATACCAGCCTCCATGTTCATCCTGAACGAGGTCACGGCCAACCCGCCCAGGGTTGGGCGGAATCATTACCATAGCAGTGGTTGGGAGAAAGGTTCCCGCGAATCGATGACGGCGTCATGACCACGTGACGCGGTTCACAGACGATGACTATTCACCTTCACCCCAAAGGCCGGTACCAGAGCAGTTGGTTCGCTCTGATCCGCCGTGAGGGCATTTGCAGCGTCGGACCGACGGTCAGTTCAGCAGACCAGCGGCGATGTTGATGGTGAAACCCAGAATCGCCGTGTTGAATACGAAGCCGACCAGCGAGTGAGCCAGCACCACCCGGCGCATGGGCCGCCCGGCCACGCCAATATCGGAGGTCTGCACCGCCACGCTGATGGTGAAAGAGAAGTAGTGGAAGTCCCAGTAGTCGGGGCAGCGCTCGCCATCGGCGAAGCGCAGCGGCACGTCCTTGCCGTCGTGGGTATAGAACAGCCGCGCGTAGTGCAGGCTGAAGATGGTGCCGATCAACAGCCACGAGCCCGCTACGGTGAGGCCGGTGTACAGGTAGTGCAGCAGCAGTGCCGAACCGTGCAGGCCCTTGCTCGAGATCAACTGCAAAGTCACCGCCGCCAGGCTGGCGATTGCCGCCACGCTGACCGTGAACAACACCAGGGCGGCGTTTTCGTCCTCGATGCGCGCGACCTTGCGTACGGTGTCCGGCCCCGAGCGGCAGGTCAGCCACAGCACCAGCGCCAGGTATAGCCAGACACTCAGATTCCAGCCGGCCAGCACCCGTTGTACGGCGTCGTCCGCCGGAATCAGCCAGGCACCAAGCAGGCCGACCAGGGTCGCCAGGCTCAGACGCGGATGGGAGTGGGTGAGGCGGTACAGGGCCATCGGTCAGGTCTCCGTCGATTCCTGACTCTAGACCACGGGCCATGAGACAAAATCCTCTGCGTTCGAAGCGGCCAGGTAAATCGGTTACCATCGCCGACAACCCGCTTTCCCGATCAGCAGCCATCTGAGCCGTTGATCCCCGCTCTACGGCCCACGTCGCTTCCCCAGCCACGTGGCCCCGCAACAGGATGTACACCGTGACCGACCTCCTGCATAACCCGCTGCTGCAGTACCTGGCGCGGCTGGCGCCGTCCAGCCAGCAGACCATGCGTTACGTGCTGCAGGATGCCGCCGACCGCCTTGGCTTCGACGACCACGCCATCACCGACGTGCCTTGGCACCACCTGCAACCGGGCCACCTGATCGGCCTGGTTGCGGCCTTGCGCAGCGACGGCTACGCGCCCAACTCCTCATCGCTGTACGTCAACGCCATTCGTGGGGTGATGAACGAAGCCTGGCGCCAGGGCCTGATCGACCATGAGCAACTGCTGCGTATCCGTGAGATCAAGGCCGACAGCGGCACGCGCCTGCCGCCTGGGCGCAACCTGCGCCGCAGTCTGATTTGCGAACTGATGGAGGTGTGCGCCGCCGACCCGCGACCGCAGGGGGTGCGTGACGCGGCGATCATCGCGCTGCTGTATGGCACGGGAATGCGCAAGTCGGAGTCGGTGGATATCGACCTGTCGCACGTCAGTTTCGTCGAGCGCAGCTTGCAGGTACGCGGCAAGGGCAACCGCCAGTTGCTCAAGTACGCACCGCCCTGGGCGTTCGAGAAACTCCAGGCATGGCTCGATCTGCGCCGCGACCAGCTACCGGTGGGTGAGGCTGACGATGAGTTTCTGTTCAACCGCATCCGCCGTGGCAACCACATCACCCGCGCGCGCATCACCAAGCATGCGATCTACTACATCGCCCGACAGCGCGGAACTCAAGTGGGTGTGAAGATCATGCCGCATGATTTTCGCCGGGCGTTCATCACCCGGGTGATCGAGGAACACGATCTGTCCATCGCGCAGAAACTGGCACACCACGCCAACATTCAGACCACCGCCAGCTACGATCGACGCGACGACAACGAACGGCGCAGGGCAGTCGAGCGTTTCGACTACTGACCTGCGCCGCGAGCCGCTCAGGGCTTGGTGGTCGAGGGGGTTGCCGGGGTCATCGGCGCCGTGCTGCCCGAACCGGGCAGGCTCGGATCATCTGCCGGGTTGGCCGGCGCGCGCTGATTTTCCGCAGGCAGGCGCTGATCGTCGTCGGGCAAGCGCGGATCGGTAGCGCGCGGCATGTTCTTCTGCACGGGTTCGAGTGTGGTGCCCACGCCAGGGGTGGGCGCGGGGTTGTGCGGATCATCGGGGTAGGTAGGTCCCGTGCCGACGGCCAGGGCCAGCGGCGAGACGAGCAGGGCGGCTAACAGCAGTGAACGTTTCATCGGGCAGGCTCCTTTGCGAAGGGAAGGAGACGACCGAGCCCCGTTCAGCAGCGCCGGATGTGGACGGAGCTGCTGAACGGGGCACGGCCGCCTCTACTGCCTTGGGCCAACGGCGTGGGGCAAAGGTGCGGCCGTGCCGATCAACGGTCACACCACCAGCGACAGCGCCATGATGAAGATGATGCCCACCACCGACAGCAGGGTTTCCATCAGCGTCCAGGTTTTCAGGGTTTCGGCCACGGTCATGTTGAAGTACTGCTTGACCAGCCAGAACCCTGCGTCGTTGACGTGGGACAGAATCAGCGAGCCGGCGCCGGTGGCCAGCACCAGCAGTTCACGGTTGATGCCCGGCACCAGTTCCACCACTGGGGCGACGATGCCGGCGCCGGTGATGGTGGCAACGGTCGCTGAACCGGTGGCGATACGAATCACCGCGGCCACCAGCCAGGCCAGCAGAATGGGTGAAATCTCGGCCTGCACCGCCATCTGCCCGATGACGTTACCCACGCCGGTGTCGACCAGCATCTGCTTGAAGCCGCCACCGGCACCCACGATCAGCACGATGGCCGCGGTCGGCGCCAGGCTTTGGTCGAGCATCTTCATGATCTGCTGACGCGAAAAACCGCGTGCCGAGCCGAAGGTGTAGAACGCCAGCAACAGTGCGGCGAGCAGGGCGGTGATCGGGTGGCCGATCAGGTCCAGCCATTGGCGCACGATGTGTTCGGCCGGGAGCACCACGTCAGCGAAGGTCTTGAGCAGCATCAGCGCCACTGGCAGCAGCACGGTCAGCAGGGTGATGCCGAAGCTGGGCAGCTCGCGGGTCTGCGACTCGCGGGCGATCTGGTCCATCAGCTCTTGCGATGGCGTGCCAGGAATGTAGCGGGCGATGAAGGTGCCGAACAGCGGACCGGCGATGACGGCAGTGGGCAGTGCCACCAACAGGCCATAGAAGATGGTGCGGCCGATATCGGCATTGAAGATACCGATTGCCAGCAGCGGCCCCGGATGCGGCGGCACCAGGCCGTGCACCACCGACAGCCCGGCGAGCAGCGGAATGCCGATCTTCACCAGCGAGACGCCCGTGCGCCGGGCGACGATGAACACCAGGGGAATCAGCAGCACGAAGCCGATTTCGAAGAACAGCGGAATGCCCACCAGGAAGGCGGAGAACATCATCGCCCAGTGCACGTTGCGCTTGCCGAAGGCGCGTATCAGCGTCTGCGCGATCTGATCGGCGCCGCCGGAGTCGGCCATCAGCTTGCCGAGCATGGTGCCCAGCGCCAGGACGATGCCGACGAAGCCCAGCACGCCGCCGAAGCCGTCCTGGAACGATTTCATCACTTTGGCCACCGGCATGCCCGAGGTGAGGCCGAGGAAGCCGGCGGCCAGCGTGAGGGCGACGAAGGGGTGGACCTTGAAATGGGTGATCAGCACGATCAGGCCGATGATGGTGACCAGAGCGTCGAGCAGCAGGAAGGTGTCTGTAGCCAGTCCGAACATGGAAGTATGCCTCGGTATTATCGTTGTTCTGTGTTGAGCGATGCGTCGTGGCCAGGCCAGGACGCGCACCCGCGCTTGTCTGGGACAGCGCTGTCTTCGGTGAGCCGGGGCAGCGCCCTCTAGGCGCTGCGGGCCAGTCCCGACTCACCTGGGTGCTTTAACCAGGTATCGACCTGCTCGGCCAGCGTAGGGATTGGCTGGGTGGCGTCGAGGGTCAGGGTCAGGGCTTCGCCCTCTGGCGATTCGAGCGCAGCGAACTGGCTGGCGATCAGGCTGGCCGGCATGAAATGTCCGGGCCGTGCCAGCACGCGTCGTTCAGCTTCAGCGGGGGTCAGCTGCAGGAACACGAACGCCAGGCCCGGCACGGCATCGCGCAGGGTTTCACGGTAGCGGCGCTTGAGTGCCGAGCAGGTGAGGATGGGGCGCTCGCCGGCAGCGATGGCCGCTTGCAGCTCCTGGCCAAGACGCACCAGCCAGCCGGCTCGATCGTCATCGTCCAGGGCGATGCCGGCACTCATCTTGCGAATGTTTTCGGCAGGGTGAAAGGCATCGCCCTCGATCAGGCGACCGCCGCTTTTCCCGGCAATGGCCGAGCCGATGCAGCTTTTGCCGCAACCAGCGACGCCCATGACCACGATGGCGGACAGGGAAGGATTCATCAGTACCTCCTGCGGGGCGAGATAGCGCTGTCTTGAATCAGCTACAAGGCAGGCTGGCGCTACTTCCCGGGTTTTATTGGTCTTGTGGTGAACGCAGTCGGGCGCTCGAGCAATGCCGACCAGCGAGGATGCATTGCCTAGGCCCTGAGACAGCGCTACCTTAGTGGCCGTTCCCCATCCATGCAAGTAGTAAAATGACAACACCATGACGCGCACAGGTTCTCGCACCACCGGTCGTCCCACACTGGCCGAGGTGGCCAAGCTTTCCGGGGTTTCACCCATCACCGCTTCGCGCGCGCTGCGTGGTGTCAGCACCGTGGCGCCGGCGCTTGCTGAAAAAGTCCAAGCCGCGGCCGCTACGCTCGGCTATATCGCCAACCCTGCGGCCCGTGCCCTGGCCTCGGCACGCAGCCATTCGGTGGTGGTGCTGATTCCCTCGCTGTCCAACCACTTGTTCATCGACACCCTCGAAGCCATCCATGAGGTGATGCGTCCGCGTGGCCTTGAGGTGCTGATCGGCAACTACCACTACGACGCGGTCGAGGAAGAGAACCTGATCCGCAACTACCTCGCCTACCAGCCCTGCGGCATTCTGCTCACCGGCCTTGAGCGCAGCGAGGCATCCCGGCAGATGCTTGCCGCCAGCGGAGTGCCGTGCGTGCACATGATGGAACTGGGGGGCGCAGAACTGGGGGGCGCAGGTGAGGCGCTGTCAGTCGGCTTCTCGCAGTTCGAGGCAGGCCGCGCTGCGGCTCGGCACCTGATTGCACGCGGGCGGCGTCGCCTGGGATTCATCGCCGCCCAGCTCGACCGCCGCGTCATGCAGCGTGCCGAGGGGTTTCGTCAGGGGCTGGCCGAGGCCGGTCTGAGTGCGCCAGAGCTGGAACTGCTGGCCCCCGAGCCGTCTTCCATCGCCCTGGGCGGGGCGCTGTTCAGCCAGTTGCTGGCACAGGCCGACGACGTCGACGGTCTGTTCTTCTGCAACGATGACCTGGCCCAGGGCGCCGTGCTGCAGGCGCTGCGCGAGGACATCGCGGTGCCTGGACGGGTGGCGATGGTCGGCTTCAACGATCTGCCCGCCTCGGCGCACATGGTGCCGCGGCTGACCTCGATCCGCACGCCGCGGGCGGCCGTGGGACGGGCCGCGGCCCAGGCTTTGCTGACGCTGCTCGATGGCAAGCGGGTCGCCGTCAGCCAGCTTGATCTGGGCTTCGAGCTGATGGTGCGCGAGAGCTCCTGAGATCCGACGAGCGTACTGGCCAGATGCTTGTAAGGCCAAAGTGGCGATCTATGCTCAGCACACCGCGCATAAGGGAGGCCGGGGTCATGTTCGATTACCGTCGCAAGTCCGATCTGATGGAAATCCAGCGTTGCCGTGAAGCGCTGGCAGAGCGTGAGGCGAAACTGGCCGCCATCAGCCACTCGATGGCGATGCTGGAACTGGCAGCGGACGGCACCATCATCGACGCCAACGAGGGTTTCTGTGCCCTGTTGGGTTATGCCGACGAGACGCTGCGCGGTCAGCATCATCGGCGACTGTGCAGCCAGAGCTATGCCCAAAGCCTCGACTATCGTCAGCTCTGGCATGATCTGGCCCACGGCACGCCACGCAGCGGTACCTTCATCCATCTCGATCAGGCAGGCCGAGAACGGTGGCTGGAGGCCAGCTACTTGCCCGTGTGCGATGAGCAGCAGCGAGTGACGCGGATTCTGCTGCTCGCAAGCGACGTTACCGAGCGGGTCCAGCAGACCCATGAGCAACGCTATCTGTTGCAGGCCATCGGCCGGGCGATGGCGGTGATCGAATTCACCCCCCAAGGCCACGTGCTGACCGCCAACGACAACTTCCTGCGCACCCTGGGCTACGAGCTGGACGAAATCGTCGGCCAGCACCACGGCATGTTCTGCCGCCGTCAGGAGCGGGAGTCGGCGCAGTACCGCGAATTCTGGGCGTCGCTCAATCGTGGTGAATACCACTGTCATCGCTTCGAACGGGTCGACAAGCAGGGGCGTGTGGTTTATCTGGAGGCCGCTTACAACCCGATCTTCGACCACCAGGGCCGGCTCAGCAAAGTGGTCAAGGTCGCCAGCGACATCACCGCGCAGGTCAGCACCCAGCAGACCGCAGCCAATGCCGCCCACGCCAGTTCGGTGCAAACCGACGCCAGTGCCCGCAAGGGCACCGAGGTGGTGCAGCAGACCGTCGCCGTCATCGAAGAGATTTCCACCGAGCTCAACCAGGCCGCACGCAGCCTGGATGCCGTCAGTCGGCAGTCGGAACTGATCGGCAAGATCGTCCTGACCATTCGCGGGATTGCCGATCAGACCAATCTTCTGGCGCTCAATGCCGCCATCGAGGCAGCCCGCGCCGGTGAGCACGGGCGCGGTTTTGCGGTAGTCGCTGACGAAGTGCGCAACCTGGCGGCACGCACCAGCAAGGCCACACTGGAAATCGTCGATGTGGTCCGGCAGAACCATGACCTGTCATTGACTGCCGTGGCCAGCATGCAGTCGAGCCTGAGCCGCACCGGACGCGGGGTGGCGCTAGCCAACGAGGCAGGCACGGTGATTCTGGAAATCCAGCAGGGTTCGCGGCATGTGGTAGATGCCATCAGCCAGATCAGCTCGACCCTGCAGTTGCACTGAGGCCCGCCTCCAGCTCGCTGGCCAGTGCTTGCAGGCTGGCCTGCAGGGCAAGCAACGCATGGCCGGTCGGCAGGCCTTGCGTACACGCCTGCTCCAGCGCCTCGCAGTTGGCCACCACCTGCGGCACCTTGAGCATCTTGGCGCCGCCCTTGATGCGATGCACCAGTTCGCGCAGCGCCTGCCTGCCGGGCTCTGCGCCCAGGGCGTGCAGGGCGTTGAGGTCTTCGGCGTTGCTTTGCGCGAGTTGTTCGAGCAAGCGTCGCACCAGCTTTTCGTCACCCTGGGTCAGGTGCAGCAGATTGTCCAGGTCGAAGCCGCTGGCAGGTGCGTCATGGACCTGCACGGCGCTGCCAGGCAGGTGGGTCTTGAGCGTCTTCAATCCCACCGGTTTGAACAGGCAATCGTCCATGCCGCTGGCCAGGCAGCGCTCGCGCTCTTCGATCTGGGCATTGGCGGTGATGCCGATGATCCGGCACGGCGGGCTGTCGGTCTGCCGTTCGCGCTCGCGGATCTGCCGGGTCAGTGCATGGCCGTCGAGCAACGGCATGCTGCAATCGGTGAGCACCACGTCGAAAGCGCCCGGCTGCCAGAGGGCCAGCGCCGCCTCGCCGTTCTCGGCCACTACCACGCGGTGGCCCAGCGTGCTCAGCTGCTTGTCGAGCAGGAGCAGGTTGGCGGGATAGTCGTCGACCACCAGAACGCGTAACTGCGCTGCATCGAGCGCCTCTTCGCCAAGCGGCGCAGTGACCACAGCCACTGGTTCCGTGGCCTCGAGCGGCAGTTGCACCAGCACCCGCGTGCCGACGCCTTTGACGCTCTGCAGCTCAAGGCTGCCGCCCATCAGCTCGCTTAAGGTGCGACTGATGACCAGACCAAGGCCTGCGCCCTGCCGCACCTTGCTGCAGTCGAGCTGGCCGAAGGTGCTGAACAGCCGCGCCTGATCGGCAACGCTGATGCCCTCACCACTGTCTTGCACCTGCAGGTCCACCCGCAATCGACCTTCGTTGTCTTCGAGCTGCAGCGACACCACGACCTTGCCGTGCTCAGTGAACTTGATGGCGTTGCTCAGCAGGTTCGACAGCACTTGTCGCAAACGCAGCGCATCGACCTTGACCCACACCGGTGCCTGCGGCAATTGCACCTGCAGCGACAAACCCTTGACCCGCGCATTGCCTTCGAAGACCCGGGCCGTAGCGCTGACCAGCTCGCACAGCTCGGTCGGTACCGAGTGCAGGGTCAAGTGCCCGGCTTCGATCCTTGAAATATCGAGGATATCGCCGATCAACTCCAGCAGCCCAATCGCCGAATCGTGCGCGGTCTGCAGTGAGACGCTGTCGCACTGGCCGCGGCGACTGTCTTCCAGCGCCAGTTCCAGCAGGCCGATGACGGCGTTCATGGGCGTGCGGATTTCATGGCTCATGGTCGCCAGGAACGTGCTTTTCGCCTGGCTGGCCTGTTCGGCATCGTTCTTCGCCTGACGCAGTTGTTCCAGCAGGCTGCGGCTGAGCGTCAACTGTGCCTGAAGGGCCTGCTGCGCCTCGGTGCGCTGATTGATCAGCTTGCGCAGATAGGTGTTCCAGAACACCACACCGGCCAGCAGCAGCGCGGAAAACACCAGCACTTGCAGCACCAGGGTGCGGTAATTGCGCCATGGGCTGTCGCTGACCACCGCGTTGGTGCGCCAGCGGTTGATCAGTTGCTCCAGCTCGTCCGGGGGGATGCTCATCAGCGCCTTGTCGAGAATATGCTGCAGCAGCGGCAGCTGCGGCGCGACACCGAACGCGGCGACCGCCGGTTCCTCGTCGAGCACCGACGCGATCTGCAGCACGTTTTTGAACACGTGGGTGATGTAGTAGGTGGCATTGACCTGCGAGCTGAAGGCGATGTCTGCTTCGCCATTGGCCACTGCCTCCATCATGCGCAGCGGATTTGGCACTTCGACGAACTGGATGGCGCCGTAGCGCTGGCGCAAGGAATCGCGCAGGGGTGAGCCGCTGAGCACGGCCACCCGTAGGTGGCGCATCTGGTTGAGGTCGGGCGGCGGTTCGTCCGTGCGAGTGATCAGCACCCGTGGGCTGACCAGATAAGGGCGGGTATAGCGTAACCGCGCGGCACGCTGACTGCCGTAGCCCAGCGCGCCGATGATTTCCGCATCACCGCGCACCAGTTGCTCGACCATGGCCTGCACCGAGTCGCGCTGGACGATCTGGAAACGCAGCCCGGTGCGCAGGCCGATCTGCTCGAGCAGGTCGAGGGTGGCACCGCGTGGTTGCTGATTGGCATCGCTGAAGGTCAGTGGCGCCAGGGTATCGGTGACCAGCACGCGCACCGTCGGGTGCTGATCGATCCAGCGTTGCTCTTCGGCGGTCAGGGCGCTGAGGTGACGCTCGAGCAGAATGCTGGTGTTACCGCTGGTCCAGCGCCGCAGGATGTTCAGCCGCTCGCTGTTGAACACCCGTGTCAGCGCCTGGTTGATCAGACTGCGCAGGCGCTGATCGTCACGGCGCAGGGCGAAGGCGAAAGCACCGACGGGTGCATTGACGAAGTGATCGATTTTCAGCTGTCCGGGGTAGCTCATGCCGATCAGGTAATCGGTGCTGATGGCGTCGCCCAGGTAGACATCGGCCTGGCCCAGCGCCACGGCCGCCAGGCCTGCCAGGGTCGAGCGGTAGAGGGTCAACTGCGCCTTGGGGTACAGACGCCGCACCATGGCCGTAGGCAGGTAGTGATCGACGCTGGCCAGGCGCAGCCCGGACAGGTCGTCATCCTTGCGCAGGCTGCGGCCTGGCCTGGCGACGATCACCGGTAGGTCGTCGGCGTAGGCGGTACTCAGGGCCAGATCGGCGTCAGCGGCTTCGAAGGCGTTGGAGCTGCCAAGCAGGTCGATCTCGCCCGCGTGCAGGGCGTCTATGGCGTGCTGGCGTGTGGAGAAACGTCGCACCTCGATGTGCACGCCCAACTGCTCGGCCAGAAGTCCCGCATAATCGGCGCTCAGGCCTTCGTAGTCGTTGAGGCTGGTATTGATCTCGAAAGGCGGGTAGTCCGGTTGTGAGCTACCCAGCACCAGGCTGCCGCGCTGCTGGAGCCAGATGCGGTCCAGGTCGCTCAGTGTCATGGGGGGGGCAGCGCTCTGTGAGCGCGCCAGCAACTGGCGCGGCTGGCTGTCGACCTCGGCCTGAACGGGTAGGGCCATCAGCCCGGTCAGCAGCAGGGCTGACAGCATCCGCTTCATGGGTGCTCAGTTCACTTGGTTGCGTTTGGCTAGGTCGACCATCTCCACCAGCGACTCGGTCTTGAGCTTGTCCATGATGCGTCCGCGGTAGGTGCTGATGGTCTTGGCGCTGAGGTTCATCTTTTCCCCGATGAACTTGTTGCTTTCGCCGCGGGTGAGGCGACGCAGCACTTCCACCTCACGGTTCGACAGGCTCGCCAGGCGCGCCGACTCGCTTTCCAGCGAGCTGCTGTTGACGGCCATCTGCGGGAAGGTCGAATAGCCTTTGACCAGGGCCTTGAGGGCGAAGATCAGCGAGTCGAGGTCTTCGTCCTTGTTGACGAAAGCCGAGATGCCGGCGTCCAGACAGCGCCGCACGTAGAGATCGGCAGGTTGGCCGGTGAGGACCATGATCTTGGGGGCGGGCTCGAGCAGTTGCAGGCGCTTGATCACCTCCATACCGTCCAGGCGTGGCAGGCCGATATCGAGGATGACAACGTCGGGGTGCAGTTTGCGAGCCATTTCAACCGCCTGCATGCCGTCGCTGGCGGTGCCGACCAGGTCGAAATGCTGGTTCTCGAGCAACATGCTTACGGCAAATCGAATGGCAGCGTGGTCATCGACTACCAGTACGCTTGTCATGGGAAAACTCCTGTCGGAAAGGTGGTCCGTTTCCTGAAATCACCCAGGAACACGTCGCTGCCTCAGCAGAGGACGCGCACCATACGTCGAATCTGGCGGCTTAGTAATGGCGGACAGAGAAGTGTTGAAAAAGCCTTGATGATCTGACGAAAAATCCTACAAGCGAAGGTGATGAGTGCAGTCTAGGCGACGCCTGACGTCCTACGCAGGGGAGACGATGGAAGGCGCCTTCCCGGCAGTGCAGGCGAGGTGCAACGGGTGAGCGTTGCGGCTCAGGGGCGATACAGGTGGGCGTGGCTGGCGCGGTAAAGTGCCGACTCGGAGAACGGCGCATCGCCCAGCACTGGACCGACCAGGATCAGCGCAGTACGCCGAAAGCCCTTGGCGTTGGTGAGGTCGGCGATATCTTCGAGCGTACCCAGCACCCAGTCCTGGTCGGGCCAGGTGGCACGGTGCACCACTGCCACCGGGCACCGGGCACCGTAATGCGGCAGCAACTGGGTGACGATTTGCGGCAGATGCCTGACGCCCAAGTGGATCGCCAGGGTGCAGCCATGCCGGGCCAGATCGGCCAGTTGTTCACCCGCAGGCATGGGTGAGCTGTCGCCGTAGCGGGTGAGGATGACCGTTTGCGCGACGCCGGGCAGGGTGAGTTCGCAGCCCAGCAGTGCGGCACTGGCCGCGGTGGCGGTCACACCGGGAATGATCTGGTAAGGAATGTCGAGCAGGCGCAGCCTGGCGATCTGTTCGCCGATGGCACCATACAGGCTCGGATCGCCGCTGTGCACGCGAGCCACGTCCTGGCCTTGGCGGTGCGCGTGGTCGATGGCCTCGATGATCTGTTCGAGGTTCATCTCGGCGCTGTTGAGCACCTGCAGCGCCTGGTGCCCTTCAAGCACCGCCGCTGGAACCAGCGAGCCTGCGTAGATGATCACCGGGCACTGACGGATCAGGCGCTGGCCCTTGACCGTGATCAGCTCCGGGTCGCCAGGGCCGGCACCGATGAAATAGACCGTCATGAAAAGTCCTTGCTGCGGGTCGAAAGGGCGCGATTATCCGCGTCCAGCCAGCGCAAGGGTAGCCTTGCCTGCGACACGCCGCTCGACCCACAGGCGCGCTGACCCTTCGGCGCAGGTGGCGGCCACCAGCGCGGCGCTCTCGGCCACACCCCAGCAGCCGGTGTGGGCGAAGGCGCTGGCCGAGCGTTGGCTAAGCTGGACGACGACCCCGTTCAACGTGGCGGCATCGAAGGTCAGCAGCGGTAGACCCAGCTGCGCGGCCAGCGCTACAAGTCCCGGTTCAGCAGCCTTCAGGTCGATGCTGGCGATGGCCTTGAGCGAGGCAACCGCCAGACCCTGCTGGTGCAAGGTGTCGTGCAGCAGCGCCGACAGCGCCTGCACCGAGCAGCCGCGTTGACAGCCGAAGCCGGCATACAGCGCCGGCTCAGCGGGCATGTCAGGCACGCGCGCCGCGCCGGTACAACCAGGCGCTGAGCAGCCCCAGGGCCAGCCAGAAGGCGGCGTTGGTCAGCCATGAAGCGAGCTTGAACTGTGCCTCCAGGGCCTCGGGGGCCAAGCTTGCGTGCATTTCCGGTTGCGGTGCGCCGACCACATGCGGCGCTACCAGCAAGGCAGCGCCGAGCAGCTTGAACAGCCACGAGCGGGCGAAGACCATCAAGCCCAGGCCTGCTGCGGTAGCAGCGGCGGTGGCGATCCACCAGGTCTGTCGCTGCCCCAGATCGGCGGCGGCAGTGCCCGGCAATTCCGGCGGCAAGCCCAGGGTCGGTGCCAGGCAGAACACGGCAAAGCCAGCCAACCCCCACAGCGCGCCGGTGGCAACCCTGTTCGGCTCGCGCAGGCTATAGAGCGCGGCCAGCATCAGGGCGAAACCGACCGCGACCACCAGGTTGCCGCCTGTGGTCGACAGTACCCGCTGCCAGCCGTCTTGCGGCGCCCAGGCTTCGGCGCTGTGTTCGTGAGTAGCGGCGCCCTCGGGGTGTTCGTGCTGCGTGGCCACCGGTTCGGCGACCTCGAAGGTTTCGGCCTGGAGAATCAGCGGGCTGACCCACAGGCTTTGCAGCGCAGTCAGCAGCAGCGCGGCGAGCAGGCCACTGAACCCGGCGGTGCGGGCGATACGAGTGATCATGGCGGCGGTCTCAGTGGCAGGGGAAGGCGGCGCTGTGGCGGGTGTCGTGGGCGGCGTTGTGCACCGCTTCGATGTGCGAGAAGCCGGCGAAGTACACCAGGCACAGGCCCAGCAGGCTGGCGCCGAGGGCGACCGTGATGCGCTGGCTCAGGGTGGTGGGGGTGACCAGGGTAGGTTTGGCGCTGGTGATGGGCATGACGCGTTCCTCTGCTGACTGAAAGACAGACTCTTCGAAGGCAGGCCACGCGCGAACGCCCCAGCACCGGACGGCACTGAGGCAGACGACAGCGCCCGCCCACCGCGGGGTGTAGATCGACGCATCAGGCCGGTCTCCGGGCTGGCGAGCGGAAGCAGGGCTTCCAGTGCGTGGCATCGTCCTTCCCAGGCCGTTGCAGTGGCCCAGTGGTCAAGACGCCTGGCTCGCTTACCGTTGCGGGGGCAGCACCGGCCTTGTCCTGTCTGCCTGGGCAGCACGGACGCACCGGTTTCCCGTTTCACCCCAATACAAGGGGCACCTGAACGTAAGTGCGCTAGCAAATCATGGGGCGTATTTCCCGTCAATCACCGCCAGCGGTTGACCGTCTGGCAGGCACTGCGTAGCCTTGCCGCTTCGAGGTTCTCGGGTGGCTGTCTTTGCCCATCCGAGCTAAGACGGGAACGCGGTAAAGGCCGCGGCTGCCCCCGCAACTGTAAGCACCGAAGCACATCGACACGGCCACTGCGCAGCTGCGGGAAGGCGTCGATGTCCAAGCTCTTGATGAGCCCGGTGCAAGCCAGGAGACCTGCCTCGGACGGCTTTCGACTATCAACCGGGCGGGGTGATCCGGTGGCGAGCACGCTCGGCCAGCCTGGCCGCAGGCGATCGTCCCGCATGCCCGCGCCATCCTGCCAAGGGCACCGATCCATGAAAACACTGGCCAAGCTCCCCGTTACCATCGTCACCGGCTTCCTCGGCTCGGGGAAAACCACGTTGCTGCGGCACATGCTCGACAATGCCCAGGGCCGGCGGATCGCGGTGATCGTCAACGAGTTCGGTGAGCTGGGTATCGACGGTGACATCCTCAAGCAATGCAGCATCGGCTGCAGCGAAGAGGAGGCCACCGGCCGGGTCTATGAACTGGCCAACGGCTGCCTGTGCTGCACGGTGCAGGAAGAGTTCTTCCCGGTGATGCGCGAGTTGGTGGCGCGCCGGGGCGACCTGGACCACATCCTCATCGAAACCAGTGGCCTGGCCTTGCCCAAACCTTTGGTGCAAGCGTTCCAGTGGCCGGAAATTCGCAATGCCTGCACCGTCGATGCGGTGATTACCGTGGTCGACAGCCCGGCGGTCGCCGCCGGCACCTTCGCCGCCTACCCCGACCAGGTCGACGCCCAGCGCAAGCTCGACCCAAATCTGGACCACGAATCGCCGCTGCACGAGCTGTTTGCCGACCAGTTGGCCAGTGCTGACCTGGTGGTGCTGAACAAGGCTGACCTGATCGACGCCGAGGGCCTGGCCAAGGTCCGCGCCGAGGTGCAGGAAGAACTGCCGCCTGCGGTGAAAGTGATCGAAGCCAGCAGCGGTCGTCTGCCGCTGGAGGTGCTGCTGGGTCTTGGCGCCGAGTCGGAGGTGCACATCGATGGCCGCCGCACCCACCACGATTCGCACCACGACGAAGACGGCGAGCACGACGACCACGACCACGACGCCTTCGATTCGATTTCCCTCGACCTGCCCGAAGCCGACGAGCGCCTGCTGCTCGATGCGCTGGGCCAGTTGGTGGCCGAGTTCGGCATCCTGCGCGCCAAGGGCTTCGCGGCAGTGCCCGGCAAACCCATGCGCCTGCTCATCCAGGGCGTTGGCAGCCGCTTCGACAAGCACTTCGACCGCCCATGGCGCAGCGATGAAGCGCGCATCACGCGCCTGGTGCTGATCGGCCAGGACCTCGACGCCGCGGTGCTCGAAGCGCGCCTGCGCCAGGCCCTGGGCGCCTGATCGATGCACCTGCTGCGCACCCAGCCCGGCGGCTTCGTACCCGACGATAGCATCGCCGACCTGGGCCAGACCCCAGCCGAGCTGGTGATTCTGTGCAGCGGTGATTCGCACCTGGCGCTGCTGGCCGAAACCGCCGAGCAGTTGCCGGCGGATTTCCCCAGCGTGCGCCTGGCCAACCCGATGCAGGTGCAGAACCACGCCTCGGTCGACCTGTACGTCGATGAGGTGCTGCGTCACGCCAAGGTCATCCTGCTGTCGCTGCACGGCGGCGTCGGCTACTGGCGCTATGGTGTCGAGCAACTGGTCGAGCTGGCCGCGCGCGGGGTACAGCTGATTCTGGTGCCCGGCGATGACCGTCCCGACCCCGAGCTGACCGACCTGGGCAGCGTGCGCGACGCCCGCGCCGAGCGGCTCTGGCACTACCTACGCCAGGGCGGCAAGGCCAATGCGCTGAACCTGTTCAACTGCATCGCCAGCACCTGGCTGGGCCGCGATTACGCCTGGCATGAGCCCGAGCCCTTGCCGCGCACCAGCGTCTATCATCCGCGCATCGCCAATGCCGGCCTGGCCGACTGGTACGCCGACTGGCAGGTCGACTTCCCAGTGGCGCCGCTGCTGTTCTATCGCTCGCACCTGCAAGCGGCCAATACCGGGTTCATCGACCAGTTCTGCGCGCGGATGCGTGCCGCTGGGCTCAACCCGCTGCCCATCGCCGTTGCCAGCCTAAAAGATGCCGCCTGCCTTGAGCAGGTGCAAGCCTGGATGGACGAGGTCGAAGCTGAAGTGGTGGTCAACACCACAGGTTTTGCCCTGTCCAGCCCGGAGCGCCCCAACCTGCGCCCGCTGCGCCGTGACGTGCCGGTGTTGCAGGCCATCTGCGCGCAAGACAACCAGCCTGCCTGGGAGCAGAGCGAGCAGGGCCTCGGTGCGCGCGACCTGGCCATGCACATCGTGCTGCCGGAACTGGACGGGCGCATCATCAGCCGGCCGATCAGCTTCAAGGACCTGGCCTGGCGCAGCGAGCGCAGTCAGGCCGATGTGGTCTGCTACCGTGCGCACCCCGAGCGCATGGATTTCGTCGCCGAGCTGGCGCGGCGCTGGGTCAACCTGGCGCGCCTGCCCAACGGGCAGAAACGCGTGGCCCTGGTGCTGGCCAACTACCCGACCCGCGACGGACGCATCGGCAATGGCGTCGGCCTCGACACCCCGGGCGCTGCGCTGAACATTCTTCGTGCCCTGCAACAGCAGGGCTATCCGCTTGACGCGCTGCCTGAAAGCGGCACCGCCTTGATTCAGCAGTTGCTGGGCGGCGTCACCAACGATCTTGAGCAGCTCGACCAGCGCCCCTGCGCGCAGAGCCTGAGCCTTGACGACTACCAGCGCGCATTCGCCCAGTTGCCGGAAAGCAACCGCCAGGCGGTGTTGCAACGTTGGGGCTCGCCTGAACACGACCCGATGTTTCGCAGTGGGCGGATGATGATCGCCGGGCTGCGCTTTGGCCTGACCTTCGTCGGTATCCAGCCGGCACGCGGTTATCAGCTCGACGCCAGCGCGGTGTACCACGACCCCGACCTGGTGCCGCCGCATGGCTACCTGGCGTTCTATTTCTGGTTGCGCCATGCCTACGGTGCCGATGCGCTGGTGCACGTGGGCAAGCACGGCAACCTGGAGTGGCTGCCGGGCAAAGGCGTGGGGCTCTCGGCGCAGTGCTGGCCGGATGCGTTGCTCGGGCCGTTGCCCAACGTCTACCCGTTCATCGTCAACGACCCGGGCGAGGGCGCCCAGGCCAAGCGCCGCACCCAGGCGGTGATCATCGACCACCTGATGCCGCCGCTGACTCGCGCCGAAACCTACGGGCCGCTGCGCCATCTGGAGCAACTGGCCGACGAATACTACGACGCGCAACTGCTCGACCCACGCCGGGCGCGCGAACTGCAGCGTGACATCCTCGAACTGATCAAGGCCAACCACATCGACCGCGAATTGCAGCTCGAAGGCCAGTTGGATGACGCCGCGCTGTGGCTGCCGCGCCTGGACACCTACCTGTGCGACCTGAAGGAATCGCAGATACGCGACGGCCTGCATGTGTTCGGTGAGTCGCCGCACGGGCGCCTGCGCCGCGACACCTTGCTGGCGCTGCTGCGGGTCGAGCGCGGTGATGGCAAGGGCGCCAATGCCAGCCTGGTGCGGGCGCTGAGCAAGGCCCTGGCGCTGGGCTTCGATCCGCTCGACTGCGACCTTGGCGCGCCGTGGCAGGGTCCGCACCCTGAGTGCTTGAAGCCTTATGGCGAGGGCTCCTGGCGCACCTGTGGCGATACCCGCGAGCGGCTGGAACAGTATGCGCTGGCGTTGATCGAGCAGGCCCTGGCGGGCAGCTTGCAGCTGCCCGATCAAGCCGCCTGGCAGCCCCTGGCTGAAGTGCTGGGTGGTTTGGTCGAGCACGTCGCCCCTGATCTGGACCGCTGCGGCGACGCTGAACTGAACGGTTTGCTCGCCGCCTTGAGCGGGCGCTTCGTCCCCGCAGGGCCCAGCGGCGCACCCAGCCGCGGGCGCCTCGATGTGCTGCCCACGGGGCGCAACTTCTACACCGTCGATGTGCGCAACCTGCCAACCCCGACCGCCTGGCGCCTGGGTTTTGCCTCCGCCAGCCTGATTCTCGAGCGTCACCTGCAAGACCACGGCGATCACCTGCGCCAGTTGGGCCTGTCGGTGTGGGGCACGGCCACCATGCGCACCGGCGGCGACGACATCGCCCAGGCCATGGCGCTGATGGGCGTGCGTCCGGTGTGGGCCAGTGGCTCGCAGCGCGTCGATGATTTCGAAATCCTGCCGGTGAGTGTGCTCGATCGGCCGCGGGTGGATGTGACCTTGCGCGTATCGGGCTTTTTCCGTGATGCCTTTGGCGGGCTGATTCGCCTGTTCGATGCCGCGGTGCAGGCGGTGGCCGCGCTCGATGAGCCAGACGACATCAACCCGCTGGCAGCCCGGGTACGCGCCGAGCGCAGTGCCTTGCTGGCGCAGGGTGTCGAGGCCGAGCAGGCTGCGCGCCAGGCCGGTTGGCGCGTGTTCGGCGCCAAGCCGGGCAGCTATGGCGCGGGTGTGCAGAACGCCATCAACGGGCGCCTGTGGCAGGATCGCGCAGATCTTGCCGAGGTCTACCTCAACCACGGCGGCTACGCCTACGGCGCCGGCGATGAGGGGACACCTGCGCGCGCCCAGTTCGCCCAGCGCCTGAGCCAGGTGCAGGCGGTGTTGCAGAACCAGGACAACCACGAGCATGACCTGCTCGATTCCAACGACTATTACCAGTTCCAGGGTGGCATGCTGGCTGCCGCAGAAACCTTGGCCGACGCGCCACGCGCCAGCTACCACGGTGACCACAGCCAGGCCGACCGACCGCGCATCCGCACCCTCAAGGAAGAGCTGAACCGGGTGGTCCGTGCCCGCGCGCTCAACCCCAAGTGGATCGACGGCGTGAAACGCCACGGCTACAAGGGCGCGTTCGAGCTGGCGGCAACCGTCGATAACCTGTTCGCCTTCGACGCCACCACCCACTTGATCGACGATCATCACTACCAGGGCCTGGCCGATGCCTACGTGCTCGACCCCGCCACCCGCGACTTCATGCGTGAGCACAACCCAGACGCCCTGCGCGACCTCACCGAACGCCTGCTCGAAGCCCAGCAGCGCGGCCTGTGGGGCGAGCCGGGTGCGTACCGCGAAGCCCTCGAATCCCATTTGCTCGACGGCGAGGAAGACGCCTGACATGACCCAACCTGTGCAATTTCCCCTGGCCGCCGTGGTCGGCGCCGATGACCTGAAGCTGGCGCTGTGCCTCACCGCCATTGACCCGCAGATCGGCGGCGTGCTCATCGAAGGCCCGCGCGGCATGGCCAAAAGCACCCTGGCCCGCGGCCTGGCCGCGTTGCTCGACGACGCCCCGTTCGTCACGCTGCCGCTGGGCGCCACTGAAGAGCGTCTGGTCGGCACGCTGGATCTGGACGCAGCGCTGGGCGAGGGCAGGGCGCAGTTCTCGCCGGGTGTGCTGGCGCAGGCCGATGGTGGCGTGCTGTATGTCGATGAAGTGAACCTGCTGCCCGATGCCTTGGTGGACTTGCTGCTGGACGTGGCTGCCAGTGGGGTCAACCGTGTCGAACGTGACGGCATCTCCCATCAGCACGCGGCGCGCTTCGTGCTGATCGGCACCATGAATCCGGAAGAAGGCGAGTTGCGCCCGCAACTGCTCGACCGTTTCGGCCTCAACGTGCTGCTCGACGGCCTGCCTGCCCCCGAGGCGCGTCAGCAGATCATCCGCCGGCGTCTGGCCTTCGATGCCGATCCGCAGGGCTTCATCGCCCAGTGGCAGCCGGCCCAGCTTGCCCTGCGCGAGCGCTGCCAGGCCGCGCGCGCGGCGCTGGGCGCGATACCTCTGGATGACGCAGCACTCGAGAGCATCACCGCGCAGTGCTTCGCTGCTGGGGTCGACGGCATGCGCGCAGACCTGGTCTGGCTGCGCGCCGCCCGTGCCCACGCCGCCTGGCGCGGTGCGCGGCACATCGAGCAGGAAGATATCGATGCGGTGGCCGAGTTCGCCTTGCGCCATCGTCGGCGCGAGCCCGCGTCGGCACCGCCTCCACCGCCACCGCCCCAGGGCGATGCTCGCCGCCCAGATAATCATCAAGACGCTGCAGGCGACTGGGGCGCACTGCCGCCACAGGCGGTTACCAGCGGCGAGCGGCGCGAGGTGCCGAACTGGGCAAAAAAGCCCTGAGCATCCCCCAGCCGGCAGCTTCGCTGGTGGATGCCAGGCCCGGTGATGGACGGCGCCCTGGCGCCAGCCGTGGCCGCGCCCAATCCAGTGCCAGCGGACGCGTGGCGTGGTTGCCGACCCTGCTCAAGGGCCGCCCGCGCGTACGCGGCGATTTGTGCTGGCAACAGCGCCGCGGCCAGGCGCCGGAGCTGTGGCTGGTGATCGTCGATGCGTCCGCCTCGACCCGACGGCACGGCGCGCTGGCAGCCTGCAAAGGCGTGCTGGCCGAGGTGTTCGACCAGGCCTATCGGCGTCGCGCGCGTCTGGCGCTGCTCACCGCCAGCGGGCGTATCCCGCAATGGCAGCGTCACGGCCTGAAGGCCTCTGCGGCGTTGCAACCCTGGTTGCAGCAACTCGGTGCCGGCGGCGGCACGCCGTTGCTGGCCGCACTCGCCGAGGCGCGGCAATGGCTGCTGCGCCGCGCCAACCAGCATCCGCACGAGATGCAGCGTTGCCTGGTGTTCACCGACGGTCGTCTGCAACGCTGGCAGGCCCTGGCACCGCTGCCGTGTGACAGCGTACTGGTGGACATGGAGCGCACTCCGGTACGCCTCGGTCGCGCCCAGCAGCTCGCCGAGCAGTTGCATGCCCAGTACTGGCACCTCGACGCACTCAACCCTCGGCGCTAGCCGCGCCTGCAGGCGACATGGCGGACTACGCCGAGAAGCCGTACCCTGCAGCGCTGATGCGCATTTCCCACCGACTCTGGAGCCTGCCATGCAAGGCACACCGCGCAAGATCGTCCAGGCCATCCTCTATGAGGCGATCGCCGTCGCCTGCGTTGCCCCGGCGCTGGCCTGGCTGTTCGATGCCGGCATGGCCCAGTCCACCGCGCTCTCCTTGATCATGTCGGGCGTGGCCCTGAGCTGGAACATGGCCTTCAACTGGGCCTTCGAACGCTGGGAGTCTGGCCGCAAGCAACGCCGCCGCACCCTCTGGCGGCGCTTTCTCCACGCCTTGGGCTTCGAAGGCGGCCTGGTTTTGCTGCTGCTGCCGCTGGTGGCCTACTGGCTGAGCATCAGCCTGTGGCAGGCGCTGCTGACCAACCTGGCACTGTTCGCCTTCTTCTTCGTCTATGCATTCGTGTTTCAGTGGGCCTTCGACAAAGTGTTCGACGTGCCGTTGTCAGCGCAGCAGGTCAGGGGCTAGGCGCCGGCGTTGTGGGCTGGCGACTGCTCCGGCTACAAAATAGGCTTGCCCCCCGTCACCGCATAGCGCGACCCAGAAATATAACTCGCCTCATCCGACCCCAACAGCACATAGATCGGTGCCACTTCCACCGGCTGGCCGGGGCGGCCCATGGGGTAGGCGGCGCCGAAGTTCTTCACCGCTTCATCGGGCATGGTTGCAGGAATCAACGGGGTCCAGATCGGGCCGGGGGCGACGCTGTTGACGCGGATGCCTTTGTCGCCCAACAACTGGGCAAGACCTGCGGTGAAGTTGGCAATCGCCCCTTTGGTGGTGGCGTAGGCCAGCAACTGCGGGGAAGGATCGTCGGAGTTGACCGAGCTGGTGTTGATGATCGAGCTGCCTTTGGGCATCGACGGCAAGGCGCGTTGGCAGATGCGGAAGATCGCCGTGATGTTGACGTCGAAGGTCATCAGCCACTCGTCGTCGCTAATCTCGTCGAAGTGCTGGTGCGCCATCTGGAACGCGGCGTTGTTGACCAGGATGTCGATACGGCCGAACTCGGCGACGGTCTTGTCGACGATGTCGTAGCAGTGCTGCTTGTGCGCCAGGTCACCCGGCAGCAGCAGGCACTGACGTCCGGCAGCCTCGACCCAGCGCGCGGTCTCCTGGGCATCTTCATGTTCATCGAGGTAGGCGATGGCCACATCGGCGCCTTCACGGGCGTAGGCGATCGCCACGGCACGACCGATGCCACTGTCGGCACCAGTGATCAGCGCGATCTTGCCTTGCAGCCGGCCATGGCCGGTGTAGGACTGCTCGCCGCAATCTGGGTAGGGCTCCATCTTGCGCTGCGAGCCTGGCACGCTCTGCGGTTGCGACGGAAAGGGCGGTTTGGGGTATTGGCGCATGGTCTGGCTCCTGCAGGTTGGATACGTTGATACCTGTTCGAAGAGCCTGGCCAGCGAGTGTTGGAGTGGATGCGCCACTTAGGCGACGGACGGCCATCGGCCGGGATCAGATCAGCAGGTAGTCACTGCGCTGCACGATGCCGCCATGCTCGCCCTCGAGCAGGTGTACATAGCGCCCGTCGATGCGATCGACCGGCAGGCAATCATCGACATCGATGACCGCATCGGTGTGCGGCTTCAGCCAGCCGCGCACCATGCGCTGGCGCCCGATACGCTTGGCCTCGGCCTTGTCTGCCGCGACCACCAGCAGATAGCGATGCGCCTCGCCAAACACCCCACGCTCGTAGCCGCCCAGGTTGAGAAAGAACAGCCGCGGCGCGCCCGGCGCCGGGCTGGCATCGCTGAACTCGACCCGATAGCCCTCGACGCCCGACACTTCCAGCCATGAATCGATGTGCAAGCCCTTGGTACTGCCAAACCAGCCAGCACGCAGTTGCGGGTAGGTGTCTTGCAGCGAGTCGGCCTGTGCGAACAGCACGTCGTGAACTTCGATACTGGCGCGCGGGTGGCGCCCGCCGAGCATGATGATGAAAAGCATGGAGGGTTCCGTTAGGGCTGGGCTGGTCAGTGTCCTTGGACAAGCGAAAGGCTATCCGAACCGGCGAAAAGGGTACCTGTTGCCCAGTACATTCTGGAGTCAGAAGGATGCAGCGATCGCCTGGGCAAGCTGCAGGTCGTTCATCAAAGGCGGTTCATAGCTCGAACGGTAGCGCCGCGATGCCTGTTCGAACTGCGCGCCACGTATCTCCCGTCCGAACCGATGAACGCCAAGGCATCGGACTTGACGGTTCTGAGTTGCTGTTGCCAGTCGTCCGTCATCCCCGTGGACCACGCCGAGGATAGAAACGGCCCGAATGTGGTGTACAGCGTCAACTTATCGGAGGGTTTGGCATTTTCATTGGCAATGACAGGGTTGCCAGCCAGCACCAGTGCGGTGATCGCCAGCATCTTCCATGGCTTCATTGTGGGTTGCTTTCAGGGTGGCCAGGGGCGTCACGATAGCAGAGTCGACTACGAGCAGAACGCAAAAGCTCGGTGTTGGGACTGGGGCGCTTAAGTGCTCAGTGTCGTCTGTGCAGCGATTTAGCGGGTCGAGCGATCAAAGGCTATCCGGATCCCCAAAAAACATCTGAATCCGCGACCGCAACCAGCGCTCTCCCGGGTCGTTATCCTGCGCCCCACGCCAGGCCATGTGCAGTTCGAAGCTCTGCAGCGGCAGGGGTGGGTCTTCGGCGCGCAGGCCGCCGGCGGCGGTGAGGGCTTCGGCGGTGTAGTCGGGGACGGTGGCGATGATGTCGGTGCCCGACAACAGGCTGCCCAGGCCGTTGAACTGCGGAACGGCGAGCACTACGTGCCGCGTGCGCCCGAGTTCGGCGAGGGCGTCGTCGATGAAGCCTGAGAGGTCGCCTGCGAATGACACCAGGGCATGTGGGCGTTTGCAGAAGTCGTCGAGGCTGATGGCGCCGGGAATGCTGTCGGCGCGCAGCAGCTTGGCGGTGCTGCGCCTTAGCAGCTTGCGCTTGGCGTTGGCCGGCAGGTCGCTGGTGTAGCTCACGCCCACGGAGATCTCGCCGGAGGACAGTAGCGTCGGCATCAGCAGGTAGTTGACCCTGCGCACCACCAGCACGATGCCCGGTGCTTCGGCGCGGATGCGCTTGAGCAGTTGCGGCAGCAGGGCGAATTCGGCGTCGTCCGACAGGCCGATGCGAAACACCGCGGTGCTGGTGGCCGGATCGAACTCGGCGGCGCGGCTGACGGCGGTGGAAATCGAATCCAGCGCCGGCGAGAGCAGGGCAAAGATTTCCTGAGCCCGGGTCGAGGGCTCCATGCTGCGCCCGGTGCGCACGAACAGTGGGTCGTCGAACAGGTTGCGCAGGCGTGCCAGGGCGGCGCTGATGGCCGGCTGGCCGAGAAACAGTTTTTCCGCGGCACGGGTGACGCTGCGTTCATGCATCAGGGTTTCGAACACGATCAGCAGGTTGAGGTCTACACGGCGCAAGTCGTTGCGGTTCATCGAAAAGGGCCTATTGCCTGGGGCTGGGGCAGGGTGAATCTTACGGGCAAAGGCTGTTACCCTGCATCGTTTTCCGGCCTGTGCATCGGCAATGCCAGGCGAATCAATCGATGACAGGCATGTCGACTATCAATGGCCACTGATGGCTGCCAGGTTCAAGCCCGGATAAAGTCCGTGGTCATACGAGATTCACAAAGGTGAGGTAGGCGATGTCGCGCATCATCCGTTTCCACAAGTTCGGCGCCGCCGACGTGCTGCGCTGCGAGGAACGGCCCGAGCCGAGCCCGGCCAGTGGCGAGGTGCAGGTCCGGGTCGAGGCGATCGGCATCAGTTGGTACGACGTGCTCTGGCGGCAAGACCTGGCCCCTTCGCAGGTGCGCCTGCCGTCGGGGATTGGCCATGAAATGGCTGGGGTGGTCACCGCCCTGGGCGAGGGCGTCGAGGATCTGGCGATCGGTGATCGGGTCGCCAGCTTTCCGGCCACCAGCCCCAACGACCATCCGGTCTATGGCGATGTCATCGTGCTGCCGCGCAGCGCCCTGACCCGCTACCCTGAGGTGCTCAGCCCGGTCGAGGCCAGCGTGCACTACACGCCGCTGCTGATCGCCTACTTCGCCTATATCGACCTGGCCCGGGCCAAACCTGGGCAAAGCGCGCTGGTCACCGATGCCAGCCACTGTGCCGGCCCGGCCTTCGTACAGCTCGGCAAGGCGCTGGGCCTGCAGGTGTTCGCCGCCACCAAGGAGCCCGAACAGCGTGAGTACTTGCTGCAACTGGGTGCCGACAAGGTGATCGTCACCGAAGAGCAGGACTTGCTGCTGCAGGTCAGCAAGTACACCGGCGGACGTGGCGTGGACATGGTGCTCGATGGCATGGGCGGGCCGCAGATGTCCATGCTCGGCGACGTCCTGGCACCGCGCGGCAGCCTGGTGCTGTATGGCCTGCAAGGCGGCAACCAGACGCCATTCCCGGCCTGCGCGGCATTCAAGAAGAACATTCAGTTCCACCTGCACTGCGTGAGCAACTTCACCGGCAAGCCGGAGCTGGGTATCGACCAGGACCAGGCTGCGCTGCAACGGGCGCTGATCGATATCAACCGGTTCACCGCCGAGCGCAGGCTGACTCCACAGATCATCAAGGTCTACCCCTTCGAGCAGGTGGTCGAGGCGCACCGGCATATGGATGCCTGTCCTTGTGGTGGGCGGGTGGTGCTGGAGATGACCTCAGCCGAGCCGCACTGAAACGCCACGCTCCTTCCTGCAAGACACGGCCTGTACCGCCTACACCCGTGTAGGCGGGCCTCGCTCACATCCTTCTCCTGAAACGTCCTACAGCTCAGCAAAAATTCCCCTACAGAACGTGGGAAGAAAGCCTCATCGCCAACTGCCTCAGTGACTGTCTACCGTTGTCGCGCAGGAAATGCTTCCCCTGTTCAGCACGTGCGGGGGAAGAACAGGACAGGGTCGCAAGCCTGAGGGATTCAGGGAGGGGGAGGGCAATGAGTGACATGCACGAACAAGCCATGCAGGCGATTTATCGCCAGGTGCTCGAGCGTTTGCTCGAGCAGATGGCGCAGGCGCAGCGCGCCTCGCTGCAGTTGTTGATCCAGCGCCTGCTGGTGGCGGCCGGCGGCGCGCAGTCGATTGGGCGCTTCCGCCTGGTGCTGCTGCACGGCCCGGACCGCCCCAGTGCGCATTTGCTGGCCTGCCTGCGGGCAGCTCAACTGAGCATTGCCCAGCGCTCGGCGCAGACGTTCCAACTGCGTGTCGTGGTGGTCGCCCAACCTGGCGCCGGCGCGGCCGAGCTGATCAGCCATGAGCGTTGCTTCAATGCGTTGCTGCTGCACAGCGATCCGCGCGTCGAGCTGCTGGTGGCGCGAGCCGAAGGTGCCAGGCCGTTCGACGTGCAATGGTTGCTCGCTGAACCGGCGGACACACTCAACCGCAAGGCCTGGCTATTGTCCGGGCATCTGCCCGGTAACCCACTGCACAGCCTGCTTGGCAGTCGCCTGTGGCTGCAACTGGCCCACGCCTGCGCGCCTGTATTGCGCTGTGAAGAGCACGACTGCGTGGTGGTCATGGCCATGCCGGCCAGCCAACGCCGGCGCCTGCTGGCCTGGGGGCGGCGTTGCCTGCGCCTGGCCGATCCCGAGCAGCCACCACTGCCCAACTGCATCGCCGCCTGGGTCGATGCGGTGGCGCGTCTGCATGCCCATCTGAGTCGTTTGCCTGGCCCGGCGGCGCGCGTTGCCGGACCTGGGGCCAAACATGCCTGCGCCCATGCACTGCAATTGCTCGACCTCGACGAATTGTTGCAGCACCTGGGTCGTACCGATCGTCTAGACCGAATGCTCGGCCTGGGCGAAGACGCTCCTTGTGCCGCGCCTGGACTGCAGGCGTTCAAAGATCCGCATCTGTCGGGGCATGTCCTTGGACTACAGGCGCATTACCTTGGCGGGGACCGCTATCCACAGACCCTGCGCTCGGCCCCGCGGACCCATCACCTGGGACGCGGGCAATCACTCCGGCTGACCCCGCAAGCCCTGCGCGAAGACGCAGAACAGCGACTTCTGCGCGGTTACGGTGTGGCGGATCGGCAGATGGCGTGCCTGCTGTTCAATCCTTTCATCGATCGTGGCCGCCGACTGGAAGCCTTCGTTGAGCATTGTCATCCGAACATGGCGGTCGCCTTGCCGTACCTGCACAGCGCCTTGCAGGGCCAACCGTGCCCGGCTTCGGTGGTGCGTTGGCTGGTCGGCGTCAGCGGGCTTTCGCTGATCATGATGCGTGGGCTGTACGCGCTGCGCCTGGATGAACGGACCCTGCGCCTGTCGCAGCAGCTGATGCGACGTGATGCGGCTTTGCGCATGCAGGCCACCGGCTAACGCCACACCCGAGCCGGTCGCGCGCCGGCCGTGGGCAGGGGCAAAAGGAAAAAGGGGCTGCACGATGGGCGCAAACCGTCTAAGGTGCCGCGGCGCTGGCGTCACATCAGGCAATACGTGTACGGACATCGGTAGTCAGCAGACCCGGCAGGGTTGGCCGACTCGGTCCATACTCCCGGCGGCTGGTCCAGGCTAGGTGGGCGCACCTGCGAGGCGCGGGCGAACTCGCCCGGTGACGTGCTGTCACCCGTATTCGAAGGTTCGCCCACGCTGATGGGCCAGACGCCGACAGGTTGCAGCATCCTGCGCGGCCTGTGACAGCCGGCGCATGTGTTGCCACCGAGTGGCGAAAACGGAAAAACGCCCCAGGGCATGGAGTGAGGCCCGCCCAGCGCGGGATCGCAGAATGAGTACGTATAGCGGAGGTCGCTTGATGACCCAGGAAATGATGGAGGCGGGCCCTGCAGACGCAGAAGTTCTGTCAGTGTTCGACTTCGATGGCACCTTGACCCACCGCGACAGCTTTGTCCCCTTCTTGCTGTTCGCCTTCGGCAAACGTGCCTTCGCCGTGCGCGCCCTGCGCATGCTGCCCGATTGCCTGCGGTACATCGGCAAAGGCCTGACCCGCGATGAGCTCAAGGCTGCCTTGATCGCCACCTTTCTGACGGGCGTCGAAGAGCAGTGGGTGCAGCGCAAGGCGGTGGAATTCCAGCGCGCGTACTGGAAGCGCCTGATGCGTTCGTCCGGGGTACGCTCGGTGGCTGCCGAGGTCGACAGCGGCGCGCACGTGACCATCTGTTCAGCCTCGCCGCGGCTGGTGTTGACACCGTTCGCCGACAAGCTCGGCATCAAGCTCATTGCCACCGAACTGGAAGTGGTCGATGGCCGCCTGACCGGTGCCATCAGCGGCAGCAACTGCCGCTGCGAAAACAAGGTACTGCGCCTCGAAGCGGTGTATGGCTCGCTGGACAACTATCGGCTGCGCGCGTGGGGCGACACCCGTGGCGACCACGAGCTGCTGGCCGCCGCCCACGAGCCGCACTGGCGGCATTTTCACCCACGCTGGAAGCGTGGGCGGCTGAAGGTCGAGCGCATCGTGGCGCGCCTGCGCGAGGACGAGGCGCTGTCCAATCCGGTCACCGGCACCTTGCGCAGCGAGACCCCGCACGACCAGCAGTCCAGGCACTGATTTCCACCGGTTGCAGCAGCCGGCTGATTGTCGAACTTGAAGGTACATGCCCATGCAAGCCTCCCCTCTCGGTTTTCCCCCTGTGACCATGACGGTTTTCATTGGCATCGCGCTGGGCGCCTTGCTGCTGGACATCGCCACGCACCGAGGGGACAAGCCGGTCACCTTGCTCAAGGCCTCGTTGTGGTCGGTGTTCTGGATCGTCGTCTCGCTGGGCTTCGCCGGTTTTCTGTACTACCAGCACGGCCCGCAGGTAGCCAGCCTGTTCGTCACCGGCTACGCCCTGGAAAAAGTGCTGAGCGTCGACAACCTGTTCGTGTTCATGGCGATCTTTGCCTGGTTCAAGGTGCCCGAGGGCCTGCGTCACAGGGTCCTGTACTGGGGCATCATGGGCGCCATCGTGTTTCGCGGAATCTTCGTGGCCATCGGCACCGGGCTGCTGGCGTTCGGTCCATGGGTCGAGGTGGCGTTCGCGGTGATCGTCGCCTGGACGGCGATCATGATGCTGCGCTCAGGCGGTGACGACGAAGAAGAGGTGGATTATTCCAAACACATCGCCTACCGCTTCGCCAAGAAGCTGTTCCCGGTGTGGCCGAAGCTGTACGGCAACCACTTCTTCGTACGCCGCAAGACCCTCGAGGCCGAATTGCTCAAGCCGGAACACCAGGGCATGACCCTGGCGGCCAAGGGCGGCCTGTTCGCCACGCCGCTGTTTCTGTGTCTGGTGGTGGCCGAGGTGTCGGACATCCTGTTCGCCTTCGACTCGGTGCCAGCGGTGATCGCCGTCAGCCGCGAGCCGCTGATCGTCTATTCGGCCATGCTGTTCGCCATCCTCGGGCTGCGTACCATGTACTTCGTGCTCGAGGCGCTCAAACGCTACCTGATTCATCTGGAAAAAGCGGTCATCGCGCTGCTGTTCTTCATTGCCGTCAAGCTGGCGCTCAACGCGACCGATCACCTGTTCCACCACGGTTATGTCATCGAGCCGAACACCAGCCTGCTGGTAGTGATGGTGACTCTGGTGATCGGCATTCTCGCCAGCCTAGTGTTCCCCGAGAAGAAAGCGGCCGAGCCTGAGCCCAAGTGACGGTGGCTGCGTTCAGGCGTCATTCCGGCGCCTGGGACGGCAATGGCGAACCGACCTACGGCCCTTGCAGGAACGGCTGATCTGTATGTATAAACAGTGCCCGTTTCCGTTTTGCCCGGCCTTGCATCGTGATCGCCCATTCTGTTCAAGACCCGCTCTATTACCTGCACAACTTCCGCCAGGTGCTCGCCTGGGTAGGGTCGCGCTACGCCGACCTGCTCGATGAGCACGAGCAGCGCTTCATTCACGACTTCCACCACCTCGCCGAGCCGTCCCAGGCATTGCTGGTACGCATGGTCATGCGCAAGGGCGAGTTGTTTCGCAGTGATCGCCTCGACTACGCCGAAATCGGCGACACCCGCAGTGCCCTGTTGCCACTGCTGGAGCAGGGCTGGGTATGTGAACAGCCGAGCCTGAGCATCGAGCAGCTCGCCGCAGTTCTGCGCAAAGAAGAACTGGCAGAGGGCTTTTGCGCCATGCTACGCCAGCCCAAAGTGGCCAAGTCGCAACTGCTGGCGCAACTGAGCGAGCTGCAACTTGCGCCACGGCCGTTGGCGCAGTGGTGGCCGCAGTGCCCCATCAGTATCCTGCACTGGCGCCTGCAAGCGCTGTGCGACCGCTTGCGTCTGCTGTTCTTCGGCAATCTGTACCAGGACTGGTCCGAATTCGTCCTCGCCGACCTGGGCTTGCTGCGCTTCGAGCAGGTGGCGTTCTGCAGTGAATCGCGAGCCTTGCGCCAGCGCAGTGAAGTGGTCCTGGCGATGGCCTTGCACCACTGCGCCGAGCAACTTGAACAGGGCCAGCCGCCCGCTGAAATCCTCGCCACACTGGAGGGCCTGAGCGCCGACAACCCCTGGCTTGAACGGCGCCGCTCGCGCCTGCTGTTCCAGGTTGGCCGGCAGTGCGAGCGCCAGGCCGATTGGTCGCTGGCGCTGGCGGTGTACCAGGATTGCGCCCACGCCGAGGCGCGCATCCGCCAGGTGCGCGTGCATGAGCGCAGCGAGCAGTGGCAGGCGGCCCATAGGCTGGCCCAGCAGATCGCTGCGGCGCCGCGCAATGCCCTGGAAGTGCAGGCCTGCGAGCGCATGCTGCCGCGCCTGGCGCGCAAGCTGGGCGGGCCGCCGCAAACGCGCCGCCGCGCCCGCGCAGTGCAGACCCTCGAACTTGAACTGCCTCGCGAGCTGGCTACCCTGGGCGTCGAGCGCGCGGTGCGTGAGCACCTGTTGCAAGAAGGCGGCGAAGTTCACTACGTGGAAAACACCTTGCTCAACAGCCTGTTCGGGCTGTTGTGCTGGGAGGCGGTGTTCGCACCGATTCCCGGCGCGTTCTTCCACCCGTTCCAGAGCGCCCCGCAAGATCTGCACGATGCCGACTTCATGAGCCGCCGTCAGGTCCAGTTCGATCGCTGCCTGGCGCAGTTGGCCGATGGCAGCTATCGCCAGGTGATCAACGAGCGCTTCCAGAGCAAGTTCGGCCTGCAGTCGCCGTTCGTGATCTGGCAGGTGCTGACACCCGCCTTGCTGGAGCAGGCATTGCATTGCCTGCCAGCGGCGCACCTGCAGGCGTGCTTTCTGCGCTTGCTGCAGGACATCCGCAACAACCGCACTGGCATGCCCGACCTCATCCAGTTCTGGCCGCAGCAGGGTGGCTATCGAATGATCGAGGTCAAAGGCCCCGGCGACCGGTTGCAGGACAACCAACTGCGCTGGCTGGCCTTCTGCGAGCAACACGGTCTGCCGGTGCAGGTCTGCCATGTGCGCTGGCGCGAGGCGGCATGAGCTACAGCGTGGCCGTGCGGGCGCTGTGCGAGTTCAGTGCCAAGGTCGGTGACCTCGACCTGCGCTTCACGCCATCGCCCAGCGCCGAGCAGGGCATCGAAGGCCATCGCCGCGTGGTGGCCGGGCGCGGCGCAGGTTATGAGGCCGAGGTGGCGCTGTCGGGCGAGTACCGGGGGCTCAAGGTACGAGGCCGCGCCGACGGCTATGATCCTGCGCGCAATCGCCTGGAAGAGATCAAGACCCATCGCGGCGACCTCTCACGTCAGCCAGACAACCACCGCCAATTGCACTGGGCGCAGGCCAAGGTGTACGCCTGGCTGCTGTGCCAGAGCCGTGGATTGCCCAGCATCGAGGTGACGCTGGTTTACCTGGACATCGACAGCCAGCGCCAGACGTTGATCAGCGAGTCGTATCAGGCCGACGCCTTGCAGGGCTTCTTCGAGCTGCAATGTCAGCGTTTCATCGCCTGGGCGCAGGCCCAGGAGCAGCGCCTGGCCACACGCGACGAGGGCTTGCAGGCGCTGAGCTTTCCCTACCCGCAGTTTCGCCAGGGTCAACGCCAGCTCGCCGAGACGCTGTACAAGGCCGTCAGCACGGGCCGTTGCCTGCTGGCCCAGGCCAGCACCGGCATCGGCAAGACCCTTGGCACGCTGTTTCCGCTGCTCAAGGCGATGGTGCCGCAGCGCCTGGATAAAGTGTTTTTCCTCACTGCCAAGACTCCTGGGCGCAAGTTGGCCCTCGATACCTTGCAGCAGATCGAGCAGGGCAGTGGCCAGCCGGCGCTGCGAACCCTCGAGCTGATCGCCCGCGACAAGGCCTGCGAACACCCAGACAGCGCCTGCCACGGCGAATCCTGCCCGTTGGCCAGGGGCTTCTACGATCGCCTGCCCGCCGCGCGCCAGGCGGCCGGGCAACGTCAGTTGCTCGACCAGGCCGGGTTGCGCGAGGTCGCACTGGCGCATCAGGTGTGCCCGTACTACCTGGCCCAGGAAATGGCCCGTTGGGTCGATGTGGTGGTCGCCGACTACAACTATTACTTCGACGCCCACGCGCTGCTGTTCGGCCTGGCCCAGGCCAACCAGTGGCGGGTAGCGGTGCTGGTGGACGAGGCGCACAACCTGGTCGAGCGCGGCCGGCAGATGTACAGCGCAAGCTTCGATCAGGGGCAGTTGCTGGCCTTGCGTCAGCGCAAGCTCGAGGGCCTGGGCAGCGTGCTCGACCGGCTCAACCGGCAGTGGAACGCGCTGTACAAGGCGCAGGTGGCGCCGTACCAGGCCAGCGACCGGGTGCCCGAGGCGTTCGTCGGTGCGGTGCAGCAGTTCATCGGCCACATGCAGGAGCGCCTCGAACAAACCCCGACCCAGGTCGACGGGCCGCTGTTGCAGTTCTATTTCCAGGCCCTGCAGTTCAGCCGTGTGGCCGAGCTGTTCGACGAGCATTACCTGTTCGACATCACCCAGCGCCAGGGCCCGCGCAAGCGCCGGCTGGCCACGCTGTGCCTGCGTAATGTAGTGCCGGCGCGGTTGCTCGGGCCGCGTATGCAGGCGGCGCGCAGCGTCACGCTGTTCTCCGCGACCCTGGGTCCGCAGCAGTTCTACCGCGACCTGCTGGGCATGCCCAAGGACACCGCCTGGCTGGAAGTGCAGGCGCCGTTTCGGGCCGAACAGTTGCAAGTGCGTATCGTCAGCGACGTGTCGACCCGCTATCACCAGCGCCAGGCCTCGGTGGCACCGATCGTGGCGCTGATCGCCGAGCAGTACCAGCGCCAGCCGGGCAATTACCTGGCGTTCTTCAGCAGCTTCGAATACCTGCAACAGGTGGCCGGCGAACTGGGCCGCTGCCATGGGCAGATTCCCAGCTGGTCGCAGGCTGCCGGCATGGATGAAGCGGCCCGCGAGGCCTTTCTGGCGCGCTTCGTCGCCGATGGCCGCGGCGTGGGGTTCGCGGTGCTCGGCGGCGCGTTTGCCGAAGGCGTCGATCTGCCCGGCACACGGCTGATCGGGGCCTTCGTCGCCACCCTTGGCCTGCCCCAGGTCAACCCGGTGAACGAGCAGTTCAAGCAGCGCCTGGGCCGGCAGTACGGGGCGGGGTACGACTATGCCTATCTCTACCCAGGGGTGCGCAAGGTGATCCAGGCCGCCGGGCGGGTGATTCGCGGCGATGGTGATCGCGGCGTGCTGCTGCTGATCGATGAGCGCTTCGCCGAGCCGCGGGTGCAGCAGATGTTTCCCGGCTGGTGGCGGCACGCGGCGCAATAATCACGGCCAGCCATCGCGCGGCACTGCAACTCTTCGTACACTGTGCGCTCTTACCCCCTACATTCGTTGAACTCGAGGTTCTTGCATGACGCTCAGTCCTTTGGCAGGCAAACCGGCTCCGGCCAGCGTGCTGGTCGATATCCCGCGCCTGCTGACTGCTTACTACACCGGCCGCCCCGATCCGGCCATCGCCGGGCAGCGCGTCGCCTTCGGCACCTCGGGCCACCGTGGCACCTCGCTGGAGCTGAGCTTCAACGAAGACCACGTGCTGGCGATCACCCAGGCCATCTGCCTGTACCGCGCCGCCAATGGCATCGACGGCCCGCTGTTCATCGGTGCCGACACCCACGCGCTGTCCGCGCCGGCTGCCGCCAGTGCGCTGCAGGTGCTGGCCGCCAATGGCGTGCAGGTGATGCTGTCCAAGGACGACGAATACACCCCCACGCCTGCGGTGTCCCACGCCATCCTCTGCTACAACCGTGGGCGCACCAGCGGCCTGGCCGACGGCATCGTCATCACTCCCTCGCACAACCCGCCGCAAAGCGGTGGCTTCAAGTACAACCCCACCAACGGCGGCCCGGCCGACAGCGATGTCACCAAGTGGATCGAAGCCAAGGCCAACGAACTGCTCGCCGCCGGCCTGGCCGGGGTCAAGCGCGTGGCCCATGCCGACGCCTTGCAGGCCGCCACTACCCAGCGCCATGACTACGTCAGCAGCTATGTGGCCGACTTGGAAAACGTCATCGACTTCGAGGTGATCCGCGCCGCCAAGCTGCGCCTGGGCGTCGACCCGCTGGGCGGGGCAGGGGTGCGCTACTGGGCGGCCATCGCCGAGCGTTACCAGCTCGACCTGGAGGTGGTGAACAGCGAGGTCGACCCGACCTTCCGCTTCATGACCGTCGACTGGGACGGGCAGATTCGCATGGACCCGTCCTCGCCCTACGCGATGCAGGGCCTGATCGGCCTGCGCGAGCGCTTCGACGTGGCCTTTGCCTGCGACCCGGACCACGACCGCCACGGCATCGTCACTGCCGAGGGCCTGTTGGCGCCGAACAACTACCTGGCCGTGGCCATCGATTACCTGTACCGCCACCGCCCTGAATGGCGCCAGGACGCCGCAGTCGGCAAGACCGTGGTGTCCAGCGGCCTGATCGACCGCGTCACCGCGCGGCTGGGCCGCGAGCTGTACGAAGTGCCGGTGGGCTTCAAGTATTTCGCCCAGGGGCTGTTCGACGGCAGCCTCGGCTTCGGCGGCGAAGAGAGCGCCGGCGCCTCGTTCCTGCGCCGTGATGGTTCGGTATGGGCCACCGACAAGGACGGGCTGATTCCAGCGCTGCTCGCGGCCGAGATGACCGCGCGTACGGGTCGCACCCCGAGCCAGGCCTACAACGACTTGACCCAAGCCCTGGGCAAGCCCTTCGCCACCCGCGTCGAGGCCAAGGCCGACGCGCGTCAGAAGGGCCTACTGAGCAAGCTTGCGCCCGAGCAGGTGACCTCTACCGAGCTTGCCGGCGAGCCGATCGAGCAGATCCTCAGCCACGCGCCGGGCAACGGCCAGGCCATCGGCGGCCTCAAGGTCATGACCGCCAACGGTTGGTTCGCCGCACGGCCGTCGGGCACTGAAGACATCTACAAGATCTACGCCGAAAGCTTCATCGACGAGGCCCACCTCGAGCGTCTGGTGGCTGAGGCGCAGGTGCTGGTCGATACGGCCATCGCCTGAAGCAATATTCGCGGCCAAACCGCCCCTACAACCCCCGTAGGGGCGGTTGAGCCGCGATGGCCGGCAAAGCCGGCCCACCCGCACCCATCCCCCCTCACCCCATTGCCCTGGATCAATATCCCCGAATCCGCAACAGCCCATGCTCATAGCAAACCGCCATAGCCGTTGAGGATTCGCCATGAGCAGCACCTTCTTCATCCCCGCCGTGAACATCATGGGCAACGACTGCCTGAACGAAGCCATGGACGCCATTGCCGGCTACGGTCTGCGCCGGGCGTTGATCGTCACTGACCAAGGGCTCGCACGTGCGGGGATTGCCGCGCGCATCGCAGGCCTTCTGGCCGAGCGCGACATCGACTCGCGCATCTTCGATGGCGCCAAACCCAACCCCACCGTCGGCAACGTCGAAGCGGGCCTGGCGGTGCTGCAGCGTGAGCGCTGTGACTGTGTGATCTCCCTCGGTGGCGGCTCGCCCCACGACTGCGCCAAGGGCATCGCCCTGTGCGCCACCAACGGTGGGCACATCAGTGACTACGAGGGTGTCGACCGTTCCAGCAAGCCGCAGCTGCCGCTGATCGCCATCAACACCACCGCCGGCACCGCCAGCGAAATGACCCGCTTCTGCATCATCACCGACGAAGTGCGCCACGTGAAAATGGCCATCGTCGATCGTAACGTCACGCCGCTGCTGTCGGTCAATGACCCGGCGCTGATGGTCGGCATGCCGCCGTCACTCACCGCCGCCACTGGCATGGACGCGCTGACCCATGCGGTCGAGGCGTACGTTTCGACCGCGGCCACGCCGATCACCGACGCCTGCGCGCTCAAGGCTGTCAGCCTGATCAGCCAGTACCTGCGCCAGGCCGTGGCCCACGGCAGTGACCTGCAAGCCCGTGAGCAGATGGCCTACGCCCAGTTCCTCGCCGGCATGGCCTTCAACAACGCCTCGCTCGGCTACGTACACGCCATGGCGCACCAGCTTGGCGGCTTCTATGACTTGCCCCACGGCGTGTGCAACGCGGTGCTGCTGCCCCATGTGCAGCGCTTCAACGCCCAGGTCAGCGCGGCGCGCCTGCGCGACGTGGCCAAGGCCATGGGGATCAAGGTGTGCGGCCTGAACGATCAGCAAGGTGCGCTGGCCGCCATCGAGGCCATCGAGCAGCTCTCGGCCGACATCGACATTCCCAATGGCCTGCGCGCCCTGGGCGCCAAGGTCGAAGACGTGCCCCTGCTGGCAGCCAATGCCCTGAAAGACGCCTGCGGCCTGACCAACCCACGCAGCGCCGTGCAGAGCGAAATCGAAGCGATCTTCAAAGCAGCGTTCTGACTCCAGGCCAGCGCTGATGCCGCACGCCGGTATCAGCGCTCGCGCATGAAGAACCCGGCCACGTACTTGCGAAACGTCTCAAGGCTCTTGAAGTCGGCATAACGCTTGAAGGTTTCGGCATCCGGCTCAGGGCCCAGCGGTTGCTCGAGCAGCGACACCGACAGCACTCGGTCCTGGTCGGAGGTCAGCACCAGCTCATCCATCACCTGGCCGCCGATCACCGGGCGGCGCATCTGCACCTTGCCCCCTTTGCCCGCCATCCAGTCGATCAGCGACACCAGCGCCTTGAGCGGTTCGCGCTCCTCGTCGCGATACACCGGAAACAGCTGCGCACGCGACAGCACCGGCACGCTGGCGATGTGGATCAGCTCGTAGAAGTGACTGCCCGCGGTTGCCGGCGAATACAAGCCCAGCGCCAGCAGCGGCCCGCTGGTGCGGCTTCCGCCCCAATACAGGTGGTGGCCCTGGAAATCGAAGCCCTCACTGCTGCGCGCGCTGAACACTTTGCGGCCCTTGATCTGCTCGACGCAGTCGAGCAGCAGGCCGTGGCGACGATGGTTGCCGAACACCGTGGCCTCACGCAGCCGCGCCTTGAGCATCATCATGTGCTTCATGTCCAGCCGCGTTTCCAGGTAGTTGCTGGCCGGCACCCGTTCGAGCAACGGGTAGCGGCCGGCGACACTGCGCAGGGCAGCGAACTGCTGGGTGAGGTCTTGCTTGAGGTGGGTGGCGTAGAGGTTCAGGCCGCTGGTTTCGATCCAGGTCAGCAGCAGTGACAGCAACTGCGGTTGCTCGTGAGCAGCGCTGCGCGATGGCCCGCCAGCGCTTGCTGCGCTGCGAAAATCGCCGATCAGGCGCAACGGCGTATCCGGTGCCAGCCAGGCGGCCGGTGGCGTCTGGCTGGCGCTGGCGCCGGCTTCGCGCTCGACCTTGCTGAACGGACAGCCCGGCGCGTGTTCGGCGGTGCCGGGGTTATTCTTCAGAAAGAGTGTGCCGGTGTGGCCGTTTAGGCTGACATTGAGTACCGGCAGCACGTCGCTGCGACAATCGCAGGCCAGCCACTGGTTGGCGCTGCGCACGCGCATCAGCCATTGATTGGCTTGCAACAGCTGCGGCCCGTTGAGCTGTTCGCTGGCGAACGCACTGAGCAATTGCACTTCGGCAGGGGTGAGGGTGCGCACCAGCGCGGCGTTCTTGTCGATGATTCGCATGTCGGCATCCAGGCAACGTGCCCCGAGCTTCCGGTAAAGCCGCGGCGCTTTCAACTGCGCCGCGGCGCTGCGCCTCAGAAAATGTAGTCGGTGCTGAGGAAATTCGACTGCCGATTGCGGATGATCTCGCTCACCAACTGTTTGTTGGCGGCATTGAAGCGGGTAGCGACCAGCGTGCGGATGGAAAACACCCGCAACGCATCGTGCACCGACAGCGTGCCTTCGGCGCTGTTCTTGCGCCCGTTGAACGGGTAGGTGTCGGGGCCGCGTTGGCACTGCGCGTTGATGTTGATGCGCCCGACCTGGTTGGCGAAGGTATCGACCAGCCGGCCGATGGTCGCCGGGTCGTTGCCGAACAGGCTCAGTTGCTGGCCGTAGTCGGAGTCGAGCACGTAGTCGATCACGCTCTGGATGTCGCCATAGGGCACCACGGGAATGATGGGGCCGAACTGCTCTTCATGGTAGACACGCATGGCCGCGTTCACCGGGTACAGCAACGCCGGGTAGAAGAACGCGCCACGGCGCTGCCCGCCACCCTCGTTGAGTACCCGGGCGCCGTGGGCGCAGGCATCGGTCAGCAGGCCTTCGAGGTAATCCGGTTTGCCCGGCTCAGGCAGTGGCGTCAGGGCCACCCCCGGCGTCCAGGGCATGCCGGCCTTGAGGGTGGCGAGTTTCGCTTGCAGGCGTTCGAGGAAGGCCTCGACCTGCTGTTCATGGACGAATAGAATTTTCAGCGCCGTGCAGCGCTGGCCATTGAACGACAGCGCGCCGGTCAGCGCTTCGTCGACGGCGTTGTCCAGATCGACGTCGGGCAGGACGATGCCCGGGTTCTTCGCATCCAGCCCCAGCACCGCGCGCAGGCGATGCGGGCGCGGGTGCAGCTTCTTCAGTTCGGCGGCGGCCTTGTGCGTGCCGATGAAGGCGAACACATCGACCTTGCCGCTGGCCATCAGCGCGCTGACGGTGTCGTGGCCACGGCCGTAGATGACGTTGATCACCCCAGGCGGAAAGCTGTCGCGGAAGGCTTCGAGCAGCGGACGGATCAGCAGCACGCCGAACTTGGCCGGCTTGAACACCACCGTGTTGCCCATGATCAACGCCGGAATCAGCGTGGTGAAGGTTTCGTTGAGCGGGTAGTTGTACGGCCCCATGCACAGTGCCACGCCCAGCGGCGCCCGGCGAATCTGGCCCAACGTGCCTTGTTCGAGCTCAAAGCGGCTGGAACGGCGGTCGAGTTCCTTGAGCGCACCGATGGTGTCGGTGATGTAGTCGCAGGTGCGGTCGAATTCCTTCTCGGCGTCCTTGAGGTTCTTGCCGATTTCCCACATCAGCAGCTTGACCACCGCGGTGCGTTGCTCGCCCATGCGCTGCAGGAACTGCTCGACGTGCTGGATGCGTTCGGCGACGCGCAGCGTGGGCCAGGTGCCGCGGCCGTTGTCGTAGGCACGCACGGCGGCGTCCAGGGCGCTGAGAGCGGTGTCGGCGTCGAGCAGCGGCGTGCTGCCCAGGATCAGCGGCTGCTCGCCGTCTGCCGATTTCAACGAGATCGGACTGCGTACGGCGGCCAGGGCACCGGGCCACTGGCGCAGTTCACCGTCGACCAGGTATTCGCGTTGCTCCTGAGGTTGGCCAGGACGCCAGGCCTCGGGAATCTCGTCAATGCTGGGGAAAAGAGCGTCGAGCACAGCATTCATGGGTGGCGCACCTCGCAGTTCAGACACGTTGAATCGGTTCAGCCCGGGCATGGCCCCAGCGCTGGAAAAACACCAGTGTGGCTCAACATTTGCCACCTCGCGCCGATACAGCAGCAATCGAATGATCTATCGGGCTTATGAGTACAGCGAACGAGAAGGACCTTCCAGCTGCCGCCAAACCTCTGCGCAGGCGTCTTCAGCGCCTGCTGCCTGCAGGTTTCGCGGCCATCGGCATTGGCTTGGCATTACTGCTGGGGCATCTCGATGAGCAACGCGATCAGGGTGAACGTCTGGCTGCGATCAACGCTCGGCTGGGTAGCCTGGGCGCCGGTTTGCAGGCGCAGTTGCGTGCGACGTACGGCGAAACCGAAGGCATGGCGCAGCTGATCATCGCCGACGGCAAGATCAGCAGCGTGCATTTCCAGAGCATGGCCCGCGAGGCGCTGAGTTCATCGCCTTACATGCGCAGCATCACCCTGGCCCCGGACGATGTGATCGACGAGGTCTATCCGTTGCAAGGCAACGAGGTATTGCTCGGCCTGGATTATCGCAGTCTGCCGCAGCAATACCCGCTGGTAGAGCAGGCCCGCGAGCGGCGTGACGCGGTGCTGGCCGGGCCGATGAAACTGCTCGAAGGCGGTTACTCGCTGGTCTACCGGCGGCCTGTGTTCCTGCCCGGCAAGCGCGGGGTGAGTTTCTACTGGGGTAGCGTTTCGGTGGTGGCCGATGTCGAGCACCTGCTGCGCGCCGCCGGTTTGAACCCTTACAACCCCCTGCAGCTGGCCATTCGCGGCACCGACGGACGCGGCGCCGAAGGCGGCATGATCTGGGGTGACGAGCGCCTGTTCGAGACGCCCCGGGCCAGTGTGCTGGTGGAGGTGCCGGGGGGCGTCTGGCAACTGGTCGGTGCGCCGCCGGATGGCTGGCCGTTAGCCAGCCCGTTTCGTTCGCCGTTGTTCCTGCTGGCGCTGGGCTGCACCGCGTTGTTCAGCCTGTTCGTCGCGCAACTGACACGCAGCCAGCGCCTGCTCGCCGAACGCAATGCCGAACTGGGCGAGTCCCAGGCACAACTGCAACGCCTGGCCCATTACGACGTCATCACCGAACTGCCTAACCGCGTGCTGTTCCAGCAGCAGTTGCAGGCTGCTATCGCCGATGGTCACGGCCTGGCCGTGCTGATGCTCGACATCGACGGTTTCAAGCAGGTCAACGATAGCCTCGGCCATGCCATGGGCGATCTGCTGCTGCGTCTTGCTGCCGAGCGCTTCGAGGCTACCTTGCCTGCCAGCGACCGCCTGTGCCGGCTGGGGGGCGACGAGTTCGCGTTCATTTTGTTCGGCAATCACGATCCAGTGATCGAGCGTGCGCAGGCGCTGCTCGCTTGTCTGCGCCGTCCCTTCGACCTGCAAGGCAACGCCACGCTGGTCACCGGCAGCATTGGTCTTGCCTGCTTCCCCCAGCACGGCATAGCGGCCGACACCTTGCTGCGCCACGCCGACACGGCCATGTACGCCGCCAAGGAAGCGGGCCGCAATGGCTGGCGCGCCTACCACGAAGACATGACCGAGCGCCTGCAGCAACGCCTGGTGCTGGAGCGCAACCTGCGCCGGGCCTTGCAGTGCAACGAGTTCGAGCTGTGGTATCAGCCCAAGCTGGCGCTGGGCAGTGGACGCCTGCAGGGGGTCGAGGCGTTGTTGCGCTGGCGAGATCCTGAACATGGCCTGATCTCGCCGGGCGAGTTCATACCCCTGGCCGAGCGCACCGGGTTGATCCTGCCGCTGGGCGAACGGGTGCTGGAGCTGGCCTGCGCGCAGTTGGCCGAGTGGCGCGCGCTTGGCTGTCTGCCGGGCACGCTGGCGATTAATGTGGCGGCCTTGCAGATCGAGCGCAGCGATTACGTTGCCAGTTTGCGCGACACCCTGCAGCGCTTTGACATCAGCCCGGCGCTGCTGGAGGTGGAGATTACCGAGAGCCTGCTGATGGAAAGCCAGCAACAGGCCTTCGCGGTGCTGGCGCGCTTGCGCGCGATGGGTGTGGTCACCGCAGTCGATGACTTCGGCACTGGTTATTCTTCGCTGGCCTACCTGCGCAGCCTGCCCATCGACCATCTGAAGATCGACCGCGCCTTCGTCAAGGACCTGCCCGACGATGCCCATGCCGTTGCCATCGCCCAGGCCATTATCGATCTGGGCCATGCCCTGGGGTTTCGCATCACCGCCGAAGGCATCGAGACGCAGGCGCAGTACGACTTCCTGTGTGACGCCGGCTGTGACCAGGGTCAGGGCTACCTGCTCGGCCGACCCATGCCAGCGGCGCAGCTGCAAGCCTGGATGGCCGCGCAGCAGATCAGCGATCCTGTCTAGACCCGCCTAGAAATCGTAAGCGAGCTTGGTGTACCAGAACCCGCCACCGGGATGGAATGGCGGGTTGCCGTAGCCCGCCTGGTTGCCGTTGGCGTTGTACACGCCGTTCTTGTCGGGCCGCACGTTGAACAGGTTGGTGCCGCCCACGCTTACCGTGAGGCTGTCGAGCAACAGGTAGGAAAGATCCAGGTCAGTGATCCACTTGGCGCCGAAACTGCGATCCTGGCTGGGGTTCTGCTGCCAGGTCTCGACCTTGCCGTAGCGGGTGGTCTGCAACGTACCCGTGAAGTTGCCCAACAACCACTGGCTGCCCAGCACCCACTTGGTCTTGGGCGAGGCCGCCACCAGATCACCCTCGCGGCCGTGGCCGACCACATTGATACCCGCGTCGCTCAGTGCCTGGGGCGTACCACGACTGCCGCGCACGGTGGTCTTGTTCCAGTTGAAGCCCAGGGTCCAGCGCACATCGCCCCATTCGCCGAACTCACTGGTGTGGTCGCCGACCAGGTCAAGGCCGCGGGTGCGGGTGTCGAAAGCGTTGGTGTAGTAGTTGATCCAGGTGGTGCGCGCCAGACCCAGCGAGGCGAGGATGTCGCCCACCGCGCCTGCGCCGTTCTGCTGATCGTAGAGGTTTTCCGTGAGCACGATGCGGTCGTCGATGTCGATCAGGTAGGCATCCAGGGTCACGCTGGTGCGCCGTGCCGGCTGCCAGGTCAGGCCCAGCCCGGCGTTGCGGGATTTCTCCGGGTCGAGGGTGTCGCCGCCGAAGGCCAGCGCTGCGGCGCTGCCGGGGGCGACCGTGCGGCGCAGGGCCGGCACCACGTTGCCGTTGGCGTCCAGCGCGGTGCGGTTGTCGCTGACGGTGTAGCCACTCTGGGTCAGGGAAGGCGCGCGAAACCCGCTGCCCAGGGTACCGCGCACGGCGACGCTGTCGCTCAGCTCATAGCGTGAGTTGAGCTTGAAACTCGCGGTGTTGCCCGAATCATCGTCGTAATGCTCCAGGCGCGCGGCCGCGCCCAGGTACCAGACCGGACTGAGGTCCAGGCCCAGGTCAAGGTAGCCGGCGTAGTTGTTGCGCTTGACGTCGGCTTCGTCCTCCGGGCGGATGGTCAGTGCCGCCTGGGCGCCGACTGCGGTCTGCCCGTTGGCCAGGGCATACAACGGGTTGGGGCGGCCATCGGGTAGGGTGGCCGGGTAGGTGTAGGGGCCGACCGAGTAGGCCAGCGGGTCGCCTGCGAAGGTGCGGAAACGTTCCCAGCGGTGTTCCAGCCCCGCCGACACCCGGGTCGGTACGCCCAGGCCAAACAGCCCGTCGAAGGCGCGGGTGACGTCGAAGTTGTTCACCCACTGGTCGAATTGCAAGGTCGCCAGGTCATCGAACGAGGTCGGTGAGGCCGGGCCGTAGGTGGGGTTGATGGTCAGGTCGCTGGACTGCTGATTCTTGTTGCGCCCATAACTGGTGGACAGGTCCCAGTCCCACAGCCCGGCATTGCCCTTGGCGCCAAGCAGCCATTGGTAGTCGGTGTCCTTGATGTTGTTCAGCGGGTAGTAGCCGTCGGGGAACAGTTCAGGGATCGACGCATTGCTGTTGGGCAGGCGGTAGTTGTTGTAGGCCTCCAGGCGGCGCTCGCCGTAGGTGGCGAAGGAATACAGCTTGAATGCATCGCTCAGTGGCAGTTCGGCGTTGTAGCCCAGGTTGAAGGCGCGCAGGTCGGGGTCGCCGTTCTTTACCGCGCGACGATCCCAGCCGGCCTGGCGTTCGTCTTCGAAGTAGGCGCGGTAGCTGGGGTCGGCTTTGTCGATCCAGGTGGCTGTGCCGCGTTTGCGTGCATCTGCGAACAGGTGCAGGAAACCGCCGTCATCGCCCAGACTGAAACCTTTGTCGCCGCCGAGCTTGAGGGTTTCACCCTGTCCGCTATATAGCTGGCCGTAAGTGCTTTCCACGTGTCCGCCCTGGGCGCTGTTCTTGAGGATGATGTTGATTACCCCGGCCACGGCGTCCGAGCCGTATTGCGCTGCGGCACTGTCCTTGAGCACTTCGATGTGGTCCACCGCGCTGATCGGGATCATGTCGATGTCGACCGCGTTGGCGCCGCTGTTGTCGGTCGAACCGCTGGCCGGCACGGCGCCGTTGTGACGGCGTTTGCCGTTGACCAGCACCAGGGTATAGGCCGGGCTCAGCCCGCGGTTGCTCAATGGCCTGACCCCGGACTGAAAGCCTGCGGTGTTGGTGCCGAAGTTGAACGAGGGCAACAGTTTGGAAATGGCCTCCGACAGCTCGGCGCGACCGCTGCGCAGCAATTGCTCACTGCTGATCACATCGATCGGCGCTGGGCTGTCGGCCACCGTGCGCTGGTTGCCGCGCACACCGGTGGAAATCACCGTGACGGTCTCCAGGCGCGCATCGTCGCTGGCGGGCAGGGCGTTTGCGGTGGGGGCGAGCAGGCAGGCAAGGGGCAAGCCCAGCAGGTAAGGGGTGCGCAAGGCGTGGGTCATCATGTCCTCTGTAGCGCGCCATCGAGGGTCACGCGGGGCAGAGAGCGACAGGTGGTGGTGGGTCGCGAAGAAGAAATCGGCGGCGTCCAGTGAGGGTTGGAAGCAGGCCAGACAGGCCGGCGGGGGGTGAGTGCTCCGGCTTGGTTAATAACGTAAGGGTATTTGCAGAGCGAAGGAAATGCCGTTTTCTTCTAAGTTAATTATTTATCTTCTGTATTTATCAATTGGTTTTTATGCGTATAGCTGATTTTATGATCGGCAGTGGCGGTTCGCCGCTGAAGACGCACCTACAAGGACAGTTCAGCAATCGCGCCAGCGCCGTGTAGGAGCGGAGTCAGCCGCGACGGCCGGTGAAACCGGCCCGCTACTCGCCCAGGCGCTGCTCACGCGACGGCGGGTAGCCGAAGTAGGCGGCGTAGCACTTGCTGAAGTGCGACACCGAGACGAAGCCGCAGGCCACTGCCACGTCCATGACCGAGAGGTCGGAGTACTGCAGCAGGCGACGGCTCTTGGTGATGCGCAGCTCCATGTAGTAGCGCCGCGGTGAAGTGCCCAGCTGGGCCTGGAACAGGCGGTCGATCTGGCGCCGCGAGCGGCCGCTGTAGGAGGCCAGTTGGTCGAGGCTGAGGGTCTCTTCCAGGTTGTTTTCCATCAGCTCGACGATGTTGCGCAGATGCAGGCTCATGGACTTCTTCGCCCCCGGGCCGACCTGGCGGTAACGCGCGCCCGAAAACGACAGAATCTCTTCCACGCCCTCGGCCAGGGCGTCACCGTGCATGCGGCGCACCAGGCCCAGCATCAGTTCCATGGCGCCATTGGGGCTGGCGGCGCTGAGGCGATCGCGGTCGAGGGTGAAGCTGGCCGGGGTGATGCGCGTCTGCGGGCTGCGCTCGGCCAGGCTGGCGCGCTGCTCGGGGTGGATGCTGCAGCCATAGTCGGCCAGCACACCGGCGCGGCCGAGGAACCACGCGCCGTTCCATAGCCCGCCCAGGGCCATGCCGTGACTGGCGCAGTCTTCGAGCAGGCGGTCCAGCTCAGGGTATTTCAGCGATGTGCGCAAGCCGCCGCAGACCAGCAACAAGTCGAGGTTCTTCAGCTCGCGTGCCACCAGCGGTGTGGCGATCAACTCCAGGCCAAGGTCGCTCAGAACCCGCTCGCCGGTCATCGACAGCGGCGCGAACGCGAAGCTGTCGGCGCGCAGCAGGTTGGCGGTCACCAGCACATCCATGGCCACGGTGAAACTGGCCATCGAGAAGTGCTCGAGCAGCACGAAGCCGACCTGATACGGCGCCTCGACCTCGGCGCTGGCGGATTTGAGCCGCAGCATGTTGCTGGTGCTGGCCTTCTTGCTGAACTGACGAGGTGTGGCCACTCTGAACTCCGCTGGCGAGTAACGGCGCTGAGTGTGCGGGGGGCGCCCGGGAAAGACAACTGCACGGGTCGTTATGACGCTGGCGGCAAACTCGGCGACGCACTCGGAGTATGCTGTCGATCATCATTCGCCCAAGGACACCCTCGATGAAATACGTTCCCGCAGTGCTCCTGTGCCTGCTGCCGCTATTCGCCCACGCACTGGAACGCGGCGACCCGATCGCGCCCTGGACCCTTAGCGACCAGCATGACCAGGCCTACACCCTCGGCAACGACACGCGCATTCTGCTGGTCGCGCGCGACATGGACGGCGCCAAGCTGGTCAAGGCTGCGCTGATCGACCAGCCCAAGGGCTATCTGGAAGCGCGCGATGGCGTCTTCGTCGCCGACATCCAACGCATGCCGGCCATCATCAGCAAGCTGTTCGCCGTGCCAGCGATGCGCGATTACCCCTACCGGGTCATGCTCGACCGCGACGGCCAGATCGCCAGCCGCTACCCCGCAGGCGAGGGCCAGGTGCTGTGGCTGCAGCTCGACCAGGGCCACGTGCAGGAGCAGCATTCGTTCAGCGATGCCGCCACGCTCAAGCGCGCCTTGGACAAGGCGCCTGCACGCTGAGCGGCACAGCCAGCGCATCCACGACAGAACATATCCGCTGGCGGCAGCGACGCTTGCCGCTACGCTTCAGATGGAACCCTTGCCGCTTGCCGTGACCGAACGTACTACTGGCTCATTGGGAGAACGTATATGGAAATCGGAACGATCTGGATCATTATCGCTGCCGTGGTGATCATCACGCAGATTTGGGCGATCTGGCACATCATCGGCAGCGATCGCCGGGCCGAGCGCAAGATGCTGTGGGTGGTATTCGTCGTCTGGGCGCCGATCCTCGGTGTGCTGGTATGGCTGGTCAAAGGCCCACGCGCCGTGAAAGGTCGCGAAGTACTCAAGGAAAAATGATCGTCCCACCCGCCCGGCGCGCCAGGACGGCGCGTAGGTCTGGCCGTCTCCTGGCAGGGGGCACCGGCGATCAGCCGGGCTGCGCCAGACCTATCAAGTAATCCCCGAACCCCTCCCGGGCACGCGCGTCGCCACGGCTGCTGGTGGCTACGCTGTTGCGCGCGGTCCAGATGATCTGTGCGCCGCTGTCCTGAAGGGCGTGGACCAGGTGTACGTCCTCATGGGCCGCCAAAGGCTGAAACCCCCCGGCACGTTGATAGGCCAGGGCGCTGATGCCCAGGTTGGCACCATGTATGTGTCGATGCCCCTCACAGGCCTGGTAACGGCTGCGGTATTGCGCACGCAGGGCTGCGTCCTGCCAAGGCTGCCAGCGCTCGATGTGGACGGTGCCGCATACCGCATCGGCGGCGCAGTGCATCTGCCAGCTCAGCCAATGGGGCGGAACCTTGCTGTCGGCATCGGTGCAGGCCAGCCAGCGCACCCCGCGTTCGAGCATGTGCTGGGCACCCGCGCGGCGCGCCATGCCGACATTGCCTGCATCCACCGCAACCGTGTCGACGCCATGGCGCTTGGCAATTGCTGCCGTGCTGTCGCTGCAGCGGTCCAGCACCACCACGACCTGCACCGAATGCCCCAGCACCTGGGCCTGTGCGGCCGCCGCGTGGACTGCGCGCAGGCAGCGGCCGAGGCGCCGCGCTTCGTTGTGCGCCGGAATCACCACGCCGATCATAGGCACCTCTCTTCGAGGTCGATGGCCCGTGGGCGGCATGTCCAGTAGGCCAGCTGAAAATCGGCTTCGTCGTGCAGCAGCAAGCGGTGCAACGGCAGGTGCTGTTCGAGCATGGCGTGCACCTGCTGGCCATCTTGGGGACAGCCGTCGATAGGGTGGCGCCAATGACAGGCCAGCAGGCCGCCGTCTTCGGTGAGGCTGCTCAGTGACTGCTCGATGACCCGCAGCCAATCGTCGGCATCCAGGTAATAGCCGATCTCGCCGAGCACGATCAGGTCGAAGCGCTCGCCTGGCCAGTCGGCCGGCAAGCGCCCCAGCTCGACGCTGGCGTGGCTGAAACCGGCCAAGCGCTGGCGGGCCAGGCTCACCGCGGTGGTGTTCAGGTCCTGACACACCAGGCGCGCGCAGCGTTCGGCGAGCAGGGCACTGAGCTCGCCATTGGCGCAGGCCGGCTCGAAGATCCGTTCGAAGAACTGACGGGGCAGGCAGGCCATGATCAGCTCACGCTTGCGCCGTTCGTACCAGCGGGTGCGAAACGCCCAAGGGTCTTCATCACCTGCATAGAGCTCGGCGAAATACTGCGCATCGATACTCATAGATCCCACGCTCCTGTGGAAAGGTCTGCGACCTGTTGGCCCAGCACGGCGAGGTCGCGTTCGGCGTGGCTCTGCCTGAGAAACACCGGTAGATCGGCACTCAGGCGGGCGAAATGGTGATTGCGGCAGAAGGGCGTGGCGCCCAGGGCTCTGCCGACATGCTGGATGACCTGCTCGGCCGCCTGCTCGACCACTGCCCGCAGCTGACGTACGGGCAGCTCGGCAGTGGCGCGTGGCTGCGCGTCGATGTGCAGCGCACACGCTCGCAGGCTGTGGGCGGCAGCGTTCAAGGCCACGTCCACGGCACCCAGATGGGCGTGGGCATGGGCGTCACTGTGGGGTTTGCGGCAGTGCTCGCGCAGGTACTCGGCCAGCGACCGCGCCGCGCCATACCAGCAGGCGGCGATGCCGCCGCCGCCGTGCCAGAAGCCGGCACGGCTCAGGTACTGGCCGGGGCTGCCGACCAAGGTCGCCGAGCAGCCTGTGAAATCGATTTCAAGGCTCGCCGACCCGGCCATGCCCACCGCCTGCCAGGCATCGCTGCGGATTTCGATGCCCGGCGCGTCGAGCCTGACTGCGACCAGGTGCGGTCGCAGGTCTTGATCCCAGGCCGTGAGCAAGGCGCAGTCGATCAGCGCGGCGCCAGAGCACCAGGCCTTGCGCCCAGTCAGCGTAACGTCGCGCCCCCCGCGGGCGACGATCCGTACCCGCGCGGCCGGCGGTTCGGCAGCCCACACGCCCCAGATCTGCGGCGGCTGCGCCAGCTCGCTGGCGGCGCATTCGGCCAGAATGGCCAGGGCATCCGTATGCCCCTCGTAGAGCTTGGTCAAGGCCAGGTCGGCCCCGCCTACGTACGCCAGGGAGCGCCAGCGCGCCAGCGTCTGACCGGCACCGGGCAGTGGCAACTGGTCCAGACCTTCACCCGCCAGCATGCGCAGACGCCCGGTGAGCAGGGGCTCGATCGGACCCGGCAGGCTTGCCTGGAAAAAGGGTTCGAGGCAGTGCAGCAGGCGAGTGTCGCTGGCATCAGAGGTGGGCGGCATGGGTTCGGCTCCGGCACGAAAGCGGGTGGGCGAGGCGGCGTTCATTACGCCAACCCCAGCTGCTGGCGCATGCGCCGGGTGATGGATTGGCGAGTAGCGGGCATCGTCGCCCACGGATCGTCCACGCTGTCCAGGCGCTTGAGCAGGGTGGCGATGGTCCATTGGTCGGCGCCCTTGAGGCGCGGCAGTTCTTCGCGGCTGACCGGTACCGACGCTGCCAAACCGGGGCGTGCGCGCAGTGAGTAGGCGCACACCGTGGTGGCACCTAGCCCATTGCGCAGGTAGTCGATGAAGATTTTACCGACGCGATTCTTCGGCCCCGACACATCGGTCAGGCGCTCGGGGAACAGCTCGGCCAGGTGACTGACGATGGCGTGGCTGAAATGCTTCACGTCATCCCAGCCAGCGCGGCGAGTCAGGGGCACGATTACGTGCAGGCCCTTACCACCGCTGGTCTTGATGAACGCCGTAAGGCCCAGGGTATCGAGCAATGTGAGGGTCAGTTCGGTGGCCTGCAGCATTGCCTTCCACGGCAGCGCCGGGTCGGGATCGAGGTCGAGCACGAAACGATCGGGCCGCTCGAACGACTTGCCGGTGGCGTTCCAGCTGTGCAACTCCAGGGTGTTCATTTGCACCGCGGTCAGCAGCGCGGCGCTGCTGTCCAAAGTCATCGCCGCCTGGCCTGCCTGTTGCTTGCTGTAGCTGTGACTATCCGGCAGGTGCAGCTGGGCGGCGTGCTTCTGGAAGAACAGCTCGCCGTCGAGGCCCTCTGGGGCGCGCACCAAGGCCACTGGACGCTGCTCGATGTGCGGCAATAGCCAACCCGCCACGGCGGCGTAGTACTCGGCAACCTGTTGCTTGGTAGTGCCCGTGCTGGGGTCGATGACCCGCTCGGGGTGAGTCAGCTGCACGGTGGCGAGCGTGGCGTGTTTCGATGGGCTCGGAGCGGGGCGTTCGAGGTCGATGGCCTTGGCCGGCTTATCGTCGCGCAGGCCATGAAACACCGCATGCCGGACGCTGCCGGCGCGGGTGATCTGCGCGTACGACACCTCGGCCAGCAATCGCGGGCGCAGCCAGTGAACGCCCCGTGCTGCTGCCCCGGTAGGCGGTCGTTGCAAGGCCGGCTTGCTGCTGTGCAGCCGTCGCAGGCGAGCATGAATCTGCGTCAGGCTCTGGCTGCTGAAACCGGTGCCGACCCGGCCGGCGTAGCGCAGCGCGCCGCTGTCATCGTGCAGCGCCAGCAGCAGCGCGCCGAAACCTTCGCGACTGCCTTTGGGGTCGGTGTAGCCGACGATGACGAACTCTTGCCGGCGCTGGCACTTGAGCTTGATCCAGTCCTGACTGCGACGGCTGCGGTAAGGGCTGTCCGCCCGCTTGCCGATCAAGCCTTCCAGGGACAGCTCGCAGGCGCTGGCCAGCAGCGAGTCGACCGGCCCTTCGAAGTCCTCGGAATAGCGCAAGGTGTCGCTGGGTTGCGACTCAAGCAGCCGTTGCAAGGCGGCGCGGCGAGCGTGCAGGGGTTGCTCACGCAGGTCGTCGCCATTCAGCCAGAGGGCGTCGAACAGGTAGTAGGTGAGGCCGTCGGCCTGGTTGCTGTCGAAGGCGTTCTGCAGGGCCTGAAAGTCCGCCACGCCGTTTTCATCGGCCACCACCACTTCACCGTCGAGCCACCCCGACGTGAGCTTGAGTGCGCGCAAGGCGTCGATCTGGCGCGGCAGCCTGGCGCTCCAGTCGTGGCCGTTACGGGTGAACAACCGCACATCCTTGCCATCGATTCGTGCCAGCAGGCGGTAGCCGTCGAACTTGACCTCATAACGCCAATCGCCGCTGGGTGCAGCTTCCACCAGCGTCGCCAGTTGTGGCTTGAGGATGGCGGGAAGGGTGGCGTTGTCGGTCTTGCGCCGAGCGCGAGCGGCGGGTTGGGTGCGTTTGGGTTCGGGGTGACTGGAGGCGAGGGTGCGCTCGCTGAGCACGCTGTCTGGAAGTGCTTCGACCACGCTGTAGTCGTGCTCGCTGCGGGCATGCTCGTCATCGGACTTGACCAGTAGCCATTGCTCCTTCTTGCCGGCCAGGCGGGTGCGAAACAGATTCCACAGGCCTGAGAGCTTTTCGCCGTGCAGCCGAAACTGCAGCTTGCCTTTGGCGTAGCCCGCCAGGGCATCGCCTTGGGGTTCCCAGATGCCGCGATCCCAGACGATCACGTCACCGGCACCATAATGGCCTTCCGGGATATGCCCTTCGAAGCTGGCATAGTCCAGCGGGTGGTCTTCGACGTGCACGGCCAGGCGCTTTTGCCCAGGGTCGAGCGATGGGCCCTTGGGTACCGCCCAGCTTTTGAGCGTGCCGCCCAGCTCCAGACGAAAATCGTAATGCAGGTGGCTGGCATCGTGTTTTTGAATGCAGAACTGCAGGGCTTGCGCCTTGCCGGACCGACCGCGCTTGCCCGTAGGTTCCGGCGTAGCACTGAAATCACGCTTGCGCTGGTACTCGTTCAACGGCTTGGCCATACGACAAGGCTCCGGGAGGTTCAGCGAACAGCTGTCAGGGTTGGGAGCCGGGGGTGGACAGGGGAGTTCAAACAATTGCTGGGTTGCAGGAAAACTGAATTATCCCAATCGGTGCGCAGTCGACCATTCATACCTGACCGGATGGAGTAGCCAGCATGGCCCACAAAGACGACACCACTACCCCTGTCCCTGCCGAGCTAGACAATCTCGACGACCGCATGGGCAGCGTGCATGAACTGGACTTCTCAGACCGCGCCCAAGGGCCGCAGGGACGTATTGGCGACGAACTGTCAGCGCGCGAGGTCGAGCAGGACTACCCTGAACAGCGAGTCGCCAATTTCGGCATGAGCGGCGGGGAAGCCCTGACTGAAGGCGAGCATGAGGATGGCGTCACCGACGATGATCTGAGTCCCGGAACGTTGTTCGATGAAACCGGTGCACGTGATCCTTACGAGCCAGGCAACGGCGGCCCGGCCGATCAAGACCTGCGTGAAGTGCCAGCCGATGAAATCGGTGCGGGTACCGGGCTTGATGAAGCCGAATTGGCTCATCGCCATCCGCTGGATGGCAAGCCATGGTCTGAGCAAGAAGACACCCCGGACAACCGGGATGATGCGTAAGACAACCTGAGGATAACGTCATGAACCAGCAAACCTGTGCCTGTCCACACTGCTCCTGCAGCCTGGGTGCCAATGCCGTCGAACGTGACGGGCGTCGTTACTGCTGTGAAGCCTGTGCCAGCGGCCATGCCAACGGCCAGGCCTGTGAGCAAGGCGGTTGTGGCTGCGCCAAAGGTGCCTCCGCGCCCCATGGGCACTGACGCACCTTGAGCGTTTTCGCGGCCCGCGCCGCTCCTACCCCCCCTTGTAGGAACGGCGCAAGCCGCGAAGCGCTTGATGCACTAAAATCTCCCCGGCCTGCTACTGCGCCGTACCGAACAACCCCGTCCAGTAAATCCCCGCATCGCTTTTCGGATCCACCGCATACGCAGCGCCCATCTCGTGGAACTCAGGGTTCATCAGCGTGGCGCAGTGGCCAGGGCTGGCCAGCCAGCCATCGACCACCTTGCGCGGGGTGTCACGACCAGCGGCAATGTTTTCGCCGATCTGCTGGTACAGGTAACCGGCCAGTTCAGCGCGGTCGCCAGGCGTGCGGCCGTCGCGGTCGATATGGTCGAAGAAATTCTGATTGGCCATGGCCCGGGTATGACTGGCCGCCACTGTGGCCAGAACTTCGCTCCATTGCAGCGGCGCGGCTTCGGCAAAGGGTTGACCGCCACATTGGCGGGGCAGCTTGCGCGCGGCATTGACTTCCTGCAGCAACTTTTGCCCCTCGGCCTGCCAGTCGCCCAGGCGACCGCTGAGCAGCGGCCGGGCCAGGACGATGCGCCAGTCACGGCCTTCCTGGCTGACGCCGATGTCGACGAACTGCGGGTCGAGCACTACCTGGCAGAAGCTTTCCTTGATGACGTTCATGGCCGCATTGGCATCGCGCGGGCCCGAGAGGCTGATGGCCTGGACGTTGACCATCGGGTAGGCGGCGCGGCTCATGGCCTGTTGCAGATCGCGGGTGCCCTCGGGCGACAGTGCCAGGCGGGTGTCGCTGTTGAGCGGCGGCAGCTCCAGCGAGGCTTCACCCCCGCAAGGCTGAGCCTGGCTGCGCCAGGTGTTGATCGTCTCGATCAGCTGCGCTTCTTCGCCGCTGGCGGCCAGGCCCTGGGTCGACAGGGTCAGACCAAGCGACAGTGCGGCGCAACGGGCCGCGAGTGACAGAACGCGCATGATGATCTCCCTATGACTGGCAGCACTGCCTCGAAAGGCCGCGCTGCCCATCCTACACAAGCCCACGGCGTTTGGCCTGTGCTGTGCAGCGGCATGAAAACAGCCGCTGGATAAGCGGCGCAGAAGGCAGTAGACCGGTCATGGGGGAAAAAGTGCAACGGCGGCCAGGCGTGAGGTCAACGGTGGTCGCGCACGCGCTCACCCTCGACCTTGGCGCTGCCATAGCCTTGGCTGATGCGGTCGATGACCATCGCCAGCGCCACGATCGCAAGCCCCGCTTCAAGACCCTGGCCGACGTTGAGGGTCTGGATGCCGGCCAGCACGTCCTCGCCCAGACCCCGCGCACCGATCATCGAGGCCACCACCACCATCGACAGCGCCATCATCACTGACTGGTTGAGCCCGGCCATGATGCTCGGCAGGGCCAGGGGCAAGGCAACCTGCCGCAGACCCTGCCAGCGGCTGGCACCCAGCCCCTGGGCGGCCTTGAGCAATGAAGGATCGATCTGCGCCAGGCCCAGATGGGTGAGGCGCACCAATGGCGGCAAGGCATACACCAGGGTGGCGAACACGGCCGGCACCTTGCCCAGGCCGAACAGCATCAGCACTGGAATCAGGTACACGAACGCGGGCAGCGTCTGCATCACGTCCAGCACCGGTAACAGCAGGCGGCGGGCCAGCGAACGGGTGGCCAGGAGAATGCCCAGCGGCACCCCGACCAGCACGCACAGCCCGGTGCTGACCAGCACCAAGGCCAGGGTCTGCAGCAGTTTGTCCCACAGCCCGAGCATGCCGATGGCCGTGACCAGGCCCATCAGCACCAGCGCACGCAGCCAACTGCGACTGGCGTGCCAGGCCAGTACGCCGACCACTGTAACGATCAGCCACCACGGCAGCCAGCGCAGTCCATCTTCAAGCCCCACCAGCAGGCGCAGCAGCTGGTTCGACACGCTGCGCAGGCTATCGCCATAGTGCAGCACCAGCCAGTCGACCCAGGCATTGACGGGTTCGGCGAAGGAAAACTGCCAGCTCTGCGGGAAGCCCGCGCTCACAGGGCGGCCTCGACCTTGGCCGCTTGCTCAGCCGGCAACCAGGCCTTCCACACCTGCGGATTGGCCTTGAGGAAGGCTTGCGCAGCGTTCCGCGCGGGCTGACGTGAGCTGCTCATGCTGGCCAGGGTCTTGTTCAACAGGTCGATGGGCAGGTCGACTTTCTCGAACATGGCCACCAGGTCAGGGTACTGCTCACGGAATGCCTTCGACACGCCAATCGACAACTTCGCCGGCAGAGACTGACTGCCGCGCGGCGCGGGATTGCGTGCATCGGTCAAGGTGGCCCAGGCGCTGGCGTCGTAGGGCGGTTCCTGCAGGCGCACCAGGTCGTAGCGGCCAATCAGCGGGGTTGGGCTCCAATAGTAGAACAGCACCGGCTGGCGCAGCTTGATCGCCGAGGTCACTTCGGCATCCAGCGCGGCGCCGGAGCCGGTGCGCACGTTGCTGTACAGCTCATCGAGCCCATAGGCCTTGAGCTTCTGGCTGTTGACGGTTTCCGAGGTCCAGCCACTTGGGCTGTTGAGGAAGCGGCCTTTGCTGGGGTTTTCCGGGTCTTTGAACAGTTGCGGGTAGCGCTTGAGATCTTCGACGCTGCGCAGGTCGGGAGCCAGCGCCGCTTTGCCGGTGGCCGGGTCGCCTTTGACCACGTAGGCGGGCACCCACCAGCCTTCCTCGGCATTCTTCACCGTGTCACCCAAGGCGAAGACCTGGCCGGCCTGCTCGGCCTTGACCCAGGCAGGACTGCGTCCGGCCCATTCCTCGGCAATCACCTGCAGGTCGTTGCGCGCCAGCGCCACCTCCATGCTCACCGTGCTGCCGGGTAGGGTGTCGGTGGGGTAGCCGTAGCCGTGCTCGACGATCAAACGCAGCACTTCAGTGGTCAGCGCGCCACTTTCCCAGCCGATTGCGCCGAAATGGATGGGGGTGTCAGGCGCAGCGCTGACGCGCTCGGTGCTGAACAGGGCAAAGCTGAGCAGCGCGCCGGCAAGCAGGGCGGGGAGAGTCTTCATAGGTGTCCTTGGGGGCGTCAGGCATTAGGTTCGGCAAGTGTAGACGAGCCTTGCCGGGTACCCGGTGCGCCCCCGAGGGCTTAGCGCGGCAACTGCGCCAGTGCCTGACGCAGCGGCTCGGCCTCGCTGAAGCGTTGTTCGCGTACCACCTGGCCGTCCTTGAGTTCCAGCCATTGCACACTGTCGCGATCACCGCCGTAGCGCCCGGCGACGGCGCCGGTCTGGTCAAGGACGATGCGGTAGTTGGCTGAACGCATGGCCGGCAGCATGACCATTTTCGCCACCCCTGGCATTTTCTCGATGTCGGCGACGTAGATTACACCGCGTTCCTCCAGGTAGCCCGCTGGCTGCTCGCCGACGCTGGCGTTGACCAGCTTGGCGGTGGACATGCTGCGCGCCACCAGCAGCACGCGGGTGGCATCGTTGAGGGTATAGGCCTGCTCATGTTGATCGAGCAGGGTCCAGGCGCCGTGCGGGGCGCTGGTGTCTACGGCGAGGGCGCTGCTGGACAGGCACAGGGTCAGCGCGACGGTTAACCATTTCATGACAAGCGACTCAGCTGGAAAAGTGCCAGCACGATAAGCGCTGTCTGCGCATATGCCAACCGCGCGCACGGTTGAACTTCAAGATTCACGAAAGTGTCATTCGAACAGGTTTGCACTGACGTGCTCGATACCCACACAGGCCAGTTGCAGGTAACGGTTCAACGAACAAGGCGGACGGATGCCGGAACACAAGCACAGCGACACTAAACTCCGGGCGACCATTCTCTGTCTGCGCAGCAGGCAAGTCCTGCTGGTTCGCAAGCGGGGCGGCAAATGGAATTTCCCGGGCGGTGCCATTGAGGCCAACGAGACGCCCAGGCAAGCCGCGGCGCGTGAACTTCGCGAAGAAACCAGTCTGTGCCTGCCCGGCCTGCTGCCGCTGTGCGCGATAACTGCCGGCTCGACCTTGCACCACGTGTTCACTACGCAGTTCGACGAGGGCGCAGAACCGGTGCCACAGAACGAAATCGCCGGCTGCAAGTGGGTGGGGCTAGGAGCGCTTGGACGCACGCCGTTGACAGCAGCGGCAATGGCACTGTTGTCGATGCAGATTCCGGCGTTGATGGATGTCTTTTGACCTTCGCACAAGTGTGACCCGTAACTGGCACGAAATTCTCATCCGTAGTGCAGGCGTTACGCCGCTGAGTTGATTCGCACACTTTCATCCACCCCACACAACACGAACAAGGGGGTTCCATGAGTTGTCTGATCTGTGCTGGCCAGGCAGAGTCCATTCAGTGCGCCTCCGGTTGGGAGCAACGTCAGTGCCAGCAGTGCGGGTGTTACCGAATGTCCCAGGCATTGATCCTGCAGATGATGGAAGAGGGCCAGATATTCGATTCGACCAAGATGCGCGCCTGGTTGCACGGGCAGCGAGGCATGGTCGCGGTGCCGTCGATCGAGTTTCGCCAGGCCATTCTCATGCCATGAGTTTGCTGCCATCATGCGCTGTCGAACACGGCGCACTTCGCTGCGCACAACCCTGAAACCCCGCACGAGGCGGGGTGTCTGACGGTCCAGATGCAGGACTGAGGCATGTGATGGACCAATCAGGCAATCGCACTTCCCCTTGCGGCGACACCAGCCCGGCCGCATCGCGCCCTGGCACCGACGCACAGGAGCGCCTGCAACTGGCGCTGGATGCGGGTGCCATCATCGGCACCTGGGTCTGGGATATCGCCCTTGATCGCGTCACCGCCGACGAGCGCTTCGCCAGTGCTTTCGGGCTCTGCGCGCAGCGCTGCATGGCCGGCATTGCCATCGAAGAAGCCTTCGAGTCTATCCACCCTGACGACCGCGAGCAGGTTGCCCTGCAGATTCGCTCGGCCATGAGCCGCGGCGGTGCGTACCGCTGCGAGTATCGCGTACGCCAGGGCGAGGACGAGTATCGCTGGATCGAGGCCAACGGCCGCGCCGAACTCGATGAGCACGGCCAGCCGGTGCGTTTCCCGGGAGTATTGCTCGATATCGAGTCGCGCCGCGCCGCCGAGGCCGAGCGCGACCGCATGTCGGTGCTGCTGCGCACCTTCACCAGCGCGGTGCCCGGCGTGGTGTACGCCAAGGACCTGCAAGGTCGCATGCTGGTCGCCAACCACGGTACTACCGAACTGATCGGCAAGCCGCCGTCGTTCTACCTGGGCAAGACCGACCTGGACTTTCTCGAAGACAAGCAGCAGGCGCTGCAGATCATGCAGACCGACCAGCGCATCATGCGCGCTGGCAAGGCCGAACAGATCGAAGAGCAAGTAGACATGCCCGATGGCTCGGCGGCCACTTGGCTGTCGGTCAAGGCGCCTTTGCGCAATGACGAGGGTGAAATCATCGGCCTGATCGGCTCGTCCATGGACGTCACCGCGCGCAAGAATGCCGAAGCGGCGCTGCAGGAACTCAACCGTTCATTGGAAAGCCGGGTCAGTCAGGCCGTGGCCGAGCGGGAAGCGGCTCAGGCGGCGCTGCGCCAGGCGCAGAAGATGGAAGCGGTGGGCCAGTTGACCGGCGGCATCGCCCACGACTTCAACAATCTGCTGGCAGGCATCACCGGCAGCCTGGACCTGATCAAACTGCGCTTGAGCCAGGGGCGCCAGGCCGATGTCGAGCGTTACGTCGGGGTGGCCCAGGGCGCTGCGCAGCGGGCTGCGGCGTTGACTCACCGCCTGTTGGCCTTTTCCAGACGCCAGACCCTGCAGCCTGTGCACACCGACATCAACGGCCTGATCCTCGATCTGGAAGAGCTGATCCGTCGTACGGTCGGCCCTTCGATCACCGTCAAGGTCGAGCTCAGCCCCAGCACCGACACCTGCCTGGTCGACCCGGCACAGGTCGAGAATGCCCTGATCAATCTGTGCATCAACGCCCGTGATGCTTTGCTTGGCGGCGGCTGCATGACCATCAGCACCACCAGCCAGTGGCTCGAACACGGCCCGGATCTGGACCCGGAGCTGGCTCCAGGGCGGTATCTGAGCATTTGCGTGGCCGACGACGGCATCGGCATGAGCCCTGAGGTGCTGGCCAAGGCCTTCGAGCCATTCTTCACCACCAAGGAAGTGGGCGCCGGGACCGGACTTGGCCTGTCGATGATCTACGGCTTCGCCAAGCAGTCGGGCGGTCAGGTGCGCATCGAGTCTCATCCGGGACAGGGCACCCGGGTGTCTCTGCAGTTGCCTAGCCACGCGGTGTCGGTAGCGCTCGATGAGCGCAGTGAAGTCAGCGTGCCGAGCCCTGTGGCGCACGCCGGTGAAACCGTGCTGGTGGTCGACGACGAGCCCTCGGTGCGCCTGTTCGTCACCGAGTTGCTGAGCAGCCAGGGTTACCTGGTGCTGGAGGCCGCCGACGGCCAGGCCGGTCTGCAACTGTTGCAGTCGGACATGCGCATCGATCTGCTGGTGACCGATATAGGCTTGCCCGGCACCCTCGACGGTCGGCAGATGGCCGATGCTGGTCGCCAGCTGCGTCCGGCGCTGCCCGTGCTATACATGACTGGCTTTGCCGAGCCACACGTGTTGCACGACTGCCCGCAGGACCAGGGCAGCGCCGTGCTGATCAAACCGTTCGCCTTGGAACGATTGGTCGCCAGCGTCAGTCAGTTGCTGGGCAAATCGGCGGGTGAGCAGCAGGACTCAGCATGATCGACCACACTGATATGGAAATATCCTCTGCGTTGCTACTCCGGCGATGACAACGTTCTGTTACCCTCAAGCGCATATCCACTAGCCACTACTGATCCAGGCACCACGCCGTTTGCAGTTCAACGACCTCATCGAGGAAAGGGAGATTCACCATGACCGTTACCGACCGTCTGAGCTTGCTTCAGTACGAGCATCTGAGCCTGGGTGGGACCGCAGCGGCGCAGTTCACCCTTTCCCTGGACGCGCTGCGCGCGCTGAGCCTGGCCGAGCGCTATGAGCACCCGGCGGCGCTCTACCTGGGTGACATCGCCGATGTCGACAATCGTGATGAATTGCTCGGCGCCAAGCACCTGGCCCTGGGCTTCGCCCATGGCCTGATCGTCGCCAAGGTCATCAGCGAGGCCAAGGGCGAGGCGCTGCGCCAGGTCTTCCAGGACGCTGCCGAGCGGGCCATCAAAGACCTCGCCGACCAGGCCTGAGACGCGCGCCCGACAGCGCCGCCACGGTATGTACCCGACCACCCCGGACGGCCGTTATTTCGTGGTCAAGGGCCAGCTCTGTCGGTGTAGCAACCCGGACCTTGACCCCGCCCAGCGCCAGCACTGGGTCAAGAGGCTGATGACCGCGCGGCGTGCGGTCAAGACGGCCAAGGCCGCAGACGATGACGCGCAATTGCGTGCGGCCCGCCAGGCGGTCAATGAAGCGAAGGTCGCGCTGGGTGAGCGCGGCCCGGTGTGGTGGCGCGATGGCAGCCCCGACTACAACCGCAGGCAGGTGCGCAACACCCCCTACGCGCAATGGTTCAACGAGCAGCCACAAGGCTGACTCGCCTGCCGTTCCCCAGCCAGACGGCGCTGCTCGCCACCTCTGCCACCACCGGGCCGGCGATTGCTCCAGCTCAGGGCCATGGCGTCGCACAATCCCGCCGTTTTGGGCTAACCGTGTTCGGCAGGCGCCGACTAGCATCGGTTCCAGGCCCAAGGCTGCTGCACTGAGCAGCCAACGGCGTCGAACCCTGTTGGTCCCACCTGAACGTGGCTTCGCGCCTGCGCGCGGCGCTGCCGAGGAAGTGTGTATGGAAACGTTCCACCTGTTGATCGATGGTGTTGCCCAAGCCGGGGAGGCCGGTGATTTCGCCGTACTCAATCCGGCCACCGGGGACGCTTTCGCCCGCTGTCCGGCAGGCTCCCTGGAGCAGCTCGACGATGCCGTGCGCGCCGCCCGCGCAGCGTTCGCCGCCTGGAGCCTGAGCAGCGCTTCGACCCGGCGCACGTGCCTGAACCTGGCCGCTGACGACATCGAGCGCGAAGCGGCCGATATCGCTCGGCTGATCGTGCAGGAGCAGGGCAAACCTCTGGCCCTGGCCATGTCAGAGGTCATGGGCGCGGTCGCCTGGACGCGCTACAACGCCGAGTTGAAGATTCCCGTCGAACTGATCGAAGAAACCCCCCAGCAACGCGTCGAGCTGCACCGCAAGCCACTGGGTGTCGTGGCCTCCATCACGCCGTGGAACTGGCCGTTCATGATCGCCGTTTGGCATATCATTCCGGCCCTGCGCGCGGGTAACTGTGTGGTCAGCAAGCCGTCCAGCCTGACGCCGCTGAGCACCCTGCGCCTGGTGCAGATTCTCGACCGCCACCTGCCGCCTGGGGTGATCAACATCGTTACCGGCGAGAAAGGCTTGGGCAGCGCCATCACCACCCACCCTGACATCGACAAGATCGTCTTCACCGGCTCCACCCCCACCGGGCAGAGCGTGATGCGCGGCGCGGCCAGCAACCTCAAGCGCTTGACCCTCGAGCTGGGTGGCAACGACGCCGCAATAGTGCTGCCGGGGACTTCGGTCGAAGCGGTGGTCGACGATATCTTCAATGCCGCCTTCCTCAACATGGGTCAGACCTGCGCTGCACTCAAGCGCCTGTACGTGCACGAGTCGCAGTACCAGGCCTTCACCCAGGCGCTGGCCGAGCGCGCCGGGCGCGAGGTGATCGGCGATGGCTTGCAGCCTGAGGTGAGCTTCGGCCCGGTGCAGAACGCCGAACAGCTGGCGTTGGTCAGCGAGCTGGTGGAAGATGCGCGGCGCGCTGGTGCGACGATTCTGTGTGGCGGCGAGCGGCTGGCGGGCAACGGTTACTTCTATCCGCCGACCATCGTCGCCGATGTCAGCGATGGCCAGCGCCTCGTCGATGAAGAACAGTTCGGCCCGGTGTTGCCGGTCATCGCCTATCACGACGTCGAGGACGCCCTCAAACGTGCCAACCGCAGCAGCATGGGCCTGGGCGGCTCGGTGTGGGGTACCGACGTGGTCAAGGCCCAGGCACTGGCGGCGCGTTTGCAAAGCGGCGTCGCCTGGGTCAACTGCCACGCGCAGATCCAGCCCAACACGCCGTTCGGTGGTTGCAAGATGTCCGGCTTCGGCGTCGAGTTCGGCCTGGACGGGTTGCTCGAATACACCGGCCAGCAGTTGCTGTTCGTGCGCAAGGCGCAATCGACCTGAGTCAGTTGGCTCGGCTCGCAGCGGTCAGCGCCCAGGCGCGATCGCTGACGTTTTCCAAGTCATCGGCAGGTGCCGGTGACCTTCACTTGCACTGATAAGAATGCCGTCAAGGCACCCAGGAGCACTGCATGACCCACCCCCTGTTCACCAAGACCGCCCGGCACAGCCTGATGCTTTCCCTGGCACTGGGCGTCAGCCTGCCAGCGCCGGCCTACGAGCTGTACAGCGACGACGATGCCCACCTCAACGCCGATGTATTGGCGGTGTATGGCCTGTTCAACAGCCGCAAAAACTATGACGGCACCCGTGGCGGTTCGACCTGGCGCGAGGGCTTCGTCAAATACGGCCTGAGCGGCGATTACCGGCTGCGCGATGCCGGCACCGCCTACGGCGGCTTCGCCATGGTCAGCTCGGCCACCTGGGGAGATGGCGATGCCGGTGGCAACAGCACAGGCGATGAAGGCACCAGCAAGATCGAAGACGCCTTCCTCGGCTGGCGCTCGGGCGATCTGTTCCCGCTGCTGGGCAAGGACGGCGTGGACATTTCCGGCGGTCGCCAGGTGGTCAAGCTGGGACGTGGCTTCATCATCAACGACGACGGTGCCAACCTCGGCAAGGGTCCGGCCGATGGCGCGCTGAACCGTGGCGGCGCCTATTACCTGGCGGCTCGCCACGCGTTCGATCGTACTGCGGTGGTGCGCCTGGGCGGGCAGGAGGGCGTGCATGGCAGCCTGGTGTGGCTGCAATCAGACAACCGCGCCCAGGCGAAAACGGAAATGGCTGCCGGCACCTTCGAATACACCAACGAACTCGGCACCCTCGGCCTGACCTACATCCACGGCATGGACGTCGACACGCGCTGGGCCAGCGACTTCCAGCGCCAGCGTGACGGCATGAACATCTACAGCCTGCGCGGCGAGGGCAGCGCCGGTGTCGAGAACGCCTTCTTCGCCTTCGAGTACGCCCGCCAGGACAAGCCCAACGGCACCCTGCCCAGTGCCTGGTACGCCGAGGCGGCGTACACCTTCGCCGACGCCCCGTGGACGCCCAAGGCCACTTACCGCTATTCGCGCTACGCGAAGAACTGGGACTTGATGTTCACCGGCCAGAGCACCGGCTACGGCACTTGGTTCCAGGGTGAAGTCACCGCCAACTACGCAGGCCCCTTCGCCACCAACGTCGGCATCCACCACGTCGGGCTGATCGCCAACCCGCTGCCCAACGTCACCCTCGGTGCGCTGTACTACGACATCAACAGCATCGAAAAGCGTCAGGCACTGAACCTGACCGCCCGTGAGCTTGACCTGTACGTGGAGTGGGCGATCAACGATCACCTGATCGTCACGCCGCTGGTGGGGCTGTACAAGCCCGAGAAAGACAGCACCACTGGTGGCAACCAGATCAACGGCAACGGCACTAACGTGTATACCCAACTGGTGGTTGCCGTACCGTTCTGATCAGTCCGCCTGCAACTTCGCGGCGATGCTCCGAGCGGTCTGCATGACCCGCTCGGTCACCGCTTCCTGGCGCAGCAGGCGGAAGTTGTCGCTGGTGCCGACCGCCGCCAGGCTGCCGAGAATATCGTCGCTGCCCGCGGCGAAGATCGGGGCGGCAATGCCGGTGAGCCCCAGGTTCAGTTCGTCGTGGGTGACGCAGTAGCCGTCCTTGCGAATCTTCTTCGCCGCCTTGGCGAAGCCCTGCCAGTCGTAGGCGGCCTGTGGGTCGCTGGACATCTGCTCATCGAACAGGCGTTGCAGGCGTCGGCCTTTCTGGAACGCGATCAGCACTTTCGATTGCGCACCGCGAAAGAACGGCAGCGGTTGACCGCGGCCGAAGGCGAAGCGGTAAGTGTCGCTGGGCTCGGCGATGTAGGTGTTGATGATGCGTCCGTCGTAGAACACGCTGGCGAACACCGCAAGGCCGGTCTCGTTGGACAGTTCATGCATCAGCTCGCGCCCGGCGATCAGGATCGGGTCGTACTGGCGCATCATCCAGTCCAGTTCGATGATCCGCGGCCCCAGGCCATAACTGCCAGCATCGACCCGCACCAGCAGGCCCGCGTCGCACAAATCCTTGACGTAGCGGTACACCGTCGCGCGGGACAGCCCCATGCGTTCGGCAATGGTCTCGGGGTCGATTTTCAGGGTAGTCGGGCTGAACAGGTCCAGCACGCTCAGCATCTTGCTCAGGCTGCTCATCTTGCTCCATCACGTGTGAAAGGGCGCTGCCGCTGCGCAGGCGCCAGGGTGGGCAGAGGATAGGAGATTTATGCTGAGAAAAACAGATTCACAGGTTGATCACGATACCGATTAACTGTGCATTAATCTCACAATGTGAGTAATTAGCAAATTAATTGCTTGAATGCTCTGTGCTGATATGGGATAAATCTTTCCATCTGCAACGTTTGCGCCCAGGCAGGCGGCCCATGCTGGCGCTTGAACCTGTGCCGGCGTCAGGGAGAACGCCGCGCTACAGAACCTTCTGCGCTTGCTCACCGAGGGGCACGCCTCATGTTCGTCGAAACCCGTCGTTTCCATGACTCGCAGCAACATGCCGGGTCCATTGCAGGCTGGGACCAGGTGTATGCCCAGATCGAGCGTGGCCCCCTCACCAGCCAGTTGACCCAGGCTTGCGGCACAGGTTTTCAGGTGTTCCGTGAAGTGCTGGACAAACGTGTGTTGCAACAAGGCCGGGCGCCACGCGGACGGCTGTGTATCGCCCTGTCGCTGGAGGCCAGTTTTCCGCCGCTTATTCAGGGCCAGCAGGTCGCTGACGGCGGCGTCGCGCTGCTGCGCGATGGAGAGGAGTTCACCTTGCATGCCCCTGCTGGCAGCCAGGTGCTGGCGGCCAATATCGACCAGACGCGCTTCGCTCGACATGCCGCGCTGGAACTTAGCGAAGGCCAGCGCCAGCGCCTGCGCAGTGCGTCACAGGTGGCGCTGAGCGGTGCACCGCTGCAACGTCTGCGCCAACGCCTGAGCGCCTTGCTCGAGGCCCCCGGGTTGCCGGAAGCGCAGATCCAGGAGCAACTGCTCGAAGCTTTTCTCGACTTGTTCCAACTGGCCGAAGACGACGTGCGCAGCCGGCGCGGCAACCTGGCGGTCAGCGCCTACCTGGTGCGGCGCAGTCAGGAGTTGCTGCAACAGCAACCCGATCAGCCGCTGAGCATCCTCGACATCTGCCATAGCCTGCGGGTCAGCCGGCGCACCTTGCAGAACAGCTTCCAGCAAGTCACCGGCCTGCGCCCGCTGGAGTACCTGCGCAACGTGCGCCTGAACAGCGTACGACGCACCTTGCTAAGCACCCGTGCCGAGCAGTGCAACGTCAGCGAAGTGGCCTGGCGCCAGGGCTTCTTCCACCTCAGCCACTTCGCCGCGCATTACCGGGCGTTGTTCGGCGAATGCCCTTCAGCGACCCGCCGCCACGACGCCTGAGCCAGGCGCCGCAGCGCAGCAGCTTCAGGTGCGAAAATGCGCCAACAGCGCCTGTTGATCTTCGGCCAGGCCGTCCAGTGAGCGGCTCAGGGTGCTGGATTCGTCCATGCGCTCGGTCAGGCGTTGGCTGATGCCACGAATCTCGCTCATGCGCTGGGCAATTTCATCGATCACCTGATGCTGCTGGCCGGTGGCCGAGGCGATGTGCTGGTTCATCTCGTTGATGGTGTCCACGGCGCGGCTGATGGTTTGCATGCTGTCGTGGGTGTGATTGATCTGCTCGACCACTTGCACGGTACGCTGGCGGCTGTCGAGCATGCCCTCCAGGGCGTCCTGGGTCAGGCTGCGCAGACGCTCTACCACCTCGCGGATTTCTGTGGTGGAGTGCTGGGTGTTGGCGGCCAGGGTGCGCACCTCATCGGCGACCACGGCAAAGCCGCGGCCCTGGTCTCCGGCGCGGGCGGCTTCGATGGCCGCATTGAGCGCCAGCAGGTTGGTTTTCTGCGCCAGGGTGCTGATCACGTCCAGTACCTGATTGATCTGCGCGCCGCTGTTGGCCAGGGCCTCGATGCGCCCCAGGGTGTCGCGCAGGTTGTCGTCCAGCTCGGTAATGCCCTGGCGGGTGTCGTCGAAGCGCTGCATGCCCGCGCGGGTCTCCAACTCGGCGGTACTGGCCGCCTGCGCCGCGCTGGCCGAGTGGTTGGCGATTTCCTCGGCATTGGCGCCCATCTGTACCAGCGCGGTAACGGTCTGCTCGACCTGGCCATGCTGCTGGTACATGTCGCTGTTGACCGCGCGGGTGATGTCAGCCGAGCGACTGGCGCAGGCGCGTGCCTCGCCGGCGGTGCTCTGAATGGTGTGCAACAGCGGTTGCAGCTTTTCCAGGAAGCGGTTGAAGCCGTCCACCAGGCGGCCCGGCTCTGCCGCCCGACGCTGCGGCAGGCGCTGGGTCAGGTCGCCGTCACCATCGACCACGCTGTCCAGCGCGTCGGCCACCTGCAACAGTGGCCGGGTGGCGCTGTGGGTCGCCCAGCCCAGAATCAGCACGCCCAGAAGCGCGCACAAACCACCCCAACTCAGGCTCTGCCAGTTGGCCTGACGACTGGCGGCGTCGAAGCTGGCTTGCAGGCGCAGCGCAGGTTCTAGCAGCAGCGTCTTGGCCACCTGAACCTGCAAGGTCCAGGGGCGCGCACCCTCGATGGGGCTGAAGGCGGCGTTGACCTGCGCCTGAGGGCCTTCGACATCACCGTTGACCTGAGCCACGGCAAGCCCTGTGGCCGAGGTCAGCCCCACGCTGGCCTTGCCCTCGTAAAGCTGGCGCTGCAACTCGCCGGTCAGGCGCTGCAACGTGGCCAGACTGATGTCGACGCCCACCACACCGATGACCTTACCGTCACGCAGCAGGGGCAGGGCGACGCTGCTCATCAGCGTGTCCTGGCCTTCGACACTGACCGTATACGGCTCGATCACGCAGGCCTGGGCGGTTTTCGTCGGGCAGGCATACCAGGCGTTTTCCGCCTCGCTGCCGGGCGCCGAGCGGTCGAGAAGAATGTTGTCTTCAGTCAGCGCGGTCTGCTGCGCCTGGCCCGCCTGGGCCTGCGACCAGTACAAGGCGAAGCGGCCACTGGCATTGCTGGCCAGGGCCGTTTGATCGACGAAACCGCTGTCTTGCCCGTCCAGCGCGTTACGCTCGAACACCACGTACAGGCCGAGCAGTTGCGGGCGTTGCGCCAAAGCCGTGGCGGCCCTGCCCACCAGTTGCTGGCGCAGGGCCTGGGCGCTGATCAGGCCGCGCTGTTGTTGCTCCTGCAACTGCAGCAGTTGCCCTGCCAGGCCCTCCAGGTACAGCCGGTTATCGTCGAACACCCGCTGCATGCGCAGCGCCTGGGCAGCAGCGCTGTCTTGCAGGCGGGCCGTGGCCAGTTGTTCGAAGCGCTCGGTGCTCTGTTGCTGCAAGGTGCTGGAGATGCGCTGCGCCTGCCACAGGGTGGCGCACAGGATCGACACCACCACTGCCAGCAGGCACACGCCGCCAAGCAGAGTGATGCGCCATTTGATGCTCATACCGGAAGGGTTCATGCGGGCTCCTTGGATCGATCACGGGCGAACCGCGACAGCGCCTGGGCGGGGCGCAGGTTGCGCGTTGTTTTTATAGGGGGCGGGCGATCTGGCGCGCTGACCCGAGCTTAGACTGCACATTGCCATCATCGACATCCCATATCGGCAGCTTAAGCAGGGTACTGAAGGATTCGCCGCCCAGCGGTGGTGCGTGATCGTCTGCCGAAACGGGATAACGTCGCGCCGGCTGAGGGCCCTATGCTGGATTCGTGGTGGGGCAGGCTGGCCCGGGGTCCAGCCTTCTCGCCACTCCACGCTCACCCTCCTCACGACGCAGATTGTGCTTGTCGTCCGGCTGCACCCCACGGTGCAGTCGGGATTTTTTTGTGTCGTGCGCCCTGAGGCTTCCATGCCCGAGAATCCACGCCGTCTGATCTGGCTGCTGGCGCTACTGGCCGCCTTCGTACCGCTGTCGATCGATACGTATTTGCCGAGCCTGCCGCAGATCGCCGAGCAGTTGCAGGCCGACGCCGCCAGCGTGCAGCGCACCGTAGGCGTGTTCCTGCTTGGGCTGTGCAGCGGCATGCTGGTCTACGGACCGTTGTCGGACCGCTTCGGCCGGCGCCGCCTGCTAGTGCTCAGCCTCATCCTGTACATCGCCGCGAGCCTGGCCTGCATGGCGGTGCGTGAAGTGGGGCAATTGCAGGTGTTGCGCTTCATTCAAGCCTGGGGCGGGGCGGGGGCCATGGTGCTTGCGCGCACCATCGCCCGTGATCTGTTTCCACAGGAGGCGGCGCGCACGCTGTCGCTGATGCACCTGATCGCCATGCTCGCGACCTTGGTCGCGCCCTTGCTCGGCACCTGGCTGGTGCTGCTGGGCGACTGGCCGGTGATTTTCCTCGCCCTGGCGCTGCTCGGCATGCTGTGCCTGGCCGCGGTCATCCTGCGTCTACCGGAAAGCCTGCCGGTGAGCGCCCGCATCGGCTCGTTGACCCATGCCTACGGCCATTACCTGGCGGTGCTGCGCCATCCTCTGGGGATGGCCTACATTCTGGCGATGGGGCTATCGGTGGGCGGCATGTTCTGCTTCATCACTGCGTCGGCGTTCGTTTTCATCGACTACTACGGCTTCTCGCCGCGTGGCTACAGCCTGGTATTTGCTCTCAACCTGTTCGGCATCGTCCTCGCCAGCCTGCTCAACGCGCGCCTGTTGCCGCGGCGCGGCCCGCTGGCGCTGATTGGCGTGGGCAGCGCGCTGTGTGCCGCAGCCGCAGCGCTGCTGTTGGTGCTGGCCTGGGGCGGCTGGCGCGCACCGGGGCTGCTGGTGGCAGTGGTGATGGTGTTCATGGGCTGCAGCGGGCTGATCGGGGCCAATTGCATCGCTCGGCTGATGGCGTTGTTCAGCCATAATGCGGGCGCTGCGGTGGGGCTGGCGGTGTCGCTGCAATTTGCCTGCGGGGCGGCGTTCAGTGGCTTGGTCAGCCTGTTGCAGGACGGCTCGCCGCAGATGATGTGTGTGCTGATGGCGGCCAGTGGCATGGGCGGCGGCCTGTGCTGGCTGCTGATTCGTCGGCTGGAGCGCGACGCACGGGCGGTGAGGGAGGGCAAGGTACTGGCGCGGAACTAAAAGGCTGACCAGTGGGTCAGGTAAAACACTGCCCTCTCAACCTGTGGAGCCTGACCATGCCTGTGTTCAACCTCGATTACCGCCTCGCCGACAAACCCCATCAACAGCGTCTGGAACTGGATCAGGCCTCGCTGACCCAAGCCGATGCCGCGTTGCACCTGCTGATGCTGCACTTCGGCGACAGCGAGAACAGCCTGTTGATGCCTCAAGCCGACGCCAGCGCCGCCGAGGTGCTGGCCCAGGCCGAGCTGCTGGGTCTGAGTCACATCACCGTCACGCCTGAACGCTGAAGCACGCTTCAGGCTTCGAGGGAGGAGTGGTGGCCGGTGATCAGCCACTGGCCGTCGATCTGCTCGAAGGTGAACAGAAAGCGCGCCGGCACGGTGCGCGGCTGGCCGTCCTCGCGGTAGACGAAGGTATACAAGCCGCCCACCACCACGGTGCCCAGCTTGCGGCTGACGCGCTTAGTGAACACCTGGATGTCGCACACCAGGCCATCGTTGGCGAGAAACTGCTCGAAGTAGCCGCGGCGACTGTCGCGGCAATCGCGTACCTGGTTGGACAAGGTCGGCACCAGGATCGCGTCGCTGGCGTACAGCGCCAGGACCGCATCGACGTCACGGGTCGAGACCGTCGCGGCCCAGCGATACAGCGCCGCCTTGGCTGCGGCCAGGCAGGCCATTTCAACATCGGCGCAGGATTGGGTAGGTGCGGCAAGTGACGCGGTTGCGGTCATGCTGATGGCTCCTGATCAGGCGAACGGTGGTGGCAGGGGTTGCCTACGGGTTTAAGTGTTATAACATAACATTTTACCCGAGGTAGTCCCTATGTTTCTCCTCCTGGAACAGGCCCCGGCCGGCAGCCGTTTCGCCTTTGATGCACTGTGTCGGCACATCCCCTGGAACGAACACGGCCTGATCGCCGCCGTAGCGCAGCAGCACGACACGGGCGAGGTGCTGATGCTGGCCTGGATCAACCCGACAGCGCTGCGCGAGACGCTATCCACGGGCCGCGTGTGCTATTGGTCACGCTCACGCCAGCGCCTGTGGCGCAAAGGCGAGACATCAGGCCATGTCCAGCGCCTGATCGAAGCACGACTGGACTGTGACGGTGACGCGCTGCTGCTGCGCGTCGATCAGCACGGTGCGGCTTGCCATACCGGGCGGCGCAGTTGCTTCTACAACCGTATCGACGGCGGGAGTGTCGAGGTCATGGGCGATGCAGCTTCCGGCCCACCGCCCTCGCTCCAGGCACCTGCTTGCGAGGTGTCGCTGTGGGAGGTGCCGTCATGAAGCGGCTGATCATTCGCAACGCGCGGCTGGTCAACGAAGGCCGGGTGCAGGATGCCGATGTGCTGGTGCTCCATGGCCGTATCGACAAGATTGCCGCCAGCATCGACGGCGTGCAGGCTGACACCGAAATCGACGCCGCTGGGCAGTGGCTGCTGCCTGGGATGATCGACGATCAGGTGCATTTTCGCGAACCCGGTACAGGCGCCAAGGGCTGCATGGCCAGCGAATCGCGGGCGGCGGTGGCCGGTGGCATCACCAGCTTCATGGACATGCCCAATACCCAGCCAGCGACCCTGACGCTGGCGGCGCTGGAAGACAAGAAAGCCCGCGCCGCAGCCGGCTCGGTGGCCAACTACGGGTTTCACTTCGGCGTCAGTCAGGACAACCTCGACGTGGTGGCAGCGCTCGACCCGCGTCAGGTGGCGGCAACCAAGGTGTTCATGGGCGCCTCGACCGGCAACCTGCTGGTCGACGATCCGGCACTGCTCGAGCGCCTGTTCGCCTGCGTGCCGACGGTTTTGCTGGCGCACTGCGAGCACACGCCGTCGATCCTCGCCAACCAGGCGCGCCTGCAGGCGCGCTACGGCCAAGCCATCGCTGCCGCGATGCACCCGTTGATTCGCGACGCCGACGCCTGCCTGCGTTCTTCACGCCTTGCGGTCGAGCTGGCCAGGCGCTTCGACACCCGCCTGCACGTGCTGCACCTGACCAGCGCCGCCGAGCTGCACATGTTCAGCCCCGGCCCGCTGACCGGCAAGCGCATCACCGCCGAGGTCTGCGCCCATCACCTGCTGTTCGATGACGGCGACTACGCAAGGCTGGGCAACCTGATCAAATGCAACCCGGCGATCAAGACCCGCGCCGACCGTGATGCGTTGCGCCAGGCACTGCGCTGCGGGCGGCTGGATGTCATTGGCACCGACCACGCGCCGCACACCTGGGCGGAAAAACAGCTGCCGTATGCCCAGGCTCCAGCCGGGCTGCCGCTGGTGCAGCATGCGCTGCCGGCGCTGTTCGAACTGGTCGAGGAGGGCTGCCTGACCCTGGCCGAGCTGGTGAGCAAGACCAGCCACGCCGTGGCCGAGCTGTTCGGTGTGCAGGACCGCGGCTATGTGCGGGAGGGCTACTGGGCCGACCTCACCCTGATCGAGCGCCTGCCCGCGCCACGCCCGGTGCGCGATGATCCGGTCCTCGCGCACTGCGGCTGGACGCCGTTCATGTACCACGCACTGCGCCACCGGGTTACCAGCACCGTGGTTTCGGGGCAACTGGCCTGGCATGCCGGGCGCATCGTCGAGGGCTGTCAGGGCTTGCCGCTGAGCTTCAGCGGCAACGCGCGTTGAGGGGGATTACAGCGCCACGGTGTGGCGTTCGCGATACGCCTTTGGGGTCATGCCCAGGCAGCGTTGGAAGACCCGACGCAGGCGGTCTTCGGAGGCATAGCCTCAATGGCTGGCAACACGCTTGAGCGGCATCGTTCCCTGCACCAGCAAGCGTTGCGCACGCTCCAGACGCGCGCGTTCGACAAAGGCACTGGGGCTGCACTGCGCCTCGCGCTGGAACAGCCGACGCAGGTTACGGCTGCTCATGTTCATGCGGGCAGCCAGGTGTTCGAGGCCAAGCGGCTGTTCGAGGTGCTGGAGAATCCAGCCTTGCAGCGCGCCGATGCCGGCGTGCTGGGCCATCTGGCTGCCCAGGTGCTGGCTGAATTGCGCCTGGCCGCCGGGGCGTTTGAGGTAGATCACCAGTTCCCGGGCGATGGCTAGCGCCAGGGCCTGGCCGAGGTCCTGCTCGACCAGCGCCAAGCTCAGATCGAGCACCGCCGACACGCCGGCGCAGGTCCATAGATGCTGTTGCTGGATGAAGATGGCGTCGGCGTTGACCCGCAGCGCCGGGTAGTCCTGCGCCAGCCGGTCGGCCAGGCGCCAGTGGGTGGTGACCTCCAGGCCCTTCAGGACGCCGGCCTCGGCGAGAAAGAACGCCCCCGAACACACGCCGATCAGCCGCTGCCGGCGCGCCGCAACGTGGCGGCACCAGTCGATCAGCGCCGGCTGCTGGGCCAAGGCCTGATGGATGTCGCGGGCGCCGATCACCAGCGCGGTGTCGGCGCAGGCGGGGTCGGGCAGCGTCGTGGCGCTGAAACTGATCAGGCTGTCGGCCATCACCTCACCGGCTTGCGGCGCTACCAGACGCAGGTCGTAGGCGGGGGGGTGGCCGAGGGCCTGGCGCTGCTGGTTGGCATGATCGAAGACGGTGAGCGCGCCAATCACTTCGATGGCTTTGCAGCCGGGGTAGACGACGATGTGCACGGTGCGGGGAGGGGTGAGCCTCATGGGCGGGGAATCCTTGCAATGCGGGTGGCGCCGCAATCGGACAGTCTGCGCGCGGATGCGGCCAACCTGTGCGTCCGGGTCTGGCAGCGCAGCGGTGATGCGGTATGTTTGTGTTACGTTATAACATTATCAAGGAGTGCTGCCATGAAAACCCGCGCCGCCATCGCCTGGGGTCCCAACCAGCCGCTGGAATTCGAAGAGATCGACCTCGAAGGCCCCAAGGATGGCGAAGTGCTGGTACGTATCGTCACCACCAGCCTGTGCCACACCGACGTGTTCACCTTGTCCGGGCGTGATCCGGAGGGCAAATTCCCGTGCATTCTCGGCCATGAAGGGGTCGGCATCGTCGAGGACGTTGGCCGTGGCGTCACCTCGGTGCAGCCTGGCGACCACGTGATCCCGCTGTACACCCCGGAAGACCCCAACTGCCCGTTCATTCAGTCGGGCAAGACCAACCTCTGCCAGACCATCCGCAAAACCCAGGGCGAAGGGCTGATGCCCGACGGTACTAGCCGCTTTTCCTACAAGGGGCGGACGATCTTCCACTACATGGGCACCTCGACCTTCAGCGAATACACCGTGTTGCCGGAAATCGCCGTGGCCAGGATCGACCCTGCCGCGCCACTGGCCAAGGCCTCGATCATGGGTTGCGCGATTCCCACCGGGGTGGGGGCAGTGCGCAACACCGCAAAGGTCCGCCCTGGCGACATGGTGGCGGTGTTCGGCCTGGGTGCGGTGGGCATGGCGGTAATTCAGGGCGCGGTGCTGCAAGGCGCCGGACGCATCATCGGCATCGACGTCAACCCCAACAAGTTCGCCCTGGCCCGTTCACTGGGCGCCACCGAGTGCGTCAACCCGCGCGACTACAAGGAGCCGCTGCAGAACGTCATCATCGACATGACCAACGGCGGCGTGGACTTTTCCTTCGAGTGCGTGGGCAACGTCGAGCTGATGCGCGCGGCCTTGGAGTGCTGCCACAAGGGCTGGGGCGAAAGCATCATTATTGGCGTCGCCGGCGCCGGTGAAGAAATTGCCACCCGACCGTTCCAACTGGTCACAGGCCGGGTGTGGAAGGGCAGCGCCTTCGGTGGCGTACTGGGCCGTTCCGAGCTGCCGGGCATGGTCGATGAGTGGCTGCGCGGTGAAATCGACGTCGACCCCTACATCACCCACAACATGGACCATGAATCCGTGAACGTAGCCTTCGATCTGCTCAAGCGCGGCGAGGCCATTCGCTCGGTGATCCATTACCGCGAACGCGACACCCTCAGCCACGACCTGCCCGGGGTGATCGTCGACCGCCACGGCCGGGTCATCGCCAAACCGCCAGCAGCGGCCGGCCAGCCCGTTTGAGTCACTACCCGCAGCGCCCTCGCGGCCCGCGCTCGACCTGTGTGTCGGGCGCGGGCCCTGACGTTTCTGCCTGCACAGGAGCCCCCGCCATGACCGAGCAAGAACTGCTGGCGCAACCCGCCGAAGCCTATATGAACGCCGAACAGCGGCGCTTCTTCTACGCCCTGCTGAGCGCCCAGCGTGAAGATCTGCAACAGCGTATCGCCACCGAATTCGACGCCATGCGCGAGGTCGAGCCCAATGCCGACCCCATCGACATCGGCGCCGCCGAACATCAACGGCAATGGCAACTGCGCTTGCTGGAGCGGGAGAAGAAGCTGCTGGACAAGATCGACCAGGCCCTGGAGCGCCTGGCCAGAGGCGAATACGGCTGGTGCCAGCACACCGGCGAGCCGATCGGCCTCAAGCGCCTGCTGCTACGGCCCACGGCCACCCTGAGCATCGAAGCCAAGCAGCGCCAGGAAGCCCAGGAGCGGCATCGCCGCGAGTTCTGAGAACGGCCAGGCCCAGGCCGGGTGCGTGGCTCGGTGGCGCGCAAGATCGCCCGCTGTTGGCGGCGGGTGGCCGAGCGATTGCCGCCGGGCTACTGATCAGGACCGACTGTGCAACTCGATCAAACTTTGCTGCGCCGCCATGAGTCACCCATGGGTCGCCATTGCTCATCCAGGGCTGGCACTTAGCTACAGGGAGATTCACATGAGCCTGTTCCGCTCGATTCTGGAAAAACTCGGCATCGGTCAGCATGATGCACCCAAGGCAGATGCTGCCCCTTCGGCACCGCCTGCCGGCGGCGCCAGCGCGCCGAACAGTCCCGCCCCCGGTGCGGCGCCTGCGGCGGTCAGTGAAGTGGATGTCGCGCAAAAGCTCGAGAGCCTGGCCACCCAGCATTCCGAGCCGCTCAACTGGCGGACCTCGATCGTCGACCTGCTGAAGCTGCTCGGCTTGGACAGCAGCCTCACGGCACGTAAAGAGCTGGCCAGTGAGCTGGGCTACAGCGGCTCGACCGATGACTCGGCAGCGATGAACACCTGGCTGCACGCCCAGGTCATGAAAAAGCTCGCCGAGAACGGCGGCAAGGTGCCAGCTGAGCTGCTGCACTGATCGCAGACTGTCAAGCCATTCCACCAAGGGCGCGCAGGTTACTCACCTGCGCGCCCTTGGCGTTTTCAGCTTCTAGCTTGCAGCTTGCAGTACCTAAAAGATGCAAAAAAACAATATTAGGTTATGCCTAAAATGAATTTCCTCGCCCGACCGCGACGCGGTAGCATCCCACCAATCACATCTAAACAACTAGATTTTTATAACCAATAGTGCCGGCGCCGCGCCGGCGGCGAGGGCATCACTATGAGTGTGGAGATTCTCGGCATGATTACCGCCACCCCCAGTTCGGAGGTGGATCAACCCTTGGGCGAGGCGGTTGACCCGGCGTTCGTCCGGCGGTTCGCCCAGGCCCACGAGGCGGCAGGCTTCGACCGGGTGCTGGTCGGCTATTTCAGCAATGCCGCCGAAGGCGTGGTGGTCAGCTCGTTCGTCGCCGCCGCAACCCAGCGCCTGGGCATCCTGCTGGCGTATCGCCCAGGGGTGGTGGCGCCACCGTTGGCCGCTCGGCAGCTGGCGACGCTCGACCAATTCAGCGCTGGGCGCTTGGCGCTGAACGTGGTCAGCGGTGGCAACGATGAGGACCTGGCCCGCGATGGCGATTACCTCGACCACGACCAGCGCTACGCCCGCACCGATGAATACCTACACGCGCTGCGTGCGATCTGGACTGCCTGTGAGCCGGTGCACTTCGACGGCGCTTTCTACCGCTTCCAGGGCGCCTCGCCAGCGGTTCGGCCGGAGCAGAAACCGCACATCCCGATCTACTTCAGTGGTTCGTCCGATGCTGCCATTGCGGTGGCGGCGCAGCATGCCGACACCTACATGCTCTGGGGCGAGCCGCTGGCGGCGGTCGACGCGCACGTCCGCCGGGTGCGCGCCGCGGCGCAGGCCCAGGGCCGCGATCCGCGCTTCTCGGTGTCGTTCCGGCCGATCATTGCCGACACCGAGCAGGCCGCCTGGCGGAAAGCCGCCGAGGTGCTCGAACAGGTGCGCGAGCAGCGCAGCAAGCTCGGCCTGCCGCTGCACGACCACCAGCCCGAGAACGTCGGCTCGCAGCGCCTGCTGGCCGCCGCGCAGCAGGGCGATGTGCTAGACACCCGGCTGTGGACCGGGGTCGCACAACTGACCGGCGCACGCTGGAACTCCACCGCCCTGGTCGGCACACCGGAACAGGTCGCGGCAGCCCTTGGCGAGTACTACCGCCTGGGTGTGTCGACCTTCCTCATTCGCGGCTTCGACCCGCTGGCCGACACCGTGCAGTACGGCAACGCCCTGATTCCCGCCATTCATGCCCACATCGCCCGCCTGCCATCACTGCGCCAGGCCAGCTGAGGAACCGCTCGATGAAACTACCGTCCCGCCTGCGCGCCACCGTCGTCGCGCTGCTGCTCGGCGCCCCCCTGGCCCAGGCCGCCGACCTGCCGCGCCTGAGCGTCGGCGATCAGAACTACTACAACGTGCGCGCCTCGATGGAGGCCTCCGGGGTCCTGGAAGGCGCGCCGTACACCGTTGACTGGAAGCATTTCCAGTCTGCCGCCCCGGTTGCCGAAGGCCTGCAGGCCGGCGCGCTGGACCTGGGCTTTCTCGGCGACTCTGGGTTCATCTTCCTGGCTGCCAAAGGCGCGCCGGTCAAGCTGATCGGTGTCTCGCGGCAGAACCCCGACACCATTGCCTTGCTGGTGCCCAAGGACTCGCCGGTCAAGACCATCGCCGACCTCAAGGGCAAGAAAGTCGCCTATTGGCCGGGGGCCTGGAGCCAGCAACTGACCCTGCGCGCGCTGGAAAAAGCAGGGCTGCCCAATGACTACGTCGAGTTCGTCAAGCTCATGCCCATCGACGCCGCCGCCGCGTTGCCACGCGGCAGTATCGATGCCTTCCCGGTGTGGGAACCGTACATTTCGCAGCAGATCGTGTTCTCCGGGGCGCGGCCGATTCTCACCGCGCGCAACCTGATGCCCGGGTTGTCCAGCGTGGCCGCCAATGTCCAGTCGATCGAGCCCAAGCGCGCGCAGATCGCCGATTTCCTCGGTCGCCTGCAACAGGCCCGGGCCTGGGTCGAAGCGCACAAGGAGCAGTACGCCGACACCTGGGCGAAGAAGGCCAATCTTGACCAGGCGGTCTCACGGCACTGGATCGGCCAGGCCGCCATGAGCGTCGGCCCGGTCGATGCCGAGGCGGCCAAGGATTACCAGGATACCGCCGACTTCCTGCTGCACACCGGCGCGCTGCCCAAAGCGTTCGATACCGGCAGCGTCATCGATACCTCGTTTGCGCAGGCCTTTCACTGAGGGTATGGGTTGAAGAGGGCCGCGGCGCGGCCCATCGTGGATAAACCTCCCGGCTACCGCTTCGCTTATACAACGAACTTTTCTTGTACAAGAAACGTCCGAGCACTGATGTCATTTGGACATTGAACAGCCATTACCCAACGCGCCAACGCGCGCCAGGGGCAGGCGACCAGCCAGTGCTTTCGGGAGCCGTCATCCAGTGTTTGCCAATCTGAGCCTTTCCAAGAAGCTGTACGCCGGTTTCGGCCTGATTCTGTTGATCATCGTCGTGCTGGTGCTTGCCGCACTGCGCGGCTTCGACCAGGTCAGCAGCAGCGTCAAGCGCAACATCCACAGCTATGAAGTGCTCAACCAGTCGGGCGGTATGCTGCGCAGCCTGATCAATATCGAAACCGGCATGCGCGGCTATGCGCTGACCGGCCGCGACGGCGACCTTGCGCCGCTGCGCGAGGGTGAAAAGGAGTTCGCCGAGTATTTCCAGCGCATCCGCAGCGCCACCGCGGATAACCCGCAGCAGCAGGCGCGCCTGCAACAGCTGCAAGGCCTCTATCAACAATGGCGCGGCGAGGACATCCAGGCCAACCTGACCCTGCGCGAGCAGGTCAATGCCGGTACCCAGTCGCTGGCAGCGCTCAGCGAGCAGATCAGCGCCGGTCGTGACAAGGCGCGCATGGACGCCATGCGTGATGTGGTCAGCCAACTGCGCGAAAACGAAAAGGCCCTGCTCGAAGAACGCAGCGCCCTGATGAACCAGGCCAAGGCCTCGGCGTCGTGGATTCTGATCGGCGGCGGCCTGGCCGCGGCAGTGCTGGCCATGCTGATCGCCTGGTCACTGTCGAACAACCTCGCCGGGCGGCTCGAGCAGGCCCTGAACGTGGCGCGGCGCATTGCCGAAGGGCGCCTGGACAACAGCATCGATGAGCGCGGCCGCGACGAGGTGAGTGTGCTGCTGCAGGCCTTCGCTGCCATGCAATTGCGCCTGCGCGGCATGATCGGCGAAATCAAGCACGGTGCCGAGCAACTGGTTGGCGCTGCGCAGAGCATCTCGGCCGCTTCCCTGCAACTGTCGGCCTCGGCCCAGGAGCAGTCCCATTCCGCCTCGTCCATGGCCGCCACCGTCGAGCAATTGACGGTGAGCATCAACCATGTCGCCGACAACGCAGGCGACGCCCACGCGCTGTCCAGCGAATCGGGTCGCCAGTCCACCGAAGGCGGCAGCGTGATTCAGGAAACCCTCGAGCGCATGCGTGTGATCGCCAACACCGTCGAAGCCTCGGCCGGGCAGATCGGCGAGCTCGATCAGCACGCCGAGCAGATTTCCAGCATTGTCGGGGTGATCCAGGGGGTGGCTGAGCAGACCAACCTGCTGGCGCTCAACGCCGCCATCGAAGCCGCGCGGGCCGGCGAGCAGGGCCGCGGCTTCGCCGTGGTGGCCGACGAGGTGCGCCTGCTGGCGCAGCGTACAGCCAACTCGACCCAGGAGATCACCGATATGGTGAAGAAGATCCAGAGCGGCACCCGCGATGCCGTGCAGCAGATGGACGTCGGCGTCGAGCAGGTCAAGGGCGGGTTGCTGCTGGCGCAACAGGCGGGTGAGGCGATCGTGCACATTCGCCAATCGTCCGGCGATGTGGTGCGGGTGGTCGACCAGATCTCCCTGGCCCTGCGCGAACAGACCGCCGCCAGCCAGGATGTGGCGCGCAACGTCGAGCGCATCGCGCAGATGTCGCAGCAAAACAGCCAGGCGGTGGAACAGACCAGCGACACCGCCGGCGACCTGCAACGCCTGGCCCAAGGTCTGGAGCGACAGGTCAACGTGTTCGTGCTGTAGACCGGGGCAGCGGCAAGTAGCTAGCGGCAAGCTGCAAGATAGCGCATATTAGGTTATTCCTAAAATGCATTTAATTTATTGATTAGTTGACGTTACAGTTCTAAGGCATGGGCGACATGAAGCCGCCCCCCTGAATGCCGAGGAACCTCATGTCTATTCGAACCAAGCTGCTGACCCTGGCCGCAGCCTTGCTGCTTGCCGGGCAGGCCAGTGCCGCCGAGCGCCTGACCCTGCGCATTGGAGACCAGAAGGGCAACATGCGTGCCCAGCTGGAAGCTGCCGATGCCCTGCGCGATCTGCCCTATGACATCCACTGGGCCGAGTTCCCCGCCGCTGCGCCGTTGGCCGAGGCACTCAATGCCGGGGCGATCGATGCCGGCATCATCGGCGATGCCCCGCTGCTGTTCGTGCAGGCCTCGGGGGCACCGGTCAAGGCGATTGCGGTGGACAAGTCCGACCCATATGGCACGGCGTTGCTGGTGCGTCCCGATGCGCCGCTGCACAGCGCAGCCGACCTCAAGGGCAAGCGCATCGCCACCGGTCGCGGCTCGATCGGGCACCATCTGGCGCTCAAGGCGCTGGATCAGGTGGGGCTGAGTGAAAAAGACGTGGAGTTACGTTTCCTCGGGCCGGTGGATGCCAAGATCGCCCTCGCCAATGGCTCGGTGGACGCCTGGTCGACCTGGGAGCCCTATACGGCTCTGGGCGAGCTAACCGGGCAAGCGCGGGTGCTGGTCAACGGCCGAGGGCTGTCGAGCGGCAACAGCTTCCTCGCCGCGACCAACAAGTCCCTGGAGCAGCCCGACAAGCGTGCAGCGCTGCAGGATTACCTCAATCGCCTGGCCGGCGCGCAGGCTTGGGCCAACCAGCACCTGGACAGTTACTCGAAAACCCTGGCGGCGATCATCGGCTTTCCCGAGAAGGCCGCTCGCCTGCAATTCGAGCGGCGCAAACTGCGTTGGCAGGTGATCGATGCGCAGACCGTGGCCGCGCAGCAGGACACCGCGGACTTCTACCATGCCCATGGCCTGATCGGCACTCGCCTCGACGTCGCGCCGACCTTCGCCAGCGATTTCACCCTTCCCGGCGCCGCCAAGCTGGCCGTGCAACCCTGACTGCGGAGAGTGCCCCATGCTGATCAAACCCCTGCGCCAGCTGGCCGTGGCGCTGCTGGCCAGCGCCTTGCTGCCAAGCCTGGCGCATGCCGAGCAGACCCTGCGCATCGGCTACCAGAAGTCCTCGACCTTGCTGACCCTGCTCAAGGCGCAAGGCAGCCTCGAACAGCGCCTGCAGGCTGAGGGCATTCGCGTCAGCTGGCACGAGTTTCCCAGTGGCCTGCCGCTGCTGGAGGCGCTGAACCTGGGTAATGTCGACCTCTCCGCGGACGTCGCAGATACCGTGCCGGTGTTCACCCAGGCCGCCGGCGCCAAGCTCACCTACTTCGCCCGGGAAGCGCCGTCGCCCACCGCCCAGGCGATCCTGGTGCCCGCCGACTCGCCGCTCAAGACCCTGGCCGACCTCAAGGGCAAGCGCGTCGCGGTCACCAAGGCTGCTGGCAGTCATTACCTGCTGATTCAGGCCCTGGCCAAGGCGGGGTTGAGCTTCAAGGACATCACCCCGGCATATCTGATTCCCGCTGACGGGCGGGCCGCGTTCGAGAACCACAAGGTCGATGCCTGGGTGACCTGGGATCCTTACGTAGCCAGCGCCCAGCGCCAGCAGGACGCGCGGATTCTGGCCGATGGCAGCGGGCTGGCCAGCTACCAGCGCTACTACCTGGCCGGCAGCGACTACGCCAAGGCCCACCCCGAACTCCTGCAACAGGTGTATCTGGCGCTGCGCGAGGCCGGCGCCTGGACCAAGGCCAATCCGGCCCAAGCGGCGCGCATCCTCGGCCCGTTGTGGGGCAACCTGGACAGCGCCACGGTCGAGCAAGCCAATGCCCGGCGCAGTTATGACGTACAACCGGTCAAGCTCGACAACCTGGCCGAGCAGCAGCGCATCGCCGATGCGTTCTACCGCGAGGGGCTGTTGCCCAAGCCGGTGGATGCGCGGGCGGTGAGCGTTTACGAGCCGGCGCAGAACTAGGGTCTGTATGAAAAGTCTTGAGGCGCCGGTCAGGCAAGGCCGATGGCGGCCCCGCGAAAACAGGCGAAAAAGCGGAGCGTACTGTAGTACGTGAGCATTTTGAGGCTGTTTTCAACGCAGCATGACCAAGTATCAAGGCTTTTCGTACAGAGCCTGGCGGTCTTCACGGCGTCAGGGCCGGGCATTATCCGCCTGCCTCGGCACCAAGTTTGGCTGCAATCCCGCTTTGCCAGTACGCTGGCCCGCCGAGCCACCGCCAAGACCGCCTTCGTGAAGAAAATCATCCGCGTCGATGACCTGCAAATCTTCGTCACCACCGCTGGCGCCGGGAGTTTCTCGGCTGCTGCGCGGCAGTTGGACATTTCTCCGGCGCTGGCCAGTGGCGCCATGCAGCGGCTCGAGGCTAGCCTGGGCGTGCGGTTGTTCGTGCGCTCGACCCGCAGCCTGCGCCTGTCGGAGCACGGCGAGCGCTATTTGCCCCACGCGCGCCAGGCGCTGCAGGCCTTGCACAGTGGCGAGGCGGTGCTCAGCGAAGGCCGTGACGAGATTGCCGGCACGCTGCGGCTTTCAATGCCTTCGGACACTGGCCGCAATCTGTTGCTGCCTTGGCTCGATGCCTTCCAGCTTGCCCATCCGCGCCTGCTGTTGCAGGTGCGCCTGAGCGACCAGGTCGCTGACCTGTTCAGCACGCCGCTCGATGCCAGCATTCGCTATGGACAGTTGGCCGACTCCAGCCTGGTGGCGGTGGCCCTGCTGGCCGATAACCGGCGCATCGCCTGCGCTTCGCCTGACTACCTGGCGCGCCACGGCTGGCCAGACACGCCGGCCGCGCTGAGCGAGCACAATTGCCTGCGTTATGTGATCGACGAGCAGACCCACGAGCGCTGGAGCTTCCGCGTTGGCGAAACCGTGCAGACCGTGCAGGTCGAGGGTGATCGGGTCAGTGACGATGCCGAGGTGGTGCGGCGCTGGGCGGTGGCAGGGCTGGGCATCGCCTACAAGTCACGCCTGGACGTGCTCGACGACCTGCGCCATGGCCGTCTGCTCGAGCTGTTCCCCGAAACCCGCGGCCAGCCGGCGCCATTGCAACTGGTGTGCGCCCACCGCACCGCCCTGACTCCGGCGGTGCAGGCCCTGCGCGGGTTTCTGCTCGAGCGTTTGCAGCAGTATGTGCTCGAGCAGTAGGGCGCTGTGGGGGGTGGCTCAGAAACCTTCGAGGACGATCTTGCCCTTGGCCTTGGCGCTTTCGATCAGCCCGTGGGCGCGGCGCAGGTTGCTGGCATTGATGGTGCCGAAATGCTCGCCCAGGGTGGTTTTCAGCACGCCGTCGTCGACCAGCGCCGAGACCCGCTGCAGCAGCTGATGCTGCTTGATCATGTCGTCGGTGTGGAACAGCGAGCGGGTGAACATCAGTTCCCAGTGCACCGACAGCGACTTGCGCTTGAACGGCACCACATCCAGCTGCTTGGGATCGTCGATCAGCGCCAGTTTGCCCTGCGGGCGCAGAATCTCGACGATTTGCGCCAGGTACTGGTCGGTGTGGGTCAGGCTGATCACATAATCCACCGAACCCAGCCCTTGGGCGTCGAGCTGTTCAGCCAGCGGCGCCGAATGATCGAGCACGTGATGGGCGCCTAGTTCGGTGACCCAGGCGCGGGTTTCAGGGCGTGAGGCGGTGCCGATCACGGTCAGCCCGGTGAGCTTGCGCGCCAGTTGCAGCAACATCGAACCGACGCCACCCGCGGCGCCAATCACCACCAGTTTTTGCCCTTCACCGCCGTTTTCCGCCACGCCCAGGCGGTCGAACAGCAGCTCCCAGGCGGTAATCGAGGTCAGCGGCAGGGCCGCGGCACTGGCTGCATCCAGGCTGCGCGGCTTGTGCCCGACGATACGTTCATCGACCACATGAAATTCGCTGTAGCAGCCTGGGCGGTCGATGGCCCCGGCGTAGAACACCTCATCCCCGGGCTGGAACAGCGTCACCTCGGCGCCCACCTCACGCACCACGCCCACGGCATCCCAGCCCAGCACCTGCGGCGCATCGCTTTGGCGACTGGCGCGGACCTTGGTGTCCACCGGGTTCACCGCGATGGCGCGCACCTCCACCAACAGATCGCGGGCGCCTGGCGTGGGCTTGGCCAGTTCATGGTCGAACAACGACTGTGGGTCGCTCAGGGGCAGGGCAGGGGTGGTGAAGACGACGGCTTTCATGGCAAGACCTTGTGCGAAGTTGGTCGAGCGAGCCTAGAGCGCTTGGCGCGCTTCGACCAGCAAGGCCACGCGGGAAGTGTTTCGTGATAACGACGAAAGTGGCGCAGGTCGCTGATCCACAGGCAGACTACCCCTTCGTCGATTCGAAAAAGATCCCCGCCCGTGTATGCCCCATGACCCGCCCACTGCTGATTTGCCTCGACGGCGCTAAGGGCGTCGGCAAGACCACCCTGCTCGAAGCCGTGACCCACGCCCTGCGCCGCCAGGGCCACACCGTGGTGCGCCTGAGCGAGCGCAACCATGACCCACAGCGCGCCGAGACCATGGCCCTGGTCAACGCTTGTGCACGGCACCCCGACGCCGAGCTGGAATGGCGCATCTGCCAGCGCCTGGCCGACAGCCGCGCCTGGATCAGCCGCGAGGTGTTACCTGAGCAACCGCCCGGCAGCTTGATCTTGATGGACCGCTGGTTCGCCTCCGACGCCGCCTTTCGCCGCAGGGTGGCGTTTGCCGATGTGCTGCAACTGAATGTGCAGCGCGGCGTGCAGGTGCCGGACTTGCAGGTGGGCGTGGTGACTGACCCGCACCTGTCCTGGGCCCGCGCCCAGGCGCGCAGGCAGGGGCTGCGCAGCACGGTGGTGCAGGCGTTCGAAGACCATGTGGCGTGCTCGCAGGCGTTCGAGCGGGTGATCGGCGAGCAGGGCTGGTTGCAGTGCCGCAATGACGGCGCTCTGGCCGTGGCGGCCACGCAACTGCTAAGCGCCGTCCACGTCGTGCTCGAGCGCAACGCCGGAAACTGACGCCACGCAGCGGCAAGCGCTTCAGGCAAACCGGTCGAAGCGATACGGGGTCGGGTCGGTCAACGGTGTCTGTTGCGTGAGCAGGTCAGCAGCCAGTTGCCCGGCCGCCGGCGAGGTGCCGAAGCCGTGCCCGGAAAAACCGGTCGCCAGGGTCAGCCCTGGCAGCCCGGCGACCGCGCTGATCACCGGATTGGAGTCAGGCGTGACGTCGATAGTCCCGGCCCACGCGGCGGCGATGCGCGCCTGCTCGAAGGCCGGCCAGGCGGCTGCGAGATTGCGCAAGGCGTCGTCGTTGAGCCCTGTGTTGACTGCTGGGTCCTGCACGCGAACGCGCTCGAAGGGCGACACCTGATCGGCTTGCCAGCGCCGCGCCAGGCGCAGGTCATTGAAAAAATACTTGCCCAGGCTAATACGTAGGAAGTCGCGCTGCGCCCGCAGTTGCGGCAGGTAGCGTTTGCCGAGCAGCAGGTGATCCAGCGTCAGGTGGGCATCGAGCTTGCCGCGCTGGGTGATGATGAAGCCGCCATCGAGGTGCTTGCGGAACGAGAAATCCGGCGCGCCGACAGCGATTTCGCTCGGGCCTTGCATGGGCGCGGTGCGCAGTACCGAGCAAGTCAGGGGCAGGGTCGGCAGGTCGATGCCGAGGTTGCCAAGAAAGCGCCGTGACCACAGACCTGCGGCCAGCAGCACCTGGTCGCAGCGGATCTCGCCATGCTCGGTGACCACGCCGCTGACCCGCCCAGCGCTGGTTTGCAGCGTACGAACGGCGCACTGTTCGATGATCACGGCGCCCTTGGCCATGGCCGCGCGGGCGATCGCACTGGCGGCCAAGGTTGGCTCGGCGCGGGCATCGGAGGGGGTGTACAGACCTCCGGCCCAGGTGCCCCGGCCGCCAGGCACCTGACGGGCGATCTCGGCGTTGCTCAACAGACGCGAATCCAGCCCCAGGTGCTCGACGCTGCCCAGCCACTGCTGGTGCATGGCCATCTGCGCTTCGCTGCGGGCGATGAACAGGATACCCGCCTGCCGGTAGCCGACGTCGCAGCCTACCCGCTGCGGCAGGTGCGCCCAGAGCCGGTCGGCCGCCAGCGCCAGCGGGATGTCATGGGCATGGCGGCTGGTCTTGCGCACCCAGCCAAGGTTGCGCGAGGACTGCTCGCCGGCCAGGCGACCTTTCTCCAGCACCACCACCGGGATGTTGCGCTCGGCGAGGGTCAGTGCGGCGGTCAGGCCGACGATACCGCCGCCGATGATCACGACCGTGGTCGCAGCGGGTTGGTGTGGATGGGTGATGACGCGGTCGATGACAGGTGACATGGCAGTTCTCGGCGACAAGGAAGGGGGCCGCAAGGCGTTACTGGCCCAGGCGAATCAACGTGACATCGGCACGTGAGGCGCCGCGGTAGGCAGTGACCTCCAGCTCGACCTTGTAGATGCTCGAACCCAACGGCGGGCAGGTAACGGTGGTGGCCGGGTCGATACCGCGAAACTTGGCGCCGATCACCTCCAGCACCGCGGCCACATCGTCGGGTTGCTGGATGAACACCCGCGAGCAGATGACGTCGGCCAGGCTGGCATCGACGGCGGCCAGGGCACTTTCGATGTTGGCGAAGACCTGGTGGGTCTGTTCGATCACGTCGTCGGCGATCTGCTGGGTCTGCGGGTTGCGGCCCGCGGTGTTGGAGACGTAGATCCAGTTGTCGACAGCCACCAGGCGCGAGTAGCTGGCCAGGTCTTCGAATTTGGAGCCGGTTTTCACTTTACAGATGTGGGTCATGGGGGAGCCTCGTAAGCGGGTTGAGTGGATTAGCTGAGAACGGGTGTTTCCCACAGGTTGAGCCTTACGCCAATGCCGCGCTCGAGTGCGTTGCGGTACACCACGGTGCCCCAGGCAACGTCTTCGACCGGCATGCCACCGACCGACATGAGGATGATTTCCTCGTCGTTGCGTCGACCCGGGGCGTGGCCTGCGACGATCTTGCCCAGGTCTTCGACCTGCGCGGCATCGAGGCTGCCTTCGGCGATCAGGTCCATGAAGCGCACGCCCACCAACGGCACATGGTGATGGGCAGGTTTGGGTAATTCATCGAACCAGGCTTCGTACAGGCCGGTGTTGTCGACCACCTTGCGCACGTCGGCCTGCTCCATCCCGGCATCGATGCTGCAAGGCGCCGGCATGGCCAGGAAGGCCCCAGGCTTGACCCATTCCCGCTTGACCAGCGGGTAGCGCGACGGATCGCCCACTTCTCCTGAGCTGCAGTAGCTGACCAGGTCGGCACCACGCACGACCTCTTCGAGGGTCTGCACCACTTCGATATGGGTGATCTGCGGGAAGGTCTCGTTGACCCAGCCGAGGAACGTGTCGAGGCTTTTCTGACTGCGGCCCTTGATCTTCAGGGTGTCGACCTGCGGGCAGACGGCCATGAAGGCGGCAACGGTGGTCTTGCCCATCACACCGGGACCGGCCAGGCCGATGACCTTGGCATCCTTGCGCGCCAGGTGCCGAGCGCCGACCCCGGGGATCGCGCCGGTTCGGTAGGCCGACAGCAGGTTGGCCGACATATGCGCCAGCGGAGCGCCGGTGTCGGCATCGTTGAGAGTGAGCATGAGGATAGAGCGCGGCAGGCCCTTTTCGCGGTTGGCGATGTTCGATCCATACCACTTGGCGCCGGCAGTCTGGAAGTTGCCACCCAGGTAGGCCGGCATGGCCATCATGCGGCGGTCGGCGGTGGGCTTGGGCATGGTCGCGAACGGTGACTGTTCGGGGAAGGTGATCATCGCCCCGTGCGAGTCGCTGTTGGGCCCCGCCATGCGGTAGTCGCCGTGGTAGAGCAGGCCGAACATCTCTTCCATGGTGTCGACACAGGCCGGCATGTCGGTGACCCCGGCGCGGATCATGTCCTGCTCGGAGAGGTAGATGAAATCGATGCGGGTATCGAGGGTCATGGCGTGTCTCACTGCGCGAGCGGCACGCAGGGCACCGCTGCTGATCGGATGTTGTTGTTGTGCCGTGCCAGTGCAGGCGGCGAGCGACGTGCAGTGTCGCTAACGACTGGTAGGTCGTCTTGTGTCAGCCTGCCAGCCGCGTTGATCGTGCGTGCCATGGCCGCTGCCGCCCGGCGGGCATGGCATGATCTCAATGATCGGCCAGGGCGAAGCTCACCGGCGCATCACGCAGGCAAAGCGCGGTCAGCCCGCACACGACCAAGGTGCTGGCCGTCAGCAATACGGCCCAGGCCAGCGGACCATGGGCCAGCGCCAGCGCTGCCAGCGGCGAGGCGCTGGAGGACACCGACAGCTGGATGGCGCCGAGCAGGGCGGCGGTCGATCCGAGCGAGGTCTGCTGCGACGACATCACCAACGACATTAGCGTCGATTCAGCAATGCCCAGGCCGAACAGCGCCAGCGCCATGCCGCCTGCGACCCCTGGCAGACCGATGCCGCTGAATGCGCTGAGCAACGTCAGCAGCGCGCCTGCCGTCATGCAGCGTACGCCCAGGGTACTCAGCCTGTTCAGGCCCAGACGAGCGACTCGGCGGCTGGCGAACAGAGCACCGAGCATCACTGCGATGCCGGTGGCGCCAAACAGCAGGCCGAAGTGCTGACCGCTCATGCCGTAGTGCTGCTGGTAGACCAGCGTGGCGCCGCCGATGTAAGCGAACAGGAAGAAGAACACTGCAGCGACTGCCAGCGCCGGGCGCAGGAAGCGGCGGTCGCGCAGGATGCCCAGATAGGTGCGCGCTGCACGGCGCAGGCGCAGCGGTTCGCGTTGATTCGCCGCCAGCGTTTCGGGCAGGGTCAGCAGGCTGTTGATCAGCACCACAACGCCTAGCCCAGCCAGTACCAGCATCACCGCACGCCAGCCGAAATGGGCGTCGATTACCCCACCCAGAGCTGGCGCCAGAATTGGCGCGACGCCTTCGATGGTCATCAGCAGGGCGAACAGCTTGGTCGCTGCAACGCCGTGGCTGACGTCGCGCACCATGCTCATGATCACCACCAGGGTCAGGGCGCTGCCCAGCCCCTGAAAGAAGCGCAGGGCAATCAGCGTGTCCAGGCTCGGCGCCAGGGCCGCAGCGAACGAGCAGACAATGAACAGCAGCAGACCGGCAATCAACGGTTTGCGCCGACCATAGGCGTCGACCACAGGACCGAACAGCAACTGCCCTGCGCCCATGGCCAGCAGAAAGAAGGTCAGGGTCAATTGCACGTGGGTAAAGCTCGCCTGATAGTCGCGGGCGATCTCCGGCAGGCTCGAGAGGTACATGTCGATGGCTGAAGGGCCAAGCGCCCCGATCAGACCGAGGCCGACGGCAAACTTCATCGGCACAGAGGAGGATTGATTGACTTGCATGGGGATCTCTTCGAAAGTCAGCCTACCGGTCGGTAGGTTGGCGCATCCTAAGGGTGATTTTCGTGCAGGTCAAACACTCGGCACGGGCATGCAAATGCACTGGCAGGCTCAGGCAAGCCACAACGTCGAAAAGCGTCGATAGTGGGCATGCCTCACCGGGGCGTGCTGGAACTCATAGGTACTACGCTTGACCGCTGGCGTGCGCGCCAGCGGTCTTTTTTCGTCAAAACGGCACGGCCACGGTCAGTTGGCTATACACGTTGGTGCCATTGCCACCGACCTGATTACCGCCGTTTTCCTCGGACTTGCGTGGCTGGTACAGGCCTACCAGTGGGCTGATGATCAGGTGTGGACTGACGGCCCATTCGGCGTAAAGGTCCAGCTCACGGGCATCGAGGTTCAGGTGATTGCGTGTGCGCACGGTGCTGAAGTCGAAGTACAAGGCGCCGACGGTGAGGTTTTCCAGCGGCGTCGCCTTCAGGCCGACATGGTGAATGCCGGTGTTGCTGTTGAACGGCCCGGCGTAGTTGGCGGCCACCTCGCCCTGAAACCAGGTGCCGTAGCCGCTGGACAGACCGCTGAACAATGAATCCCACTGGTCGGAATAGCGCGTATAGCGGTAGCTGACCTGCGGCGTCCATGGCTCGTCGGCGAACGTGTAGCCCGCCTGCAGGTACCAGGCCTGCTGCGCCCCGCCGCGTTTGTCCTGCCAGGCGTATTCGAACGCAAACTGTGCGTTTTCGATGCCGGCGCTGCCTTCGCCGCGCAGGCTGTAGACGTTCATCCCCTCTCGCGCCTTCTGAAACTCGCTGGCCCAGCGGTCCGCGACGTCGATGCCATGAATCCAGGTCAGGCCCAGCGTGCCCAGGCTGTGCGTGTAGTCCAGGGTGCCGGCGGCCAGCTCGGTCTGTGCCTGCGCGCGGTTGTCGGACTTCAGCCATTGCAGGCTGCCGTGCAGACCGTCCTGCCCGCCCAGGCGCAGGACGGCAGTGCGGTCGAAGGCGTGGCGAGCAGCCAGGTAGTAGGCGCCGCCCCGATCGAGCGCGCCATCGGCCACGCCATTGCCCAGATTCGGACCATCGTCATTGATCAAAAATCCGCGGCCCAGGCGGACCACCTGGCGCCCGAAGGAGACGTCCACGCCATCCTTGCCCAGCAGCGCCAGGCGATCCGCTGAGCGCCAGCCCAGGTAGGCGTCCTCGATCTTGGTGGTGCGCTCCGAGCCGTCGGTGTTGCCTGCGGCATCCCCATCGCCCCACGTACCGGAACTGACCCAGTTCAATGCTCCGTAGAGCGTGCCGTTGCCGGCCAGACCCTGATCTCCGCTGACCCCGTACTTGATGAAGCCCTCGCGCCAGGTCGAGCCCCCGGGCGTGGCGTCGTAGTTCTTGCGGGCGTTGAACATGCCCCACACCGCCAGCAGGTCGGCATTCAGGTGACTGTCGTCGTCAGCGTACAGTTCGTAGGCAGGCGTTGCCTGGCTGACGAGCAAGGCCGCCACGGCCAGGGTCGACAGCGTTTGCACTTTGAACATTGCACTTTCCCTCGTTGTCATGCGCCTTTGCCAGAGCGCTTTGTTATTCGTGGGCACTCGTGCAGAGTGCCGTCGCGGTTGGCAGCGACGGCCTATTAGCGCTTGTACGGGGGAGGAGGGTCTTGCCTGTGCCTGCCAGCGCGTTTGCACGCCCCGGCCAGGCATGGCGATGGCGAGCCGGTTCAGTCTTGCAACAGACGTGCGATCTGTTCGACAGCGGCCTTGGCGCAGAGGGTGTCGAGCGCCTCGCTGGCGCCTGACACGCCAATCGCGCCGATGATCTGCTGTTGATGGTGCAGAGGCTCGCCGCCACCGAACAGCGCCATGTCCGGCTGCAACGGCAAGCCGCTGCGTACGGCTTCGGAACACTGTGCCAGGCGCGCGTGCCAGTCAGCGGTGGGGATACCGAAGCCGAGCGCGGTCAGCGCCTTGCGCTGGGCGATGGCCTGGGCCTGAGGCGGCGCACCGTCCATGTGCGCGCTGTGCAAGGGCATGCCGCCAGCATCGACCAGCACGATACTGACCCTGACCTGCCGTTGCGCGGCAGCGTCCAGCGCAGCCTGCAAGCCGCGCATGGCCAGCGGCAGGCCCAGGTTCCACTGCTGACGCAGCCATTGCGACATCTCAGTGCCCTCAGTAGCGGATCATCACCGACTTGAGTTCGGTGAAGTCATCGATGAATGCCGAGCCGAACTCCCGACCCACACCGGATGCCTTGATGCCGCCAAACGGCACGGCAGGGTCGAGCAGGGTGTGCATGTTGACCCACAGCGTGCCGGCCTGAATCTCGGGGATCAGGCGCATGGCCTTGCCCAGGTCGTTGGTCCACACGCTGGCGCTCAGCCCGTAGGGCGAGGCGTTCATCAGGTGCAGCAGTTCATCTTCGTTGTCGTAAGGCAGGAATGTCGCAACGGGGCCGAAGGTTTCCTGGTTGAGCAGGGTATCGCTGGCCGAGCTGGCGAGAATCACCGTGGGCTCGACGAAGCAGCCCGGACCGCTGGAGACCTGACCGCCATGAATGATCTGGCTGCCCTCGGCGCGGGCGGTGGCGAACAGCTCGGCCAGTTTCTGCTGGTGCGGCTTGTTGGCCACCGGCCCGAACTGGGTGCTTTCATCCAGCGGCGAGCCGATCTTGAGTTGTCCCAGGCGCTGCGACAGTGCTGCCAGCGTCTCGTCGATCCGCGAGCGGTGAACGTAGAAGCGTTCCCCCGCAGCACAGATCTGTCCGGAATGTAGAAAGCCGGCTTCGATAATGCCGTTGACCGCTGTATCGATGCTTACATCGGGCAGGAATGCCACGGCATTCTTGCCGCCCAGTTCGAGCGTGGCACGGGTCAGCCGGGCGCCCATGGCGGCCTGGCCTACCGCGATGCCGGTGGGCACGGAGCCTGTGAACGAGACCTTGTCGGTGTCCGGGTGTTCGATCAGCGCCTTGCCGACCTGGCCGGCACCGGTCAGCACGTTCAGCGCACCGGCAGGCAGGCCTGCTTCGCTTGCCAGTTCAGCGATGCGCAGCAGCGTCAGCGGGGTGAACTCGCTCGGTTTGATGATGATGCTGCAACCGGTGGTCAGCGCCGAAGCCAGCTTCCAGATGGCGATCATGGTGGCGAAGTTCCACGGCACGATGCCGACCACTACACCGATCGGCTCGCGCAGGGTGTAGGCGCTGTAACGTTCGCCGGCGAAGGAAGGCAGCGATGGGGTGATGGTCTGGCCGGTGATCTTGGTCGCCCAGCCTGCGTAGTAGCGCAGGAAGTGCGCCGCCTGTTCGACTTCGAAAGCACGCGACATGCCGATCAGCTTGCCCGATTGCAGGGTTTCGAGCTGCGCGAGCTCTTCGCGGTTGGCTTCCAGCAACTCCGCCAACTTGAACAGCACCGCTGCGCGGGCGGCAGGTGCGGTGCGCGACCACGTGTTGAAGCCTTGCCTGGCTGACGCCACGGCCTGGTCGACGTCACGCTCGCTGGCATCGGCAATGTGGGCGATGGTCTGGTCATTGGCCGGGTTGCGCACGGCGATTCGGCCACCGCCCTGGCTCGGGGTGGTGCGGCCGTCGATGTAATGACCATGGTCGCGGGCCAGGAAGGCGTTGACGCAGGGAAGGAGGGCGATATCGCTCATGAAAGCTCCAGGGCAAAATGATGCGCTGGCCAGTGCTGCTTGAGGGACGTTCACCCGCGAGCCTTTCGGGCAACTCCACGCGTGCAGATACTGACCAGGCGGTGCATTGAACGACTGAGGCTAATGGATGCACAGCCTGGGATCTTGCGCCTAGCTGCCAGGTGATATGACCGTGCCTGCCAGCCCTGGCGCCACTGGCAGGCTGCTACAAGAGCTGCGGCAGCCAGGAGCAAGACGTCCGCTGGACACCGGCGCACAGTGACCGACGCATGGAGGCAAGCAGCCGTGCGTGCAGAAACCTTTGCCGCGCTCAACGCCATAACAACAAGCCGGGGCACAACGATGTCATTCGCCAACAAGCTCACTGAGCATCTCAACCAAGGCACGGTCGGTTTCCCCACCGCACTGGCCAGCACCGTCGGTCTTATCATGGCCAGTCCGGTGATTCTCACCGCCACCATGGGCTTTGGCATCGGCGGCAGCGCCTTCGCCATCGCCATGGTTATCGCTGCGCTGATGATGCTGGCGCAGTCGACCACCTTCGCCGAGGCCGCGTCGATTCTGCCCACCACCGGTTCGGTGTACGACTACATCAACTGCGGCATGGGCCGCTTCTTCGCCATCACCGGGACATTGTCGGCCTACCTGATCGTGCACGTGTTCGCCGGCACCGCCGAAACGATCCTGTCCGGCGTCATGGCCCTGGTGAACTTCGAACACCTCAACACACTGGCCGAATCGGCTGGCGGGTCGTGGCTGCTGGGCGTGTGCTTCGTGCTGTCGTTCGCGCTGCTCAACGCCTTCGGCATCAGCGCGTTCAGCCGCGCCGAAGTGGTGCTCACCTTCGGCATGTGGACCACCCTGATGGTGTTCGGCGTGCTTGGCCTGATCGCAGCTCCCGCAGTGACGCTGGACGGCCCGTTCGGCACCTCGCTGGTGGGCACCGACCTGATGACCATCCTGTCGTTGATCGGCATGGCCATGTTCATGTTCGTTGGCTGCGAATTCGTCACCCCGCTGGCGCCGGAGCTGCGCCGCAGCGCCTGGGTGTTGCCGCGGGCCATGGCACTTGGCCTGTTCGGCGTCGCCAGTTGCATGTTCATCTACGGTGCGGCAATGAAGCGACAGGTAGAGAACGTGGTGGTCGACGCTGCAACCGGCACGCGTCTGCTCGACACGCCCATGGCCATTCCGCATTTCGCCCAGCAGGTAATGGGTGACATCGGGCCGATCTGGCTGGGTATCGGTTTCCTCTTCGCCGGCGCTGCCACCATCAACACGCTGATGGCAGGGGTGCCGCGTATTCTGTACGGCATGGCTGTCGATGGCGCCTTGCCCAAAGTCTTCACCTACCTGCATCCACGCTTCAAGACGCCGCTGCTGTGCATCGTGGTGGTGGCGCTGATTCCCTGCCTGCATGCCTGGTACCTGGGCGGCAACCCGGACAACATCCTGCACCTGGTGCTGGCGGCGGTGTGCGCCTGGAGCACGGCGTATCTGCTGGTGACGTTGTCGGTGGTGATCCTGCGCATTCGCCGGCCCGACTTGCCACGCGCCTACCGCTCGCCACTGTTTCCGTTGCCGCAGATCGTCTCCAGCGTCGGCATCATCATCGGCATGTCCTTCATCACCCCGCCTGGGATGAACCCGGCAGATATCTACGTGCCATTCGCCATCATGCTCGCCGGCACGGCCAGCTATGCGTTGTTCTGGACCCTGTGCGTGCAGAAGGTCAACCCGTTCAAGCCGGCCCGGGTCGAAGAGGTACTAGAGAAGGAATTCGCCGCCGAGCCCGGCCACAGCGTGGAGCACCCGCAGCATGCTCGCCCGGTTGCGTGAGCGGCTGGGTAGACCCGGCGCGCCGGCAGGCTATCGCCCGGGGGTGACCCTCAGCCACCTGCTGCGCAACCTGCAACCGCTTCAGGTCATCGAACAGCAGGCGACCATGGCCTGCGTGCAGGACTCGGTACGCGGCTGGCAGGGCGAACTGCGTGAGTGCGTGCAAGCGCATCTGCTGATGCATGTGGTGACGTGCGAGGTGCACCTGAGCGTGCCGGCGGCGCAACCGGGTGCACTGCGCCTGGACCTGCGCCATACCGGTGCGCTGCGGCGCACGGGCGTGACGTGTATCTACCGCAGTGGCGACCGGCAGCGCTTCATTGCCTTGCGCGACCACCTCTTGAGCGATGCCCGCCTGTTGCAGGCGCTGATGCCGCTCGACTTCAAGCGCCTGAGTCTGGAGTGCCATGACGGCCGCTGGCAGCTCGTGCTGGAGCACATGGGCGGTAGCGAGGTGGTCAACCGGATGCCGGCGCTGCGCCGCTACATCCGTATCAGCCCGGAGCAGCGCACGCATCTGCTTGACTGCCTGGCGCGGTTCGATGAGGTGCTCAAGCGCCTGTAGGTCGTCTGGCACGTCCTTTGCTGGCTTTTCTCGACAAAATGTTACAGTTGTACGGCCATTGTTAACATGTTATCAATGCCGCATAACAATAACGCTGCGTCGAGGATCGTTATGCATACTCAACAGCTCAATCACCAGGGCCTGGAGCGCTGGACCCAGGCCATGCAGCAAATCTGCGGTCGGTTCGAAACGGCGCTGGCGGCCAGTCATGCCCTGTTCATCGGAGAAGTGGCGGCCGGCTCGCGTGCCGGACTGCCGGTCGCAAGCCTGCGTACCAATGCCGGCAGAATCTGCCGCCTGGGCGAAAACCCCACGCTCGACGATGATCAGCACTGTTTTCTGGTCAGTCAGCGCACCGGGCATTCCAGCGTGACTCAAGGCGGCGAGCAGGTGATGCTGATGCCCGGTGAGCTGTTGCTGATGGATTCGGTGGGCCAGTGCGAAATCATTCCCAATGGCCTTATCGAGCATGTGTCGCTGGCGCTGCCGCGCGAGCAGGTGCGCCAGCATCTACGCCCGGCTGCGCCTCTGTTCGGCAAGATATCGTCGGTCAATACCTGCGGGCGCATGCTTCATCTGCTGATGGACCAATTGTGCAAGGAAGGCTGCAGTGGCGAGGACGCAGCCCAGGGCCAGGCCCTGCAATGTGCGCTGATCGCGTTGCTCGATTCGGCCCTGGAGCGCAATGCCGAGAGTAGCCCTTGCAGGCCCGGCGTCGTGCAGGGTGCGCAGCTGCGCAGCTACGTCGAGCAAGTGATCGATGAGTCGCTGTCCCAGCCTGGGTTGACGCCGGCCAGCCTGGCCGCCCGACTGAGCATTTCAGTGCGGCATCTGTACCGGATATTCGAAGAGCAGGGCGACAGCGTCTGTCGCTATATCCAGCGCGCACGGCTCAAGCGCAGCGCTGACGACCTGGCCAACCCCTGCTACCGCGGCGACTCCATCACCTCGATCGCCTACAAGTGGGGCTTCACCGATTCGGCGCATTTCAGCCGCTCGTTCAAGAAGCAGTTCGAGTGCTCGCCCAAGGACTTTCGTGCCCAGGCGCTGCTCTGAGCGAGCCAGCGGTGCCGCTTGTGCGTGCCTGACGACACGAGCAAGCGGCACGGCCTGAGTCAGGCCACAGCCAGGTAATGCTTGACGAACGACTCGCTCAGCACTTCCCACAGCACCGGCGTGCCTTTGCTGACGAACCAGGCATCGCCCGCCTTGTAGCGGGTGACTTGGCCGGTGGACTCATCGGTCAACTGGATTTCCCCGGTCACCACCACTGCCTGCTCGGCGAAGGGGTAGACCATACGGAATTTGCCGCGTGTGGTACCGAAATAGGCGCTGCTGACCGGATCGTCCGGGGCGCCGTAGGTCATCTTGCCGAAGGCTTTGACTTCACCTTCGAGGATTTCCGAGCCCAGGTCAGCGACGCTGCCCCACGCATCGAGTTCAGACAGTTGAATGCCCTGGCGGGCGGCAGTAAGGGTCATGGCAATGCTCCTGAGTGGGACAGTCGCGGTCTAGCGACGGCCGTTGAAGTAGCCCGACAGCTGGTGCACGGTCTTGCCGGCGGTGAGCAGCAGCGGGCGGAAATGGTCTTTGCCGACGATGCGAGCATGCTTGACCGAGCGCAGCAGGTCGTAGCGCGCCGAGCCCTCCAGCATGCCTTCGGCGAGGATCTTGCAAACGATGTGACTGGGGGTCACGCCGAAGCCGGAATAGCCCTGAACGTAGAAGGCGTTGGGGCGGTCGCTCAACGTGCCGATCTGCGGGAACAGGTTGGCGCTGGTGGCCATCGGGCCTCCCCAGGCAAGGTCGATGCGAACATCTTTCAGATAAGGGAAGATCTTGAGCATCAACGCCCGGTTCCAGGCCGCGAGGTCCAGCGGTATATGCTCGATGAATGAGGTCGCGGCGCCAAACAGCAGACGGTTTTCCCGGGTCACACGGTAGTAGTCGATCACCGGTCGAATGTCACTGTAAGCGCCGCGAATCGGGCTGATGCGCTCGATCAGCTCGTCCGACAGGGGCTCGGTCATCATCTGGAAGGCATAGGTGTTGATGGTTCGTGCGTGCAGCTCGGGTTCGAGCTTGTTGAGGAAGCTGTCACAGGCCCACAGCAGCTTGCTGGCACGCACCGAACCGCGTCCGGTGCGTACGGTGATGCGTTCGCCGTAGGTCACCTGCAGGGCGGGGCTGTGTTCGAAGATCCGTGCCCCGTGGCCAACCAGCGCCTGGGCCTCGCCGAGCAGCAGGTTGAGCGAGTGCACGTGGCCGCCACCCATGTGCAGCAGGCCGCTGCTATAGGCATCGCTGCCGATGATCTGGCGCAGCTCACTGCCGGCCAGGAAGCGAATCTCGTCGTGGTCGTTGATCGATTTGAAGTCACGTTCCCACTGGCGCAGCGTATTGGCCTGGCGCTCATTGAAGCCCAGGTAGCCGTAACCGTGACGGAAGTCGGCATCGATAGCGTAGCGGGCGATGCGCGCCTTGATGATGCCGGCCCCCAGCTCGCTGATTTCGAAGATCTGCCGCAGGCCCTGTTCGCCGACGCTGTTCTTGATCTTCTCCAGGTCGTGGCCAATGCCGGCCATGATCTGCCCTCCGTTACGCCCCGTTCCGCCAAACCCCAGGTAGCGCGCCTCCAGCACCACCACATTGTTGACACCTTGTTCGGCCAGCTCCAGGGCGGTGTTGATACCGGAAAACCCGCCGCCGATGACCACCACATCTGCATCGATGTCGCTTTCCAGGATCGGGAAGCTGAGGTTGTACTTGCGGGTTGCGGTGTAATAGGTCGGGGTCTCGATGTTGATCATGACGCAGCCTGTCGAATTGGGATTGTGAAGGTCCGTCGCCGCCGGCGGCTCTATGACGCCATTGGGCACCTAACGAAAGGTAGGTGTCTTGATTACGCCTGCCAGTGAGTTTAACCAGCCTGCCAGGTGGGGATAAAAGCCGCTACTTGACCTCGCCGGCAAACTTTTGGATGATGCGGCCCATGAACATGTTAACTAAATCACTTCGTTACCGTTACTACGCTTCCTCGTTCTGAGGCGGTCGTAGCTACGTGCACGTCATCCGCCCAAGGCGGCCTGACGTGGGTCTTGCGCCTTGGGCCACAACCTGAGGAGCTGTCATGAGCGAAGCTCAATTCGACCTGATCGACCACCTGCACGCCAGGGGATTCATCCACCAGAGCACCGACCTCGAAGGCCTGCGCGCGCATTTGCAGGAGCGGCCGCGTACCTTCTACCTGGGCTTCGACGCCACTGCCGACAGCCTGCACGTCGGTCACCTGCAAGGGCTGATGCTGATGCGCTGGCTGCAGCAGGCGGGCCATCGGCCGATCCTGCTGATCGGCGGCGCGACTACCCGAATCGGCGACCCGAGCTTTCGTGACGAAAGCCGGCCCATTCTCGATCAAGCGCAGATCCAGGCCAATATCGCTGGCATCACGCGCACCTTCGGCCGTTACCTGCAGCTGGGCGAGGGCGCCGGATTGGTCGTCGATAACGCCCAGTGGCTCGACGGCATTGGCTACCTGCAGTTTCTCGATCAGGTTGGCCGCTATTTCTCCATCAACCGCCTGCTGACTTTCGACTCGGTGCGCCAGCGCCTGGAGCGCGAGCACTCGCTGTCATTCCTGGAGTTCGGCTACACGCTGTTGCAGGCGCACGACTTCACCGAGCTGGCGCGCCAGCACGACTGCACGGTGCAACTGGGCGGGGCCGATCAGTGGGCCAACATCATCAATGGCGTGGAACTGGGCAGGCGCCGCGACCAGCGCGCACTGTTCGGGCTGACCATGCCGCTGTTGACCAGCAGTGATGGCAAGAAGATGGGCAAATCGGTCAACGGTGCCGTGTGGCTCGACGAACAGCGCTTGTCGAGCTTCGACTTCTGGCAGTTCTGGCGCAATTGCGATGACCGCGATGTGGCGCGCTTCCTGGCGTTGTTCACTGAACTGCCGATGTCGCAGATCGCCGAGCTGACCCGTGACGGCGGCGCGGCGCTGAATCAGGCCAAGGTGCTGTTGGCCGACCAGGTGACCACGTTGGCGCATGGCCTGGAGGCCGCGCAGCTAGCGCGGGAAGCGGCCAGCGGGGTGTACGGTGCAGGTGAAGACAGCGGTTTGCAGAGCTTGACGCTAAGCCGCGCTGTGCTGCAGCCGGCGACCCTGGCACAGGCCTTGGTGCAGGCTGGCGTGCAGCCCTCGCGCGGCGCGGTGCGGCGCCTGGCCGAAGGCGGCGGCCTGCGCCTGGACGGCGAGCTGGTGCACGATGTCGACGCGCCGCTACCGGCTGGCACGTTGCAGTGGCGGCTTAGCCTGGGCAAGAAGCGTCACTACCGGTTGACCATCGACTGACTGGTTAATGTATTAATGAGCGCGTGCTGGCATACTCGCCGCACGCTCCTCATCGATCACGTTCCAGGTAAGAATGACCCAGCCCAGACCCTCCCTGACCCTCACGCTGCTGCAAGCCCGCGAAGCCACCATGGCGTTCTTTCGCCCGGCTCTGAACGCCCACGATCTGACCGAACAACAGTGGCGGGTGATCCGTATCCTGCGTCAGCAGGGCGAGCTGGAAAGCCATCAGCTGGCCGAACTGGCATGCATCCTCAAGCCCAGCATGAGCGGGGTGCTCAAACGTCTGGAGCGTGATGGCATCGTCGCCAGGCGCAAGTCGCCAGAAGATCAGCGGCGAGTGTTCATCAACCTCACGGTCAAAGGCCAGCAGGCGTTTTTGGCCATGAGCGAAGAGATGGGTCGCAACTACGACAAAATCCTTGCGCAGTTTGGCGAAGACAAGCTGCAACAACTGATGCAACTGCTGGAAGAAATGAAGAAGATCAAACCCTGAGCCGGCCCGCGCTCATTGGTTCAGCGACAGCGAGTCGTCAAGGATTTTCAGCAGCGAGGCCGCACGCCGGGTATATACCGCCGGGTCGGCGTACATCAGCTCTACATGCAGGCTGTCGATGATGCCGAGGTAGGCATCGGCATACAGTTCTACCCGAGTGCCGGCGTTGGCCGCCCAGGCGAAGCGAGCGCTCAGGGCGTCGCAAAAGCCTTTGCGCACACCCTCCAGGTAGTGCTCGAACCCTGAGGTTACCTGTGCCTTGACCTCCGCCGGGGGCAGGAATGCGCTGCGCAGGATCAGCCGCAGGTGCTCGGACTGCTGATAGCGCTCGGCCAGCTGCAGCACCAACCAGTGTCCGGGGGCCAGCGCATTGACCGCCTCTTGCTCGAACATTCGCTCGACGAAGGTGGTCTCGCTGGCCAGTGCCCGCTGGAACGCGGCGACGAACAACGCATCCTTGTTGACGAAGTGCGCATACAGCGAGGCCTTGCGCATGCCAGCCAGCTGGGCGATTTCATTCAGCGAGGAGGCGTCGTAGCCATTGGCCGCGAAATGGCCGATAGCGGCGTCGCACACCCGTGCCGCCGAGGGGGAAAGCGCTTTCAACAGTGTCACTCCTTGATGAGCGCGAGCGGGCGCGCAGGGTGGGGGGGCGATTGTGGTGGCCGTGGCGGCAGCGGTCAACGGCTTGCGTCCAGGCTCGATGCCAGGCCCATGAAAAGTGCAATCTTCCCCGCGTAACGTGCATTTCTCGGCATCTGCCAGCGCCACATACTGAACGCGTCATCGAGATCAGACGGCCTTCCTGTGCTGCATCCAGGCGGCTTGCTGGTCATCCAATAATAAAGAGACCGTTCATGAAAAAGCCAAACCCCTTGCTGGAAGACCTCAAGGCCATTCTCCCTGCCATTGCCGCCAATGCCAGCGCCGCCGAGCAGGCGCGCAGTGTCCCGGCCGAAAATATCGCGCTGCTCAAGAGCATCGGCATGCACCGCGTGTTCCTGCCCAAGCGCTTTGGCGGCATGGAGCTGTCGCTGCCGCAGTTCGCCCAGTGCATCGCCGTACTGGCCGGCGCCTGTGCCAGCACGGCCTGGGCGATGAGCCTGCTGTGTACCCACAGCCACCAGTTGGCGATGTTCCCGGCCAGGCTGCAGGAGGAAGTCTGGGGCGACGACCCGGATGCCACGGCCAGCAGCAGCATCGCCCCGTTCGGTCGCACCGTCGAGGTCGAAGGCGGCGTCAGCTTCAGCGGCGAGATGGGCTGGAGTTCGGGCTGCGACCATGCCGAGTGGGCGATCATGGGCTTTCGTCGGGCCAATGCCGAAGGCACCCAGGATTACTGCTTCGCGGTCCTGCCGCGCAGTGACTACGAGATCCGTGACGACTGGTACGCCATCGGTATGCGTGGCAGCGGCAGCAAGACCCTCATCGTGCGCGACGCCTTCGTTCCCGAGCACCGTATTCAGAAAGCCAAGGACATGATGGAAGGCAAGTCCGCAGGCTTTGGTCTGTACCCGGACAGCAGGATCTACTTCGCTCCTTATCGACCGTATTTCGCCAGCGGTTTCTCGACCATCAGCCTGGGTGTGGCCGAGCGCATGCTCGAGGTCTTCCGCGACAAGACCCGCAACCGTGTGCGTGCCTACACCGGTGCCGCGGTCGGTGCGGCGACGCCAGCGCTGATGCGCCTGGCCGAGTCGACGCACCAGGTGGCTGCCGCCCGTGCGCTGCTCGAACAGAGCTGGAACGACATTGCCGAGCACAGCGAGCAGCATCAGTACCCATCCCGCGGCACCCTGGCGTTCTGGCGCACCAACCAAGGCTATGCGGTGAAGATGTGTATCGAGGCAGTCGATCGGCTGATGCAAGCCGCAGGCGGCGGCGCCTGGTTCGAAAGCAACGAGCTGCAGCGGCTGTTCCGCGACTCGCACATGACCGGCGCGCATGCCTACACCGACTACGACGTCTGTGCGCAGATTCTTGGCCGTGAGCTGATGGGTCTGGAGCCGGACCCGACGATGGTCTGAGCAGACCCGCACCGTCCTGACAACCACAACAATGAACAGGGCAGGCCATTGCGGCCTGCCTGGGAGTCTTGCATGTCCGTTTCTACCCCAGTCACCGATTTCGACACCCGTGCCTTTCGCCGCGCCCTGGGCAATTTCGCCACTGGCGTCACCGTCGTCACTGCCGCCGGTCCCAGTGGACGCAAGGTGGGTGTGACCGCCAACAGCTTCAACTCAGTGTCGCTCGACCCGGCGCTGATCCTCTGGAGCATCGACAAGCGCTCCACCAGCCATGAGGTGTTCGAAGAAGCGTCGCACTTTGCCGTGAACATCCTGGCCGCTGACCAGATCGACCTCTCCAACACCTTCGCCAGGCCCAAGGATGACCGTTTCGCCGGCATCGAACACGAAGCGGGTATCGGTGGCGCGCCGCTGTTCCCAGACTGCTCGGCACGTTTTCAGTGTCAGAAATTCCAGCAACTGGACGGTGGCGATCACTGGATTCTGGTTGGCAAGGTGGTGGCTTTCGATGATTTCGGCCGCTCGCCACTGCTGTACCACCAAGGCGCCTACTCGATGGTGCTGCCGCACACGCGTATGACCCCGCGGGCTGAAGGTCAGGCGCCGAGCAGCCACTTTCAGGGCCGCCTGCAACACAACCTCTACTACCTGATGACCCAGGCCCTGCGCGCCTACCAGGCCGACTACCAGCCGCGCCAGTTGTGCACCGGCCTGCGCACCAGCGAGGCGCGCATGCTGATGGTGCTGGAGAACGATGCCGGGTTGAGCCTCAACCAACTGCAGTACGAAGTGGCGATGCCGGCGCGGGAGATCGAAGAGGCTGTGGCCAACCTGACCCGTAAAGGCCTGATCGCCGATGACGAGGGCAGGGTGCGTCTGTCGACCAAGGGTGTGGATGAAACCGAAGCGCTGTGGGGCATCGCCAAAGAGCAGCAGGACAAGGTCTTTGCCCAGTTCAGCCAAGACCAGCTCGATACCTTCAAGACCGTGCTCAAGGCCATCATCCAGATGTGAGCCTGACGGGATACAAAAACGGCGCCCAGTGGGCGCCGTTTTCATGTGTGCGTGAAACGCTCAGTACACGCTGCCGCTGCTGCCGGCAGGCACGGGTGTGTCCTTGAACGCGCCGGCTAGCTCGCGCAACCCACGCATCAGCACGGTGGTGTCGACGCCCACGGCGACGAACGCCGCCCCCAGTTCGATGTAGCGGCGAGCGAGCGTCTGGTCGGCGCTGAGAATGCCCGCGGCCTTGCCGGCCCTGGCGATGCGCACGATGGCGTCTTCGATGACCGCCTGGACCTGCGGATGCCCCGGATTGCCGCGATGACCCAACGCCGCACTGAGATCGGCCGGGCCGATGAACACGCCGTCGACGCCATCGACGGCGAGGATCTCATCGAGGTTGGCCACGCCTTGCTGGTTTTCGATCTGCACCAGCAGGCACATCTGTTCGTCGGCATGATCCAGATAGCCGGCAATGCTGTTCCAGCGCGATGCCCGCGCCAGGGCGCTGCCGACACCCCGCACCCCGCTGGGTGGGTAGCGCACGGCGCGGACCAGCTGGCGCGCCTGCTCGGCAGTCTCGACCATCGGCACCAGCAGGGTCTGCGCACCGATATCCAGCACTTGCTTGATCAGCGCGGTATCGCCGATCACCGGACGAATCACCGCCTGGCTGGGGTAGGGAGCCACCGCCTGAAGCTGCGCGAGCATGCCGCGCAGATCATTGGGAGCGTGTTCGCCGTCGATCAGCAGCCAGTCGAAGCCTGCGTTGGCTGCAAGCTCCGCGCAGTAGGCATCGGCCAGGCCGAGCCACAGGCCAATCTGCGCCTCGCCGCTGCGCAGGCGCTGTTTGAAATGGTTGATGGGCAGGTTCATGGTCAACTCCTCAGACGAAGCGGCAGGCGATGGAGCCGAGCAGGTCGTAGTCGACATGGAACGTGTCGCCAGGACGCGCGGCCACCGGACGGGTGAACGAGCCACCGAGAATGATCTGTCCAGGTTCGAGAGTGACGTCATACGCGGCCAGCTTGTTGGCCAGCCACGCGACGCCCTTGGCCGGGTGGTTGAGCACCGCCGCGCTGACCCCTGACTCCTCGATCACGCCATTGCGGTAGAGCACGGCAGGCACCTTGCGCAAGTCGATATCGCTGGGGCGAACGGCGCGGCCACCCATCACCACGCCGGCGTTGGCGGCGTTGTCGGAAATGGTATCGAACACCTTGCGGGTGACCTGGGTCTGCGGATCGATCTGCTGAATACGTGCATCGATGATCTCCAGCGCCGGGATCACCCATTCGGTGGCCTCCAGCACATCGAACAGCGTCACGTTCGGGCCTTTGAGTGGCTTGCCGAGAATGAACGCCAGCTCCACCTCGACTCTCGGCACGATGAAGCGCTCGAAGGGGATGTCGCTGCCTTCTTCGAACAGCATGTCGTCGAGCAGCGCGCCGTAGTCCGGCTCGGTGATATTCGACGACACCTGCATGGCGCGAGAGGTCAGGCCGATCTTGTGGCCCACCAGTTTGCGCCCTGAGGCGATCTTCTTCGCCACCCAGGCGCGCTGAATCCCATAGGCATCCTCGATGGTGATGGCTGGATGCTCGAGGGAAAACTGACGGACCTGCTCACGCTGGCGCTCGGCCTGGTCGAGGCGCTCGGCGGCCTGTTGGATGGAAACGGTATCTAGCATGGTAAAGGTCTCGGCGTTCAAGGATTGACGATGGCGGCCTGGGTGCGCAGCACCAGCAGGGCACCGAGGGTGATGAAGACGGCAAGGGCGTAGAGCGCCAGACTGGCGCTCTGCGTGGTGTCGCGGACCCAGCCGATGAAATACGGCGCGGCGAACGAGGCGACACTGCCCAGCGAGCTGATCAGGGCGATGCCGGCTGCCTGGGTGCGGGCATTGAGGAACGCCGGCGGCAGCTGCCAGAACATCGGCAGCGCCGCGCTGGCACCCATGCCTGCCAGCACCAGCCCAGCCAGCACAGAACCTGGGTTGTGCGGCGCGACCGCGGTGATGGCGATGCCGGCGGCAGACATCAGCATTGGCACGCTCAGGTGCCAGCGGCGTTCACGCCGACGGTCGCTGGAGCGCCCGCAGGCCAGCATGAAGGCGCAGCCGGCCAGGTACGGCAGGGCGCTGAGCAGGCCGACGTTGGCATCACTGCCGATCCCGGCGCCATGAATCAGGCTGGGCATCCAGAAGGCCAGGGTGTTCACCGCCAGCATCACCGCGCAATACACCGCCACCAGCAACCAGATCGCCGGACTGCTGACGATGCCACCCAGTGAGGTCACGGTCTTGCGCTGTTCCTCCTGGCCAAGCTGGGCGCGCAGCCCGGCCTTCTGTGGCTCGGTCAGCCAGCTGACCCGCTCGAAGTGTTCCGGCAACGCGCGCAGCACCACCAGCCCGAGCAGCACCACCGGCGCCCCTTCGAGCAGGAACATCCACTGCCAGCCGCGCAGCCCACCGACCTCGTGCATGAAGGTCAGAATGGCGCCGGACAGCGGTCCACCGACCACGCCTGCCAACGGCACGGCGATGGCGAACAGCGCGGTGATCTGTGCGCGTCTGCGCGCCGGGTACCAGCGGTTGAGGTACACCAGAATCCCTGGGAAAAAGCCTGCTTCGGCAGCGCCCAGGGCAAAGCGCAGCAGGTAGAAACCGCTGCTGCTTTCCACCAGCAGCATGCTGGTCGAAAGCGTGCCCCAGACCACCATGAGCGTGGCGATCCAGCGCCTGGGGCCTACTCGCTCGAGCATCAGGTTGCTGGGTACGCCAAACAGCGCGTAGGCGATGAAGAACAGCCCGGCGCCCAGGCCGTAGACCGTGTCCGACAAGTGCAGGTCCTGGCTCATCTGCATCTTGGCAAAGCCGATGTTGATGCGGTCGAGGTGGGCGAACAGGTAACAGATCAGCAGCAACGGCATCAGTCGCCAGGTCACTGCACGGTGGGTGGCCTCGGCCAGTTGCGCCTGGGCAGGGGCGGGTGCAGCGTGTTGGAGTTTGCTCATGATTTTTGTACTTATTCTGGAGGCAAGCGGTGACAGGGCCGGACTCAGACCGGGCGGTTGAACAGCGGGTGCAGGGTGCTGTGCTTGGCGTCGTAGACCTGCTGGGTGCTTTCATCGATCTGCAGGGTGATGCCCACCGGGCGGCGTTGCAGCAGTGGGTCGAGGCACTGGGTCAGTACCTGCAGCAGGCTGTCGCCGACGGCTTTGTGCACCGCCGGGCTACGGCCGCTACCCATGCGCAGGTTGGCGTAGAGAAAACCGTAGTCGCCCTGGCCATCGGCGACCGCGCAATGCGCCGCCGGATAGGCCAGCACCCGTGTGCCACCGGTGGGGAAGACTGCCTTGCCGGCTGCGTCGCGCTGTTCCAGCATGCGGTCGGCCAGCGCGCGGCACAGCCCGGGTATATCGGCGTCGTGTTCCAGGTCAGGGGTATAGAGCAGAACCAGATGTGGCATATCGACCTCGTCTTGGCATAAACGCCGAGCCACCGCTTTGGGCTCGGCGAGCGCATCACAGGCGGCTGGTGAAAACCACCGCTTCAGGGTGGGCGGCCTGGGCCGGCGGGATCGCCGAACCGTCCTGGGGCGTAACCGGGAAGATGGCGTTGATCTGGCCGGTGCCCGAGGAGCCGAAGTAGGGCGTGACCACCTCGGCATGGCCGTCGTAGTCCGACCAGCCCAGCACGCCCATCAGCATCGCGGTGTCGTGCATGAAGCCCTCGCCATGGCCTTTGGCGGCGTACTCGGGGAGCATCCCGCAGAATTCCTCCCATTCGGCGTTCTCCCACATCTTCACCACACGGTGATCGAGGGTTTCCAGAAATGGGCTCCAGACCTTGGTGGCGAACGCTGGCGCCTGACCGTTCTGGGCGAAGCGGTGGGACAGCGAGCCACTGGCGAGGAACGCCACGGTGCCGTCGTAGTGATCCTCGACCGCCTTGCGCATGGCCCAGCCCAGGCGCGCGCTGTCGGCCAGGTAGTGAGAAGTGCACAGCGCCGAGACCGAAATCACCTTGAAGTGCTGGTCCTGATTCATGTAGCGCATCGGCACCAGGGTGCCGTATTCCGGCCCGAGCGTGGTGGCGTGGTGGGCCATGGTTTCTACGCCGAACCCATTGCACGCGTCGGCCAGGATCAACCCCAGCTCTTTGTTGCCAGGGAAGGCATAAGGCATGTTGCTGATGAAGTGCGGCAGCTCGTTGGAGGTGTACACCCCCTCGAAATGCTCGCCGCAAAGAATGTGGTAGTTGGCATTGACCAGCCAGTGGGTATCGAACACCACGATGGTGTCGACGCCCAGCTCACGGCAGCGGCGGCTGATGGTGTGATGCCCGTCGATGGCCGCCTGGCGAAAGCCCTGGCGCGGGCCAGGCAACTCCGACAGGTACATGCTGGGCACGTGAGTGATCTTTGCTGCCAGGGCGACTTTACCCATGATCAGACTCCTTGTTGTTGTCATCAGGCTGGGGTGTCGGGCGCAGCGGTCGGTCTTGCCGACCCCGCCGCGCCCGGCGCTTCAGCGCTTGGGTCACACGCCCCAGCGCGGGATGTGGTGACTGCCCATGGAAATGCACACGTTCTTGATCTCGGCGAACACTTCGAAGCTGTACTGACCGCCTTCACGGCCGGTGCCCGACCCCTTGATCCCGCCGAATGGCTGGCGCAGGTCGCGTACGTTCTGGCTGTTGATGAAGACCATGCCGGCCTCGATACCGCGGGCCAGTCGATGCGCCTTGCCGATGTCCTGGGTCCAGATGTACGAGGCCAGGCCGTACTCGGTGTCGTTGGCCAGTTGCAGCGCTTGGGCCTCATCCTTGAAGGGAATCAGGCATACCACCGGGCCGAAGATCTCTTCCTGGGCGATGCGCATGCTGTTGTTCACGTCAGCGAACACGGTGGGCTGAATGAACTGCCCCTTGTTCAGGTGCGCGGGCAGGTTGGCCGGCCGCTCCAGGCCACCGGCAAGCAGCGTGGCCCCTTCCTCCAGACCGATGCGGATATAGCCGGTGACCTTGTCGTAGTGTTGCTGGGTGATCATCGAGCCGACCTGGGTTTTCGGGTCGTTCGGGTCACCGACGATCAGGCGCTTGGCGCGGGCCGCGAACTCGGCCACGAACTGCGGGTAGACGCTTTCCTGGATGAAGATGCGGCTGCCAGCGGTGCAGCGTTCGCCGTTGAGCGAGAAGATGGTGAACAGCGCCGCGTCCAGCGCGCGCTCCAGGTCAGCGTCCTCGAAGATCAACACCGGCGACTTGCCGCCCAGTTCCATCGAGTACTTCTTCAGGCCTGCGGCCTGCATGATTTTTTTGCCGGTGGCGGTGCCGCCGGTGAAGGAAATGGCGCGCACATCCGGGTGACGGACCAGTGCATCGCCGGCGGTGGCGCCGTAGCCCTGAATCACGTTCAGCACGCCATTGGGGATGCCGGCCTCCACTGCCAGACGACCCAGTTCGTTGGCGGTCAACGGCGACAGCTCACTCATTTTCAGCACTGCGGTGTTGCCCAGGGCCAGGCACGGTGCGGTTTTCCAGGTGGCGGTCATGAACGGCACGTTCCACGGCGATACCAGACCACAGACCCCGACCGGTTGGTACAGGGTGTAGTTGAGCATCTGGTCGTCGACCGGGTAGGTGTGGCCATCCATGCGCGTGCACACTTCGGCGAAGAACTCGAAGTTATGCGAGGCGCGCGGAATCAGCACGTTGCGGGTCTGATGGATCGGCAGGCCGGTGTCCTGAGTTTCCAGTTCGGCCAGTTTCGGCACGTTCTGGTCGATCAGGTCGCCGAGCTTGCGCATCAATCGCGCGCGTTCCTTGGCCGGGGTGTTGGCCCATTTCGGGAAGGCGTCCTTGGCCGCCGCGACCGCCTGGGCAACTTCCTCAGCGCCGCCGCTGGCGACTTCGCCAATGGCCTCGCCAGTGGCTGGGTTGTAGTTGATGAACGTGTCTTTGCTTTCGACCTCACGGCCGTTGATCCAGTGCTTGATCATGCTGCTCATGCCTTGTTGTTCTTGAAGAAGTCAGCTTCGCTGACGATGCGATTGACCAGGCGGCCGACGCCTTCGACCTCCACCACCACCTCATCGCCCGGCACCACATCGGCCAGACCCTCGGGGGTGCCGGTGGCGATCATGTCGCCCGGTTGCAGGGTCATGAAGCTTGAGAAGTATTCGATCAGGTAGGGGATGTCGAAGATCATGTCCGCGGTGGTGCCTTCCTGCTTGAGCTCACCGTTGATCCAGGTGCGCAGCCTCAGGTTGCTGACATCCGGCACATCGCCGGCGTCGACGATCCACGGGCCGACCGGGGTGGTGGCGTCGCGGTTCTTCACCCGCAGGTTGGGCCGGTAGTAGTTCTCCAGGAAGTCACGAATGGCGTAGTCGTTGCACACCGTGTAGCCGGCGACATAGGCCAGGGCATCCTCACGGCGAACGTTCTTCGCCGGCTTGCCGATCACCGCCACCAACTCGCACTCGTAGTGCATGTACTCGACGTTATCGGGGCGCCAGGTCACCTGGTTGTGCCCGGTGTAGGTGCCGGGCGACTTGATGAAGGCCAGCGGCTCGGTGGGCGGGGTGAAGGCCAGTTCGCGGGCGTGGTCGGCGTAGTTCAGACCCAGCGCGAACATGTTGCCGCTGGCCGGCGGCAGCCACTCGACCTGGGCCTCACCAAGCAGTTGGCCATCGGCCAGGCGCACTGCGTTGTCGGCTTCGACGGTGACGGCGTGAACACTGCCCTGATAACGGATACGTGCGTGTTTCATGCCTGCTCCTCCGGCCCGGCGACGATGGTATTGGCCAGGCGACCCAGGCCGGTGATCTCGACTTCCACGTGATCCCCCGGGTGGACATCGACACGGCCTTCCGGGGTACCGGTAATCAGTACGTCGCCGGCATGCAGGGTCATGAACTCACTGAGTTCGGCGATCAGTTGCGCGATGCTGCGATGCAGGTTGGCGGTGCTGTTTTCCTGCACCACGGCGCCATTGACGTAGAGCTTGAGGGTGAGGGTGTGGGGATCATCGATTGCCGAAGCCGCCACCAGGTCTGGACCGATGGCGCAGAAGCCGTCGCGGCACTTGGCCTTGACCGCAGGGCGGTAATAGCTGTCTTCGGGCAGGCTGTATTCATTGACGATGGTGTAGCCGGCCACATGCTGCATCGCCTCGGCGACGCTGACGCGGGTGGCATCCTTGCCGATCACCACGCCCAGTGCCGGGCCGGGTTGCAGACGCTCGCCGGCGGGGTGAATCACCTCGCCACCGTGGACGTTGCGGGTATTAGGGGTCTTGATGAACAGCACCGGCTTGATCGGCGCCTGTTTGTACGGCGGCTGCTCGAACTCGGCCAGACGCTGCTGCAGCAGGCCGTTGTAGTTCAGCGCGACGCCGAACAAGGTGCCGTTGGCAGCGTCATGCAAGGCATGGCTCATGCTTCTCTCCTGGCAGTGAAGGGCGGGGTCCGCACCCTCATTTCGTTAATTTGTTAATGTTATAGTTAATATGTTAACAATGGTCAACACGCACGGCTTGTGGCACTCGCCTGACCGATGCACCATGAGCCTCGACATCGTGCTCGACCCACCGCTGGATACCCTGCCATGAGCAACCGCCATCCGATCCCCAACATCAACATTGGGCAGGTCTACGATCAGCGCTACAGCGATAGCGAGGTGCACCATGACAAGCTCGGCAACCTTGCCGGCTTCTTCGGTCGCAACATGCCGGCGCACCGCCACGACCGTTTCTTTCAGGTGCATTACGTCAAGTCTGGAACGGTGCGGGTGTACCTCGATGACCAGCAATTCATCGAATCCGGCCCGCTGTTTTTCCTCACCCCGCCGACGGTGACCCATGCCTTCGTTACCGAGGCCGAGAGCGACGGCCATGTGCTGACCGTGCGCCAGCAACTGGTGTGGCAATTGATCGAGGCAGATGCCAGCTTGCTGCCGGCCGGTCTGCAGGTCAGCCCGGCGTGCGTGGCGCTGAGCAAGCTGCCGGAGGCGGCGCAGGCCGAGGCGAGGCGTCTGGAGTGGTGTCTGGATGCGCTCAGTGAGGAGTTCCTCGCTTCGCGTCCGGGACGCGAAGCAGCGTTGCAGTCGCTCACGCGGCTGATCGTGATCAGCCTGTTGCGCCTGTGCCCCAATTCTCGCGAGGCCTCTGCGGCCCGGCATGAAGACCTGAAAATCTTCAACCGCTTCAACGCGTTGATTGAAGAGCATTACCTGGCGCATCAGCCGCTGGCTGCGTATGCGGCGCAGATGGGCGTGACCGAGGCTCGCCTGAACGACATCTGCCGGCGTATCGCCGACCTGCCATCCAAACGCCTGGTGCTGGAACGGCTGATGCAGGAGGCCCGGCGCCTGCTGCTGTTTTCCTCCAGCTCGGTCAACGAAATCTGCTACCAGCTCGGCTTCAAGGATCCGGCATATTTCAGCCGGTTCTTCAGCCGCTATGCAGGCCTCACCCCAGGTGAGTATCGGCAGCGGCAGGCGCAAGGGCAGTGACATAGGGCGATACCGAGGTGGAGTCATCGTTGTTTGTCATCGATGCTCGCAGCTTACCGGCCCGCCATGAATGGGTTTTCCGTGGAAGCGCTTGCACTTTCCATGGGTGGCCCTTGGCGTCATTCGTGGTGAATGTTAATAAGTTATCGAAATAGCCCGGCCGGAGCATCCATGTCGATCCACCCCAACCGTCTTATCGTTCTGCTCGCTGCGTTGGTGGCGTTCGCGCCGTTGTCGATCGACACCTACCTGCCAAGCCTGCCGATGATCGCCAGCGACCTGGCCGCCGACCCCAGCCGTGTGCAGTTGACCATCGGTATATTTCTCGTCGGCTTGTGCGTCGGCATGCTGGTGCACGGTCCGTGCTCGGATCGTTTTGGCAGGCGTCCGGTGTTGCTCTGGGGCATGGCCTTGTACCTGTTGGCCACGGTCGGTTGTCTGCTGGCACAAAGCGTCGAGGCATTGATCGTCTGGCGTCTGCTGCAAGGACTGGGCGGTGCTGCCGCGGCGGTGCTGGCCAGGACCATCGTGCGCGACCTGTTCTCGCTCGGCGAAGCGGCGCGCACGCTGTCGCTGATGCACCTGGTGACGATGCTGGCAACGCTGGTGGCACCGCTGATCGGCAGCGTTCTGATGCAGTGGCCCAGTTGGCGCAGCATCTTCGTCGGGCTGTTGGTTTTCGCAGCGGTATGCCTGCTGGCCAGTGTGCGCTACATCCCCGAGACCCATCCGCTCGAGCGCCGAGCCGGTTCGCTGGTCAGCGCACTGCTGGCGTACGGGCAGATTGCCCGCAGTGCTGAGGCGCTGGCCTACATCCTCTGCATGGGCCTGTCGTTCGGCGGTATGTTCGCCTTCATCACCGCCTCACCGTACGTCTACATCGACTACTTCCAGGTGTCGCCGCAGGGGTATGCCTGGCTATTCGCGCTGAACATCCTCGGGGTGATCGTGGTGACCTTGGTCAACGCGCGCCTGGTCGGGCGACATGGCCCACTGGCCATGCTCGGTGCCGGGGCGGCGCTGGTCAGTGTCGCAGCGTTGGGCCTGGGGATCGTCGGCAGCCTGGCAACACCGAGCTTGCCCGTGGTGGTGGCGCTGATAGTGATCTATGTAAGCGTCACCGGCCTGATGGGTGCCAACTGCGTGGCCAGCCTATTGCGTTTGTTCCCAGCCAACGCTGGCGCCGCAGCGGCACTTGCAGTGGCCAGCCAGTTTGCCCTTGGCGCTGCGTTCAGCGTGCTGGTCGCCGCACTGGCCGACGGCTCGCCACGCCCCATGTGCTGGGTGATCGCTGCGGCAGGGGCAGGCTCGGCGCTGTGCTACCTGGGGCTGCGCCGCGGCTGGTGGGCTGGCGCGTCGCGCTAAGCACTCGGGAGATCGCCCGCCACCGCCCGCAGCCGCTGCTTGTCTTCTTCCAGTTGCAGCGCCAGGTCGGCGCGTTTGAGCAGCAGTCTGGCGTGCAGCCGGCACTGCTCACCGAACAGCGCCGGGTCGATCTGCGCCAGGCTCTGCAAGGCCTTCATGAAGCGGATGTCGATCTCAAGCAACCCGGCGCCATCGCGGGCGATGAGGGTGAAGAAGTCATCGAACAGGTCCTCGACTGCGATGGCACGCACATGCACCTGCCGGCAGCGGTCGTCTTCATCGAGCGGTTCGGGCGCCTGCTTCGACCACTGGGCAAAGCAGCGCACCCCCCGGCCAATGACATCGATCACCGTGCCGGAGTCGTTGGTGGCAGGCGACAGCGCCCGGGAGGCGATCTCGGCCAGTACCGACAAGCCAAAGCGCGGGTCCTGGTCGAAGGTACGGCGCAGGCCAATGGTGATGGCCGCGAGCAGTTTGGTTTCAACGTCGACCTGAGCCTCGGCGCCGCCCGCGCCGTCGTTGTGCCAGACGACCCGCGCCAGCGGCGCGCCCTCGTGCAGGAAGCTGCCGGGCAGCACCTCCAGGTAGATCGCCAGGCCATGCTGTTCGGTGACCGCGCCCAGGGCACTGACATCGATGTGCTGGACATAGCCGGTGTCACGGCTGAGCAGGGTAGCGGCACTGGCGGGAAGCTTCAGATCTGCGGGGTAGGGCGCAGCACCGAGAAACGGCCATTTGCCACGTCGCTCCAGGGCGGCAAGGGCGGCGGTCTCGACCCGGTCGATGGTTTCGCCAACGCGCCCGAGCTTGGACAAGTGGTCGATCCAGCGCAGCAGGGTGTAGACGATCAGCATCACCATGACGATGGTCACTGCGAACAGCACCACACGGCCTTGTGCGCCGTAGGCACCGGTGCTCAAGGCGATGATGCCGACCAGGCTGAACAGGAACGAGCCAATGAAGGTCGCCAGCGCGTTCTGCGTGGTCGAGTCCTCCATCACCAGGGGCGTTGCCCTTGGCGTCACGCCGTTACTCGCCGCGCTGTAGGCCGACACCATGGTGCTCAGCGAGAAGGTGGTGACCGCCAGCATGCTCGAGGCGATGATGCTGAGGATCTTGTCCACCGAATCGGCACCGACCTTGGCTGGCAGCGAAGGCGGCACGAAGTCGCGCAGGGCGATGGCCAGCAACGCCGTCAGCACCCCGGCCAGAGAAAACAGCGTGGCGCGGAACCACAGGCGTTTGGTGGTTTGCGACAGAAGCCAGCGCCAGCGAGCGATCATCCTGGAAGACCTTGCGGTGATTAAAGCGTGGTTGGACGGCAGGGCGCGGCCTGCCGGGGTCATTGCTCGATTGAGTCGTTTTCCGGGGGCAGAGTTTCATTGCTGCCAGCCCATTCTGACCCCATGGGCAGTGCAGCGCCGTCGCCTGCGTTGCGCGGCATGCGCAAAGCCCGACAGGTGTGCTAGCGTGGCCGCCGCCGAACGGGTGCCAGGACCGTCGCACGGGTTGGCACTTCATGATCGAACGATGAGAACACGGCTGCTGAAGATCGGCCCGGTCAACTTGTTCCAGGAGCCCCGATGAGTATCGACAACCGCATCAAGTTTCGTCACTTGCAGTGCTTTCTGGAGGTGGCGCGGCTGGGCAGCCTGGCGCGGGCGGCGAACCGCTTGGCGGTCAGCCCGCCAGCGGTATCCAAGACCCTCAAGGAACTGGAGGACGTGCTTGGTACCCAGCTGTTCGCGCGCAGCAAGGGCGGCGCTGAGCTGACCGCCGCCGGGCGCGACTTCCAGCGCTACGCCGGGCCCTGTGTGCAGGCGCTGCGCGAGGGGGTCGAGCGCCTGCACGATGCCGAAGCGCGCACCAGCAGCGTCCGGCTGGGGGTGTTGTCCACCGCCGAAGGCGGCTTTCTTCCCGAGGTGGTGCGGCGCCTGCACGAGCGGCATGCCGCGCTGATCCTGAGCGTAGTGACCGGGCCCAGTTCGTACCTGCTCTCGCAACTGCGCCTCGGCGAGCTCGACCTGGTGGTCGGGCGCATGGCCGACAGCCCGGATATCCAGGGGCTGACCTTCGAGCACCTGTACAACGAGCCGTTGACCCTGGTGGTGCGCGCCGCTCACCCGTTGCTCGATGAACCGTTCGACCCCTCGGCGCTGGCCCGCTACCCGTTGGTATTGCCCATTGCCGGTACGACCATCCGCAAGCGCATCGACAGCCTGTTCATCGAGCAGGGCCTACATCTTCCACAACGACGGCTGGAGACGCTGTCCCTGAGTCTGGGCCGGCGCTATGTCGACGACAGCGATGCGCTCTGGGTGGCGCCCATCGACGCGGTACGCATGGCACTGGCCAGCGGCGAGCTGGTCGAGCTGGCCCCCCAGTTGCGCGAGGCGGGCGGTTCGGTGGGGATTTGCAGCAACACCACGTTGCCGCTGTCGTTGAGTGCCGAACGTTGCCAGGCGGTGTTTCGCGAAGTGGGTGCAGAGTACCGTGACGGGGTCTATCCATAACCACTTGGTTAATGATGTGCCACCCCTTTTCAATTTTCATCGCTGAGTAACTGGCGGACACTGCGGCGCATCGCCTGATGCTCTACAGGCTCCTATAACTCCAATAAAGGAGACCGCCATGTCCGAACTGGACACCAGCCGTTTCGTCATCCGTGATCGCAACTGGCACCCCAAAGCGCTGACCCCGGACTACAAAACCTCCATCGCCCGCTCGCCGCAGCAGGCGCTGGTCAGCATTCCCCAGTCGATCTCGGAAACCACTGGCCCGGATTTCTCGCACCTGAAAATGGGCAAGCACGACGATGACTTGCTGCTGAATTTCAACACCGGCAGCCTGCCGATCGGCGAACGCATCCTCGTTGCCGGGCGGGTCATGGATCAGTACGGCAAGCCGATCCCGCATACCCTGGTGGAAATGTGGCAAGCCAACGCCGGTGGCCGTTACCGGCACAAGAACGACCGCTACCTGGCGCCGCTGGACCCCAACTTCGGCGGGGTCGGCCGCGTCTTGACCGATGCCGACGGCAACTACCTGTTCCGCACCATCAAGCCAGGGCCTTATCCATGGCGCAACGGCCCGAACGATTGGCGGCCAGCGCATATCCACTTCTCCATCAGCGGCCCATCGATTGCCACCAAGCTGATCACCCAGCTGTATTTCGAAGGCGACCCGCTGATCCCGCGTTGCCCGATCGTCAAATCGATCGCCAACCCCGACGCGGTGCAGAGCCTGATCGCCAGGCTCGACATGAGCACGGCCAACCCCATGGATTGCCTGGCCTATCGCTTCGACATCGTGCTGCGCGGCCAGCGCAAGACCCACTTCGAAAACTGCTGAGGATTGCGCCATGGCTATTGAATTGCTGCCCGAAACCCCTTCGCAAACCGCCGGCCCGTTCGTACACATCGGCCTGGCCCTGGAGGCTGCAGGCAATCCGCCGCGCCCGCAGGAAATCTGGAGTGAACTGGCCAAGCCAGACGCGCCGGGCGAACACATTCTGCTGATCGGTAGCGTCTACGATGGCAACGGCCATCTGGTGCGCGACTCGTTCCTGGAGCTCTGGCAGGCCAACCATGAAGGCCAGTACGACCGCGCCTTCGATGTGGAAAAACCGTTCAACAGCTTCGGCCGCACCGCGACCACCTTCGATGCCGGCGAGTGGACGGTCAAAACCGTCAAGCCCGGCGTGGTCAACAACGCCGCTGGCGTGCCGATGGCGCCGCACATCAACCTGTCGCTGTTCGCCCGGGGCATCAATATCCACCTGCAGACGCGCCTGTACTTCGATGACGAAGCCCAGGCCAACGCCCGCGATCCGGTGCTCAACCTGATCGAACAACCGCAGCGCCGCGAAACCCTGATCGCCAAGCGCTGCGAAGTGGACGGCAAGCTGGCCTACCGCTTCGATATTCGTATTCAGGGGCAGGGCGAGACGGTGTTCTTCGACTTCTGAGCCAGCGCCCAGGCAATCATCCACGGCAATCACGGAGTAGCGCTTTGAGTCGTCCAAGCAACCAACTGTTCGATGCCTATTTCACCCATCAGGACATGCGCGAGGTGTTCAGCGACCGCGGCCGGGTGCAGGGCATGCTGGACTTCGAGCTGGCCCTGGCACGCGCGCAGGTGCAGGTCGGCTTGATCCCTGCAGACGTGCTGGAGCCCATCGCTGCTGCCTGCCACGCTGAAGACTACGACTTCGCCGAGCTGGCCGAGGCCATCACCCGTGCCGGTAACTCGGCGATCCCGCTGGTCAAGGCGCTGGGCAGGAAGGTGGCAGCGCAGAGCGTTGAGGCCGAGCGCTTCGTGCATCTGGGTGCCACCAGCCAAGACGTCATGGACAGCGGCCTGGTGCTGCAAGCCCGTGCCGCCATCGCCTTGCTCGAGCGCGACCTGGCGGCGCTGGGCGATGCCCTGGCCATGCAAGCCGAGCGCTACGCCGCGTTGCCGCTGGCAGGACGAACCTGGTTGCAGCAGGCCACGCCGGTGACCCTGGGTATGAAGCTTGCCGGTCTGCTGGGCGCGCTGACTCGCCATCGCCAGCGCTTGAGCGAACTCAAGCCGCGCTTGCTGTGCCTGCAATTGGGCGGCGCTTCCGGCAGCCTGGCAGCGCTGGGCGAGAATGCCTGGCCGGTGAGCGAGGCGCTGGCTGTCGAGCTACACCTGCACCTGCCGGAACAGCCCTGGCACACCCAGCGCGACCGACTGGTGGAGTTCGCCAGCGTGCTGGGGCTGATTGCCGGCAGCCTGGGCAAGTTCGGCCGTGATATCAGCCTGCTGATGCAAACCGAAGTCGGCGAGGTATTCGAGCCGTCGGCTCCGGGCAAGGGCGGCTCGTCGACCATGCCGCACAAGCGCAACCCGGTCGGCGCTGCGGTGATGATCAGCGCCGCGACCCGCGCTCCAGGCCTGCTCTCGACCCTGTTCGCCGCCATGCCCCAGGAACATGAGCGCAGCCTAGGCCTGTGGCATGCCGAGTGGGAAACCCTGCCCGAGCTGTGCTGCCTGGTCTCCGGGGCCTTGCACCAGGCGTTGTCGGTGGTGACCGGCATGCAGGTCGACCCCGCACGAATCGAACGCAACCTGCAACTCACCCAGGGCCTGGTGCTGGCCGAGGCGGTCAGCATCGCCCTGGCGCAACGGATTGGCCGCGACGCCGCGCACCACCTGATCGAGCAGTGCTGCCGCCAGGCAGTCGAGGAACACGCGCAGCTGCGCAGCGTGCTGGGTGCCAACAGCGCGGTCAGCGCCCAGCTCTCGGCCGATGAGCTTGACCGCCTGCTAGACCCTGCCCACTACCTGGGGCAGGCCACCCACTGGGTCAGGCGGGCCATTGCCGAACATTCCACTTTCAGCGCCCAGGAGAATCACTGATGGACGAACAACAACGCTACGAGCAAGGCATGCAGGTTCGCCGCGCAGTACTGGGCGATGCCCACGTCGAGCGCAGCCTGCAGAAACTGACGCCGTTCAACCAGGAATTCCAGGACATGATCACCCGTCACGCCTGGGGCGACATCTGGACCCGCCCAGGCCTGCCACGCCACACGCGCAGTTTGATTACCATCGCCATGCTCATCGGCATGAACCGCGAAGGCGAACTCAAACTGCACCTGCGCGCGGCGAAGAACAACGGCGTGACCCGCGACGAAATCAAGGAAGTGCTGATGCAGAGCGCGATCTATTGCGGCATTCCGGCGGCCAACGCCACGTTTCATCTGGCCGAGGACGTGTGGGATGAGTTGGGGGTCGAGTCGTTGGAGTGACGGCCATTGCCTTGCATTCGGATCGGGCGGTGCGTACTTCGCCTTGAACGCCTATGAATCGGACGTTGGCGAATGGGGGGTGCAGATCGGTTGCCCAGCTGTCGCCGGAGTGCTTGTGGCTGACGACACCACGCTGATGGCTAGCCTGGACATTTCGTGCAGGCAAAAGAAAGCCCGCTGCTAGGCGGGCCAAGTCCATCACGTAGGGATAGGGTGATACTGCGCCCCCTTCCGTGAAAATTAAGTCAATCCCACGTCGAAAGCGTGTTATCCGTTCTCACGCTTCGTCGAAGTGCATTTCCGGTGGCTGCCGGCGCAAACCGCCGGTCATGAAGAACAGATACACAAGCCCAATCGCCAGCCAGCCAAGCCCCAGATAGATCGCCAGGTGATCAAGACTCGCCATCAGCCACAGGTCGGCGATCAAGCCCATCAGCGGGAACAGCACATATGCCATCAGCGCCTTCGCGCCCCGTTCGCGCTGGGCTATCCAGTAGTGAAAGATCACTGACAGGTTCACCAGGCTGAAGGCCAGAAATGCGCCGAAGTTGATGAATGACGTCGAGGTGGTGACATCCATGCGCAGCGCCAGCAACGCAACGATGCCGCAGAGGATGATGCTGCTCACTGGCGTGCCAAAGCGTTCGCTCAAGCGGCCGAACACGCGTTTGGGCAGCACGCCGTCGCGGCCCATGGCGAACAGCAATCGCGAGGCGCTCGCCTGGGCAGACAACCCGGAGGTGAACTGGCCCACGATCAGGCCGATCAGGAACAAGCTGACGAAGATATCGCCGCCGATGGTCTTGGCGATTTCCGAGGCTGCCGAATCGGCGCTGGCAAACTCTGTGGAAGGGTGAGCGAGTTGCACGAAGTAGCTGGCGACGATGAAGAGGGCGCCGCCCAGCAGGGTAATCAGCAGAATCGCTCGGGGAATGGTCTTGCGCGGTTCGTGGGTTTCTTCGGTCAAGGTACTGACGGCGTCGAACCCCAGGAACGAGTAACAGGCGATCGCCGCGCCGCTCATCACCAGCGGCAACTGGAAACTGTCCTGATAGAACGGGGCCAGCGAGAACAGCGGCTGATTCAACTCGCCGGTGGCGTAATGCGCCGCCAGGCCGACGAACGCGGCCAATACCAGAAACTGCAGCAACATCAGCAAGCCGTTGACGGTTTTCGCCACCTGCAACCCGATGATGTTGATCAGCGTGGTGATGACAATGAAGGTCAGCACCCACACCGGCTGCGGCACGTTCGGGAAGGCTGAATGCAGATACGCCGCGCCGATCAGCCAGATGGCCATGGGCAGGAACAGATAATCGAGCAACACCCCCCAGCCGGCCAGAAAGCCCAGTTTCGGGCTGATGGACTTGCGTACATAGGTGTAGGCAGAGCCGGCAACGGGAAACGCCTTGGCCATCTTTGCGTAACTCAATGCAGTGAACAGCATCGCGATGGAGGCTGCCACATAGGCGGAAGGCACCGCGCCACCTGTGGCATCGGCAAGAATGCCGAAGGTGCCGAGCACAATGATCGGTGTCATGTAGGCGATACCGAAGAGCGTGACCGCTCCCAGCGAAAGGGTCCGCTTCAATTGGGCCATGTTGTGTGTACTCCGGTTTGTGTTTTTTATGGAGTTGATCTGCCAAGGCCGAGCCATGGCCCTGGCATAGAAAGTAGGGGCAAGGGTGCTGCTGACGATTCAACGTCGGTTGATCAGAAACTCCCGTAGCCCGTCAGCGTGTTCGATGAGTTGGCCTGGCAGTTCGAAGCGGCGTTCGTCGAGGTAGCTGTAGTCGCGGCGCGCTTCCTGCACACGGGCCAGGTCCAGCTCCATGTGCATCCGGCACGGCTCACGGCCTGCCTCGCAGAGCACCTGCCCATACGGGTCAACGACCGTGCTTCCACCGGCGAACACCAGCTCGCCGTCCCCGGCGCCGACGCGGTTGACCATCACCGCATAGGCCTGGTTTTCCATGGCGCGTCCGCCGATGGCAGTGCGGTGGGTGGGGCCGTAGGGGTCCATATTGCCGTTGGTGACCAGCAGCAACTCGGCGCCCAGCTGGCCCAGGGCGCGGGCGCTTTCGGGAAACTCGATATCGAAACAGATCAACAGCCCCACCCGAACGCCTTTGAACAGCGCAGTGGCGTAGCGGTCGCCCGGGGTGAAGATGCCCTTGTCGGAAGCCCACAAATGCGTTTTGCGGTACTTCAGGGCGATGCCCTCGGCGGTGATCAAGACGGTGGTGTTGTAGAACTGGCCGTCTTCGCCTGCCTCGGCGAGCCCCACCCCCACACCGACGTTCTTCGCTCTGGCGGCCTCGATCACCGCACTGACGGCAGGGCCGTCGAGCGGCTCGGCGATGCGCGAAATGTTCTGCTCGGTGGGAAAGCCCATCAATTGGGTTTCCGGAAATACCAGCAGGTCCGTGTCCGGCGCACTGGCGTGGATCGCCTGGAGCGTGCGCTCCAGGTTGTAGGCCGTGTCGCCGTCGCGACCTGCCAATTGAACGAGTTCTACTTTCATGAAGGCTCCTGACGATACGCAAGGGGTCGAGCGGCTGACCAAACCGATGCAGTGGGTACTTGAGGTAAAGTGGCGAGGCTGCGCAGCGGGCCGACCCGGCTGACCCGAGTATGCCGTCACGTTGCCAGTAGGGGTAATCACGCCCTTGAGGTACCCCTAATGAGGTAGTCATGACCCTGACGTTACAAGACATCGCCTGGCATCGCTCGGTAGGCCAACTGATCGAAACCCTCGACCAACCCCACTTCTGGCTGCGCCTGGTACGCCTGCTCGAACATTACGTGGAGTTCGACAGCTGGGTGGCGCTGCTTTTCAGCAACGGCCGCCCGGAAGTGTTCGCCGCATGCCCCGGCGAGGACGGGGGGCCAGACCCTTTGTTCGAGGATTACCTCAAAGGCCTGTACCTGCTCGATCCGTTCTACATCGCCAGCCGCGAAGCGCCTGCGACCGGCCTGCAGCAACTGGCCTTCGTCGCGCCTGAATGCTTCGAGCAGACCGATTACTACCAGCATTACTTCCGCCTCAACGTCGTGGCCGATGAAATCCAGTACAACGTGCAACTCGATGCAGAGCGCACGTTGTGCCTTTCTTTGGGCAGTCGCATTCGTTACAGCGTTACGCAGCTGGCGATGCTGGACCTGGTCCAGCCCTGGGTCTCGGCGCTGATGCGCCAGCGCCTGCACTTTGAAACCATCACCGCCCAGGCCGTACCTGCGCCAAAGTGGCAGGACCGGCTGGAGCAGGCCGTCGAACGACTGGAAACACCGCTCACCGCACGGGAGCTGGAAGTGGGGCGGATGATGCTCAGTGGCTGTTCGAGCAAGGAGATCGCACGCAAACTGGCCATCTCCTCGGAGACCGTGCGGGTGCACCGCAAGCACATCTACAGCAAGTTGAATATCAAGTCGCAGTCGGAGTTGTTTGCGTTGTTCTTGCGCGGGCAGGGGTGATGAGCCGCTGGCGACACGCGCGGCCTTTCTGGCGTCACTCACCCCGCGCATATAATGCGCGGGGCTGGCACGTCGAAAACGCCTGGCCTTGAAACCACTACACCGTCGCCCGCCAAGAGACAGTAAATGCCCATTGCGAATGCAACCCCGGCCAGCACTCACACCGACCCTGGCACTAGCGCGCTGTACGGCAAGATCACCTGGAGGCTCATTCCCTTCCTGTGCTTTTGCTACCTCGCCGCGTATCTGGACCGCATCAACGTCGGCTTCGCCAAGCTGCAAATGCTCGAAGACCTGCAGTTCAGCACCGCCGCCTATGGCCTGGGTGCCGGGCTGTTCTTCGTCGGCTATATCCTCTTCGAAGTGCCGAGCAATCTGATCCTGCAGCGCGTCGGCGCCAAGCTGTGGATTGCCCGCATCATGATCACCTGGGGCCTGCTGTCGGCCTGCACGATGTTCGTCAGCACCACCACGCAGTTCTATATCCTGCGCTTTCTGCTCGGTGTTGCCGAGGCCGGCTTCCTGCCGGGGGTGCTGTACTACCTGACCCTGTGGTACCCCACCTACCGGCGCGGGCGCATCATTGCGCTGTTCATGATCGGGCTGCCGTTGTCGAGCGTGATCGGCGGGCCGCTTTCCGGCTGGATCATGGCGCACTTCGACCAAGTGCATGGCATGCGCGGCTGGCAGTGGCTGTTTCTGCTGGAGGCGATTCCCAGTGTGCTGCTCGGCATCCTCACCTTCTGGGTCCTGCCCAACCACTTCCAGCAGGCCAAATGGCTGTCGGTCGAAGACAAGTCACAACTGGCAAAGGACCTGGCCGCTGACGATGCCGAGGGCAAGGACAGCAGGCACAGCTTTGGCGATGGGTTGTTCAACCTGAAGGTGTGGATGCTGGGCGGCATCGACTTCTCGATCCTGCTCAGCGCCTATGCCATGGGCTTCTGGATGCCAACCTTCATCCGCGATGCCGGAGTCAGCGACACCTTGTATATCGGCCTGCTGACGGCCATTCCAAGCCTGGCCGCGCTGGCCGGCATGCTGATCATCGGCGCCAGTTCCGATCGCCATCGCGAGCGCCGCTGGCACATCATCGTGCCGTTCATCATCGGTGCGATCGCCATGGCCAGCAGTACCTTGTTCAGCCAGAGCCTGGTGATGACGGTGGTGCTGTTCGCCATCGCCTCGGCAGCGATCATCGGCGCGGTGCCGGTGTTCTTCAGCCTGCCGGCGACCTTCCTCAAGGGAACGGCCGCCGCGACCGGCTTTGCCCTGGCCTGTTCGCTGGCCAACATCGCAGGCCTGGTCAGCAACTCGCTCATGGGCCTGGTCACCGACCTGACCGGCACCGCCCATGCGGCGCTGTGGGCATTTGCCGGCTGCCTGATCCTCAGCTGCTTTCTGGTCATAGCCCTGCCGGCGAAGCTGGTCAACCGCTAGCCGCGCAGCTTCACCCAAGCACCGGCCCGCTGCACGGCGACCTACTGGCTCTGGCAGAGCAACTGCGAAAGCACAGGCCGCAGGCGTTCCAGCGTCACTGACGAACACGGTTGCATCGGCTCGCGAAGTTCTTGGCTGATCACGCCTTGCAAGCTCAGAGCGGCTTTGATGACAGCCGGGTTGGGTTCGCTGAAGGCCATTTTGATCCAAGGCAACAGCCGGTAGAACGTGGCCCGGGCCGAGACCAGGTCGCCGCCGTCAAGCTGCTGCATCATCTGCACGTACAGTTTGGGGGTGATATGTGCTGAAGCCGACATTGCACCGCTGCCGCCCAAGGTAAGATGGCTGAAGATCTGCAGATCTTCGCCAGTCAGTATTTGCGCGTTGCCATCGGCGATCAGCGCCAAGGTGGTTTCGAGATCGCCGCTGCAATCTTTCACCGCAGCGATTCGCGGGTGACGCACGATCCTTCTCAGCGTCTCTGGCTCAATCCTCACGCCTGTTCGGTAGGGGATGTCATAGAGAACCACGGGAACTGACGACGCATCTGCGACTGTCTGGAAAAACCGCTCGAGGCCTTGCTGCGAAGGCCGAATGTAATAGGGCGCTGGAACCAGGACGCCGGCGATGTCACGGCTCTGGATCAATCGCTGGAAGCCCAGAAGGTCCTGCAAGTTATTCCCCGACAGCCCCATGACCACCTGATCAGGCCGGGCCACTTGCAACACGGCATCCAGAACCGCGAGCCTTTCTTCCTCGCTCAGGGCTGCCGCTTCCCCGGTAGTGCCACAGACCACCAAACCGCGCACACCGTCAGCGAGCAACTGACCGGCCAGGTTTTCAAGCGCCTCGAAATCGACCTGACCTGAACGGAAAGGTGTGACCAGTGCAACCCAGATACCGCGAAAATCAGACATGCATAACTCCTCAGGTAGACCGATTAGTCGACGTCAGAGGAGAAGTAGGGAATCAAGCGGGGAGTAGGCCTGGCGCTATCTGTCCTGTCAGCTCATCTGACGGGACAGCGCCCCGGTCAAATGAGCGACTGTTTCTTGGATTTCTTGGCAACGGACACGCATGCGTCTACCTGGGCGGCAAGGCCCTGGGCAGTTGGCATGGAGTCGGTAGGGCGGATCATGGCAGAGCCGTTGCGAAGAATGAGTGTCGGATAATGAGTAAGGGCGCCGGGGGTAGTCAACAGATAAATTGAGTTCGATGGAAGGACACGTTCCAAGGGGTATTGGAGAAGCGCTGTATGATCACGGGTGCTTGTCGGCCGGGCAGGGGGGTCAGGATGACTGTTCGCTCGTGGCGTGAGCCTGCAGCACGTGCTCGAGCACTCCCATGAAGGCATCGACCAACTGGCTGCGGCCTTGCTTGCGGGTCAGTACCAGCAACGGCGCGCTGGCACTGGGGTCGGCCAGGGGGCGATAGGTGACGCCTTTTTTCGCCAGGGCCTGGGCGCAGCTCGGCACCAAGGCGATGCCTTGACCGGCGGCGACCAGGGCGATGATCGAGGTGATCTGCCGTCCGCTGGGCCCGGGGCGCAAGGGTAGGGCGTTGCGTCGGTAAAGCTGCTCGATGGCTTCGTTGAGGCCTGAGCCGTAGTCGGCGGGAAACAGAATCAGTGGATGCTCGCTGAGCTCGGCCAAGCTCACCTGCGCCTGCGCAGCCAGTGGGCTGTCGCAGGCGATCGCCGCCACCAGCGGTTCGTCCGCCAGGGAGAGCGTCTGTATATCGCTGCGCTCGCTCGGCGGCTGCAGACGGCCGAGGCCGATGTCGATGCGCCCGTCGACGATCTGCGACCACTGGCTGACCGAGGCGCCTTCCACCAGGGTCAATTGCACGTCGGGGAAGCGCTGGGCGAAGGCCTGGAGGGCCTGGCTGAACAGGTCGGACAGGGCGATGGAGCTGGCATAGCCCACGGCCAGTTGCCCGGCGGTTCCCGCCGCCAGCTTGCCGGCCATGACCTGGGCCAGCTCGACTTGCTCCAGCACGGCGCGGGCGTACGGCAGGAAATGCCGGCCCTGAGGGGTAAGGGTGACGCTGCGGCTGGTGCGATCGAACAGGCGAAACCCCAGCTCGGCCTCCAGCGCCGAAATCTGCCGCGTCAGCGGCGGTTGCGCCAGGTGCAGGCGCACGGAAGCGCGACCGAAATGTAGCTCTTCGGCAACCGTCAGAAAATAACGCAACCTGCGTAGATCGAGCATCCTGTTCCCTGGGTATTGATCGGTCGGAATTCGGTATTGGTGTTGGGCTGGCGACGCATCTTATAAAGGTCGTCGGGCACAAAACGAGATGTTGCATGAATTCGCGTCAACTGTGTGCGCGCATCGCCCTGTTTCTATGTGGCTGTGCGGCCTTTCTCAACCTGTATGCAACCCAAGGCATTCTCAACGAATTGGCCCGCAGTTTTCAGGTGAGCATTCAGCAAGCCGGCTGGAGCATCACCGTCACGACGCTCGCGGTGGCTGCCACCGCGCCCTTCGTCAGCCGCCTTACCACGCGTTTCGACCAGCGCCAGGTGATTGCGCTGGCCGCGCTGTTGCTGGCGTTGCCAGCAGCCCTTGCCGCTTGCGCCACGAGTTTCAGCCAACTGCTGCTCTGGCGTCTGCTTGCAGGCGTGCTGATTCCTGTGGTGTTCGCCACCAGCGTGGCCTATATCGGCGATCGCTGGCGCGGTGGCAGCGTGACCGAAGTGACCAGTCTGTATGTTGCCGGGACCGTGTTGGGCGGCTTTGCGGGACGCTTCATCACCGGACTCATGACCGAATATGTGGGCTGGCGGGAAGCCTTCGTGGTGCTCGCCGGCCTCGGCCTGCTGATCGGCGTGGCGATTCATCGGCTACTTCCGACCAACTCGCCGCTCTGCGCGCCACCGGCCAGCAGCCCCAGCGCGCTGCGCGAGCTGTGCCGATGGCCCTTGCTCGCGGCTTATGGCGTGGGCTTCTGCGTGCTGTTCGCGCAAGTGGCGATGTTCACCTACGCAGGCCTGTACCTGAGTCAGGCGCCGTTCGATCTGGGCAGCGCCGCCCTGGGTGCGCTCTACAGTGTGTTCCTGGTGGCCCTGGTGGTCACGCCGGTCGCCGGACGCCTGAGCAAGTCGCGGCCGCAGGCCCAACTGCTGTTGGTCGCGGCGCTGCTCGGGGTCTGCGGTTCGGCCCTGACGTTGCTGCCGTCGCTATGGCTGATCGTGCTGGGCTTGGCCTTGAGTTGCACCGGGGTGTTCCTGACCCAGGCTGCCGCCAACGCCTTCACGACGGCCACGGCCGGCCATAACAAGGCCGGCGCCGTGGGCCTGTACCTGACCTGCTATTACCTGGGCGGCAGCCTCGGCGCGGTGGTCCCGGGGTTGCTCTGGAACCCGTGGGGCTGGCAGGGCTGCGTGGTGCTGATCGTGCTGTTCCAACTGCTGTCGTTGCTGATCGGCTGGGCCGGCTGGAAGCCTGCGAAGCTGCAAACGCCGGGCGCGGCTACGCAACGGGCCAACCCTTAGCATCTTCATCCAATTCTCTGAGCAGTCTGCCTTGACCACCAATGAACTGAAACAACCCGTGTCACCCAGGGCTTTACCGGCAGCCGACGTGTCGGTTCGCCGCCGTTCCCTGGTCGCCGGGTGCGGTGCCCACGCCGTGCATGATGGCCTGACCGACGTGATCTATGTGCTGCTGCCGATCTGGCAATCACAGTTCGCCCTGAGCTACGCGCAGATCGGCCTGCTGCGCGGCGCCTATTCCGGGATGATGGCCGGCTTCCAGTTGCTGGCCAGCCGCGGCGCCAGGCGCTGGGGTCGCGAGCGCCTGCTGGTGGGCGGTACTGCCTTGGCCGGCCTGGCGTACCTGCTGGCCGGACAGGCCGGCGGGCTAGGGGTGCTGCTTGTGGCGCTGCTGTTGGGCGGCCTGGGGGCCAGTACCCAGCACCCGCTGGCGTCCTCGATCATCACCGACACCCACGAGGCCGGCGACGGGGTCAAACAGGCGCTGTCGCAGTACAACTTCGCTGGTGACATCGGCAAGACCCTGATTCCCGCATTGGTCGGCCTGCTACTGACCGTGATCAGCTGGCGCACCAGCGCGACGCTGATCGGCCTGCTCGGCCTGGCTGCCGCGCTGGCGCTGTGGTGGCTGATCCCCTCCCACGCAGCGACCCAGGCCATGCAGCAAAAAGCCCCCAAAACCGCCAACGGCCACGGCTCGTTCGGGGGCCTGCGGGCCCTGATCCTCACCGGCGCCCTGGACAGCGCAGCCCGCATGGGCTTCCTGACCTTCCTGCCGTTCCTGCTCAGGAGCAAAGGCGCCGGCACCGCCGGCATCGGCCTGGCACTTACCCTGCTGTTCGTCGGCGGCGCGTTCGGCAAGCTACTGTGCGGCTACCTCGGCGCCCGCATCGGCCTGATGAAAACCGTCTGGATCACCGAACTCACCACCGCCAGCCTGATCGTGCTCGCAGTTTTTCTGCCCTATGCAGGCTTGATGGTGATGCTGCCATTGCTGGGGGTGGTGCTCAACGGCACCTCGTCGGTGCTCTATGGCGCAGTGCCGGACCTCGCCGGGGCGGGCAAGCGTGAACGGGCTTTTGCGCTGTTCTATACCGGCACCATTGGCGGCGGGGCGGTGGCGCCGGTGGTGTTTGGTGGGCTTGGGGATGCTGTAGGGGTCGCTTGGGCGGTGGTGGGGTTGGCGGGGGTTTTGTTGGTGACGTTGCCGTTGGTTTGGTGGGTGGAGCGGGGGGTGGAGATTTGACGATAATGCTGAATCTGCTTTCTCTTGCCCGTGCTCCAGGCAGGCCAGGGTTCGGTTTTCTGCCGCATTGCTCCAGAGCTTAACAGGCATGCCATGTCGGAACTTCACCGCGCACACGCGCATCAGATAGCCGTTCGGCAGTCCCACGAGCCCAAGGGCCGCCAGAAAATCAGGGAGCGATCAATGTACAAGCTACAAAAGTATGGTTGGTGCGTGGCGCTGGCAGGAACCGTTGCCATGACTGGCTGCAATTCGATCCTGTACGGCAAGCAATACGCTGTTCCTCAGCCGGGTGAGCCTTCAGCGACCGTACGTATGAAGTACGACCGCGACGCTCGACTGGATATCATGACTTTTAATGACAAGGGGTGCTACGCGGGTTACACGACGCTGCTTGGCAGCGGCGGTTTCGTCGAGTCCCCAGTGGCTGTTGATAAAGAGCTGATCATGACTTACCAGAGCGCAGTCGGAGGTATGGCATGCAAGGTTCCGTTCTCTTTCACACCTGAGAAAGGGGCTACGTATACCGTCGTTAACGGCTCTTGGAGCGAGGACCGGAAAGGCTTTCTCTCCGCGATCAGTCCAGACCAGTACTTTTGTGGCGTGAACGTCATCAAAAAAGTTGGCGATCAGGAAAGCATTGAGCCTGTTCAGCCGCTGCGAATCGAGACTGGATTTGCCTGCCTCAAGTGGGTGAAATAGGGCTTTGGGTGTTGCTTGTATCCAGATCGGGTCACCAGAACGATCTGGTGAAATCATGGTGTGCCTAGGCTCTGTCTGAAAAGTTCTGAGACGCCGGGGAGACAAGGCGAAAACAGCCGAGGAAGCGGAGTTTACTGGTTGTAAATGAGCATTCCGAGGCTGTTTTCAACGCAGGATCATCAAGTATCAGGGCTTTTCAGACAGAGCCTAGGGAAACTCCGAACAAGTTGCCATCAGCCGGAAAGCCCGATTTTCAGCCGCTGATTATTGGAAAACCAAGGATAGCCTTGGTTTTCTGCCCTCACGGGTGCACCTCTCCCGCGGCCGGCAATAATTGCCGGCGCACCCTCCACAGATTCGACAGGGCAAACAGCGTGGTCAGTTGCGCCGTGTTCTTGGCCAAGCCACGGAAACGGGTTTTCACATAGCCGAATTGGCGCTTGATCACACGGAATGGATGTTCGACTTTCGCTCGCACCTGCGCTTTGACCTTCTCGATCTTGCGTCTGGCCTTGTAGAGCACGCTTCGTTTGCTCAAGTGTTTATGGGTGCTCCGACGAGCCGCAATCTGCCAGATCACCGGCCTTCCTTCATGCCCATCTCGGCCAGGAAACGCTCGCGTCGGGTTTGCTTGCGCTTACCGGCGTACTCGAAATCGGAAAATCTCATCTGACTCATGGAATGGCGGGCTTGTAGAGGGTAGTTGGACGGAAGGCTATTTCAGCACAGGTCAGACGGCCTGTGCTGACTTGATCGGAGAATCCCTAATTTCACAGAAAAATACCGCCAAATCAAAATACGGCCTATGTTCATGAAATTAGAAAACTTTCAATAAGAGTAATCCTAAATAATTCGGAAATTAGGTTTTCGGCAAAATGATTCTTATGAAATATTTTTTGGCGGATTAGTAGCGCAGTAACAAAACCGAAAAGAAAGCCCCGAATAATGACACCCTCTTAATAATCCATACACCTCTGGAAGAATCATGCCATCAACAGTTAAAGCCTCAAATATTAGACCGCCTGGCAAATACAAAGCGGTAAAGCACGCGTTTTTCCTCTTGTTAGCTCCAGCGACAGATGTATTAGCAGAAATTGAAACCCACAACGCTGAAGCGCTGATTGACTCTAAAAGATATAGCTGGTTCGAGGAACTCCAAAGCAACATCATCGCTAGCTATCCACTGCCAGGGTCAGAAGCAGCAGACCTTGACCGAGAAGGGTCCATCGCTTATTCACAAGACAGTGGCGCCAGATACAAGCTAGCCAACAGCGACAGGGCCCAAAATACCGCTTATAGGCTATCGACCATGACGCTGTCAGCACTAGGATCGCTTGCTCCGACAGAAACACCCCACACGCCGCTAGATCTTTCAAATTTCGACTCTTACGACAGGCTGGTAGACCTATATGAACTTTCAGCCTACTCGTATGATGCCGACAAGAAAAGGGAAAGAACCGCAGATTTTATATTAAAAGATAAGTTTCTTCGTGGTCGCCCCAGAGATGTCCTGGAGAACGGAAGATATATAAAAGACTACTTATCCATAAATGGCTCATCCTACCCCAGCGGCCACACTTGGGACGGTTACGCAACGGCACTGCCCATGAGCCTGATATTCCCAGAGCGTGGTAACGAAATCCTTTCCCGTGCCATTCAGTACGGCGAAAGCCGTGTCGTCTTGGACGCGCACTTTCCTACCGATACTATCGCTTCCCGTATTGGTAACTATTTCTACCTGTCAAAAATACTGGCAGATGACACGCTGGCAATGACCTTTTTTGAACTGAGCAAGGATATTCGGACACAGGCAGAAGCATCAAATCTTTGCTCAGGCTCTTTGCGTAGCTGTCTTGAGGCTCAAGACTCGCCCTTGGCCAAGACTCAAGCCAACGAAAACTACAGCATCGGCTACTACAACCAAATGTTCAAACGCCCTGCTGTAGTACTCACCCCTAAACATATTCCGCAACAATCCGGCGCATTGTTGCGATTTCGCTTCCCCTATTTGAAATCACCCGAATGGCAGCAGATTCTGGCTAGCACGGCTTACCCCAGCAACTCGCTGGCAGGCTGGACCTTCGACACCAATAACCCTGATGCCAACTGGGGCCTAATCAACCTGCCCCGCGCTTTTAGCGGCCCCACCTATTTTTATGAGGACTTCACAGTCAACCAGAATCCAGCGTCGGATATGGATCTGGCCGGCTTTTCTCAGACCGATACCTGGAAGGAGGATATTGGCGGCCCTGGCAGTTTGATCAAAAATGGCAGCGGAACGCTAATCCTCACAGGTAACAACACCTTCAGAGGCGGCATTGAGATAAATCAGGGCACCTTGCAAGTCGGTAATGGCGGGACAAAAGGCTCAGTGGCGAGCAATATCATCAATAATGGCACGCTGATCTTCAACCGCAACGATAACATTACCTTTAGCAGCAACATCAGAGGTGACGGTAACATAAAAAAAGACGGTGCAGGCCAACTCAACCTGACGGGTATCAGCGACTTTGCCGGACGCATCGATATCAACAAAGGCATGCTAAGGGCCAATGGCTCCCTGAGCAACGCAATGCTTTACGTCGACTCCGATGCTCAATTGCAAGGCATCGGCGAGGTTGGCTCGGTCACCGTCAACAAAGGCGGGATCATCGCCCCTGGCAATTCGATCGGTACCTTACGCATAACCCAAAACCTAACTTTCAGGCCCGGGTCGATTTACCGCGTCGAGGTCGATGCGACTGGGCGTGCCGACCAGTTGGACGTGGCCGGTTCTGTTGACCTACGAGGTGGTCGGGTCGATGTCCAGGCGCAAACAGGCGATTACAAGCCCAATACCAATCTGGCTATTATCCAGGCGCAAAAAGGTGTCAGCGGCCAATTTGCCAACGTCACATCCAATCTGGCCTTCCTCACGCCTAGCCTGACTTATGAAACAAACCAAGTGAACCTAAACTTGGTGCGTAATGATGTCAGCCCCCAAGCACTAGTGGAAAACGCAAACGAAAAAGCCCTGGCTACCCAGCTTCTGAACGAGGCCTCTGTCAACGCACCCCCGGACGCTTCGACAGCGGTGCCTCTGACCTGGGCTGAAAAAGAAACCAATGCCTTGATCGGGCTCTCAAGTGACGAGTTCAAGCAAATCATGCAATCCATGCCCGGAGAGCTGCACGCCTCGCTTAAGAGTGCGCTGTTGCAGAATTCAAGCTACTTGCGCAACGCAACGCTTGATCGTATTTATGAAACAGAGCAGAATCCGCGCGCTCTGGGCGCCTGGGGATATGTCTTCGACTCTAAAGGAAAACAAAATCGCCAAGATGATGCGGCCAAGCTCAATCGTTCGACTCACGGGGTCATCTGGGGGCTTGATCAGCAGGACGAAGTCAGCGGTTTGATAGCCGGTATCGCCGCTAGCTACCAAAGTAGTTCTGCCTCGCTCTCCACGCAGAGTGCTTCGGCCGATATCGAAACCTACAGCCTTGCCGCCTATGCCAGCAAACAGTTGGACAGCTTTACACTACGCCTCGGAGCGGGCTATAACCGGCATGAAATCGACAGTAAACGCGATGTAACTCATAAGAATGGCACCACGCGGCTTAAAGGGAGTTACGGCGGCAGCATCCGTCAGGTCTTTGCCGAGCTGTCCAAGCCCATCAACTTCAACTTCTGGACTCTAGAACCCTTCGTCGGGCTCAACTACACCCATCTTGAAACCGAAGCCTTTTCCGAGAGGGAAAACCTATTCGCCATCAGTGGCAAAAAAAGCCGCATGGACATGACCTCTGGCCGACTCGGTGCACGCGCAAACGCCATCCATCCTCTTACCCATGGCATGACCCTCCGCCTGAATGGCAGCGCAGGGCTGCAACATGCCCTTACCAAACAAACTACAGAGTCCCGACTGAAACTGCGGTCCCAAGGAAGCTTCGTCAACATCTCTGGTTTGCCTGTGCAGAAAGATACGGCCCAGTTCGCGCTTAGCGCTAGCTTGGACCTGACGCCATCCTTTTCCATAGGCTTGCGATACACAGGAGAAATAGGCCAGCGCTTTCATGATGAGAGCGCATCAGCCACGGCCGCATGGACGTTCTAGGAAGGGGCACGTAGACAAAATAAAGTAAGCTGCTGGCCCCTTGTCTACACAGCATCGCGCCATGCCTAAACAGCGCTACCCCAGTTGCTTGACGGACGTAGAATGGACACTGGTCGCTGATTACCGTCGCCAAGGCCGTGAAATCCGGTTAAGTGCCTGCGGGCGGTATCGTCATTTCCGACGAGATCTGCAAGCATTTCGACACGGCATTCTTCCCAAGTGGCTTGACCTATTGGGGGCACCCAATGGCCATGGCATCCATCGTCGCGACGATCGATGCCATGCGCGAATCGAAGGTTGTGGAGAACGCAGCCAACTCCATGTCGTACCACCATGCATCGTCACCGCGGACCTGGTATACCGCGCACTGGAGATCCTTTATGAGGCGCTCGCCATCATCTCTAAGGACTGATGTCGTAGATGGACCGGAAGACCCAAGCCACCTGGCATATGCCGGGAGTGATGAGGTCTTCCTTTATGGCATGGAAGCCTAAGGATTCTCCGATCAAGTCAGCACATGCCGCTGTACCGGCAGGAAAAGATCTTTGGTCGCGCCGGGCTGGCAATTGCTCGCTCGACCTTGGCCCAGTGGGTCGGACAAACCGGCGTGCGGCTCCAGCCGCTGGTCGATGCACTGCGTGAAGCGGTGCTGAACCAAGGCGTGATCCACGCCGATGAAACACCGGTGCAAATGCTTGCCCCAGGCGAGAAGAAAACTCACCGAGCCTATGTCTGGGCGTACAGCACGACGCCGTTTTCGGCGCTCAAAGCCGTGGTATACGACTTCAGTCCAAGCCGTGCGGGCGAACATGCGCGCAATTTCCTGGGCGACTGGAACGGCAAGTTGGTCTGCGATGACTTCGCCGGATACAAAGCCGGTTTTGAGCAGGGCATGACTGAAATCGGCTACATGGCTCACGCGCGTCGCAAGTTTTTCGATCTGCATGTCGCGAGCAAAAGTCAGCTGGCCGAACAGGCGCTGCACTCGATTGGCGGTTTGTACGAGGTTGAACGCCAGGCTCGGGATATGAGCAGCGAAGACCGTTGGCGAATACGTCAGGAACTGGCGGTACCGATCAGCAAAACACTGCATGACTGGATGTTGGCCCAGCGCAATCTGGTGCCCAACGGATCAGCCACGGCCAAGGCCCTCGATTACAGCCTGAAACGCTGGGTAGCGCTGACGCGCTAACTGGAGGATGGGGCTGTGCCCATCGACAACAACCAAGTCGAGAATCAGATACGGCCATGGGCACTCGGTCGCTTGAACTGGCTGTTCGCTGGGTCGCTGCGCAGTGGTAAACGGGCGGCTGCAATCATGAGTTTGATCCAATCGGCGCGTATGAATGGGCATGATCCGTATGCCTACCTCAAAGATGTGCTGACGCGCCTACCGACACAGCGAGCCAGTGAGATTGATCAATTGTTACCCGATCAGTGGCGACCAGCATAGTGGTGAACGGTGTCAACACAGCATCGTATCAGTTGATTTTCTTGTCTTTATGCGGCAGATTCATGCCATGAACAGTTACCGTTTCCTGTGCGCAAATTCAATTATTACCACCTTCACCTAGGCGGTGGGACTGCGCACGATTTGCCAAACCCCGCCTCAGCAGCGGGGTTTTTCATTCCTCCTCTGAGGCTACTTCAGGAGCGCAGGAATGGACGCACTTACCCGAGCCCTCAAAGAGACAATCGAGGCCGCTGATCGAGCCATCACAGCCGAAGACTTCGACGAGCTAATGAAGTTTTATGCGGATGATGCCAGTCTCGTGGTCAGACCAGGATTGACCGTTGCAGGCAAAGAAAGCATCCGCCGAGCATTTGTCGCCATTGCGGAGCATTTCAATAACAGCATCGTTGTCACACAGGGGGAGATGCAGGTTATACAAGGGGGTGATGTAGCTCTCGTTATCATGGAGACCCGGCTACAAGCCACGGACAAGACGGGAGTGAAAACTGAGATTTTGCGTAGGGCGACCTACGTGTTTCGTCAATTTTCAGAAAAGTGGCTATGCGTGGTGGACAACTCCTACGGAACGACGCTACTGGATAGCGATGTCGAATCGTAGGATATCAAGAGGGTGGAGCCTACCCGGGTAAGTAGGCTCCATCACCCAAGCGGAAGGCAAAAGTTTTGCTATCCGCAAGGTGTGTCGGCCAGACGCTTACCGTGTGGCGACGCAAGCCACAGTAGCAAATGATTCACTCAGAGCAAGGCAGTGAGTTCGGTAGCTCAGATTGGCAAAGCTCCCTCAAGGCCAACAATGTGATCAGCAGCATGAGCCGACGGGGAAACTGCCATGACAATGCCGTAGCCGAGAGCTTTTTCCAGCTTTTGAAGCGGGAGCGAATCCGACGAAGGATCTACGCAACACTTAGCGAAACCCGAAGTGATATTTTCGATTACATCGAGATATTTTATAACCCAAGCGTCGACATAGCAGTGCTATGCAGCTGTCTCCAGTAAAGTACGAGAAACGCTATTGCTACTGGACACGCCTAAGCGCACTCCAGTGCTACTGGTTTTCAGTGATTTTTCGAGCTATTTCCACCGCCCCTTGCAGGTCTAAGTGACTTGAGGCAAACGACCTCATCAGAAGCGGTCGAGGAAGAGCCCAGTCCCATTTCTCCCGGATCATGTTTTCCACGTTCTCGAGAATGGGCTCTAGGTTAGAGATATCTAGCTGAGCAACGGTATGCAATGCTTTCAGTGAATCTTCCGCACCAAATGCGATGTCCAGAAAAAGTCCCGAGTTCTCACACTGGATGCCCGCATGCCTCAGCAGCAAAGCCAAGGCATCATTGGTGTAGTCGCCTTGCCAGGTTACAAGATGGCTGGCGCTAGCCGATCCCACGATCGACTTTTCCCCGAGCCCTAGGGCATGAAATGTTTGCCGCGCTTCCTGGAGCAACGATTGGGCCTGCTTGTCCAGGAAAGGGCAGGGTGATGTTTCCGAAAGAACACACCGCATCTCCATTCGAACGCGGTCATGGATCTGAGCACCCAAGCCATCAAACTGGGGTGGCTCGCCGCCGCGCGTTGGGGTGACCACGATGACTTTGGCCTCAAGATCTACATCCTGAACCTGCCAGCGTCTACCACCAAAGATGATCCTCTGGCCCTTGGAGAGTGGTCGACTGACGGCTAGAGACCCCAGTAGCTTGCCATCTCTGAGCAGTCGGAACTCTTCATCGCTGGTAAAAGCGGTGTTGAACTCATAGTGATTGATCAGGCGCTCACCCAGCTCACCTGGCAGGAGCAGACCAGAACTGTCTTGGACAATCAGCTCCTTTTCACCCATACCTTTGACCAGCAACATCAGATCGCCCTTCGTTACGCTCGCGAAGCTGCCGCTGGCAATGAGATCGTTCCACAGTTGGGCAGCGCTGGCACCTCCCATTTGGGCAATGGTCGATAGGCATTGCTGAACCAGCGTGGAGGCATGCATTCCCTGCGAACGAGGGGGCTCAAACCAACCGGCCACCAGCAAGCGAATCATGGCAACGGTTTGTACCAACACTTCGCGCAACTGATCTGAAAGATTGGACTGATCCGTGAGCAGGCGCTCCCGGCAGTAGCCTCTCAGGATGGCAGGCTCGCCCGCACGCCGTCCCGATCTTCCGAGCCTTTGTCGCAGGCTGGCTACAGAGGGTGGGCATCCCAAAACCACTCTTCCAACACGGTGAGCCGAAAGACCACGATACTGGTCGTCGGTGGTCAAGATATCAGTCGGCTTGGGGGCAAAGAGAAAAGCAGCAAGCATCTGAAAGCCGAGGAACTGAATGAGGCTGGGCAGGAGATCCGGATCGTTGGTGAGTCCGACTTCCTGGCGATGGTTGCGATTGGTCGTTCCAGCGAATGATGAATCAATAGGCTCTACTTTCCGTAGCCCACTCGAAGCAGGTCGAGCGCACTTTGACGCCGGCATTGAGTGGGAGCGGAATCAGGTTTTGAGCTCAGTTGATTTGCTAATGCAGACAGGAGGTGAGGGTGATCTAGTCGGGATTGGTAGCCAAATGAATGCGTAGCGCTTCCGCCAATGCTTGCAGTGCGTCCTCCAACCTGCGGTCTTACCGATTGTCTCCTGATGCTGCGCTGAAATTCTCGCAGTGACGGAGCAATGTAGTGCTCAACAATTCCCGGACACAGAATTGAGTTTTTCTTCCGCCAACGCCGGTCGCACGAAGCCGTTGTGCTGATGTGGCCCTGACCAGTTGTACGGCAGCATGAGGTAACGGCCGATGTCCTGCTCGGCCAACGCTGTCGTCATGTAAGCTACCTAACTGGTTAGTGTGGAATGTTTTCCGATTAACCAGTGGGGGTTACACATGGCCTGCTGGGCAGAAGGCCATTAACGATCGAGCACGAAGAGTCTGACACTTACACCATATTTAACATAATACACATTATGCGCACCCTCACATAATCCCAACTCACCCAACTCCCAGACATCGAAACACCCCCAGCTCGCAATCCCATCCCCCCAAACCATCATCGATCAACCCGCGTCCCCTGATGAAACACCATCTGCCACCCGACCACCCCCAACCGCCAAACCGAACTGCGCAGCGACGTCACCATCGCACCGTGCTCATCGCGCTGAACACAGCGATACGTCGCAACGGCAACGTCAGGCGTAAGCACTTGCAGGTGGAAGTTTTCAAGAATGCGTTCGTTGGGGGTTTCGCTGTGTAGCGCGTTGATGGCTTGGGGTTTGTTGCAGGTCGATCCGCTGGCTGTGAACTCGATGAAAGTGTCAGCCAGGAGTTGATCGAGTTTGCGTGGGTCGCGGCGGGTTTGCGGTTGAAGCAGTTCGCGTTCCAGGTTCAGGAGCTGGCGTTTGATGTCCGTATCCATACGTGGGTTGCCTTGAAATCAGTGCGCCGGGCGTTGGGCTGGTGGCGCCCGGCGCTGTTTGACGGGGGTTCAGGCGAACAATTGCAAGGCTTCGTCGCTCCAGTCATGGCCTTCTTTAGACCACCCATTACCGGTCGCCCGTGGAAAGCTGCTGCGGCAGTAGCCGCGCTTGCTGTGGAAATCGAATACGGCGTGGGGATAGTCGTTGATCAGCAGAACGGCTTTGAGGTGGTCCTGGGACCAGCCGATGCGTACCGTCGAGGCTTTTTCGCGGTCGGAAATGTCTTGCACGTTATACACGTGCAAGGCGTCCTGAATAGGGTTGTCGTCTTTGCTGCTGTCCAGGGCGTAGAAGTAGCCAGTTTCACCGTCATCTTCGAATACGGCTGCATACGGGCCTTGGGCTGCGGGGCCTTCGATGACCAGTTCGGTGCCGGGGAGCCATTCACTCTCGGCGGCCAGGTAGATGGGCATGGGAAGGTTCCTTACGCTGAGTGAGGAGCCCATAGTGGCCGAACCGTTCTACGGCCGGCAAGCCATGAGGTTGATGGGTGATGAAAGTCTGGTCAGAATCAGGGCTTGAGCGCCCTACTTCTTAAACCATAATAAAAACAATAAGTTAACTCGACTAAATGAATATTTAGTCGAGTTAACTTAAGGGTTGTTGATAGATCATCTGAATTGGGGTACTGCTGCGGTTTGTTGCGCAGACTTCTGGTTCAGGCGATCACCGCTGTTTCACCGGCATTCGACACATCTTCACCACCGCTGCGTCCGTGCTGGGTCTGCCCTGTCGGGCCGACTGGGTTTTCCCGAGTGCCAGATAGCCTCCAGCGTACATCGGTGATGCCGTAGCGCTCGGCCATGGGCCGACTGACCTTCCTGATCTTTTCGCGTCCGAACTTGGGAATGATGCCGATACCGGCATCGCAACTGGCCCAATGCCAGGCTTCGGCATTGTCCATGCGCTCCAGACGGATAATGAAGCTGCGCAGTTGGTCGTGCAGGCGGTAATCGATGATGTAAAGCTGTGGAGCTGGCATCGAAAGGCCCTCCTCTTCTCCATGGATGACTAAGGGTTGAGTGATCGGGGGCAGGAAAATTCAAAAGATTATCGACGTACTGGCGCGAGCGGCCCGTTGGCAGTTGGCCAAGCGAGCCGCCGGGTAATCGTTGTAGGTAGTCAGCTATCCAGTGTGAGGATGACCTTGCAGCATCCTGGGCGTTTTTCGTCGTACATTTCGTAGCCTTGTACTGCCTCGTTCAGAGATAGCCGATGGGTGATCAGTCGCTCTGGACGCAGGCTGCCTGCCTGCAGATGCTTACAGAGTTCGGGCAGGTAGGCATGCACATGGGTCTTGCCCATGTGGAACGACAAGCCTTTGTCGAATGCAGCGCCCAGTTGCAAACTGTGCATCAGCCCTGAGTACATGCCCGCCACGCTGACCACCCCGCCGCGCCGTACGGCTTCGATGCACTGGCGCAAGGCTTTACCGCTGCTGCCTTCGAACCCGAACATGTTCATTACTGCTTCGACCGTGGTGCCGCTGGCCTCGAATCCAACCGCGTCAATCACGGCATCGACGCCGCGCTGGTCGACAGTGGCGTTGACGATGGTCCGCGCGGGGTCGTTATCGTGGTAGAAATTCACGGGAATAACGCCATAGGTCTCAGCCGCGAACTTCAGGCGGTAACTGTACTCATCGACCAGGAAAATCTGCGTGGCGCCTAGCATCTGCGCTATTTCCGCAGCCAGCAGGCCTACCGGACCGGCCCCGAAGATCGCAACTGAACTGCCCTTGTCGACCTTGGCGTTCTTGATCGCCTGCCAGGCGGTGGGCAGGGTGTCCGAGAGCAGCAACGCGGCTTCATCACTGATGTCGTCTGGCACTTTGAAGGCATTTATGTTGCCTTTTGGCACGCGTACGTATTCGGCCTGGCCGCCCGGTACGCCACCGTACAGGTGTCCGTAGCCAAACAGCGCTGCGCCGCTGCGGGTAGCGTGCTCGCCGGAGATTACCGCTGAGGTGGGATTAGTGGTTTCGCAGGCGGCGTATTGTTCTTGCTTGCAGAAAAAGCACTCGCCACAGGCAATGATGAACGGCACCACCACGCGGTCGCCCTCGGCGACCGCCGTCACTGCGCTGCCGACCTTGACCACCGTCCCCATGAATTCGTGACCGAGGATATCGCCCTTGCGCACGCTGGGAATCTTGTCGTGGTACAGATGCAGGTCCGATCCGCAGATGCCGCTGAGTCTGACCCGTACCAGCACATCGTCATCCTGTTCGATGACCGGGTCGGGCACCGACAGCACTTTCACCTCTCCAGCCCCCTGATACGTCAATGCAAGCATGGTGCTTCTCCTTCAGGCGAAAAAGAAAAGACCCCTGCATGCAGATACCTCATGGGGCCTTGACTCAGCCTAGCAAAGGCCTGGGAATTGCGTGCTCGGTTACTGTTCACGTACGCGACGGTGGCTGCTGCGCCCACCCTTCTGCCCGGCCCGCGCTGCGCGTTCGAGGGTGGATGTTGATGGCCCAGGTGAAGGAACCCCGTACATAGTCTGAGCGCCGCAGGGGCTGAACCGACCAACGGGCCGTGGCCATACGCGGTTGAACAATAATGCTCAACACCTGTCGTTGCCTCTCGTCGCTGGCCCGGTAGCAGCTTATAATTCCGGTCCCACTGCCCGGCAACGTTTCCATGGGCCACTCAGGTTTGCACAAGGCGCAGTAGATGACGTCCACTTCGAAACCGGCTGTCGCGGGTCCCAAGAATCCTGAGCTGCTCCCCAGCCACTTGGACTTCCCCGTGGTGGGCATCGGCGCCTCGGCCGGTGGCCTGGGGGCGCTGAGCACGTTCTTCAAGCACATGCCCGACAACACAGGCATGGCCTTCGTCGTCGTCCTGCACCTGTCACCTACCCATGAAAGCGAAGCAGACCGGCTGATTCAGGCGCACACCTCGATGAAAGTGCTGCAGGTCAGCGAGTCGGTGCCGATCCAGGCCAACCACGTCTACGTCATCTCACCGGCCAACCGCCTGTCGACCAACGATGGTTACCTGCGCGTGCGCCCTGCGCAGCGGCGCAATGGCGAGCGCGTGGCCATCGATCTGTTCTTCCGCGAACTGGCTGACGTCCATCAAGAGCACGCATTCTGCGTGGTGCTGTCCGGCACCGGCGGCGATGGCGCCGTGGGCCTGACCCGGGTCAAGGAGCAAGGCGGTGTGACCTTCGTCCAGGCCCCGGACGATGCCGAATACGACGCCATGCCCCGCGCGGCCCTGGAAACCGGCATGGTCGATGTCGTGCTGCCGGTAGCGCAATTACCCGCGCGCCTGGTGGAAATCTGGCAAACCGCACGCAACGTGCGCCTGCCGGAAATCGACGACGACCTGCGGCCACCGCCGCTAGGTCATGAAGCCGGCGACCCGGAGCGCGCCGAGCCGCAGCTCGATGCCATCCTTGCGCAGTTGCACAACAGCACCGGCCACGACTTTCAGCACTACAAGCGCGCCACGGTATTGCGTCGCCTTGAGCGGCGCCTGCATGTCACCGGGCAGATCGACCTGGCCGCCTACCTCGCCTATCTGGAAAGCCACCCTGAGGAGTCCCAAGCGCTGCTGGCCGACATGCTGATTGGCGTGACCAATTTCTTCCGTGACCGTGATGCCTTCGAGGCGCTGGAACGCCATGTGCTGCCAGCGTTGGTCAGCGATACCGGCGACGAGCGTACCCAGCGCGAAGTACGCATCTGGTCGGCAGGCTGCTCGTCAGGCGAAGAAGCCTACAGCCTGGCCATGCTGATGATCGAGCAGCTGGCGCTGGAGCAACGCAGCGCGAAACTGCAGGTGTTCGCCACCGACCTCGACGAGCGCGCCATCGCCATGGGCCGCGCCGGTCTGTACCAGGAAGCGATCGTTACCGACGTGGCCCCGGCAAGGGTGCGGCAGTTCTTCGTCAAGGAAGACCACCACCTGCGGGTGCGCAAGGAGGTGCGCGAGAAGGTGCTGTTCGCCCGCCACAACCTGCTGTCCGACCCGCCATTCTCGCAGCTCGATCTGGTGGTGTGCCGCAACCTGCTGATCTACCTGGATCGCGACGTACAGCGGGAAATCCTGCGCATGTTCCACTTCGCGCTGCGTCCGGGCGGTTACCTGTTCCTGGGCAGCTCGGAATCGGCCGATGTCGCCAGCGAACTGTTCACCGCGGTCGACAAACGCAACCGCATCTTCCGCGCGCTGCAGGTGGAAAGCCGCGGGCGGCGCTCCAGCCAGTTGCAGGCCCCCAACGACACCCTAACCACGGCAGAGCCGGCCAAGGCCAAGGCCCGCCCTGGGCGCAAACTGTCGTACGCGGAAATCCACCACCGCGCCCTCGCCCGCCGCACTCCGCCCAGCCTGATCGTCGATGTCGATGGCAACATCCTGCACATGAGCGAAGGTGTCGGGCGTTTCCTGCGGCACATCGGAGGAGAGCTGAGCCGCAACCTGCTCAACCTGGTCTTGCCGCCGCTGCGCCCGGCGCTGCGCAGCACCCTGCTGCACGCCCAGCACAGCGGCCAGGCGATCACCTCGCGCTCGGTGACCCTGGACAGCAGCCAGATCGATATCCTCGCCCAGCCACACCTGGACGAACCCAGCGGCAGCGAATGCCTGCTGGTGGTGTTCGAAGAGCGCGAGCCGGATCGCCCGGTGCCGGTGGCCACCGGCATCCAGCAGACCGACGACATGATCCTCGCCAACCTGGAAAGCGAACTGCAGCGTACGCGCCTGCAGTTGCAGGAAACCATCGAGCAGTCGGAAATCTCCAGCGAAGAGCTCACCGCCTCCAACGAGGAAATGCAGGCGATCAACGAGGAACTGCGCTCGGCCAGCGAAGAGCTGGAAACCAGCAAGGAAGAGCTGCAGTCGATCAACGAAGAACTGCTCACGGTCAATTACGAACTCAAGACCAAGGTTGAGGAAACCGACAAGGTCAACGACTACCTGAGCAACCTGATCGCCTCAACCGACATCGCCACGGTGTTCGTCGACCGCAACCTGCATATACGCTGGTTCACCCCGCGCGCGACCGACATCTTCAGCATGCTGCCAGTGGATACCGGCCGCTCACTGCTCGACATCACCCACCGCCTCGAATACCCCGAGCTGGCTGACGACGCGCGCGCCGTGGTCGAGCGCGAAGCCACCATCGAGCGTGAGGTCGGCGGGCGCAATCAGCGCTGGTACCTGGCGCGATTGCTGCCCTACCGCTCCAGCGAGCAGCACATCGACGGCACAGTGCTGACCTTCATCGACATCAGCCAGAGCCGCGCTGCCGAAGAAAGCCTGCGCTTAGGCGAAGAACGCATGCGCCTGGTCGCTGAAAGCACCCACGACTTCGCCATCATCCTGCTCGACGAGAACGGCACCATCACGGACTGGAACACCGGCGCCGGATTGATCTTCGGCCATGCCAAGGAAGAAGTGATCGGCCGTCACTATGGGCTGATCTTCACCCAGGACGACCGCCGCGCCGGGGTGCCCGAGCAGGAGTTGCACGACGCCCAGTTGCGTGGTCGAGGTCAGGACGAGCGTTGGCACGTACGCAAGGACGGCAGCCGCTTCTACTGCAGCGGCGAAGTCACGCGTCTGGCCGGCAGCCTGCGCGGCTTCGTCAAGATCGCCCGTGACCTCACCGGGCACAAGCGCCTGCACGACGAGCAGACCAAGCAACTGGCCGAGTCGCAGAGCACCAGCCACATGAAGGACGAGTTCTTCGCCATCATGTCCCACGAACTCAAGCACCCGCTCAACCTGATTCAGCTCAACGCGGAAATTCTCCGCCGTTCGCCGCTGGTCAAAAGCAGCAGCGCAGCAAACAAGGCCGTGAGCATCATTTGTGATGCGGTGGCCAGCCAGGCGCGGATCATCGATGACCTGCTCGATGTTGCGCGCATTCGTACCGGCAAGCTCAAGCTCAAGACCCAGCCAGTCGATCTGGCCGCCGCCCTGCGCGGCATCCACAACGTGGTGGTCAGCGAGCAGCGTGGCTGCACGGTGACCCTCGGCCTGCCACAGGACGAAACCTCGCTGTATATCGAAGGCGACAGCACGCGGCTCGAGCAGATCGTCTGGAACCTGCTGAACAACGCACTGAAGTTCAGCCCGGCCGACAGCGAAATTCGCCTGGAGCTGAGCAGCGAGGATGGCTGGGCACAATTGCAGGTGATCGACCACGGCGTGGGTCTGGACCCGGAAAGCCTGGAGAACATCTTCGAGCTGTTCAGCCAGGCCGCGCCCACCCAGGCTTCACCCAACCGCGAAGGCCTGGGCATCGGTCTGTCGCTGGTGCGCCAACTGGTCGAAGCCCACGGCGGCAGCGTGCGCGCCAGCTCGCCGGGGCTGGGCCAGGGTTGCACCTTCACTGTGCGTCTGCCGCGCTGCGACGGTAACCAACCAACCTCGGCGCTGGGTACGGATGTCAGTGTCCAGGGCCGCCTCAGTGGCATCCACGTGCTGCTGGTGGATGACTCACCCGATGTACTGGATGTGATGCAGCAATTGCTGGAAATGGAAAATGCCGAAGTCACGGCCTTCAGCGATCCACGGCGCGCGCTGGCTGCCGCAGGGGAAGGTCGTTACGAGGTGATTCTTTCGGACATCGGCATGCCAGGCATGGACGGTCATGAACTGATCAAGGCCCTGCGTAGCTTGGCCCATCTTCGCTACACGCCCGCCATCGCCTTGACTGGCTACGGTGCCAGTGCTGACCAGTACAAGTCCAAGCAATCGGGCTTCGACCGCCATCTCAATAAACCGGTCAGCTATGACGACCTGATCGACGCAATCGAGGCGCTAAGCGGCACTCAGCCGTATTGACCCGTCGAGCGCTGCATGCCGGTAGCTCAGGCATGCACGCTCCACTGCACGGCGTCGGTGTCGATGCGCCGCTCGTCGATGGCGGTGATCATGCCGCAGTCGAGCGCTTCTTGCGGGCCGAGAATTCGCGGGTAGGCCGTCAGGTAGCGCGGCACGTCGAGCACCTGTGCAGCACCGGCGGTGCGTTCGGCGACGATCTTGGCGTACAACTCGAGGTCGTAGTCCAGGCTCATGGCGTATTCGGTCATGCGCGCGTGGTCGACCGAGCCATGCAGCGTCCAGTGAAACGGATGGAACAGAAACTTGCTGTAGCGGCAGGCCGTACGCTGCTCGCCGGCAAGAAACAGGATATTGCCCATCGATTCGACGGTGCCGAGGTTATGGGTGTGCAGTGGTACGGGTAACGAGCGCAAGAAGTTGTACAGGGTGAAACCGTAGCTGCATTCCCCGCCCATGGTGGCAACGTTGACTTGGAGCTCACTGGCACCCTGATTGATCGCCTTGGCGCAGGTATTGATGAGGTTGCCGCAGGTCGATGAGTTGATCGGCCCGGTGTAATGAATGATGTGCCTGGCCATGTGCCCTCCGTCAGGTGCAGGTGCGCGGTCTTCGGTGGAGGCGCGCTGGGCAAGCAAAGTTCCCAGCATCGTCGCCGCTGCACGGAGCGCTCATGGCACATTGATTGCGGATTGCGCCAGACGGGTGAACCTCATCGAGCTCACGCAGGTCGATTGCCTAACGACTTTTCGGAGAACTTGCGCGTGAGCCTTACCTGCCTCGACCCGACCGGCTGGCCCTGCGCCCTGCCCGCCTTGCCAGCGCTGCCTGCGTTGCACTCCAAGGAGTGCGCATGACGTCGATCCTCGCCCAGCCCAGCGTCGTCGCCAGCAGTGGCATCCAGGTCAGTCGCCTCAACGTGCTGACGCTCAACGTGCACAAGGGCTTCACTGCCCTGAACCGGCGCTTCATCCTGCCTGAACTGCGCGATGCGGTGCGCGCCACCGGGGCTGACCTGGTGTTCCTGCAAGAGGTGCACGGCAGCCACCGTGAGCACGCCGAACGCCACCCGTTGTGGCCGGAAACGCCGCAGTACGAATTCCTCGCCGACAGCATGTGGCCGCAGTTCGCCTACGGGCGCAACGCGGTCTATCCCCATGGCGATCATGGCAATGCCCTGCTGTCGAAATTCGCCATCGCTGAGCACAACAACCTCGACGTCAGCGTCGAGGGCAACGAACAACGCGGCCTGTTGCATTGCCGCCTGGAGGTGCCGGGGCACGATGAGGTGCACGCCATCTGCGTGCACCTGGGCCTGAGGGAAGCGCACCGGCAGAGCCAGGTGCGTTTGCTGCTGGATCTGCTCGAACGTCTGCCGGCGAGGGCACCGGTGATCATCGCCGGCGATTTCAACGACTGGCGGCTCAAGGCCGACGCCGTGCTCTCTCAGCACCTGGTGGAAGCCTTTGGCGAGCGCTTCGGTACCCCGGCGCGCAGCTTTCCGGCGCGCCTGCCGCTGCTGCGACTCGACCGCATTTACTTACGCAATGCCATGCCCAGCGGTGCACAGGTCTTGTCCAAGTACCCGTGGTCGCACCTTTCCGATCATGCTCCGCTGGTGGCGCAGGTGAGTTTGTGAAGCGCCCATGGGTCGAAGGCAACCAGGTCGAGTTGCTGATCAATGGCGAGGAGTACTACCCGCGGGTGTTCGAGGCCATCGCCCAGGCCCGCGAAGAAGTACTGCTGGAAACCTTCATCATTTTCGACGACAAGGTCGGTCAGCAGTTGCGTCAAGTGTTGATCGAAGCCGCTACGCGTGGGGTGCGAGTGGAGGTGGCGGTCGATGGCTACGGCACGGCGTCACTGAGCGATGAGTTCGTCTGCTCGATGACCCAGGTGGGCGTCGGCTTCCACGTCTTCGACCCGCAGCCGCGCGTGGCTGGCATGCGCACCAACCTGTTCCGCCGCCTGCACCGCAAGATCGTGGTCGTCGATGGTGAGCGGGCGTTCATTGGCGGCATCAATTACAGCGCTGACCACTTGGGCGATTTCGGCGCGATGGCCAAGCAGGATTACGCGGTGGAGGTCACCGGTCCGGTGGTGGCGCAGTTGCATGCCTCCAGCAAACGGCTGATGAGCGGTGTGCTCGAACCGGCTAGCCAAGTGCGCCCGTTGACCGAGCCGGCCGGCACTGTCACCGCGGTGCTGGCCGAGCGCGACAACGGCCGCCACCGCACCGAGATCGAAGCCTATTACCTGGAAGGCTTTCGCATGGCCCGCCAGCGCATCGTGGTGGCCAACGCGTACTTCTTCCCCGGTTACCGACTGCTGCGCGAACTGCGCAATGCCGCCCGCCGTGGCGTGGAGGTGACACTGATTCTGCAAGGCCAGCCCGACATGCGCTGGGTGCGGGCCTTGTCGCGGCTGCTGTACAACTACCTGCTGCGCGACAACGTGCGCATCTATGAGTATTGCCAGCGGCCACTGCACGGCAAGGTCGCGCTGATCGACGACCTGTGGTCGACGGTCGGTTCCAGCAACCTCGACCCGCTGAGCCTGTCGCTGAACCTGGAAGCGAACCTGCTGATCCGTGATCGGGCGTTCAACCAGCGGCTCTACGAGCACCTCAGCGGCCTGGCCGAACAGCACTGCAAGACCGTGACCCTGGAGCGCATGATCCGCGGTTACTGGTGGCGTGCACCGCTGATCTTCCTCGGCTTTCACATCACCCGCTTCTTCCCACGCATCGCCGGCTGGCTGCCCGCGCACCGCCAGCGCCTGCAATCGCTGCAACCTGAAGCACCCACCACGGCCGATATCCATGAGGGGCAAGCCTGATGCCAGCCAAGCAAAACTGGATGAAATGGGGCAAGCGCCTGTTCACCGTGTTGTTCATCGTGTTGATTCCGGCCCTGCTGTACTCACTGGCACGCAATCTGGACTGGAACGAGGTGCGGGAGTCGTTGCAGGCCTACAAGCTCAGCACGCTGCTGATCGGCCTGGGTATCGCGGCGTGCAGCTATGTGGTGTTCGCCAGCTACGACCTGCTGGCCCGCGCCTACACCGGGCATAACCTGCCAGCGCGGCAGGTGCTGCCGATTGCATTCGTCTGCTACGCGTTCAACCTCAACTTCACCACCTGGGTCGGTGGCGTGGCGCTGCGTTACCGACTCTACGGGCGGCTTGGCCTGGATAACGGCACCATCACGCGGATTCTGACCCTTGGCCTGCTGACCAACTGGATGGGGTACCTGCTGGTGGCTGGTGTGGTGTTCGCCTTGCGTCAGGTCAAGCTGCCCGATGACTGGGCCGTGGGCGTGACCGGTCTGCAACTGATCGGCGTGCTGATGCTGGCGGTCGTGGCGGGCTATCTACTCGCCTGCGGCCTGGCCACGCGACGCACCTGGTCCATCCGCGGCCACGAACTGACCTTGCCATCGCTGCGTCTGGCCCTGTGTCAGGTGGCGCTCGGTGGCAGCAACTGGCTGTTGATGGCGGCGTTGATCTGGTGGCTGATGCCTGGGGATGTGTTCTACCCATCGGTATTCGGCGTGCTGATGATCAGCTGCGTGGCCGGGGTGGTGGCGCACATTCCGGCCGGGCTTGGCGTGCTGGAGACGGTGTTCCTGGCCCTGCTCAGCGGGCAATTGAGCCAGGGCAGCCTGGTGGCGGCGCTATTGGGCTACCGCACGCTGTACTACCTGATTCCGTTGATGGCTGCGGTGATTACCTACCTGGTGCTGGAAAAGCGCGCCAAATCCATGCGCCAACAGCGCGCCAGCGACGCGCCACAACGCTGAACTCAGGCGAGCAACTGGCGAATCATGCGCAGTTGCTCGCCCACTTCCTCACGCTTGGCCGCAGGCACTTCCCGAGCCCGTTCGAAACGCGCCACCACCCGCTCCTTGCGTTGCAGGTTCAACCGCCACTTGGCGAGGAACAGCGGGCTGCGCTGAGCCATGAGCAGCGGGCCAAAGTACAACTGTTCAGGGCTGTAGCTGACCGCCTCGCCGCGCTGGGCGACGATGATTTCGTAGGTGAACTGATTTTCCTCGAGGATTTCCTCGTGGAGGATTTGGTAACCGTTGGCCGCCAGCCAACCACGGGCCACCCATTCGCGCACGTTCGGTTGCAGCACCAGCAGCTCATCACCGCGCAAACGCTCGCGGCCGGCTTCGAGAATGTCGCGAATCGTCTCGCCACCCATACCGCACAAGCTGATGGCGGTGATGCGGTCGTGCGCCTCGATGGCCGCAAGGCCACTGGCGTGGCGCACGGTGATGTGCGCCTGCAGGCCGTTCTTGCGCACTTTGCCTTGGGCCGAGTGAAACGGTGCCAAGGCGACTTCCCCGGCGACCCCCGCCTCGATCACCCCGCGCAGGTACAAGGCGATGGGCAGGTAGCCGTGGTCCGAGCCGATGTCGGCCAGGCGTGCGCCCTGGGGAATGTTGGCCGCTACCCGTTCCAGGCGCAGCGACAGAGTCTGTTCGTTCAAGCCTTGACCTCGTTGCGGCGTGGCAAATTGAAAGGGGCGTGATTCTGCCGGGCCAGGGCGGGCAATACAATCATTGCCGGCCACGCGGCTCGACCCCGACGCAGTGCTCAAGTAGGCTTCCAGGCTTTCCCACTGCCCAGGTAGCGATTTCCCATGAGCACTCAGGACATCACCTTCATCCCCGACAGCGACGCCGAGTCGATTTCCTCCGACGTGGCGCTGTTCAACGGCCTGCTGGTGACCACGCAAATTCCCGTGCGCGCCGACGGCAGCCTTGAGCTGGGCGATATCGTCACCCAGTGCGAATGCACCTTGCAGGCGCTCAAGGAGGCCCTCGAGCGTGCCGGCAGCGGCATGGATCGTGTGCTGCACCTGACCATCTACCTCACCGACATGGCCGACCGCGCCGTGTTCAACGAGGTCTATCAGCGCTTCTTCGCCAAACCCTGGCCCGTGCGGGCCGCCGTCGGTGTGGCGTCGCTGGCCTTCGACGGCATGCGCGTGGAAGTCACCGCCATGGCCGCCCAAGGCTGATTCACCGACGCGGCTGGCGTATGCCGGCCGCGTCCTCGCTTTTTTTGCAGGAACCTGCCCCGCATGACCCACGCTTTTTCCTGGTGCCGCCCGTTCACCGCCCTGCTCCCGGGCCTTGGCCTGTGCGGCGTCGCCTGGGCCCAGCCGCCCGCCTCGTTCACCCTGCTCGAACCGCTGGTGGTGACCGGCAGCTACGCCCCCAGCGCCAGTTTCGACCTGCCGTTCTCGGTCGATACCGTCGAGCGCAGCCAGTTCGCCGATGGCCAACTGGGCGTCAATCTGTCCGAGGCGCTCAACCGTGTGCCTGGCCTGGTGGTGCAGAACCGTCAGAACTATGCCCAAGACTTGCAGATTTCCTCGCGCGGCTACGGCGCGCGTTCGGCCTTCGGCATTCGTGGCCTGAAGCTGATCAGCGATGGCATTCCCGCCAGCACACCCGATGGTCAGGGCCAGGCGGCAACGCTCAACCTCGATGTGGCCGATCGCGTCGAAGTGCTGCGCGGCCCGGCCTCGGCCATCTACGGCAGCAACGCAGGCGGGGTGATCCAGATGTTTTCCCGTGATGGCAGCGGCCCGCCCAAGGTCGGCGCAGCCACCACCTACGGCAGCGACGGTTTCAGCAAGCAGCGGGTGTATGGCGAGGGCGGCAATGACGATGCCGGGTTCATCGTCGACGCTTCGCGCATGGATACCGACGGCTACCGCGACCACAGCGCCGCGCGCCGCGACCAGACCTTCGCCAAGGTCCACGTCAACCCTGACCAGGACAGCCGCCTGGCGCTGATCTTCAGCAGCCTCGAGCAGAACGGCACGCAAGACCCGCTCGGCCAGACCTGGCAAGGCTACAAGGATGACCCGCGGTCGGTGTCGGCCAACGCCTTGAGCTACGACACACGCAAGAGCATCCACCACCAGCAGCTGGGCATGAACTACGAACGCGCCTTTGGCGACGCCACCTTGCAGTTCAACCTGTATGGCGGCAAGCGCAGCGTGATCCAGTACCTGTCGATCCCCAAAGGTGCGCTACCCAATCTGCGCGGTGGCGGCGTGGTCGACTTCGACCGCGAGTTCCACGGCGGCACGCTGCGCTGGATTCAGCCGATCAGTGCGGCGCCGGGGGATCTGAAAGTCACCGTCGGCGCCGACTACGACCGCAGCCAGGACGATCGGCGCGGCTTCCAGAACTTCAGCGGCGATACCTTGGGCGTCAAAGGCGAACTGCGCCGTGACGAGATTGACACCGCCACCAGCCTTGACCCCTATGTGCAGGCGCACTGGGAGATCGAGCACTGGACCTTCGAGGCCGGCCTGCGCCGCAGCAGCTTGCGCATGAAGGTCGACGACCACTACCTGGACGATGGCGACTCCAGCGGTTCGCGCACCTACCAGCGCACCCTGCCGAGCCTGGCACTGATGTACGCCTTCACCCCCGAGCTGCAAGGCTACATCAGCGCCGGCAAGGCGGTGGAAACCCCGACCCAGGCCGAAATGGCCTACGCGCCGGGCGCTGGCGGTGCATTCAACTTCGGTCTTTCCCCTGCGACCAGCACCCAGGTCGAACTGGGCCTTAAAGCGCGACCCGATGCCAACACCCGCATCAACGCCGCGCTGTTCGAGATCCGTACCGATGACGAGGTGGTGGTGTACGCCTCCGAAGCCGGTCGCACCAGCTACCAGAACGCCGGCAAGACCCTGCGCCGTGGCCTGGAGCTGAGCGTGCAGCGCGAGTTCAGCCCGCAGTGGCAGGCCAACCTCGCCTACACCTGGCTCGACGCCACCTACGCCCAGGACTTCAGCAAGAGCGGCCAGACCGTCGATAAAGGCAACCAGCTGCCGGGCGTACCGCGCAGCAGCCTGTTCGCCGAGCTGGTGTGGACGCCGCGCGAGGGCATCAGCATGGGCCTGGAGGGTCAGTACCGCAGCAAGGTGTATGTCGAGGACAGCAACCAGCAGCACGCCGCGCCCGCTTACACCGTGTTCAACTGGCGCACCCAGTTCGAGCAGACCTTGGGCCCATGGACCTTCCGAGAGCTGGTACGGCTGGACAACCTGCTCGACCGCCAGTACGTCGGTTCGGTGATCGTCGGCGACGGCAATGGCCGCTACTACGAAGCCGCGCCAGGACGCAGTTGGTACGCCGGCGCCGGGCTGGAATATCAGTTCTAGGCTGCGCGCGCGAGCTGCCCGGTGTGCAACTGGGCAGCTCGAGGGTGCCGGGGCGGCGTTTCACCGCTACAATCCCCCGCCTCGACCGTGACAAGCCTGACCATAACGACATGTCCCTGCCCAAGAACCACCTCGAACTGCTCAGCCCCGCCCGTGACGTGAGCATTGCCCGCGAAGCGATCCTGCATGGCGCTGACGCCATCTATATTGGCGGCCCCAGCTTTGGCGCGCGGCACAACGCCTGCAACGAGGTGAAGGAAATCGCCGAGCTGGTGACCTTCGCCCGTCGCTATCATGCGCGGGTGTTCACTACCCTCAACACCATCCTCCACGACAACGAGCTGGAGCCGGCGCGTGCGCTGATTCATCAGTTGTACGATGCCGGCGTCGACGCGCTGATCGTGCAGGACCTCGGGGTGATGGAGCTGGATATTCCGCCCATCGAGCTGCACGCCAGCACCCAGACCGACATCCGCACCCTGGAACGCGCGCGTTTTCTCGACCAGGCCGGCTTCTCGCAACTGGTATTGGCCCGTGAGCTGAACCTGCAGCAGATTCGCAGCATCGCCAGCGAAACCGACGCGGCCATCGAGTTCTTCATCCACGGTGCGCTGTGCGTGGCGTTCTCCGGGCAGTGCAACATCTCCCACGCACAGACCGGGCGCAGCGCCAACCGGGGTGATTGCTCCCAGGCCTGCCGCCTGCCCTACACCCTCAAGGACGACCAGGGCCGGGTGGTGGCCTTCGAGAAACACCTGCTGTCGATGAAAGACAACAACCAGACCGCCAACTTGCGTGATCTGGTCGATGCCGGCGTGCGTTCGTTCAAGATCGAGGGCCGCTACAAGGACATGGGCTATGTGAAGAACATCACCGCCCACTACCGCAAGGAACTCGACGCCATTCTCGAAGACCGCCCCGCGCTGGCCCGAGCTTCCAGCGGGCGGACCGAGCATTTCTTCATTCCTGACCCGGACAAGACCTTCCACCGCGGCAGCACCGACTACTTCGTCAGCGACCGCAAGATCGACATCGGCGCGTTCGACTCGCCGACCTTCACCGGCCTGCCGGTGGGCGTGGTCGAGAAGGTCAACAAGCGCGACCTGCTGGTGGTCACCGAGGTGCCGTTGACCAACGGTGATGGCCTCAACGTGCTGCTCAAGCGCGAAGTGCTGGGTTTTCGCGCCAATATCGCCGAGCCACGCGGGCAGTTCGAGGGAGACGGCCAGCCGCGCTACCGCTACCGCGTCGAGCCCAACGAGATGCCGGCCGGGCTGTACAAGCTGCGCCCGAACCATCCGCTGTCGCGTAACCTCGACCACAACTGGCAGCAAGCCCTGCAGCGCACCTCGGCCGAGCGTCGCGTGGGCCTGAGCTGGCACGCCGAACTGCGCGAGTCGCACCTGGCGCTGACCGCGCGCAGTGAAGAAGGCGTCAGCGTTCAGGTGCAGTTGCCAGGCCCGTTCGGCGCTGCCAACAAGCCTGAACAGGCGCTCGAGCAATTGCACGACCTGCTCGGCCAGCTGGGCACCACCCAGTACCACGCCACCGCCATCGAGCTGGACGCGCCGCAGGCGTTCTTCATTCCCAACTCACAGCTCAAAGCGCTGCGCCGCGAAGCCATCGATGCGCTGACCGAAGCGCGCGTGCAGGCCCATCCGCGCGGTGCGCGCAAGGCCGAGACCAGCCCACCACCGGTGTACCCGGAGGCGCACCTGTCGTTCCTGGCCAACGTCTACAACCAGAAGGCCCGCGATTTCTACCATCGCCACGGGGTCAAGCTGATCGATGCTGCCTACGAGGCCCACGAGGAACACGGCGAAGTGCCGGTGATGATCACCAAGCACTGCCTGCGGTTCTCGTTCAACCTGTGCCCCAAGCAGGCCAAGGGCGTAACCGGCGTACGCACTAAGGTGGCGCCGATGCAACTGATCCAGGGCGATGAAGTGCTGACCCTGAAATTCGATTGCAAGCCGTGTGAAATGCACGTGATCGGCAAGATGAAAAACCACATCATCGACCTGCCCACCCCGGGCAGCGCGGTGGGCCAGGTGGTCGGGCACATCAGCCCGGAAGACTTGCTCAAGACCATTCACCGGGCGCCGCATTGAGGCAGGCATAGACCGGCTTCACCGGACATTCGCGGCTAATGCCGCTCCTGCACCAACCGTGGGAGCGGCTTTAGCCGCGAAGGGCCGCCACAGGCATTAGCCGCGTTCAGCATCCATTCCCGCGCTCCAGCCCCCGCTGCCGCCGGCCCAGCCAATGCCCTGTCGCCCCCCATGCCACCGCCAGCACCCCGCCGATCAGCATGGCCAGTTGCGGGTGCTCGCCGAGCACATCCAGCGCCCTTTTCAGCCAGCCACTCAGCGCGTCGCCCCCGCGATAGACCACCGTATCGATGAAGTTCTTGGCCTTGTACTTGGCCTCATTGGGCAGCACGGTGAAGAGCATCTCGCGACCGGGGCGCACCAGCGCGTACTCGCCCGCCCGGCGCAGCACCATCACCGCCACGAACAGCGCAAAGGTCGGTGCCAGGGCCAGCCAGACGAAGCCCACCGCCATCGCCAGCGGTACACCCACCAGCAGCACCCCGACCCCCAGCCGCCGCGCGAGACGTCCGGTGAAAAACACCTGGGTGAGAATCGCCAGGGTCTGCACCACCGTATCGATCAAGCCGAACACCTGGGTCTGCCGGGTGCGGTCGGTGAAGGTTTCGCTGACCAGCCGCGCCTGCTCGAAATACAGGAACGTGCTGACACTGGCGAGCAACAGCACGAACACCGCGATGCCGAGCAGGTACGGCGTGCGCAGTACTGCGCTGGCACCCGCCCAAGGGTTTCCCCCGACCGGTCGGCAGGCGGCTTGCTCGCTGTCGCCCGGCAGCGGGTGCTGCGCACGCCAGCGTTGCAGGTAGAGCACCGCCAGGATGCTGCCGAGCAGCAGCAACGCCGCCAGCACCAGCAGCCCGGCATGGCCGAGCGGCGCCACCAGCAGGGTGCCGAGCATCGGCCCGCTCAGCCCACCGAGGCTGGCGCCAGCGGCGAACAGGCCGAACAGCCGCTTGCTCTGCTCGCTGCTGAACACATCGGCGAGCACGCTCCAGGCCAGGGAAATCGCCAGCAGGTTGAATACCGACAGCCAGATATAGAACGCCCGCGCCTGCCACAACCCCTCGGGATCGCGCTGCAGCAAGACCGCGAACAGCACCAGGTTGCTGGCGAAGAAGGCATAGGTCCACGGCAGAATGCGCCGGCGCCGTACTTTCGACACCAGCCAGCCGAACAGCGGCAGGCACGCCAGAGTGGCGATGAAGGTGCCGGTGAACAGCCATTGCAGGTTATCGATACCGCCGGCCACGCCCATGGTTTCGCGCACTGGGCGCAGCATGAAGTAGCCGGTGAACAACAGATAGAACAGCGTCAGTGCGCCCAGCACCCCCGGGCCTTCGCCAGGGGCAAGGTTGAGCCAGCGGGCCAGACGCTGCCGCCACCGGCCCATGCTCAGGCGAACTGCTCGATCAGGGCCTGGCGCTGTTGCGCAGTGAGCAGCGGGCCGCGACCGGCCTTGAGCTGATCGAGCTGGCGGTCCGGGCGGCCAGTGGCGGGGATCACTGCGGTCACTGCCGGATGGCTGATGGCGAACTTGAGAAACAGCTGCGCCCAACTGCCGATGCCCAGCTCCGCACACCAGCCAGGCAGCGCCTGATCCTTGACTCGGGCGAACAGTCGACCATCGTCGAAGGCGCGATTGGCCAGCACCGCGACGCGTTTTTCCTGGCACAACGGGAATAGCGTCCTGGCCGCCTCAGGGGCATTGACTGAATAGTTGATCTGCACGAAATCCAGCGACTCGCGGCGCACGATGTCCGCCACTTCGGCGTGACCGCTGTTGAGGTAGTGGGTGATGCCGATATAGCGGGTCTTGCCTGCCGCTTTCAGCTCACGGGCGTAGGCCAGTTGCCGCTGCCAGTCGCGCAGGTTATGGATTTGCAGCAGGTCGACCTTGTCGGTACGCAGGCTTTTCAAGCTGCCGGCCCACTGCCGTTCGGCCGCCTCGCGGCTGTCGGCGGCGATCTTGGTGGCCAGGAAACACTGCGTGTGCCAGCCGCCCTCTTCCAGCAACTGTCCCAGTACGGCATCCGCGCCGCCGTAGTTGGGCGAGGTGTCGATGACCCGACCACCGCCTGCAAAGAACCCTTTGAGTGCCTGCTGCAGTTGGCCATAGGCCGCAGAATCGGCCTGCACCTCGAAACTGCCCGAGGTACCGGCACCGATGACCGGTAGCTGTTCGCCGGTGCTGGGGATCGGCCGGCTGAGCAGCCCTGCCTCAGCGCTGGCGACGGCGAGCCAGGGACTGCTGGCAAGCAGGCCCACGGCGGCGCTAGCGCGTAAGACATCACGACGTCCATACATAGGAAGTTTCCCCGTCACAAATCGGAAACTTCCTAGGCTAGTTGCTCAGGCCGACGTTTGATCGGGATTCTGTATCTGGATGTAAGAATTCAGGCGGGGGCCTGCGATCAGCGCTGGCGGCGTGCGCGCAACTGGCGCTTGAGTACCGCCAACGGCGGTGCATAGAAGAACCCGAACGACACGCTACCGCTGCGGCCCTTGACCGCGTGGTGCAGACGGTGGGCACGTTGCAGACGCTTCAGATAACGGTTGACCGGTCGCGGAGCCCGTGGCCAGTGGCGATGAAACAGGCCGTCGTGCAGCAGCACGTACAGTACCCCATAACCGGCCACCCCTGCGCCGACCCATTGCAACGGCGCATGCCCGGCTTTGCCGAGCGCCACCAACGCGGTGGCGATCAGCGCCAGGGCCAGCAGGTAGACATCGTTGAGTTCCAGCACGCCCAGCTGCGGGGCGTGGTGCGAGCGGTGCAGCCACCAGCCCCAGCCGTGCATGACGTACTTGTGGGCCAGGGTGCCGACACCTTCCATGGCCAGCAAGGTGCCGAACAGCACGGCGAAGTTGTACAGCATGAAGGCGTTCCGCAGGACAGCGTTGGGGCGGCAAGATTACCACCGCCGCCGCTGGCTTCGCCAATGCACTCGTCGTGTAGGGCAAATCTGAATTCAACCCGGCAGGCCTTTGCTACGTTGACCTGCGCCGGCGTGGCTCGTAAGGTCCGCCGCGCACTACTGCATCGGTACAGGAGACCACCATTGGACAGTTGCCCCAGTCGCTTGCGACAGACCCTCAGGGTGCGCTAGTCCGGCAGTGCTGCTGCCGCGGTCTGGCGTCCGCCGACCGCGTTCGCTGGCCTCAACGCCAGCCCCCCCTAACGCTCCACGCACCCTTGCGGCCTTACGCATCTCTGGTTTCGATCCCCACCGCCGGCTGCGTTGCCGGCGTTTACGCGGGCACGTCCCCGCACAGAGGTTGTTGCTATGGAATGGAACATATTTCTCCTGCGCGTAAGCGTCGCGCTGGTGCTCGGCGCACTGATCGGTGCGGAACGACAACTGCGCCAGCGCCTGACCGGCCTTCGCACCAACGCGCTGGTCAGCACCGGCGCCTGCCTGTTCATGCTGATCACCCAGGCGGTGCCGGGCATGGAGCCGGGCGACGCCTCGCGGGTCGCCGCCTATGTGGTGTCGGGCATCGGCTTTCTCGGTGGCGGCGTGATCATGCGTGACGGCTTCAACGTGCGCGGCCTGAACACCGCCGCGACGCTGTGGTGTACCGCCGCGATCGGCGTCCTGTGCAGCCTCGACCTGTTGCTGGAAGCCGCCCTCGGCACCTTGGTAGTGCTGTGCGCCAACATCCTGCTGCGCGAGGTGGCCCAGCGTCTGGACCGCCAGCAAGTGGTGCCGGCCAGTGAGGTCGAGCAGCAGTTCGAGGTGCGCATCATCTGCCGCGCCGAAGACGAGATTCAGGTGCGCAGCCTGATGTTGCACAACCTCAGTGACCCCGGGCTGCGCCTGCAATCACTGCACAGTGAAGACCTCGACGCCGGTGCGCGGCTGCAGGTGCGCGCCGAGTTGCTCGGCAGTGCCCAGGCGCCGCTGCAACTTGAGCGCATGGTCAGCCGCGTGAGCCTGGAGAAAGGCGTGAGCAGCGTGCGTTGGCAATTGCTCGACTGAGCGCGCCTGCCCCGGCACGTCTCAGGGCGTCTGCCACTCACCCACCTGCGGCGCCAGGTTCACGCGGTCGCGTCCTTGGTGCTTGGCTTCGTACAACGCAGCGTCTGCCGCCTCGATCAGTGCGCCGGCGCTGACTACAGCCCGTGCTGGGTAGCCGATAGCGATACCGGCACTGACCGAGACGATACCCAGTGGGCTGTCAGTATGCTCGAGGGCCAGCCGGCGCAGGTTGTGCAGAATCTCATGCACCACGGCCCCGGCGCCCTCGGCGTCGGTGTCGGGCAAGAGCAAGGTGAACTCTTCGCCGCCGTAGCGCACCGCCAGGTCGGCCGGGCGTTTGAGTGCGGCCTGGAGCACTTCGCCGAGGCGCCGAAGGCACTGGTCGCCGGCTGGGTGACCATAGCGATCGTTGTAGCGCTTGAAGTAATCCAGGTCGATCATCACCAGCGCCAGCGGGTAATCCTGACGCCGCGCCCTACCCAGTTCCGATTCCAGCACGCCATCCAGGCGCCGGCGATTCCCGAGTCCGGTAAGGCTATCGGTCAAGGCGAGCGAGCGTAACGTCTGGTGGGCCTGCAGCAAGGCGCGCTCGATGGCGATCCGTTCGCGCAACTGACGCAGCACCACCCAGGCGAATGCCGAAAGGCCAACCATCAACAGCAGCAGAACCACCACGCTCTTGATCATGTCGTGGCGCCACGGCTCGATGATCGACTCGCGGGACAATCCTGCTTCGGCCACCAGCGGGTAATTACTCAACGCCTGGTAGCCGTAAATGCGCTGCGTGCCATCGGTGACCGCTTTGGCCTCGACCACGCCTTGCTCGGCATAGGGCAGGTGATGACGGAAGATCTCGCTGCTCGCCAGGCTGACACCCAGCACTCGCTCGCTGAACGGCCGCCGCACCAGGATCGTGCCGTCACGCTTGGCCAATACCAGTGCGCCGCGGTCATCGATCTTGAAGTCGCCGTAGTAGCGGACGAACCAGTCGACCTTGATGGTGCCCAGCAGGACGCCGGCAAAACTGCCATCCGGGTGATCGAGACGCCGCGAGATCGGGATGATCAGTTCGTTGGTGGTGCGGCTCTTGATCACCGAGCCGATGTGCACGTCACGCGAGGTGTGTTCGCGGTGATAGACGAAATAGTCTCGGTCGGCGTTGTTGGCGTTGGGCGGGACGGAGGTCTTGTCGGTCACCAGCCAGTAGCCTTGCGCATCGTAAACGAACAGGCCGTGCAGTTGCGGCATGATCTCGGCTTGCTGGCGTAGCACACGGTGAAGGCGTTTGCGGTCGAGGTGGGTCAAGCCATCGCCTTCTACCCGCTCGGCGAGCGCTGCGGTGATGGCGTCGACCTGGCGAATGGCGTCTTCGGCATGCTGGGCAGTCGCCCGGGCCAGGTTGGTCACGGCGTCCTGAGCGTTGGTCAGGGCATGTCGGTAATCACGCCAGATACGCCAGCCCTCGACCAGCACGAAGGTCAGCATGACCACCGCCATGAAGCTCGCCACCAGCCTGAACAGCGCCACCGCCCGCGCTTCGCCGGTTGCCGTGAAGAGGCCGTCATCGTCCTGTTGTGTGCCTGAGCGCATTGCAATCCCTGTTGCTGGAGCTTTTGCCGGCGCTGACTATAGCTGCCCGCGCCTGTTGATGCAGCGTCATTGATTCATCCGAACAAGCTTGGTCGGTCAGGGTTCCCCCGCGTCGCTGCCGGGAAAAAGATCAAACCTTTGCCAGCGTCAGGGCTCAACCGTATGCACATGGCGCTACTCGCTGTGCCGATGAATCAATCAAGAGGTAACCACATGAGCAATCAAGCCCTGCAAGCCGAGCTGCTGACCCGACTCTTGCACGCCCACCCACATGGACTGGGCAAGGAGATTCTCGACAACTACCGGGGCGAGAAAGCCGTCGCCGGGATGCTCAAGACCCTTCAGGATGACGGCCTGATCCACGACGGCGCGGTGAGCATCGACGAACATCAGGTGAGTCTGTCGTACCCGATCAAGTTGTCCAGCGCCGGCGTCGACGCGGCGAAGAAAGCCGAAAGCTGATTTCCAGCCCCCACCTCGGAAACCTACCAGGTGGGGGTCTTCTACTCCTCCGCTCGCTGCTCCCCTCGCGCTCTCAACTGCGCACACTCCTCTCGACTTTCGCGCAAGGCGTTGTGCTGTTGGGTCAGCTCGTTCTGTAAACGTTCCAGCTGCCTGGCCTGCTCAGTACACAGCGACTGGCGCTGCTCCAGACGCTGCGCCTGCTGCGCGGTGTGCCTGCGCAGCTCGTCACTGGCGCCCTGCACTTGGGCCAGCATCGAGCGCAAGCCTTCGATCTGGGCGTCACGCTGCTCAAGCAATTCGTCGCGCAGGGCCAATTGCGCGAGCGCATGGCGCTGCTCGCCCTGCGCCCGCTCGTTGTCGCGGTGCAGCCGGGTCAGCTCGTCCTGCCTGACCACCAGGCTCTGCTGTAACTGCCGCAGCTCGACCTGCAACTGCTGCACCTGGCCTTCATGGCGGCGCTGCTCCTGCTCACGCTGCTCGCGGCTGGCGGCGCGATAGTGCTCGAGAGCATCGCGGGCGTGCCGGTGCTTTTCTTCCAGCGAACGCAGATGTTCGTCCTTGTCGGTGAGGCGCACCTGCAGTTCGCCGAGGGATTGATTGAGGCTGGCATTGCGCAGCTGTTCAGCCTGTAGCGACGCGGTAGTTGCCTGCAGCCGCTCGGATTCTGCCGCCAAGGCGCTGGCCTGAACCTCGGCTTGCTGGTGCGCTGCGGCAAGGGCCTGCTGAGCCACTTGCAGTTGCGTTTCGAGCTGCTGGCGCTGCTCGGCGAAGGCGCTCTGCGCCGCGTGCAGCTCCGCTTGGGCTTCGACTTCGAGCTGCTCGGCGAGCTGTTGCACCAAGGCACCTAGCTGCTCGCTGAGCGCAGGGCCCTGCGCCTGCGGCGACGGTGCAAGCGCTTCCAGCTCCTTCAGATAGCGGTGAATGGTGGTTTTGGAACCGGTATTGCCGAGTTCGATACGTATCGCATCGATGCTCGGGTGCTCGCCACGGGCGATCAGCGCCTGCCGCGCCTGCTGCACTACCGCCCTGTTGATGCCGCCACGGGCCATGTCCGCTCCTATTATTTCGTACCATGGTATGTACCACGTAATTACGTACCGATTCTGCAAGCGTAATCTGGAGATCACAAGCTATTTCTAAGATCAAATAATCACGGCTTATCGCATGTGATTAATGATTTGCTGTGATTTTTCGTTCAAGTCAGTGCGACCGGTATGTATGGAGTACCAGCCAGCACGTTTCGTAGTCAGACGCAGGGCGCCGGTTTAAAAGCCGGCAGCCCCTCAGGAGCGCCTGTGAAACGCATCCGTCAAGGCACATGGCCATCAGTCATTCGGTTGTCATCTTTCTGTCGTACTTTTCCGCATCCCTTCTGCTGGACTCGCCCTTCGTGACACGACGCTCACTCTCTTCGGCGCGCTTGCTGCCGCAGTTGCTTCTGGCCTTGTGCGCCATCACCCTGGTGTTTCTCTGGGGGCTGCATTTCACCCAAAAGGCCGCCGCCCGCGAGCAGGCACTGCAGGCCAAGGCGGCTGAGCACCTGAATTTGGCGAGTGTGGTGGGTGAAAGCCTGCGTCAGGTGGTCGATCGCGCGCAGGTGGTGGGTCGCGTGACCCAGGACGGCATGAAGGCGCTGCGCCAGACCGACTTCAGCCTGGCGCAACTGCTGGCCCAGGACCCGGTATTCCAGCGCATGGCCCTTTACAGCCGGGATGGGCGCCTGCTGTCCTCCAGTGATGACCAGGACCGAACGCGGCTGCCTGAAGCCTGGTTGGCGCAACTGGTCGAGCATGTCGGTCAGCAGGGTCTGCATCCCTTGCTGGTACACACTGACGCGCCGACGTCTGTTGCCAGCGACGACACCCCGCGCCTGCTGTTCATGCTGCCGCTCGGCGAGGGAGTGGGCAGCCGACTCGACAGCCTGCTGCTGGTCGAGCTGGACATCGACTACCTGGCGGTGCTGTTTCAGCACATCGATCTGGGCCAAAGCGGACGGGTGCGGCTGTTGCAGGACGACGGCCAGGAGCGCCTGCGCATCGATGGCCGAGGCGTGACGCCAGTCAGTGACGCATTGATCCCAAGCCTCCCGGCGATCGCCAACGATGCCGGATTGCTCACCCAGTCTTCGCCCGCAGGCGTCTTTCAGAGCCTGTACCGGCGCATGTCCGATCACGGCTTCAGTATCGTCGTCAGCCAGCGTGAAGATGAGATCCTCGCTGCGGTCAACGCCACGTACACCCGCCAGTTGTGGCTGAACCTGTGCATGACGCTGATGATCCTCGCCGGCCTGGCCTGGGGGCTGCGGCTGTTGCGCAAGCGTCAGGACGCCTTCTGCGCGCTGGAACAGGCGCAGCAGGTGAATCAGCAACTGATCGGCCGCCTGGAAGACGCCCATCGTCTGAGCAGTCACGCCGCCGCGACCGACCACTTGAGTGGGCTGCACAACCGCCGCCAGTTCGTCGAGATCGCCAGCCAGGCACTGACGGTGCAGCGTGGCAGGAGGCAATTGCTGGCGATACTGTTCATCGACATGGATCGCTTCAAATCGATCAACGATTCGCTCGGGCATAAGGTCGGCGACCTGCTGTTGCAAGCGGTGGCTGGGCGTATCCAGCGTCTGCTGGGCAGCACCGACCAGGCCTCGCGCTTTGGCGGCGATGAATTCGTGGTATTGCTGGCCGGCGAGCGCAGCGAAGAGCAGATCGACGCCTGGGTGCGCGCGCTGGTGGAAAAGCTCTCGGCCACGTATGCCCTCGATGGCCAGGAGGTCAACACCAGTCCTAGTGTCGGCGTCAGTATCTGCCCGCGCGATGGTCAGGACATCGACACCTTGATTCGCTGCGCCGACGCTGCGATGTACTCGGCCAAACAGGCCGGTCGCGCGCAATACCGCTTCTTCGATCCCTCGCTGAACCTCGCCGACATCCAGGCCTTCACCCTGGAACAAGCGTTCGGCAGTGCCCTGGCCGAGCGTCAGTTCGTACTGCACTTCCAGCCGCAGTTGCGCCTCGATACCTTGCAGGTAATCGGCTATGAAGCCTTGGTGCGCTGGAACCATCCTGCATTCGGCCTGCTCTACCCGGACCGCTTCATCGGCCTGGCCGAGCGCAGCGGATTCATCGTCGCCCTGGGCTGGGAGGTGCTCCGCCTGGCGTGCCAGGCCTTGCGTGACTGGCCCGCAGCTGCTGCCGACGCACGTTTGGCAGTGAACGTCTCGGCGCTGCAGTTGCGCCAGAACGACTTCAGCGAACGGCTACTGATCACCCTTCAGGAGTACGGCCTGGAGCCGGCACGCCTGGAACTGGAAATCACCGAAACCACCGTACTGGACGGCGAAGGTATGGCGCTGGAGCATCTGCGCCGGCTACGCGCTGCCGGAATAGGCGTCAGCCTGGACGACTTCGGTTGTGGCTATGCCGGTTTCGCCCATTTGCAATCGCTGCCGCTGAGCAAGCTGAAGATCGACCGTGCGCTGATCGCGCCGCTGTCCAATAGCTATGACGACAGTCCGATCGTGTCCTCGACCATTATCCTGGCCAAGCGCCTGGGTCTGGAGGTGGTTGCCGAGGGCGTGGAAACCCGCGAGCAAGTGGTGTGCCTGAAGCTTGCGGGCTGCGACGTTGCCCAGGGGTATCACTTCAGCCGCCCGCTGTCGGCCCGGCAATTGGCCGAGTATCCACCCTTCAGCGGCGTCCAGGACGCTGCCTGTAGCCATTGAACGGCCCTTGGCCGGGGTCGACGGCTGGTTTAAGGTGGCGGCCATTGTCCACCCCGATGGCCTGACCCATGACCGACATCGAACGCTATGTTCGCGCCGCGACCCGCGACAATACCCGGCGCAGCTACCAGGCTGCCGTCGAGCACTTCGAGGTGCACTGGGGTGGCTTCCTGCCCGCCACGGCCGACAGCATCGCCCGCTACCTGGTCGAGCATGCCGACGTGCATGCGGTCAGTACGTTGCGCCAACGCCTGGCCGCGCTCGGTCAATGGCACCTGAGCCAGGGCTTTCCCGATCCGACCAAAGCCCCGCTGGTACGCCAGGTGCTGCGCGGCATCCGCACGCTGCATCCGGCTCAGGCCCGTCAGGCCACCCCGCTGCTGCTCCAGCACGTGCGCACCGCCGTGCAGTGCTTCGAGACAGAAGCCCAGCAGGCCGAGGCCGCCCACGATCTGCCTGCCCTGTTGCGCGCCCGTCGCGACCGAGCCTTGCTGCTGCTGGGGTTCTGGCGTGGCTTTCGTGGTGATGAGTTGGCGCGCTTGCAGGTCGAGCATATTCAGGCCGAGGCCGGTGTCGGCATCAGCCTGTACCTGCCACGCAGCAAGGGCGACCGCGAAGGCCTGGGTGTGCAGCACCGCACCCCGGCGCTCAAGGCGCTGTGTCCGGTCAACGCCTACCTGCAGTGGATCGAAGTGGCAGGCCTGGCCCGTGGCCCGGTGTTTCGCAAGCTCGATCGCTGGGGCAACCTCAGCGACGCCGCACTCAACAGCAACAGCCTGATCGGCCTGCTACGGCGCATGCTGGAACGGGCGCAACTGCCGGCTGCGCTGTACACCGGCCACTCGCTGCGCCGCGGTTTCGCCACCTGGGCCACGGCCAACGGCTGGGAACTCAAAGCCCTGATGAGTTATGTCGGCTGGAAGGACGCCAAGTCAGCCCTGCGCTACATCGATGCCGCGCAGCGCTTCGGCGAGCTGGCCGTCCCTGCGCCAACGCCGCTGCTGCCCGGAAAAGACTGAACGCCCTAGCCACTGCGATGACCTAACCCCTGACACCCACGTCATTGCACGAGGAGCGCACCATGGCTGACCCAGGCGAACCCGATCCGTACATCGATGACAACCTGCGCAACCCAGGCGAACCGCTTCCCGATGGCGCACGCCCGTTCAACCCTGAGCCCGATCCTGAGCTGCCTGAAGAGCCAGAGGTCGCAGAGTGTCCGCAAGGCCAGGTGCCGCCGGAAGAACAATCCGACGGCTGATGCCGTATTGCCAACCCTGCGCGGCGGCTCGCCGATCTCAGCGGGCTGCCGCCGCGCGCAGTGCTGGCACCGGCTGTCGTTCAGCGATGGTTGCGGATTGATCGCCTCGCAACGTTTCGCTGAAAAACCTCGCTGCCTCCTCCTGTAGCGTCTGGTGGATATCATGGCGGTCGACCCCCTCGCCGTCTTCGCACAGCACTGGCATGCGCCGCTGTTGACGCTCGTCGCAAGGGGCCATGAAGACGAAATGCCCCGCGCCATTGAGCAGCCGATAGTCAGACACTTGCGGCAGCTTGCGTGCCAAGGCATCAGCATTGTGTTCCAGCGCCAACAGCTGGTCCTGATCGCCGCTGTAGATCAGCGTCGGCACCTGCACGCTACTGAGTGCCTGGCGACCGAACAGCAGGCTCAGCGGCGCCATCAGCAACGCCGCACCGATGCGCGGATCTTGCTGGGCAGCGAGCTCGGCATGATCGGCAATCAGTACGCCCCGGGTCTTGCAGGCGTCACGGTCATCGGGGAAGCGTTGGCAGTATTGCTCCAGGCGCTGCAAGTCCGGCCTGGCGCCAGCCATGATCAGTGCCGTCTCGCCGCCTGCCGAATAGCCGATGACGCCCACCTGCCCCTCATCCAGACCTTGCCGCAAACGACTGTCTTCACGGGCTGCGGTGATGGCTGCGCTCAGCTGCAGGGGACGACCGTAGACATTGCTCAGCGCGCCCAGGCGGCTGTGGTCACGGTCGTTGTCACCCGGATGCACCACTGCAACCACGATGAATCCCTGCTCGGCCAGCGCCGTGGCCAGGTCATGCAGCGCCAGCGGGCTGCCGCTGTTGCCGTGGGACACCACCACCAATGGGAAGCGCCCACGTGCCAGGGGCTGGTCGAGGCCTGCTGCCACGTCGTAGCCGTCGATGCGGCTGTGGGCGGCAGGCGCCGTCGACGGGTAGAACGCCAGCGCCGCCATCGGGCTGGCGTCGACCGGATCGCTGAGCTGCAGCCACTGCACGGCGGCATTCCAGCGTGCAGGGCGCGCTGCAGTTTCGGCATGGGCGAGCGATTGCAGCAACAGGCCGGCAAGTAACGCAGGCCACAGACGGCGAGGTGTTTTCATCCTGCGATCCCAGGGTCAGGGTGTCAGCGCTGCCCTGAGCTTAGGCTCGCCGGCTCAGGGCACAGATGAAAACTCGATGAAAACCACCGGCGTGGGCCGGTGGTGGCGAGGCTTTGGACGGTCAGGCGGCGCTGAAGGCTTCGGCAATCTGCGCCTTGGCGCCCTGCAAGGCGCTGCTGCGCTGCTCTTCACCGTAGGCCAGGCCTTCGGCGCGCACGACCTGAATGTCGGTGATGCCGATGAAGCCGAGGAACACGCGCAGGAAATCTTCATGGCCGACACCGCTCGGCTGGCCTTGGTGCATGCCGCCTGCGGTGGACACCAAGACCACTTTCTTGCCGCCACACAGGCCTTCAGGGCCGGCTTCGGTGTAACGGAAGGTCTGCCCAGCAACGGCGATGCGGTCGATCCACGCCTTGAGCTGGGTCGGCACACTGAAGTTGTACATTGGCGCACCGATCACCACGGTGTCGGCGGCAAGGAACTCGGCCAGTGTCTGGGCGCTGAGCTGCACTTCGTGGGCCTGGGCGGCATCGCGCGCTTGTTCGGCAGTACCGGCGGCCAGCAGCGTGGCGGCAGAGAAGTGGCTGATGGCGTCGGCGGCCAGGTCACGGTAGGTCACTTCGATGCTCGGGTCAGCGGCCTGCATGGCCTGCACGACCTGCTGGGTGAGCTGACGCGAGGCGGAATGCTCGCCGAGAATGCTCGAATCGATATGCAGCAGTTTCATAGCGGTGCTCCTATGTGCAATGGGGGCATGCCCGAGGGCAATTGACGACGGTGGCCATCCTACTGGAGCGATCAATGGATGATAAGTAGCAGTTTGCGCACTGGATTGTTCTGTTTATGGAACGATGGAAGTCAAGATATTGCGATTGTCGGCGGCGGAGTACAAAAGTGCTCCTGACGGCGTGTTCGTCGCAGCTGCTATCATTGCCCGTCCTTCCCTATGGTCTGCGCCATGACGACTCCCCGCGCCTTCCCTGCCACCCGCGACCTCAACGACCTGTTCTATTTCACCGAAGTGGTCGCCGCCGGCGGGTTCGCTGCCGCGGGGCGCCGCCTGGGCATTCCGAAATCGCGCCTGTCACGACGCATCGCCGAGCTGGAGGCGCGCCTGGGCACGCGTCTGCTGCAACGCACCACCCGGCAGTTGAAGCTGACCGCCGTCGGTGAGCGCTACCTGCATCACTGTCAAGCAATGCTGCTGGAGGCCGAGGCTGCCGATGAGGTGGTGGCCAGCATGAGCAGCGAGCCGCGCGGACGCTTGCGGGTGTCGTGTCCCGTCGCCCTGGCCCATGCTCTGCTGCCGGACATCATTACCCGCTTTCTCAGCCAATACCCGCTGGTGCAGTTGGACATGGTGTTGCTCAACCGCCGTGTCGACCTGATTTCCGAGGGTATCGATGTGGCCTTGCGGGTGCGCGAGCTGGGCGATGAAGACCCGGCGCTGGTCACTCGCCGGTTGAGCCAGGCGCAGATGCAACTGGTGGCTGCGCCGGGGTTTGCCGAACGCCTCGATGACCCGGCACAACTGGCCGAGTTGCCAGTGCTGGGCGCCACCGAGGCCGACCGGCTGGTGCACTTGCGCCTGCTGCACGGCGACGGCCGCCGCCATGACCTGGCACTCGAGCCGCGGCTGGCGGTGGATGATTTCGTCGTGCGCAATGCCGCCGTGCGCGCAGGGTTGGGCTTCAGTGCCCTGCCCAGCCTGTTCTGCGAGGCGGAACTGGAACGGGGCGAACTGGTGCGGCTGTTGCCGGAATGGTCATTGCCAGGCGGCTGGCTACAGGCTGTCTACCCGCACCGGCGCGGCTTGCTACCGGCCGTGCGGGCGTGGATCGATCATTTGGCGGCGTCGTTCGAGACCTGCGGCGAGCGTTACGTGTAAGGCGTCGCCGATCAGGCTCAGGAACCTTGCCACGCCAGCAGCAGCGGCGTGAGCCATAACGCCTGGTGCAAGGCCACGATCAGCCAGAACGGCACTTGGTAGGCCAGTTTGCGCGTCTTGTGGCGCAGCAGTTGTTGCGCCAGCAATGCGCCGGGCCAGCCGCCGCACAGTTCGCCCATGTGCAGCACTTTCTCGGGAATGCGCGATCCCTGCCGGCGAGCCTGGCGCTTGTCGTAGCCGTACAGCGCCGCAGTGATCGCGCTGGCCAGGGGGTAAAGCAGCAGCGGCACTGGACTGACACCACTCAGGGCCAGGTGCGCCGCGCCTAGACCTGGCAGCAGGCACAGGCCGATGAAGATCGCCAGCTTCAGCGGCAGGCGTTGAACAGTGTGCTGGGTCATGTCAGGCGATCGCCGTCGACCAGTCGACCCAGCCGAATGCCCAGGTCGCCAGAATCAGCACACCGAAGACGATGCGGTACCAGGCGAAGGCTGCGTAGCTGTGGTGAGCGATGAATTTGAGCAGCGCGCGCACGGCGATCATGGCGAAAATGAACGACACCACGAAGCCCAGGGCGAACACCGGCAGATCAGCAGGCTGGAACAAGTCGCGGTACTTGTAGCCGGAATAGACCGCCGCGCCGACCATGGTCGGCATGGCCAGGAAGAACGAGAACTCGGTGGCAGCCTGGCGAGACAGCCCGAACAACAGACCGCCGATGATCGTCGATCCCGAACGTGAGGTGCCGGGAATCATCGCCAGGCACTGCACGAAGCCGATTTTCAGCGCATGACTCCAATTCATCTCATCGACGTGCTCGACCTCGATCCGATGTACGCGCCGTTCGGCCCAGAGCATGATCACGCCACCGATCACCAGCGCCGCAGCCACGGTGATGGGGTTGAACAAGTAGTGATGGATCAGATCGGCGAAAATCACCCCCAGCACCACTGCCGGCATGAAGGCGATCAGCAGATTGAGGGTAAATCGGCGTGCGCGAGGCTGCCTGGGCAAACCGACGACGATGTCGCCGATCTTGCGGCGAAACTCCCAAACTACCGCCAGGATCGCACCCAGCTGAATGATGATGTTGAACGCCATGGCGCGTTCTCCACCGAAGTCGATCAGGTCGGCCACGATGATCTGGTGACCGGTGCTGGAAATCGGCAGGAACTCGGTCAGCCCTTCGACGATACCCAGAATGATTGCCTGAGCGGCACTCCAAAAATCCATCAATCCCCCAAAAGCGCCGCAGATGGCGGGCGCCCGTTGTGACCAGTACGAAAGCGGTATTGCACAAGCGATTAAGCGCGGCTGTTTTACAGCGTGCGTTGGTCGCAGCGCCAGCGGAAAAGTTCAGCAGTGACAAGGTTTCATCTTGTTCCTACAACGCCATGTCATTAACGCACCCGCGCATGCACTGGCATTGCCGGCGGCTCAAGGTACAATCGCCGGCCCTATCCCCCTCGCACAGGAACGCCGATGTCCGGCCTGGAACTGTTCGCCGCCGTACTTGGCGTAGTCGCCGTGTGGCTCACCGTCAAGCAGAACCCTTGGTGCTGGCCTATCGGCCTGGTCATGGTGTTGCTGTACAGCTGGATTTTCTATGAGGTGAAACTCTACTCGGACATGCTGTTGCAGGTGGTCTACGCCGCGCTGCAACTGTACGGCTGGTGGCAGTGGACACGCCCTGGGGGACACGCACACGCGCGGCAGGTCAGTCGTCTGGCGCCCTCGGCGCTGCTCGGCGGGCTTGGCACGGGATTGCTCGCCAGCCTGGCCCTGGGCGCGGCGATGGCGCACTGGACCGACGCCGCCCAGCCCTGGCTGGACGCCGCGCTCACCGGCTTCAGTCTGGTGGCGCAACTGTGGATGGCGCACAAGCGTGTGCAGTGCTGGCCGCTGTGGGTGGTGCTGGATGTGATCTTCGTGGCCTTGTTCCTGTACAAGGGGCTGTACCTCACCGCTGCGCTGTACGCGCTGTTCACGCTGATTGCCGTGCGCGGCTGGCAGGAGTGGCGCCGTGACCCAGCGCTGGCCTCGGCATGAAGGTGGTGGTGCTGTGCGGCCCGGAATCGAGTGGCAAGAGCTGGCTGAGCGGGGAAATTCAGGCCCGCTTCGGTGGCCAGGTAGTCGGTGAGTACGTGCGCCACTTCATCGACCGCGAGCAGCGCGACACCTGCTACGCCGACATTCCCGCCATCGCCTGCGGCCAGCTCGACTGGGAAGACCGCGCCAGGGCCAGCGCCCCGCCGTTGCTGATTCTCGATACCCACCTGCTGAGCAACCTGCTGTGGAGTCGCACACTGTTCGGCGACTGCCCCGCGTGGATCGAGCATGCCGTGCTGGAACGTGAGTATCACCTGCACCTGCTGCTGCGCCCAGACGGGGTCGACTGGGTCGATGACGGCCAGCGCTGCCAGCCGCAGTTGCAGGAGCGCCAGCGCTTCTTCGACGCCAGTCTGGCCTGGTTGCTGCGTCATCAGCAGCCGCTGCAGATCATCGAAGGCTCATGGGATCAGCGGCGCGTCGCCGCGCTCGGCGCGGTGGCTGAACTGCTGGAGCGATGAAGCCCGACGCCCGCCCTCGTCTCAGTCCTGAAACACATCACCGCGGCGCAGGCCGCGTCTGCGCTGGACCGACGCTGCGCTGCGGCGGTCTGTATCAAGCCTGAAACACCCAGTCAACCACGATGGCCGCTCCTGTAAACGCAAGGGCTTGACCCACGATCACCCGGATGAGTGTTTCAGCCTTGAAACAACATCGCGGGTTGATTGACTCCGTATTCATCCAAGTCGTTGTATTCCCAGGCTTTTCAAAAAGCGGCACAGCTTCTGCTATCTCTCTGGCACCGCCGCAAGGCACCACGCAGACCAGGGAGAACGCCGTGATGATCGCCACCCGCACGTTGCCCGCAGTGCTGTTCGTCGCAGGTATCGGCTGCATCAGCCTGGCGCAGCCGGTAGTCGCTGCCGGCAATGGCGTGATCGTCATCAACCGCGATGTGCAGCCGCGCGCCGCAGTTCGCCATACCGGCACCCCAGACCCCTACCCGGCCACGGTCAGTGCCAATCCCTCGCAGCACGTGCTGGCGCAAACCAATGAACTCAGCGACGGCGACTTCGCTTCGGTTGCCAGCGGCACCCGCTTCAACCGGGTACTGACCCCCGACAGCCACGGCAACCTGCCGGGCATGAATGCGGGCCAGGGCCAGTTGCCGGGTGTCGGCGGCGGCTCGGCAGCCGGCGCCTCGGCAGGCAACAGCATTTCCAACACGGTCAATCAAAGCGTCCAGCGCGGCCTGGCCCCGCTGCAGATTCTGACTCGGGGGCAATGAGATGAACGTCCGTCTGCTTTGCCTCATCTGCACCGCGCTCGGCAGCACCAGCGCCCTGGCTGCCTCGCCGGTACAGGACACTGCCCGCATCGATGGCAGCGCCAGTGCCTATCAAGGCAACTTCAGCATCAATCAGGCCGCCGGTGACACTCTGCAGCAGGCCAACGCTCGGTCCATCGCCATCGGCAGCAGTGCCAGCGCCCACACCGCGATCGAGCAGTCCAGCGATTTGGCCGCCAACCCGGCGCGCGACGCCAGCGCCGCGATTACTGGCAATGCCTTCAGCGGCGGCAACGGCTTGTTGGGCGTCAACCAGGCAGCCGGTGCCAGCACCCAGCAAGCCAACAGCGTGCGGATCGGCATCAGTGCCCTCCCACAGCGCATCGACGACAGCATTCTCAGCCAGCAGACAGTAGCGCTGGCCAACAGCTCCGACGCAACGGATCACGCACCAGGCAGCCGCCAGGTCACCCTCGGGGACCAGGCCTTCACCGGCAGCCGTGGGGTCGTCCAGTTGAATCAGAGCGCCGGGGTCGGCAATCGCATGGCCAACACCCTGAGCGTCCGGGTCGCTGATTGACCCATATGGCACCAAGACACATCCCACACTTAACGGCAAACAAGCGGAGAAACACCATGAAACCAACAACGGCACTCAAGCCTCTGGTATTCGCCCTGGCTGCAGTCATGGCAGTGGCAGCACAAGCAGGTGGCTATGGCTCCAATGGCATTGGTGCTGCCGCCAGTGTCAACGACACCCAAAGCAACAGCAACAACTCCAACCTCAATCAAGGGACTCGCAACGACGCCCGGGTCGACAGCTCGGCCAACGGCTCGCAAGGCAACCTGGGCGCCAACGCCGCGGCCGGGGTGGCCAACCAACAGGACAACGCCGCCGCCATCGCCACTGCAGATGAGCGCTTCATCTTCGGCAGTGCATCCGCGTCCACCAACGTCAACCAAGTCAACAGCGGCAACTTCGCTAACAACCACTCGACGTCCAACAGTGCCAGCCTGTCGAACTCGGCCAACGGCACCTCGGGCAACGTTGGGGTCAACGTCACCTCCGGCAGCTACAACCAACAGAAAAACAACTTGGCCATTGCCGTCTCCGCGGGTCAGGTAGCGTCCGCCTCGGCCGGTGCCAACCAGAGCAGCAGCGGTTTGAACGTTCAAAACCGCACCGATCGCAGCCACGAAGTCACCACCCTTACCACCACCACCAATGCCAAGGGCACCTACTCGGGCACCGGCACAGGCTACATCGAGGAGCGTGGCAGCTACGGCAGCAGCCAGCGCCACCCGATCAAGATTCACGAAGAAGGCACCTTTGGCCTGGCAGGCTCGTCCTCCTACCAAGTGCTGACCCCGACCGGCTGGCGTAACCCGGTCACCAACACCGCCAGCTTGAACAACTCGCTCAACGGCGTGTCGGGCAACGTCGGTGCCAACGTTTCGGCCGGCACCAGCAACCAGCAAAGCAACTCGCTGGCCATTGCCGCAGGTTGCCAGGCCTGCAAGTAAGGCAGTACGCGAACAGGGCCCCTCGGGGCCCTTTTCCTGTCTGTAGCCGATGCTGTCGCTGGAGAGAACCATGCGCGTCGTTCTACTTGCCGCACTGATGTGCCTGAACAGCCTGTGCCTGGCCGCGCAGATGGCCGTGGTGGCATTGCCGGGCGGCAATATGGTGTACAAACCGGTGCAGAGCGTTCGTGAACGTCGCTTCGCCGATCTGGTGCAACAACGTACCGACTTCAGTTGCGGCGCCGCCGCCCTGGCCACCGTGCTCAAGCAGGCCTACTGGCTTGACGTCGACGAGCATCAGGTGATCGAGGGTATGCTCGCCGAGTCCGATCAGGACACCGTCAAGGTCCAGGGCTTTTCCATGCTCGACATGAAACGCTATGTCGAGCGCATCGGCATGCGTGCCCGCGGCTACCGGGTCGAAGCCGACAGCCTGCAGCGCATTACCATCCCGGTGGTGGTGTTGATGGATATCCGCGGTTACAAGCACTTCGTGGTACTACAGCGCATCGACAAGGGCTGGGTCTACATTGGCGACCCGGTACTGGGCCACAAGCGCTACAGATTCGATGATTTCGTCAAAGGCTGGAACGGCATCGTGTTTGCCGTCATCGGTCCAGGCTATGACAAGGCCAACGCGCTGCTCGACCCACCCGCCCCGCTTACCGCGAAAAGTCGCGTCGATGGGTTCTTCCCGGTCGAGGATGCGCAATTGATGGAATTCGGTTTTATCCAGAGTGATTTCTTCTAATGACGACAGGGGCACCAAGCTCCGGGGAGCAACGATGAAGATCTCCACCTGGCTGGTGGCTGCCTGCCTGGCCGCCAGCCTTCCAGCCCATGCCCAGTTGTTCAAACCTCTCGAGATCAAGGACCAGGAACTGGCGCAGTTGCGCGGCAAGTACGTCATGCCGGGGCGCATCATCAGCTTTGGTGTGGTCATGAGCAGCACCTGGCAGAACGCGGCAGGTGACCGCATCGGCGCGACCACCACGCTGCAGGTGCAGCAGAACGTGATCAAGCCGCAGTTCTATGTGTCGATCAGCGGCGAGAACGGCAAGGGCGGCGTACCGGGACAGGGCACGGGCGTGGTGCAAGGCGGCACCGGACTGACGGGCAATGTCCAGGGCGTGACCCAGACGGTGCGCGTGGCCGGTGACAACAACAGTGCCTTCAACGATGTCGCGATCAACGTGCGCGAAGCCAGCCAGGCACCCGACCTGGGTACTCCGCAAGGCCAGGTGCTGACGTCCGGCGCTACCCTCAGTGGCAGCAGCAACGCCGGCACCTTGAGCGTCAGCCACAGCGGCAATGGCATCCAGATGGCGATCCAGGCCGGTAACAATCAGGGCGCCAGCCTGCAGCGTCTGGCTGACGGTGGATTGCTGCAGAGCACGACCTTGCTCGGTGGCAGCAATGCGGTCAGCAACATGACGCAGCTCAATGTGGTGCTGCGCGACAACATGCCGTCTGCCGGGGCGCTGAACTGCAATCTGGACCCGCTCAAGGGCCTTCGTGTTTCAGGATATTGATCTACGCTTCGTCTCAATTCAACGCAGTAGGAAGGGACGGCCAATCATGCACCGATCGTTGTCATTCAAGGCAGTCATCTGCCTGGGGACCTTGGTGCCATCCTCGCTTTTGTACGCTGCCGCCGACCCCCAGGTGGAAGCGCTCAAGGCTGAGCTGATGGCGCTCAAACAACGCTATGAAGCGCAACAGCAAGCCCTGATGGTGCTCGAGCAACGCGTGCGTCAGGTCGAGGATCAACCCACCGCCGCGCCCCCCAAGCGCCTGACCCGCTCGCCCGCTTCACAGCCGCGCAGCGCTACGGCCGTCGCTGCGGCTGGCAATGGCAATGGCAATGGCAATGGCGCAGCGACGGGCAGCACGCCCGGCCAGAGCGCCTCCTATGGCCAGTCGCTGCAGGATGATTCGCAACCGGCGCAGAGCGTTTCGAACCTGTACGATGAAGCCAGCGGCTTCTTCGGCGGTGGGCGTTTCAGCCTGGAAACCGGCGTCACCTATGCCCGCTACGATACCCGTCAGTTGATCCTCAACGGCTTCCTTGCGCTGGATTCGATCTTCCTGGGCAACATCAACCTCGACCGTATCAAGGCCGACAACTGGACCCTGGACGTCACCGGCCGCTACAACCTCGACCAGCGCTGGCAGTTCGACGTCAACGTGCCGGTGGTGTACCGCGAATCGACTTATCAGTCTGGCGGCGTGGGCGGCAATGCCCAGGGCGTCTCGGAACGGAGTGTGACCCGCGATCCGACCTTGGGCGACGTCAACTTCGGCGTGGCCTACAAGTTCCTCGACGAGTCCGAAAACAGCCCCGATGCCGTGGTCAGCCTGCGGGTCAAGGCGCCGACCGGCAAGGATCCATTCGGTATCAAGCTGCTGCGTGATACCGCAAACGACAGCCTGAGCTACCCCGAAGACCTGCCGACCGGCAACGGCGTCTGGTCGATCACGCCGGGTCTCTCGCTGGTCAAGACCTACGACCCGGCGGTGATCTTTGGCAGCGTGGCCTACACCCACACCTTCGCCGATTCGTTCAGCGACGTGAGTTCCACCCTGAACCAGAAGGTGCCGGGCAAGGTCAAGATCGGCGACAGCTTCCAGATCGGTGCAGGGGTTGCCTTCGCGCTCAACGAGAAGATGTCGATGTCGTTCTCGGTATCCGACCTCATCGCCCGGCGCTCGCGTATCAAGTCGGCGGAAACCGGCGATTCCTGGGCCGATGTGAAAAGCAGCGACGCCAACGCCGCGTACTTCAACGTTGGCATGACCCTCGCCGCGGCGGACAACCTGACGATCGTCCCCAACCTCGCCATCGGTTTGACCGACGACGCGCCGGACTTCACCTTCAGCCTGAAGATTCCGTACTACTTCTGATCGCCCCCTCCCTCCTCGACGCCAATGGCCGCCCGGCGGCCATTCGCGGCCGTTGCCGCAGACCGCGCCGCCTCGGAAAGTGCGCGCTGCTCTGTCGGAAGTGACGGGTTCGGTCCTGCGCTCAGCCGCGACACGCCGGCCCTGTTATCATCGCGCACAGTCATGTGACAGTCTGATGGCAATAAGGAAATCTTTTCGTGAGGAAACACACCGACGGGTCCGGGCGATACACCGCCAGGACCGTCTCTCTGTTCGTGCTGGTCCTGGTGATCCCGCTGCTGTGTCGCGCCCTGCTGGGGTGGTCGAACCCGGCCGGTTACCTGTCGGATCTCGCCATCGGCACCCTCCTGGCGCTGCTGCTGCAGCGCCGTGCGTGGTGGCTGGCGTTACCGCTGCTGCTGTTCTGGGCAGGACTGCTGGTGGCATCGGCTGAGCTGGTCAGTGCCGTCGGGCGGCTGCCGGCCAGTGCCGACCTGAACTACCTGATCGATCCGCAGTTCATGGAAAACTCCACAGGCGGCGCATTGGCCCATGGCTGGTTGCCTTGGCTGCTTGGTGTCGGCGTGGTGGCCTGGCTGCTGGCACGCTGGCGCAATCGACGCCAGCCCGAACGGCCGTTGCCAGGCGCCTTGTGGTTGCTGGCGCTGGGTCTGTTCGCCGGCCATTGGGCCGGTCAGCACTTGTGGCCATCGGATGCCGACCAGTGGCGCCAGTACAACCTCTCGCACCAGTTGCTCTCGGCCGCTACGGGCAACGCCCAGCGCCAGGTGCGCCATTGGCTGGGCAACGATGCTCCACCCGCGCCGCTGTCCACCGTCGGCCTGACGCACGCCGACCTCAATGGCAATCGCCTGTTCGACGGGCCAGGCAAGGCGCGCAACCTGTTGCTGATCACCCTGGAAGGTATCCCGGGTGCCTACCTGCGGCCCAACCGTGAGGCGCTGCACAGCCGCTTCGACCAGGACCTGATGCCCAACCTAAGCCGCTGGGCAGCCCGCGGCATGAACACCCCGGACTACGTGCTGCACACCCACCAGACCATCCGCGGCCTGTACGCCATGCTCTGCGGCGACTACGACAAGCTCGCCAACGGTACGCCCAAGGGCGTCGAGCTGCTGACCCAGCAGACCCGCAACCGCGACTGTCTGCCCAACCAGCTGCGTGAGGCCGGTTTCTCGACCCACTACCTGCAAGCGGCCGGCCTGCGCTTCATGGCCAAGGACCGCATCATGCCGCACATCGGCTTCAGCCAAGTGCATGGCGATGAGTGGTTCAGCAACGCCAACTACCTCGACTTCCCCTGGGGCAAGGACGACCGCGCCTTTTTCGAAGGCGCGCTGGACTACGTCGGCACGCTGCGCAAGCAGCGCCAGCCGTGGATGCTCACGCTGCTGACCGTCGGTACCCACCAGCCCTATTCGGCGCCCGAGGCGTACCTGGAGCGTTTCGACACCCCGAAACAGGCGGCCGTCGCCCACCTCGACGACGCCATCGGCCAGTTCCTCGACAGTCTCGAACGCCAGGGCGTACTCAAGGACACCCTGGTGGTCATCACCTCGGACGAATCCCACGGCATCGATGGCGTGCGTCTGGCCTCCTCCTGGGGCTTCAACCTGATCCTCGCCCCGGAGCAGGCGCAACTGCCAACCGTGCATGCCGGTACCTACGGGCATGTCGACCTGACAACCTCATTGCTCGACTACTTCGCCTTGCCGATCCCCGCCTCGCTCAGTGGCCGTTCACTGCTGCGCAGCTACGACAGCGGCCGGGAAATGGTCTCGTTCACCAATGGCATGCTGCGCTACCACGATGGCCTGGGCACCTTCACCGAGTGTGATTTCCAGGAACGCTGCCGGCGCTATGCCAGCACCGGCTTCATCGCCGACCGCGCCAAGTACCTTGGCCCGGGCGACGACGTCAGCGGCGTGCAGATCGCAGGCCTTGCCAATGCACTGGATCAGTCGTTGCTGCAAACCCCTCTGAATCTGCGCTACCAGTTCGGTGGCCCCAATCCCATCGCCCTGCAAGAAAGCATTCGCGACGACTGGGCCGATAACCTGATCGGCGCACAGTACCTGGAAATGCCCGAAGGCACGCGCACACGGGTACGCCTGAAGGTCCGCGCGCTCGACCCTGCGCACACCGCCTATATCCAGCTCAAGGCCAAGGAGTTCGAGCAGGACGTGGCCATTGGCCTGCCGGATGAAATGCAGGTGACCGCCGATCAGCCGCTGGAAATGCAGTTCGATTTCGACAACCCGAACCTGCGCAAGGCGTTCTCCTTCCACCTGCTCGGCTACGGCGGCGGCGAGGTGGAAATCAGCGATTTCAGCGTGATCACCGCCCTGCCTGGCGAAGACAACGGCTTCGACGAGCTGTCGGACGACGCGGTGGCGCATTCAGGCTGAATAAGCCCAGGCGGTGGCTGGCAGGCACGCCCAGCGTGTCGTCAGCCCATCGCCTCATTGCCCGCCCGCGGCAGGCGAATCACGAACTGCGCCCCACCCAACGATGATGGCCCCACGTTCAAGGTGCCGCCCTGCCCCTCGATGGCCCGTCGGCTAATGGCCAGGCCCAAGCCGAAGCCACCGGTGCTGCGGTCACGGCTGCGATCCAGGCGATAAAACGGCTGGAAGATGCGTTCGCGCTCCTCGACGGGGATGCCGATACCGTCGTCCTCCACCGTGAGCTTGCAGCCTCCTTCGGCGTCCAGCTCCACGCGCAGTAGCAGGCGACACTCGCAATAGCGCATGGCATTACGGATCAGGTTCTGTACGGCCCGGGCGGTCAACCGAGGGTCGAGTACAAAGCGCGGCAGATCATCTTCGCTGTGGACTTCCCAACGGATGCCGCGACTGTCGAGCTCTTCGGCAAAACCGCCCAGAACGCTGTCGACCAGCTCCGGTAACGACACCTCGACCCGCTCGCGTTGCTGTTCTGCGTTCTCCAGACGGCTATAGGACAGCAGTTCGAGCACCAGTTCATCCAGTTCACGCACGTGGCCAACCAGCTCCAGCAAACGCTTGCGGCTTGCCGCAGGCACTTCGTCGAACAGCAGCACCAGGCCGAAGTCCAAACGGGTCAATGGCGTGCGCAACTCGTGAGACACCGCATTGAGCAGTTCGCGCTGCTGGTTGAGATGACGCTCCAGATCGCCGGCCATGGTGTCGAAGACCCGCGCCAGCTCGCCGATGTTGGAGTGCGGTGAAATCTGCGTACGTTCGCTGAGCTGTCCAAGGCCCAGACGCCGAGCGGTGTCCTTGAGCCGCTCCAGGTCACGCCAGTGCGGCCATACCCAGAGCAGGATGCAGCCGAGCAATGCCGCGCCGATCAGCACCGTCACGCCCCACGACAATACGTTGATGTCCAGGGGGTCCGGCGGGTTGTACAGGCTCACCAGCCACTCGCGGTCCAGCGGTGCCAGGGCTGTCTGATAGAACCCCCACTCACCCAGGCGGACGACGTTCAGACCCTGCTCCAGACGCGCGCGCTCCTCGCTCGACAGCTGCGCCTGATCCCAACGCAGGCGCTTGACCTCCAGCGGCGCGAAGCGTGAGGCCAGGTCGCGCTCGACCTGCGGCCATTGCTCGCGCGGCGCCAGCTTGAACTGCTCGACCAACAACGATTGCACGCCCTTGGCCATGTCCAGGTTGTAGGCGGTGTAACGGCCCTTGAACACGGTAACGATGGTATCGGGGATGAACAGGATGGCCCCGGCATACGCCAGGATGATCAGCACGTAGAGGCGTACCAGCAGCTTGAGCATCGTCCGTCAAAACTCCCATTCGCTGCGGCTGAACAGATAGCCCTTGCCCCACACGGTCTTGATCTTGCGCGCCTCGCCGGCGCTGTCGTCGAACTTGCGCCGCAGCTTGGAGATCGCCACATCCACCGAGCGGTCGGTACCGTTGAATTCGATGCCGCGCAATTGCTGCAGGATACGGTCGCGGCTGAGCACCTCGCCGGCATTGCGCGCCAGTACCACCAGCAGGTTGTATTCGCCGCTAGACAACTCCACCTGTTCGCCGCGCCAGGTGACTACGCGCTCGGCCAGGTCGATGCACAGGCCGCCGATGTGGATCAGCTCACTGTCCAGGCGCGGTTCGTTGACGCTGCTGCGGCGCAGCAGGGTTCGCACCCGTGCCAGCAGCACTCGAGGCTCGCAGGGCTTGGTCACGTAGTCGTCGGCGCCCATCTCCAGGCCCAGCACCTGGTCATGACTGTCGTCACGGGCGGTGAGCATGAGAATCGGCAGGCTCTGGGTTTCCTGGCGCAGGCGCCGGCACACCTGTAGGCCATCGAGACCCGGCAGCATCAGATCGAGCACCACCAAGTCAGGGCGATGCCGATGCACTTCATCGAGCACCTGGTCACCGCGGCTGATGACCCGCACATGGAAGTCGTTGCGTTGCAGGTAACTGGCGATCAGCTCGGACAACGCGCTGTCGTCTTCGACCAGAAGAATATTCGGCATAGGGGCTTCAAGGATGATGGCAACTTGGGCAGGATAAAGAATCCTACGCAGCATTAGCCGGATTCTTCACACATTTTCACACCTGACCTACAGAGCTTAACAGTCATACCGGGAAGCGTTGCCGTAGCATAGCGACATCATTATTGGGAAGAACCGTATGTACACTTCGTTTCCCTCGCGCCTGCGCCCCATGGCGCTTTTGGCGTTGCTGACCCTCACGCTGTCCGCCTGCGACGATGGCGCCGATCAGGAACAACAGCCGCCCGCGCCGCACGTGCGGGTGGAAACCTTGCAAGAGCAGTCGCTGGCCATCACCACCGAGCTCAGCGGACGTATTCTCGCGCCGCGGGTCGCCGAGGTGCGTGCACGGGTGCCAGGGGTGGTGCTCAAGCGGGTCTACCGTGAAGGCAGCGATGTCAAACAGGGCGATGTGCTGTTTCTGATCGACCCGGCCCCCTTCAAGGCCGACCACGACAGTGCCCGCGCCGCCCTCGCGCGCGCCGAGGCAACCCGCTATCAGACGCGCCTGCAAGACCAGCGCTACCGGCAGTTGGTCGACGACAAGGCCATCAGCCGCCAGGAAGCCGACAACGCCCGGGCTGCCTACCTGCAAGCCGATGCCGCGGTGGCCGAGGCCAAGGCCGCACTGGAACGGGCCAGGTTGAACCTGGGCTATGCCACCGTCACCGCACCGATTTCCGGGCGCATCGGTCGCGCGCTGGTCACTGAGGGTGCGCTGGTGGGCCAGGGTGAAACGACCCCGCTGGCGACCATCCAGCAGCTCGATCCGATCCATGCCGATGTCACCCAGTCGACCCGTGAACTCAACAGCCTGCGCCGTGCCATGCGCGCCGGCAAGTTGCAGCAGGTCGGCGATGAGCAGGCCCAGGCTACCTTGATCCAGGACGACGGCAGCGCCTATCCACTGCCGGGCAAGTTGCTGTTCTCGGACATCAGCGTCGACGCCAGCACCAATCAGATCACCCTGCGCAGCGAGTTCCCCAACCCCGACCTCGACCTGCTGCCCGGCAGCTATGTGCGGGTGCGACTCGAACAGGCCGTGCAGCCCAAAGGCATCAGCGTTCCGCAGCGCGCTATTTTGCGCGACAGTGCCGGCGTGCCCAAGGTGATGGTGGTCGACACCCAGGCCCAGGTCAGTGAGCGCAAGGTCACCTTGGGTACCGCTCAGGGCGATCGCTGGCAGGTACTCGAGGGCCTGAAGGCCGGTGAGCAGGTGGTGGTCGAAGGGCTACAGCACGTCAAACCGGGCGAGCAGGTTCAAATCGATAGCGCCGAGGGCGCTGACGCCCTCGCGCAGAAAAGCGCACAGTGAGGAACTGAACCATGCCGCAGTTCTTCATTGACCGCCCCATCTTCGCCTGGGTCGTCGCCCTGTTCATCCTCCTGGCCGGCGCCTTGGCGATTCCCAAGCTGCCGGTGGCGCAGTACCCCAACGTGGCACCGCCGCAGGTGGAAATCTACGCGGTCTACCCTGGCGCCTCGGCGGCGACCATGGATGAAAGCGTGGTCAGCCTGATCGAGCAGGAGCTCAACGGCGCCGACAACCTGCTGTACTTCGAGTCGCAGAGCAGCCTGGGCAGCGCCACCATCACCGCCACCTTCCAGCCCGGCACCCCGCCGGACCTGGCCCAGGTCGACGTGCAGAACCGCCTGAAGGTGGTCGAGTCGCGCCTGCCGCGCCCGGTCACCCAGCAGGGTTTGCAGGTCGAGAAGGTATCTACCGGTTTCCTGCTGCTCGGCACCCTCACCTCCGAGGACGGGCGCATGGATGAAACCGCGCTGAGCGACATCCTGGCGCGCAACGTGATGAACGAAATCCGTCGTATCAAGGGTGTCGGCAAGGCGCAGTTGTATGGCTCGGAACGCGCCATGCGCATCTGGATCGACCCGCAGAAGCTGATCGGCTTCAACCTCACGCCAACCGACGTGAGCGACGCCATTGCCGCACAGAACGCCCAGGTCGCCCCGGGCAGCATCGGTGACCTGCCCAGCCGGCCGACCCAGGAAATCACCGCCAACGTGGTGGTCAATGGCCAGCTGACCACCCCGGAAGCCTTTGCCGCCGTAGTACTGCGGGCCAACCCCGATGGTTCGACGGTGACCATCGGTGACGTCGCTCGGGTGGAAGTCGGCGCCCAGGAATACCAGTTCGGCACGCGCCTCAATGGCAAGCCATCGACCGCCTTCGCCGTGCAGCTGTCGCCGGGTGCCAACGCCATGGAGACCGCCACGCTGGTGCGCAACAAGATGGAGGAACTGGCCAAGTTCTTCCCCGAAGGCACCCGATACGACATCCCTTACGACACCTCGCCGTTCGTCAAGGTGTCGATCAAGCAGGTAGTCACCACCCTGTTCGAGGCGATGCTGCTGGTGTTCGTGGTGATGTTCGTGTTCCTGCAGAACATCCGCTACACGCTGATTCCGACCTTGGTCGTGCCCGTGGCGCTGATGGGCACCTTCGCCACCATGCTCGCCTTGGGGTTTTCGATCAACGTGCTGACGCTGTTCGGCATGGTGCTGGCCATCGGTATCCTGGTCGACGACGCCATCGTGGTGGTAGAGAACGTCGAGCGCATCATGGCCGAGGAAGGCCTGTCGCCGCGCGACGCCACACGCAAGGCCATGGGCCAGATCAGCGGCGCCATCGTCGGCATCACCCTGGTGCTGGTGGCGGTGTTCCTGCCCATGGCCTTCATGAGCGGTTCGGTGGGGGTGATCTACCAGCAGTTCTCGGTGTCGATGGCGGTGTCGATCCTGTTCTCGGCGTTCCTCGCCCTGAGCCTGACCCCTGCCCTGTGCGCCACCCTGCTCAAACCCCTCGAAAAAGGCGAGCATCACGAAAAACGCGGTTTCTTCGGCTGGTTCAACCGGCGCTTCGCCAGTATGACCGACGGCTACGAACGCTGGGTCGGACATGCCCTGGCGCGCAGCGGTCGCTACCTGCTGGTGTATGCCGTATTGCTCGGCGCGCTGGCTTTTGGCTTCAGCCAGTTGCCCAGTGACTTCCTGCCCACCGAAGACCAAGGCTACACCATCACCGATATCCAGCTGCCGCCGGGCGCCACCCGTGCCCGTACCGAGCAGGTATCGGCGCAGATCGAGGCCAATAACGCCAACGAGCCAGGCATCGACAACACCACGGTGATTCTGGGCTTCAGCTTCTCGGGCAGCGGGCAGAACGCAGCCCTGGCCTTCACCACCCTCAAGGACTGGTCCGAGCGCGGCAGCGACGACAGTGCGCAAAGCATCGCCGATCGCGCCAACATGGCCTTCAGCCAGATCAAGGACGCGGTGGCCTTTGCCGTGCTGCCGCCGCCGGTCGATGGCCTCGGTGAGTCCACCGGCTTCCAGTTCCGCCTGCAAGACCGTGGTGGCCTGGGCCATGCCCAACTGATGGCCGCGCGCGATGAACTGCTCAAACAGGCAGGCAACAGCAAGCTGCTGACCAATGTGCGCGAATCGTCGCTGGCCGAAAGCCCGCAGGTGCAGTTGGACATCGACCGCCGCCAGGCCAACGCCCTGGGCGTTTCGTTCGGCGACATCAGCACGGTGCTCGACACTGCCGTGGGTTCGAGCTATGTCAACGATTTCCCCAACCAGGGGCGCATGCAGCGGGTGGTGGTGCAGGCCGAGGGCGACCAGCGCAGCCAGGTCGAAGACTTGCTGAAGATCCATGTGCGCAACAGCGCGGGCAAGATGGTGCCGCTCAGCGCCTTCGTCAGCGCTCGCTGGGTCAGTGGCCCGGTGCAACTGACCCGCTACAACGGCTATCCGGCGGTGTCTATTTCCGGCGAGCCGGCGGCGGGCCAGAGCTCTGGCCAAGCCATGGCCGAGGTCGAGCGGATCGTGGCGCAGTTGCCGAGCGGTGTCGGCTTGGAATGGACCGGGTTGTCATTGCAGGAACGTCTGTCGGGCAGCCAGGCGCCGATTCTGCTGGCGTTGTCGCTGCTGGTGGTGTTCCTGTGCCTGGCGGCCCTGTACGAAAGCTGGTCGATTCCTACCGCAGTGCTGCTGGTGGTTCCGCTTGGGGTACTCGGTGCGGTGCTGGCAGTGACCCTGCGCGGCATGCCGAATGACGTGTTCTTCAAGGTCGGCCTGATCACCCTGATTGGCCTGTCGGCGAAGAACGCCATTCTCATCATCGAGTTCGCCAAGTCGTTGGTCGATCAAGGCGTACCTGCCCGCGACGCAGCCCTGCAAGCGGCACGCCTGCGCCTGAGGCCGATCGTCATGACCTCGCTGGCGTTCATTCTCGGCGTGGTGCCGCTGGCCATCGCCAGTGGCGCCAGCTCGGCGAGCCAGCAGGCGATTGGCACCGGGGTGATCGGCGGCATGCTCAGCGCGACCCTGGCGGTGGTGTTCGTGCCGGTGTTCTTCGTCGTGGTCATGAAACTCGCGGGGCGCGGCAAAGCCGAGCAGCCTGTACCGGCCGAGCCAGAGCGCGATTGACTGGACAACACGGCGGCGAAGTGGGACGGTTGCCAGCAGTGACGCACGGGGGTGCACATCCTCGTGCGTCGCGGCCTGCGGCGGCCAACCCCGCTGGCCCTCTACGCTGACGGCAACCTGCCAGGAGTCTTTCCCATGCTCGGCAACCCCCCTTGCTCAGTGCTGATCCTCGCCGGTGGGCGCGGCCAGCGCATGGGCGGTCGTGACAAAGGGCTGATCAGCTGGCGCGACGCACCGCTGGTGGCCCATGTGCAGCGTGTCGTGCGACCGTGGAGCGATGACCTGATCATCTCCTGCAACCGTAACGCCGAGCGCTATGCCGATTATGCCGATCAACTGGTCTGCGATGCGCAGACCGGCTTCCCAGGGCCCCTGGCGGGCGTGCTGGCGGGCTTGCGCGTGGCGCGCCACAACTGGCTGGCGGTGCTGGCCTGTGATGCGCCGCGAATCGATGTGGCGTTGCTCGATGGGCTACTGGCCCTGGCCCTGCGCCAGGATGCGCCGGCCATGGTGCGCCAGGGCGAGTACTGGCAACCGATGTTCTGCGTCTTGCCCACGCGCAGCCTGGCCTTGTTGGAAACCGCCTGGAACGAGGGTGAACGCAGCCTGCACAAGGCCCTGCTGCGCGGTCCGGTGGCAGCGCTGGAGTGCACCCAGGGGGATGTTCGCCTGGAGAACTTCAACAGCCCCGAGTTGCTGCAGCGCTAGCCAGGCCGGCGCACGGGGCACCGGCCTGGACTGATCAGCCCTGCTGCACCGCAGCGAAGGCTTCGGCAACCCGGCGCAGGTTGTCGGGACGCAAACCGGCCATGCAGACCCGGCCGCTGTCGATCAGGTACACACCGAACTCGTCACGCAGGCGCCGCACCTGGGCCACGCTGAAGCCGGTGTAGCTGAACATGCCGCGCTGACGCAGGAAGAACTGGAAATCCTGACCCGGCAGCAGTTCGCCGAGCAGGTCCACCAGCCCCTGGCGCATGGCCAGAATGCGCTCACGCATGGCCTCCACTTCACCGACCCACTGCGCGTTCAGCGCCGGATCGCCCAGCACGCCGGCGACCAACTGCGCGCCGTGGCATGGCGGGCTGGAGTAGTTGCGGCGTACGGTAGCCTTGAGCTGGCCGAGCACGTGCTGGGCGCTGCCGGCGTCGTCACAGACCACCGACAGCCCGCCGACACGCTCGCCATACAGCGAGAAGATCTTCGAGAACGAATTGCTCACCAGGCACGGCACGCCGGCACGGGCCATTTCGCGGATGGCGTAGGCATCTTCGACCAGGCCTGCGCCAAAGCCCTGATAAGCGATGTCGAGAAACGCAATCAGCTCGCGCGCCTTGACCACTTCCACCACTTGCTGCCACTGCTGCTCGTCGAGGTCGACACCGGTGGGGTTGTGGCAGCACGGGTGCAGCAACACGATACTGCGGGGCGCCAAGCCCTGCAGCGTGGCGAGCATGCCGGAAAAATCCAGGCCACGGCTGGCCGGGTCGAAGTACGGGTAAGTGTTCACGGTGAAACCGGCGCCCTCGAAGATGGCGCGGTGGTTGTCCCAGGTCGGGTCGCTGACCCACACCTGCGACTGGGGGAAGTAGCGCTTGAGGAAGTCGGCACCGACCTTGAGCGCGCCCGAACCGCCTACCGTCTGCACCGTAGCCACGCGCCCGCCCTGCACCGCCGGGTGCTCGGCGCCGAACAGCAGGGCCTGAATCGCCTGGCGATAGCTGGAAAGCCCTTCCATTGGCAGGTACAGCGACGCTTCATGGGGTTGCCCGGCCAGACGCTGCTCGACCTCGGCCACTGCTGCCAGTTGCGGGACCACGCCAGCCTCGTCGTAATAGAGGCCAATACTCAGGTTGACCTTGTCGGCGCGGAGATCGCCTTTGAAGGTTTCCATCAACGAGAGGATCGGATCGCCCGCATAGGCATCGACATGTTTGAACACAGCGCACAGCTCCTTGGTTCAGGTCAGTTCGGAAAGACTTGCCGAGCATACCTGCACTGCTGGCCGAGGAACATCACTGCAATGCAATGACTGCCTGCGCCCGTGCAGCATGGCGCCGCCCACGCCCGGCTCATAGCGCACGTAACTGGGTCAGCTCCGCCTGGGTCAGCGCCACACCCTGGCGCTGAGCGATGGCCCGCTCCTGGAAGCGGCGCTGACCCGGCAGCCGTGTCAGGCCTGCTGCGTGCATCTGCTCGACCAGGCGCTGACTGCGCAAGGCGAAGCCCTCGCCACTGGCCTTGCTGGGGTCGATGACGATCAACAGCTGGCCGGTCCATGGCGTTTTCGCACCGGGGTGGCGCGACCAGTCGAACTCCCACGAGAAGTGCCCGCCGGTAAGGCCGGCAGCCAGCAGTTCGACCATCATCGACAGCGCCGAGCCTTTGTGCCCGCCAAACGGCAGCAAGGCGCCGCCGTCGAGCACTGCCCGCGGATCACAGGTGGGCTGGCCGGCTGCATCGACCCCCGTCCCAGGCGGCAGTTGCTCACCGGCGCGGGCGGCGATCTGCACGTCGCCGTGGGCCATGGCGCTGGTGGCCATGTCGAAGACGATCGGCGCCGCGCCATGGCATGGCGCGGCGAAAGCGATCGGGTTGGTGCCGAACAACGGCTTGTGCGCACCGTGCGGCACCACGCAGGTCATGCTGTTGACCACGCTGAGGGCGATCAGCCCGGCTTCGGCGAACGGCTCGACATCCGGCCATAGCGCTGCGAAATGGTGCGAGTTGTGAATGGCCAGCACGGCAATCCCGGCCGCGCGGGCCTTGTCTTCGAGCCGTTCGCGCGCCGCAGCCAGGGCCGGCTGGGCGAACCCGCCACGGGCATCGACGCTGATGAAGCCTGCGGCCACCTCGCTGACCTGCGGTTGCGCCTGGCCATCGACCCAGCCGCTGGCCAAGGTCGAGACGTAGCCAGGCATGCGAAATACCCCGTGACTGTGCGCGCCATCGCGCTGCGCACTGGCGCAGTTGTGCGCCAGCACCGACGCCACTTCGGGCGAGCAGCCGTGGCGCTGGAAGATCGCTTGCAGCAGGCGCTGGAGGTCATCGAAGGGCATGCGCGTGATCGAAGCGGTGTCGCTGCTGGACATCTGCGGCTCCTGGGCTGGCAGTGATCGAGTCTTCGAGCATGGCTGCGCATACGGCGCTGCGCAACCGCAGCGCATTGCAGCACACCTACGGGCCGGCTTCATTGCGCCGCTGCAATGAACCGACTGCGGCGCTCTACAACGCCCGCCGCCACAGCGGGCCAAGCCCCGCCAGCACTGGGCTGCAGCGCTTTGAGCGGGGGTCCCAAGCGGACCTGGGCGCGTTTGACATATCGAACGGCTCTGGCAAGCTGTGGACAGCCCGGAACGACGTACTGCGGATGCGGACGTCGGGGTGTCAGGTGTCACACGCGGCTCGCCCCAGGCACCTGCAAGACAACGACAGGCCGGCCTGTCCCAAGGTGACTTATGTCCAACAGCAACAGTGGCAATACCCCCTCTTCCTCGCGCAAACCCGTGGTCCTCATGACCATGGGCAGCCAAGCGCGCAAAGGCCATGACTATCAGGTCATGACCCATAAATACATCACCCCGCTGGTCGAGTTCGGCGGCTGCGTACCGGTACTGGTGCCCACCTGCTGCGGCACCGACGAGCTGGAAACCTACCTGGACATGGCGGACGGTATCTACCTGACCGGCGCCGGCAGCAACATCGATCCAGGTTTGTACGGCCAGGAAAACCAGACCCCTGGCAAGGCGCAGGACAAATCCCGCGATCTATTCGACATTGCCTTGGTGCAACTGGCCTTGGCCCGTGGTTTGCCGATTTTCGGCATCTGCCGCGGCATGCAGGAAATCAACGTGGCGCTGGGGGGTGACATCTACCAGAAGGTCTACGCCGAACCTGGCTTCAACGACCACCGTGAGAACCCTGACGACCCGGTCGAGGTGCAGTACGCCCAGGTGCATGGCGTCGACATCGTTCCGGGTAGCTGGCTCGAGCGCGTGCTCGGCACCGAGCGGATCCGTGTCAACTCGCTGCACGGTCAGGGCCTGCGTACCTTGGGCCAGGGCCTGGAAGCGCTGGCTGTGGCCGACGACGGCCTCGTGGAGGCGATCCATGGTCCGTCCATTTCCCCTTTCCTGTTCGCAGTGCAATGGCACCCTGAATGGCAGGCCGCCAGCAACCCCGACTCCATCGCACTGTTCAAGGCATTTGGCGACGCTTGCCGCGTCCGGCTGAACGCACCGCGCGGCAGCGCGTTGCAGGCCACTTCAGCTTAATGACGCAGGTGCGCAAGGTGGCTATCGGTCATCTGGCGATGAAATCCTGAGCTTGGCGGCCATTCACGCCGCCGAGCCGGTCGCGCCTGCAAACCCTGGGGTAACGCGCCACCTCCCGTGACACCATTTTGCTGGCCCCGACCCTCGCAGTGCGAAGGCAAACTTGCCGCTCTTCAAGCGCTTAGGACAGCAACATGCGGCTTTTTCTACTTCCTCTCGCCCTCCTCACCGCCATCAGCCTGGACGCTCAAGCTCGCCCCATGAGCAAGCACGAGCAAGACCTGTGCAGTTGGGGGGCGCAGGTGGCTGGCCAGGCACAACAAGCCAAGCTCGCCGGGGTGACGCTCTATACCGAACGCAAGCGCCTGCAAAACCGCAAGTTCGCCAAGTCGTGGATGCGCATGACCGCGTTCGGTATCACCGAGCAGACCTACAACAGCCAGTCGCGCCTATCACCCGCCGAGATCAAGAAGACGTATTTCCAGCAATGCGTCTGGCATGCAAAGAATAGAACCTGATCAGTATCAATTAGTTAAAGCTCATTTCTGATGTTGGTTAGTTAATGTGATTTCTCGCTAATTTGCTCTGACCTCAACCGCGTTTGTCCACCCCGCCCTGGCGCGTCTCGAGTCTGGGGTTGGATGTGCAGATCACATGGATCCGGCCCGGCCTTTGACCTCTTTGCAGTCTTGGCAGGTGCTCGATCGGCAGAATCACGCTACATATCTTCGTATTCGATAATCAGATACATGGCATTCCGACATTTAATTTGTGCATGTGAACTCCAGCCCCCTATGCTGCACAGGCTTCCCTGCCCCACGCCGGCCGGCGCGGTTCAGTGCATGGGAAAAGAACAACAAGGTCGAGAATGTCCATGTCCAAGCACTCCTACTTCGCCCCCCACGGTGGGCACCCTGCTCAGACCGAGCTGCTGACTGACCGTGCCATGTTCACCGAGGCGTACGCGGTGATTCCCAAAGGCGTGATGCGCGACATCGTCACCAGCCACCTGCCGTTCTGGGACAAGATGCGTATGTGGGTCATCGCCCGCCCGCTGACAGGCTTCGCCGAAACCTTCTCGCAGTACATCGTCGAGGTAGCCCCAGAAGGCGGCAGCGAGCGCCCTGAGCTGGACGTCAACGCCGAAGCGGTGCTGTTCGTCGTCGAAGGTCAGATCGACATCACCCTGGAAGGCAGCGCCCATACGTTGGGCCCTGGCGGCTATGCGTTCATTGCGCCAGGTGCCGAATGGAGCCTGCGCAACCGCAGCGACAGCAACGTCACCTTCCACTGGCTGCGCAAGCACTATCAGCGGGTCGAAGGCCTCGATCTACCGACCTCGTTCGTCACCCACCGTGACAACGCCCAGGTCATCGAGATGCCCGGCACCGAGGGCTGCTGGGTCACCACACGCTTCGTCGACATGGCCGACATGCGCCATGACATGCACGTCAATATCGTCACGTTCAAACCCGGTGGCGTCATTCCGTTCGCCGAAACTCACGTCATGGAGCACGGCCTCTACGTGCTGGAAGGCAAGGCGGTGTATCGGCTCAACCAGGACTGGGTGGAGGTCGAAGCCGGTGACTTCATGTGGCTGCGTGCCTTCTGCCCGCAAGCCTGCTATTCCGGTGGGCCAGGCAATTTCAGCTACCTGCTGTACAAGGACGTCAATCGCCATGTGCACTTGACCCTTAATCCTCAGCGCTAACCCGCCTCACACCGGCCAGGCCGTGCGCCTGGCAGGTGCCTTGACGCCTGACATTTCTATCAGTTGTCCGCCCCGCAACCCCGCGCAACACTTCAAGCCTTGCATCTATCCCGCAATCGGAGCCCAAGGCCATGCCATCATCCCCTACAACGCGCTTTTTCTATCAAGGCGACAAGCTCGTCACCCTCGCTCAGCCCGGTGACAACCGGACCATCTTTCGCGGCAATGAGCTGCCGCTTGCTGAGCAATCGCCGGACAACGCAGAACCTGCGCAGCTGCTGGGGATCGATATCCAGCAGTCGGTGCTGATCAGCACTGGCAAGGACGATGACTGAACCGCCACTTGCACGCGCTTGAACACGTGCGCCTCCTGCCTGTCGAAACATTACTGTAGGCTGGCCGCTGAGCTGCCCCACGCGGCTCAGCATCCACGACATCGACGGAGCACACGCGTGAACCAAGACATTCTCAAAGCCCACCGCTTTTCCTCGTGGAACCGTGAACAACTTGAGGCCAGCAGCGACTGCGCCTGTTTCTACTGCCTTGAACACTACCCGCCCAGCGAAATCACCGACTGGACGGATGGCGGGCAGACTGCGGTATGCCCGAACTGTCAGGTCGACGCGGTACTGGGCAGCGCCAGTGGCGTGGACCTGGGCAGTGAATTTCTCAAGCGCATGCACGCTTACTGGTTCGACTGAATGCGCAAATCGCTATCGCAATGGTGGGCAAAGGCGGTATTTGCGCTTTACTGACCGTTAAGATCGCAAGCCAATGTGGATGAGCTTATGAAGATCGTGACCATCAGCCTCTTCGTTAACGACCAGGCCAAGGCCCATACTTTTTATCACCATGTACTCGGTTTCGAGCCAAGCATCGATGAGCCTCACGGCCACTATCGACGATTGACGCTCAGTTCACCCAGTGATGCACACGGTATCCAACTGCTGCTTGAGCCAACTACCCACCCTGCTATCCTTGCTTACCAGGCAGCACTGCGTGCTGATGGCATGCCTGTCGCGGCATTTGGGGTGAAGGATGTCAAAGCGGAATACCTGCGCCTGTGCGCGAGCGGCGTGCAGTTCATTTCATCGCCCAGTGAGAGTGACGCCGTCTCCACTGCGATATTCGATGATACCTGCGGTAATTTAATCGAACTGATCCAGCAGCGTTAAGCAGTGCAGTCAGGAGGCCTTGTGCGTTCGTTTGCCGGATTTCTTGACCACTGCACGCGCCGGCGTTTTCTTGGCGGGCAGTTTCTTCGCAGCAGTGTTGCCGGCCAGGCTGCGTTTGAGCATTTCTGTCAGATCAAGAATATGGGCACCTTTACCGGTGCTCGACTTGGCCTTCTTCACCGCGCTCAACTTGCCCTTACGGGCTTTTTCTTCGACCAGTTGCATGATCGTGTCGCGGAATGCGTCGTGATAGTCATCCGGGCTCCAGGGCCCGCTCATGTCCTCGACCAGACGCTTGGCCATGGCCAGCTCCTGCTTTTGCAGCTTGGGCGCGGCGACGCTTGCGTCCAACTCCAGGGTATCGAAGCTGCGTACCTCATCCGGCCAGCGTAAGGTGATCAGCACCAGCGCGTCGCCCAATGGGCGCAGCAGCGCCAAGTGTTGGCGGGTGTGCAGCACCAGGGTGGCGAGCGCCACCTTGCCGGTGTCTTGCAGCGTTTCGCGCAGTAGCGCATAGACTTTGCCGCCGCGTTTGTCTGGGCTCAGGTAGTACGGGGTGTCGAAGTGCTGCAACGGAATATCCGTCGCCTTGACGAAAGAAAAAATGTCGATGGTTTGCGTGGCTTTGGGCCGAGCCTTGCGGATTTCGGCTTCGCTGATCACGACGTAGCGGCCCTTTTCGTATTCCACGCCCTTGACCACGTCGTCCTTGTCGATGTCTTTTCCGGTGACCTTATTGACGCGCTTGTAGCCAACGCGGTCCATGCTGCGTTTGTCCAGCCAGTCGAAATCGATGCGCTCATCCTTGACCGCCGTGTGCAAGCTGACGGGAACATGGACCAGACCGAAGCTGATGGCACCCTTCCAGATTGCGCGCGGCATGGAAACGAGTCCTTGGAGTGTGAGGGTGATGATCGCGAGAGGGAGTTGTGCTGTGAATCGCAGTGCCAGCCGGGCCGGCACTGCGTCATTCAGTGGTCAGGAACGGCCACCTTTGCTGCCTGCCCCACCTTTGCTGGTACCGCCTGAGGATTGGCCACCTTTGCGCCCGGCTTCGGAAGCTTTTTCGCGGTCATTGGCGAAATTGCCGGGGTTTTTCGTCCCACCGTGGCTGCCGGACTTGGTGTCACCCATCTTGCTGTCTTTCTTGTCCATGATCTTTCACCTTGCGTGGCTAAAGAAAATGCACGACAACATGCCGTACGTAGCTGTGAGTGCGAAGGAAGCGGCAGATTCGGTTCGTCGAGCGATCTCCTGACCGGTGGCGCTAAATGCAGCGAACCGCTTTGTTGCTGCACCAAATTTCAAATTCCGCTCAGTCTTCTTTGCCCTGCCGCTCCTCAAGCAGCTGGATGAACATGCTCAGGCTGCGCGACACCGTACCCCGCCGCCACACCAGCCAGGTCTTGAGGTAGCGGAAATCCTCGGACATCGGCCAGGCGCTGACCATGCTGCAGCCGGGCATGTTGTCAAGCATGCTGCGCGGCAGCATCGCCAGCCCAGCCCCTGCGCTCACGCAGGCGAGCATGCCGTGGTACGACTCCATTTCGTGAATCTTGCCGGGCACCGCGTCGTCGCGCACGAACCAGCTTTCGAAGTGGTGACGATACGAGCAGTTGGCCCGAAAGGCGTAGATGTTCTCGCCATTGACATCCTGGGCGCGGGTGATCGGCGCGTGGTTGAGCGGTGCGATGATCACCATCTGTTCCTCGAACACCGGCATGCCTTCCAGCGTGGGATGCAGCAGCGGGCCATCGACGAACGCCGCCACCAGCCGCCCGCCCAGCACGCCTTCGAGCATGGTCCCCGAGGGACCGGTAGTGAGGTCCAGATCGACCTTGGGGTAGCGCTGGTTGTAGGCCGCCAGCAACGCCGGAATGCGCACCGCGGCGGTGCTTTCCAGTGAACCCAGAGAGAACGTGCCCTGCGGGTCTTCGCCTGCGACCGTCAACCGCGCCTCATGTACCAGATCGAGAATGCGCCGGGTGTACTCAAGGAAATTCCAGCCGGCCGGCGACAGGCGCAGGCGACTTTTTTCGCGAATGAACAGATCGACGCCGAGATCGTCCTCCAACTGCTTGATGCGCGTGGTGAGGTTCGAGGGCACGCGGTGAATCTGCTGCGCAGCGGCGCTGATACTGCCGTGCTCGGCCACGGCCTTGAAGATTTCCAGTTGCACCAGGTCCACAGCCATTCTCCAAACGTGAATGTTGCGCTCATTATTATTCAGTTTTCAAAAATAAGCATGACCACTAATCTGGCCCCACTCACTGATAACAACGAGGTCCGCCATGAGCCAGATCAGCAGCCAGACCCACGCCATCTCCACCGACCCGTACAGCGGCGAGCAGATCGGCCATTACCTGTTCGACACCGACGCCGCACAGGAAGCGGCGCTGCAGCGCGCCAAGGCTGGCTATGAACAATGGCGTCGCCTGCCAGTTGCGCAGCGCAGCGAACACCTGCTGGCCCTGGCCGACGCCCTGCACGACGACGCAGAAACCTTCGCGCAGATGATCAGCCGTGAAATCGGCAAGCCGATCAGCCAGGCCCGTGGCGAAGTCAGCAAGTGCGTGGGCCTGTGCCGTTGGTACGCCGAGCACGGCCCGGCGATGCTCGCCCCGGAGCCGACACAGATTGCCACGGCGCGCATCGAGTACCGTCCGCTCGGCTCGATTCTGGCGGTGATGCCGTGGAACTTCCCGCTGTGGCAAGTGCTGCGCGGCGCGGTGCCGGCGCTGCTGGCAGGCAACACCTACGTGCTCAAGCATGCACCGAACGTCATGGGCACCGCCTACCTGATGCGTGAGCTGTTTACCCGTGCCGGCTTGCCGCACGGCGTGTTCGAAGTGCTCAACGTCAGCCCCGAAGGCGTTACCCGCGCCATCAACGACCCGCGCATCGCAGCAGTGACCCTGACCGGCAGCGTGCGCGCCGGCATGGCCATCGGTGCTCAGGCCGGTGCGGCGCTGAAAAAGTGCGTGCTCGAGCTGGGCGGCTCCGACCCGTTCATCGTGCTGGCTGACGCCGACCTCGACGCGGCGGTCAAGGCCGCCGTGATCGGTCGCTACCAGAACACTGGGCAAGTCTGCGCCGCAGCCAAGCGCATGATCGTCGAGGAATCGGTGCTCGAGGCCTTCACCGCCAAGTTCGTCGAAGCCACCCGCGCCCTGGTGGTGGGCAATCCGCAGTCGGACGACACCTATATTGGCCCCATGGCCCGTTACGACCTGCGCGATGAACTCGACGGCCAGGTCCAGGCCAGCATCGCCGAAGGCGCCAAGGTACTGCTGGGCGGGCACAAGCTCGAGGGCGTCGGCAACTTCTACGCACCGACTGTGCTGGGCGAGGTGACGCCGCAGATGACCGCCTTCCGCCAGGAGCTGTTCGGCCCGGTGGCCGCGATCATCGGCGCCCGCGATGCCGAGCATGCCGTGGAACTGGCCAACGACAGCGACTTCGGCCTGACCGCGACCCTCTACACCGCCGACCTGGAGCTGGCCGAGCGCATGACCACGGCCCTGGACACCGGCGGCGTGTTCATCAATGGCTACAGCGCCTCGGACCCCCGCGTGGCCTTTGGCGGCGTGAAGAAAAGTGGTTTCGGCCGCGAACTGTCGCACTTCGGTGTACGCGAGTTCACCAACGCCCAGACCGTGTGGCTGGACCGTAACTGATCCAGCACGGCGCCCGCTCCTGCAAAGATCCCTGCAGGAGCGGACGGTCCGCCGCTGCGGTTTAGCCGCGAACCATCCGTCGGAAGACGCCGACCAGGCCCCCTACTCCCGCCCCTGATCCTTGACCCAATCAAGCATCCCGCCCGGCACGATCAATTCGTGCCGGGCGCGTGAGCAGGCCGTGTACAGCCCAGCCAAAGTCCGCGCACGGGCAGTGCGTCCGCCCGAGGTGGTGGGTGCGGCCATCAGCTCCGGCGAAACCATCACCCGCGCAAACTCACGGTTCTTCACATCCTGCACCCGTGCCAGGAACAGCGTCGGCGCCTGGGTGAAGCGGTAGCGGCTCTTGGCTTTGGCGAAATGCTCGGCGGTGTAGCCCTTGCGCAGCAGGTTGGCCACGGCGACGAAAGCGCGGTCATCGCCCTTGTCCTGTTCCAGCGCCTGCCAGCTGGCGTAGCGGAACAGCATGTGGTGACGCGGCCGTGTGCCGTAGCGGTACAGCTCGATGCAGTCCTCGACGAACAGCTCGAAGTCCTTGCGCGCACCCTTGAGCAGCACGAATGGAACGTTCTGGTGGGTCAGGCGCTGGAACCAGCCGAACAACCCCCACTCATCATCCACCAGCAGCACGGTGGGCTGGGTCGGCACCGTCACGGCGTCGTAGAAGCTGACCCGCGTGTAGTGCTCGGCAGTCCCGCTGAATGCTGCTTGAATGGCTGCTGGATGGGCCTGGATCAGCGGATTGAGTACGCCATCCATGGCCGCGCCGGCGCGCAACGAGCGGCCAATGGTGCGTTGGCGGATGAAACCGCCATGACGCGGGCTCAAGCCGTTGAGGTTCTGCAACTCGTCGCCCAGAGCGATGATCGCCTGCGGGCTGCGGTCCAGCACCGCCAGCATCGGCGCCGACAGCTCGTGGGCCTCGTCGACGATGGCATGGCTGAAGCGGCTGTCGATCACCTCATCGAGCAGCGACAGCAGCTTGATGCGGTGGTAGTCGCGCACCGGCAACTGGATTTCCCGCGCCGAGGGCCGAATCAGTTCCTGCCAGTAGCGCTGGGCCATTTCCAGCAGCACCTGCTGATCCAGCGGGGTGAAGCCAGGGCCGGCCCAGGGCAAATGCTTGAGCTGCAGCGTGACGTGGCTGTCGTGGCAAAAGCTGCGCACGGCAGCAGCGCACAGCGAGACCACCTCCTGGGCGCGCAGCGGGCCGATATCGGTGATGCCCAGCCACTGCACCACCTGGCTGTCCTGCGGGCGCCAGGTCAGCTTGGTGCGGTAGCGCTCTTGAATGCGCCAGCCATTGCGGGTCTGGTCACGGTTGAGGATCAGATCGGCCAGCTGGCCGAAGGTCAGCGCGGTGAACGCCTCGGCATCCTTGACCCGCGCGCACAACGCTCGCAGCTGGCCGTCGGTGCGTGCCAGCAGCAAGGTGCGCTGGGGGTCGAGCAGGCGGGCGAACTGGTGGATGAGAAACGTCTTGCCGGTGCCGGCAAAGCCCTGCACCGCCACCGATTCCTCGACGCCGCCGAGAAACTCGCGCAGCAAGCGCTGCTGCGGATCACTGAGCATCAGCTCGCTGGCAAGGCTAGGCAGATCGGCCGGGTGAAGCGGTGTCAGCTTCTGCCGGTAAGCGATTGAAAAGGCGAAGTTCCAGCCCCCTTCAGCAGTACGCAGATTGGTTTCGTCGATGGCCACTTCGGCATCGAGCAGGCCAATGCCATGCTCGCCGAGCAGGCCCAGACCGCTGGCGAACGCTTGCGCATCGAAGCGCTGGCGCACTTGGGCAAGAAACTGCCCCGGGGCGCTGCTTTCGATCTCATCGGCGATCTGCACCACTTCGGCAAAGCGCCGCTCCAGTGCCTCGGTGCCAAGCGCTCCAGGCGCCTGGCGTGGCAAATTGAGAATGAACAGCAGCGCCGCCGCTTGCAGGACGTTGGCCTGCTCCAGCAGTGAGTGCTCGGCAGTGCCAGCCAACTGATCGGCAAGGTGGCTGGTTAGGGGCAGGTAAAACATCGACACCTCGGTAGGCAATGCCCGGCACGATACCAACAATCGCCTGTCGCTGCAGACCGCGCAGGGCTAACGGTGCTACTGCCCGCGCAGGTCTTCGAAGAACGGCTGACGACCGTCCACCAGGCTGGACGCCCGCGGCAACCGGTGCGCGTCGACGGTCGGACGTTCCACATACCAGTAGCAGTGGCTGACAGCTCGGGTCACGGCCACATAGGCCAAGCGCTGCACTTCATCCTTCTGCGCCGCGTCGAACGGCATCGCATCACCTGCGCGCCCCAGGCCGGCCAGGCGGTAAACCTGATTCTTGTACGGCGAGCTGGTCTGGTACTGGCAATCGCCAAGCATGAACACCGCATCGGCTTGCAGGCCCTTGGCGCTGTGATAGGTCAGCTGGCGCAGCCTGCGCTGGTTCGCTGGCTGCGCGGCTTCAGCCGCGATTACGTCGCATAAATGCTCTGAAATCAACGCTTTATCGCTGGTTTTTCGAAACAGCAGCATCACGGTTTCGCCTCTGTCGTAGTGCGCTTTCAAGGTCTGCGCCAGGGCGACGTCATCGCGATCGAGCACCTTGACCGGCACCTGTTCGAGCCCAGCCGCAAGGCCGCTGGCGCTGGCCTTTTTGCCGGCGATGGCCGGTGTGCCTTTAACCAAATGTTCGGCCGCGTCGATGACATGCTGCTGGCTGCGGTAGTTGTCGGTGAGCATCACCCGCGTGTGGCTCGGCGAGAGGAAGGTCTTGGTGAAGGCCATGAAGAAGCTCGGCGAACTGCCGCGCCAACCGTAGATCGACTGCCAGTCGTCGCCGACGCACATCAGCGACGCGTGCTGGGCGGTGCGTCCAAGGTGCAGCTGCGGGCCACGCCGGCGGATTTCCGCAAGGCTTGCGCGCAACCAGCTGACGATCTGCGGCGACACGTCCTGGAACTCATCGATCAACAGATGGGCCAGAGGGCGCAAAAGGGGGTCGGGCAGCAGTTGCAGGTTCTCCGCGTTGGTTTCACCGAACAGGGCGAACATGCGGTTATAGGTCATCACCGGTGGCGACTGGGCCAGCAGGTGCCCTTCCAGGGCCTGGGCATACAACGCCAGGGCCTCGAAGAACAGCGCGTCCGGATCGCCGGGTGGGAACGTCATCTGCGCCACGGCATTGCCGACTTCCAGGCCCAGGTTCTCGATGAAGCTGCTGGCGGCCATGAACGCGTCGAGCAACGGCACCGCGGCGAGTTCGCCCTTGACCTTGTATTCGAAGCCAGGCCCCGCTACCGCATCCCCGGCCAAGGCAGCGGCCAAGCGTTGCGCAGCTGCATAGTTATCCAACCAAATCAGAGGCTTATCGCAATAAGCTTGAAACAGGGTGCGTTTGACTGCCCACTCGGCGCGTACCGTCAGCTTGGCGCCAGGGCGTTGGTACTGGGCGCTTTCCCGGGGATCGAAGCCGAGCATGACCCAGGCGTCGAGACCTGCCAGACGGCCATGCACATGAAAGCAACTACCACGGATTTCCACGGTTTCTCGGCACGGCTCGATTCCGGCGACGGGCCATGCGCCAGCGGCGAACCATAGATCCTCGATGACGTCGCAGAGTTCTTCATCGCGCTGGGCCGCCAGTTGCGTCACCTGCGCACGCTTCTGCACCTCAGGATGGTCAGGGTCTACAGGCTTGAGTTGCAGCGCCTGGCGGCGCAGTTCACCGACCAGTTCGGCGAAGCGCGGGTTGGCCTTGAGCAGGTCGCTGTAGCACTGATTCAACTGCTGGCGCTGGGCATCGTTCAGGCGCAGATCGAACGGGTTGCTCTCGGCCTCTTGCTCACGCCCAGCGGGCAACTCCCCGCCCAGGGTTTCGAAGGCCTGCAGTTGGCTCAAACCCGGCAGGCTGCGCACCATGGGCAGGATGCGGGAATGGAAGGTGCGCACCAGTTCGCGCGCCTGCACCGGTGTCAGCGCCAGTTGCCACAGGCCGAACACCTGCAGCAGACGCTGGATGAAGTCCTTGCGCGATTCGCGGGTGAAGGTGACCACAGTCATCGCATCGAGCTCGAAACCCAGGTAGCGGTGCAGCAGCAACAAACGCAACACCAGCGAGGTCGACTTGCCCGCTCCGGCACCGGCCACGACACAGGTGCTCGGAGTGTCGCTGAAAATCAGCTTCCACTGCGCTGCGCTGGGCTGGGCGGTGGCCGGCAGGCGCTGGGCGACATCGGCCTTGAAGCGTTTTTTCAGCTCGGCGCTAAGCGGCAGGCGCCAGTCATCGAACAGGTTGAGGTCCTGGCCGGGTACGGCCGGCGTCTGCGCTCGGCTGTCGCGAATCACCAGCACCTGGCGACCCGCCTGCAAGCCTTCGGCGTGACCGCGCTCGAAGCCGACTTCCTCACCCAGCGCATGACCCTGCTGCTGACCACTGGCGTGGCCCAGGGTGAAGGACTCACGGTGCTGCGCCTGCAAGCCGCTGAGGCCGCGCCCCAACAATCGGGCGAACAAGCGGCGCAGCAGCGGCAGCTCGGCAGGAGGCGTCAGCGTCGGTAGCGGTTCGGCGGTCGGATCGGACACGGCGGCTTCCTTGAACAATGGATCAGCCGCGCATGTTCGCCGCATCGACGCAAAAGTGCCAGCGATGGCTTGTAGATCAGTGAATTAGCCGATGAAACGCAGGTAATGTCTGATCCAGCCATCAATCTATGCATTCGATCATTACGAGCCAGAATTTACGCTTTTTTCCGATCTATGCTAAGCGCATCATGGCTCCATTCACTGATTCAAGGAGTCCGCCATGCTGCAACTGCGTCCTTTCGACAGCCTCGGCCACGCCAACCATGGCTGGCTCGACGCCCATCATCATTTCTCCTTCGCCGAGTACTACGACCCTGCGCGCATGCACTGGGGCAACCTGCGGGTGTGGAACGACGACCTGATCGCGGCCGGCAGCGGCTTCCCGGCCCACCCGCACCGCGATATGGAGATCATCACCTACGTCCGCGAAGGCGCCATCAGCCATGAAGACAGCCTGGGCAACAAGGGCCGTACCGAGGCCGGTGACGTGCAGGTCATGAGCGCCGGCACTGGCATCGTGCACAGCGAGTGGAACAGCGAGCCGGTGGATGTACGGCTGTTCCAGATCTGGATCATGCCCGATCGCCGTGGCGAGGCACCCTCCTGGGGCACCCGGCCGTTCCCCAAAGGCGAGCGCGGCGAAGGCTTCGTGACCCTGGCCAGCGGTCGCGACGGCGATGAACAGGCCCTGCGCATCCGTGCCGACGCGCGTCTGGCCGCCGCTACCCTGCGTGCCGGGGAAAGCGCTCGTTACAGCTTCGAAGAAGGTCGTCGCGGCTATCTGGTGCCGGCCCGTGGTGTGATCGAGGTCAACGGCCTACGTGCCAATGCACGGGACGGCGTGGCCATCGAGCAAGAGTCAGTTCTTCAGGTGACTGCCCTTGAAGACAGCGAGATCGTGCTGGTCGACGTCGCCTGATCGAACGCGGTGATATCGCCTGAAGCGTTATCACCGCGCGCTCACTGCAGGCCATTACCCATCATTCAGATCGATAATAACCTTCGCCTTATTCGATTCGTTCCCCGCGCACCCGCCGCGCACACTCCGCCCACTTTCTTCTGGTCAATGGCGGGCTTTTCCCATGGAACGATCACTCAAACCCTTGCGCTATCCCCTCGCCGCCTTCGCGGTCGTGGTGCTTGCCGCGTGCGGTCGTACCCCCGAGGCGGTGCAGGCCCCTGCAGCGCCCAGCGTCACCGTGGCCAAGGTCATCGAGCAGCCGATCAACGAATGGGATGAGTTCACCGGCCGCCTGGAGGCGCCGGAAACCGTCGAAGTGCGACCGCGAGTTTCCGGGCAGATCGACCGCGTGGCCTTCGCCGAAGGGGCCCAGGTCAAGCAAGGCGATCTGCTGTTTCAGATCGACCCTCGGCCGTTCCAGGCCGAAGTCCGCCGTCTTGAGGCGCAATTGCAGCAGGCCCGCGCCGCGGCCACTCGCAGCGACAACGAGGCTCGTCGTGGCGAGCGCCTGCGTGACAGCAACGCGATTTCCGCAGAGCTTGCCGAATCGCGCAGCAGCGCCGCCGCCGAGGCCCGCGCCGGGGTTGCGGCGATTCAGGCGCAGCTCGATCTGGCCCGCCTCAACCTGAGTTTTACCCGCGTCACCGCGCCGATCAGCGGCCGGGTCAGCCGCGCGCAGTTCACCACCGGCAACATCGTCACCGCCGATGTCACGCCACTCACCACGCTGGTCTCGACCGACAAGGTCTACGCCTACTTCGACGCCGACGAACGCGTCTACCTCAAGTACACCCAGCTCGCCCGGCAAGGCCAACGCGGGCAGAGCACCCCGGTGTACTTGGGCCTGACCAACGAAGACGGCACCCCGCACCTGGGGCAGATGAACTTCGTCGACAACCAGGTCAACCCGCGCACCGGCACCATCCGTGGCCGTGCGGTGTTCGACAACCGCGACGGTGCCTTCACCCCAGGCCTGTACGCCCGCCTGAAACTGGTCGGCAGCGCTGAGTACGATGCCGTGCTGATCAACGATGAAGCGGTTGGCACCGACCTTGGCAAGAAATTCGTCCTGGTGATGGACAAGGACAACACCGCCGACTACCGCGCCGTGGAACTGGGGCCCAAGCTCGAAGGCCTGCGCATCGTGCGCAGTGGCCTGGCCAAGGACGAACGCATCGTGGTCAAGGGCCTACAGCGCGTACGCCCCGGTTCGGCAGTGACGCCCAAGGACGCACCGATGGCCAGTGACGCGACCCTCGCCGCCCTCGCCCGCCAACGTCAGGCGCTGGAGGCCAACCGTGAGGCGCCCTCAGCGTCCGGGCATGCCGTCAATGTTGCCAGTGCCTCGGCACCACGCGGTTAAGGACTCACTCCGATGAATTTCTCACGCTTCTTCATCACTCGGCCGATCTTCGCCGCAGTGCTCTCGCTGGTGCTGCTGATCGCAGGCTCCATCGCGCTGTTCCAGTTGCCGATCAGCGAATACCCGGAAGTGGTCCCGCCGACCGTCGTGGTGCGTGCCAACTTCCCTGGTGCCAACCCCAAGGTCATCGGCGAAACCGTCGCCTCGCCGCTCGAGCAGGCCATCACCGGGGTCGAGAACATGCTCTACATGTCGTCCCAGGCCACGGCCGACGGCAAGCTGACCCTGACCATCACCTTCGCCCTGGGCACCGACCTGGACAACGCTCAGGTGCAGGTGCAGAACCGCGTGACCCGCACCCAGCCCAAGCTGCCCGAGGAAGTCACGCGTATCGGCATCACCGTCGACAAGGCTTCGCCCGACCTGACCATGGTCGTGCACCTGACCTCGCCGGATCAGCGCTACGACATGCTGTACCTGTCCAACTACGCCATCCTCAATGTCAAGGATGAGCTGGCGCGGCTCAATGGCATCGGCGATGTGCAGCTGTTCGGCATGGGCGACTATTCGCTGCGGGTCTGGCTCGACCCGAACAAGACTGCCTCGCGCAACCTGACTGCCAGCGACGTGGTCAATGCCATTCGCGAGCAGAACCGCCAGGTCGCCGCCGGGCAGCTCGGCGCGCCGCCAGCCCCCAACGCCACCAGCTTCCAGCTTTCGGTCAACACCCAAGGCCGCCTGGTGAGCGAGGAGGAGTTCGAGAACATCGTGGTGCGCGCCGGCGACAACGGCGAGATCACCCGCCTCAAGGACGTCGCACGGGTCGAGCTGGGCTCCAGCCAGTACGCCCTGCGTTCGTTGCTCAACAACCAGCCGGCCGTGGCCATTCCAATCTTCCAGCGTCCGGGCTCCAACGCCATCGACATCTCCGATGAGGTGCGGGCGAAAATGGCCGAACTGAAGAAGGACTTCCCCGAGGGCATGGACTACAGCATCGTCTATGACCCCACCGTGTTCGTGCGCGGCTCCATCGAAGCGGTGGTGCACACGCTGTTCGAAGCGCTGATTCTGGTGGTGCTGGTGGTGGTGCTGTTCCTGCAAACCTGGCGCGCCTCGATCATTCCGCTGCTGGCGGTGCCGGTTTCGCTGATCGGGACTTTCGCGGTGATGCACCTGTTCGGCTTCTCGCTCAACGCGCTGTCATTGTTCGGCCTGGTGCTGGCCATCGGCATCGTGGTGGACGACGCCATCGTCGTGGTGGAAAACGTCGAGCGCAACATTGGCCTGGGCCTCAAACCGCTGGAAGCCACGCAAAAGGCCATGGGCGAGGTGACCGGGCCGATCATCGCCACCGCCCTGGTGCTGTGTGCGGTGTTCGTACCGGCGGCGTTCATTTCCGGGCTGACCGGACAGTTTTATAAGCAGTTCGCCCTGACCATCGCCATTTCCACGGTCATCTCGGCGTTCAACTCGCTGACCCTGTCGCCCGCGCTGGCTGCCGTACTGCTCAAAGACCATCACGCACCCAAGGACCGTTTCTCGCGCCTGCTCGACCGGCTGCTGGGCAGCTGGCTGTTCGCCCCGTTCAATCGGTTCTTCGAACGTGCCTCGCTGCGTTATGTGGGTGGCGTGACCCGGGTCATCCGCTCCAGCGGCATTGCCCTGTTCGTTTACGCCGGGCTGATGGGCCTGACCTACCTGGGCTTCGCCTCGACCCCCACTGGCTTCGTTCCGGCGCAGGACAAACAGTACCTGGTGGCGTTCGCGCAACTGCCCGACGCCGCCAGCCTCGACCGCACCGAAGCGGTCATCAAGCGCATGAGCGAAATCGCCCTCAAGCAACCGGGCGTGTCCGACTCGGTGGCCTTCCCGGGGCTGTCGATCAACGGCTTCACCAACAGCCCTAACAGCGGCGTGGTGTTCACCCCGCTGAAACCGTTCGACGAACGCACCGACCCAAGCCAGTCGGCCGGGGCCATCGCCGCCGCGCTGAACGCGCAATTCGCCGATATCGAAGACGCCTACATCGCCATCTTCCCACCGCCGCCGGTGCAGGGCCTGGGCACCATCGGCGGCTTCCGCGTGCAGATCGAAGACCGCGGCAACCTCGGCTATGACGCGCTGTACGCCGAAACCCAGAACGTCATCGCCAAGAGCCACGAGGTGCCGGAGCTGGCCGGGCTGTTCACCAGCTACCAGGTCAACGTGCCGCAGGTCGATGCTGCCATCGACCGGGAAAAGGCCAAGACCCATGGCGTTGCGATCAGCGATATCTTCGACACCTTGCAGATCTACCTGGGCTCGCTGTACGCCAACGACTTCAACCGCTTTGGCCGCACCTATCAGGTCAACGTCCAGGCCGAGCAGCAGTTCCGCCTCGACGCCGAGCAGATCGGCCAGCTCAAGGTGCGCAACGACCGTGGCGAAATGGTGCCGCTGGCCAGCTTCCTCAAGGTCAGCGACAGCGCAGGGCCGGACCGCGTCATGCACTACAACGGTTTCATCACCGCGGAAATCAACGGCGCGGCGGCGCCCGGCTATAGCTCAGGCCAGGCCGAGGCGGCCATGGAACGCCTGCTCAAGCAGGAACTGCCCAACGGCATGGTGTTCGAGTGGACCGACCTGACCTACCAGCAGATTCTGTCCGGCAACACCGCGCTGCTAGTGTTCCCGCTGTGCGTGCTGCTGGCGTTCCTGGTGCTGGCCGCGCAATACGAGAGCTGGAGCCTGCCGCTGGCGGTGATCCTGATCGTGCCGATGACCCTGCTGTCGGCCATCACCGGGGTGATCCTGGCCGGTAGCGACAACAACATCTTCACCCAGATCGGCCTGATCGTGCTGGTGGGTCTGGCGTGCAAGAACGCCATCCTCATCGTCGAGTTCGCCAAGGACAAGCAGGCCGAGGGCCTCGACCCGCTGGCTGCGGTGCTGGAAGCCTGCCGCCTGCGCCTGCGGCCGATCCTGATGACCTCCATCGCCTTCATCATGGGCGTGGTGCCGCTGGTGCTGTCGTCCGGCGCCGGTGCCGAAATGCGCCATGCCATGGGTGTGGCGGTGTTCTCCGGGATGATCGGGGTGACCTTCTTCGGCCTGTTCCTGACCCCGGTGTTCTTCTTCCTCATTCGCCGTTACGTCGAGCGCCGCGAGGCGCGCAAGGCCAGCCACGCGCCGGCGCTGGAGAGCCATCCATGAACCTGTTGAAAGCCTTCGCCCCTGCCCTGCTGGCCCTGGCCGTGTCTGCCTGTGCGGTGGGCCCGGACTACCGCGCACCGCAACCGGCCCCTGCGCAACTGGACACCCAGGCGCAGCGCTTCGACCGCAGCCGCTTCGAGGCGCAGTGGTGGCAGCAGTTTGACGACCCGGTGCTGAACCAGCTGGTCAGTGCCTCGCTGCAGGGCAACCGTGACCTGCGGGTGGCCTTCGCCCGGCTCAAGGCAGCGCGTTCGCTGCGCGAAGAAGCCAGCCTCGATCAGCTGCCTGTGGTCACCAGCCGCGCCAGCAGCGAAATCGGCAAGGGCCAGGTGCCGGGCCAGACCGAACGGCGGGTCAATCAGGAACGCTATGACCTGGGCCTGGACATGGCCTGGGAAATCGACCTGTTCGGCCGCATTCAACGGCAGATCGAGGCCAGCCGCGCCCAGGAAGATGCCGCTGCGGCCGACCTGCAACAGTTGCAGGTCAGCCTGATCGCCGAACTGGTGGATGCCTATGGCCAACTGCGCGGCGCCCAGTTGCGCGAACGTATCGCCACAGACAACCTCAAGACTCAACAGCAGTCGCGGCAGATCACCGAAACCCTCAATGAGGCGGGAGTGGGCAATGAACTGGATGTGGTGCGTGCCGACGCCCGCCTGGCTGGCGTCGAAGCCACCCTGCCGCAGCTGCAGGCTGAGCAGGTGCGGGCGCGCAATCGCATCGCCACCCTGCTCGGCGAGCGCGCCGATGCGCTGAGCGTCGAGCTCTCGCCACGGGCATTGCCGGCCATCGCCAAGGCGCTGCCGGTGGGAGACCCCGGCGAGTTGCTGCGCCGGCGCGCGGATATCCGCAGTGCCGAGCGGCAGTTGGCGGCAGCCACCGCGAACATCGGCGTGGCGACGGCGGATCTGTTTCCGCGTGTGAGCCTCAGTGGATTCCTGGGCTTCACCGCAGCGCGCGGCTCGCAACTGGGCAGCTCGGCCGCCAGTGCCTGGGCGCTGGGGCCGAGCATCCAGTGGGCGGCGTTCGATCTGGGTAGCGTGCGCGCCCGCCTGCGCGGCGCCAAGGCCGACGCCGAAGGCGCGTTGGCGCGCTATGAACAGCAGGTGCTGCTGGCCCTGGAAGAGTCGTCCAACGCCTTCAGCGACTACGGCAAGCGTCAACAGCGCCTGCTGGCGCTGATGCGCCAGAGCGAAGCTAGCCGCAAAGCCGCGCAACTGGCCTCGGTGCGTTACCGCGAAGGCAGTGTCGACTACCTGGTGCTGCTCGACGCCGAGCGTGAGCGCCTGGCCGCCGAAGATGCCCAGGCACTGGCCGAAGTGGAGCTTTACCAAGGGATCGTCGCCGTCTACAAGGCGCTGGGCGGTGGTTGGCAACCGCAGGTACTGGCCAGGCGCTGAAGGCGTGTCACCGCTGCTGCGCCAGCCATTCATGGCGCAGCAGCGCGTATTGCTGGGTGTTTTCGTAGATCGGCTGGCCGTGTTCGTCATTGCTGAAGGTGACGTACTCCATGAATACCCCCTCACGGCGCATGCCGAGTTTTTCGCACAGGCGCTGCGAGGCCAGGTTGGTGTCCTCGACGTAGGCGTACAGACGCCGCGCCTGACGCTGTTCGAACAGCTCCCGCACCAGCGCAGCAGCGGCTTCGAAAGCATAGCCCTGGCCCGCGTAACGGGGGTTGAGGTGCCAGCCTATGGAGAAGGTGTCGCCCTCGGCTTCTGCGAACAGGTCGCCGATCAGCGCACCGGTTTCCCGCAGACACACCGCCCGGTAAGACTCACCCTCTGCTCGCTTACGCGCTTCGTTGGCAGCAGCGTCGAGGTCGGCTACGGCCAGCGAGAAAAAACAACTGGCGGTGGGTTGGTGCAGGTAATCCAGCAGCGCTGCGCCATCTTGGGCGCTGAAGGCTCTGAGGGTCAGGCGGCAGGTGTGCAGCGGCTGCATGGCAATCGGCGACTCCGGTCGATGGAGCAAAGCGCGTTGTGCGACGGGTTCATGGCGCCGTGAAAACGGCATCGACCACCCACCCCCACACGCCTGCCCTGCTCACGATAAAAAAAACGCAAGTGATAGGAGTTCACCCTCATCTTGGTTCTCCGCAGGGTACACGCAAGGGTAGAATGCGCAAAACCCGGAGCCTCGATGAACCAAGAACGCCTGCCCGCAAGCGACCACGACGCGATCACCGATGCCGCTGCGCACTGGTGCATGCGCATGCATGCCGATGACTGCACCCGCGCCGAGCGGCAAGCCTTTGAAGCGTGGCTGCTGGCCGACCCGCGGCATGCCGAGGAATACAAGGCCATCGCCAACATCTGGCAGGCCGCAGATCAGTTGCCGCGTCCCAAGGTGCATCTGGCCTACAACCCGCCCTATCGTCCGCCACCGCTGCGCTATCGCCTGCGGCGCCTGGCGCCGACCTTCGCCTGTGCCCTGCTGGCCCTGCCCCTGGCCGGCTGGATCGGTTGGGAACAGGGCTGGTTGCCCAACCACTACGAGCACTTCAAGACCACCGATGCGCTACAGACCGTACAGTTGAGCGACGGCAGCAGCGTCGAGCTGAACCTCAACAGCGAAGTGCGCTATTTCAATTTCAAGGACCAGCGCAAGGTCACCCTGGTCGAGGGCGAGGCGTTCTTCAAGGTCGCCCACGACAACGAGCATCCGTTCATCGTCCACGCCGGACGCGGCCAGACCCGTGTCACCGGAACGCAGTTCAACGTGTGGAAATATCAGGATCAGGTCAAGGTCACCCTGGTGCAGGGCTCGGTACTGGTCAGCAGCGATGGCGACGGCGGCTACCGCCTGGGGCCTGGCATGCAGGCCAGCTACCGCCTGGGCGACTTCGAGCCCCAGCTGGCGCAAAGCCCCGATCAGGACAACAGCCTGGCCTGGCGCAGCGGCAAGCTGGTGCTCGACAACATCAGCCTGCAACAGGCCCTGCCGATCATCAACCGCTACCTCGACAAGCCGCTGCGGGTTGCCGATGACAACACCGGTAAGATCCGCATCAGCGGGGTCTACAACACCCGCGACGTCGGGCGCATGGTCGCGGCGCTGCCCAAGGTGCTGCCGGTGTACCTGACCCGCAGCAAGGACGGCGGCACGGTGCTCAATCGTATCTCCCCGCCTCCGCCGCGCGGCTGAGCCCTAAAGCAGCATCGCCGCCGCCCAGCCGAAGGCCAGCAGCGGCAGGTTGTAGTGAATGAAGGTTGGCACCACGGTATCCCAGATGTGATGGTGCTGGCCGTCGACGTTGAGCCCCGAGGTCGGCCCCAGGGTCGAGTCCGACGCCGGCGAGCCGGCATCGCCCAAGGCGCCTGCGGTGCCGACGATACACACCGTGGCCAGCGGATCGAAGCCCAGCTGCACGCACAGCGGCACGAAGATCGCTGCCAGAATCGGCACCGTGGAGAACGACGAGCCGATACCCATGGTCACCAGCAACCCTACCAGCAGCATCAGCAGCGCGCCGACCCCCTTGCTGTGGTCGATCCAATGCGCAGCGGACTCGACCAGTGCCTTGACCTCACCGGTGGCCTTCATCACTTCGGCAAAGCCTGAGGCGGAAATCATGATGAAGCCGATCATGGCCATCATCTTCATGCCCTCGGTGAACAGGTCATCGGTATCTTTCCAGCGCACGATGCCCGATAGCGAGAAAATCAGAAAACCCACCATGGCGCCGATGATCATCGAGTCGAGCCACAGCTGCACGACGAACGCCGCCAGAATCGCCAGGCCAGCCACCAGCAAGGTCAGCGGGTTGTACTGCACCGCCACCTGCTCGACCTGTTCGATGCGCGCCAGGTCGTAGTCGCGTTTCTTGCGATAGCTCAACAGCACCGCCACCAGCAGCCCGGCGAGCATGCCGGCAGCCGGCAAGGCCATGGCATGGGTGACGTTGACCCCGCTCACGTCGACTCCGGCGCGGGCCACGTTGGCCAGCAGAATCTGGTTGAGGAAGATGTTGCCAAAGCCCACCGGCAGAAAGATGTACGGCGTGATCAGACCAAAGGTGATGACGCAGGCGACCAGTCGACGGTCGATGCGCAGGCGGGTCAGCACGTACAGCAGCGGCGGTACCAGCAAGGGAATGAAGGCGATGTGGATCGGCAGGATGTTCTGCGACGACACCGCCACCACCAGCATCAGGCCGATCAGCAGCCACTTGAGCTTGCCGCCCTCGCCATGACCCTGCCGGTCGATCATCGCCAGCGCCCGGTCGGCCAGGGCATGGGCCATGCCGGACTTGGCGATGGCGACCGCGAAGGCGCCCAGCAAGGCGTACGACAACGCAACCGTGGCGCCGCCGCCCAGCCCGCCGTTGAAGGCCTGCAGCGTGCCTTCGATCCCCAGGCCGCCGACCAGACCGCCTACCAGCGCGCCGATGATCAGGGCGATGACCACGTGCACGCGGGACAAGCTGAGAATCAGCATGACCCCGACCGCAGCAATGACTGCATTCATTTCGTGAACTACCTCGTTACGACAGACAAGAACCTGCCACCGGCGCGGGTCTGCTGGTGCAGGGCCGGGAAAAGGCAGGTTGTTATTGGAGGGCGCACACTCTGAAGCAGCCCCGCCTGCTTGTCAAAGCGCGCGAGCCAGACCTGCTGATACGGTTTTCTTGAACGCTTGATAAAGAAAGCCAGGGCCTCGTCGATACAGATGCGTGCCCTAACCCGTTTTCATGAGACTACCCCCCATGCCACTGCGCCAATTGTCCATCCAATGGAAGATCACCCTGCTGGCTGGCTTGTGCCTGGCCAGCATCGTCACCCTGCTGGTCGGCCTGTCGCTGTATCGCATGAATGCCAGCGCAGGCCTGGTGGAAGCGAGCAGCATGCAGATGCTCGGCAAGGTCGCCCAGGCCCGCCTGGAGGCGCAAAGCCAGGCCCAGGGCCTGAATGTGAGCCGCCAGTTCATGGACGCCTATCAATACGGCGCCGGCGTCAGCCGCCAGGTCATGTTCGCTCGCGAGCAGGCGCGCAAGCGTCAGATCGAGGCTCGCGACCTGCGCCAGGACCTCACCGAGCAGGTGCACAAGGCGCTGCAGGGCAACCCCGAGCTGCTGGGCTTTTCACTGGTGTTCGAACCCAACGCCCTCGATCAGCGTGACAGCCAGTTCGCCGGTGACGATGCCCTGGGCAGCAACGCCGAGGGCCGCTTCGCCCTGTACTGGTCGCAGCCTCGCCCCGGCCAGCTGACCGCCATGACGCTGCCGGAAAAAGACATGGCCGACACCAGCATCGGCCCCAGCGGCGAGCCAGCCAACACTTGGTGGGTGTGCCCGCGCAGCACTGCCAAGGTGTGCATCAGCGAACCCTACTTCTATGCCATCGACGGCCAGCAGGTGCTGATGACCAGCATCGTCTTCCCGCTGATCGAAGGCGACAAGGTGATCGGCACACTGTCCACCGACATCAACCTCAACAGCCTGCAGGCCATCAGCGAGCGGGCCAGCGCCGGACTCTACGACGGTCGCACCACCGTGGGCATTCTCAGCCCGGCTGGTCTGCTGGCCGGCTACAGCGCCGACGCCAGCAAGCTGTCGCAACGCTACGAGCAGGTCGACCCTGCCCAAGGCGCTGAACTGGTGCGAAACCTCAGCCAGGGTCAGGCGCAGCAGGTGGTCGAACACGAAGATCGGCTCAAGGTGCTCACCCGCTTCGAACCGGTGCCGGGCAGCAAGCCCTGGGGCGTGCTGCTGGACCTGCCAAAAAGCGTGCTGACTGCCCCGGCCGAAGCGCTCAAGAGCGAACTGGATACGGTCAACAACCAAGGCATGCTCATACAGCTGGCACTCGGCGTGGCAGCGGCCCTGGCTGGCCTGCTGCTGGTTTGGCTACTGGCCCGCGGCGTGACCCGGCCGATTCTCGGCGTGGCGGCGATGCTCAAGGACATCGCCAGTGGCGAAGGCGACCTGACCCGCCGCCTGACCTACGACAAGCGCGACGAGCTCGGCGAACTGGCCAGCTGGTTCAACCGCTTCCTCGACAAGCTGCAACCGACCATTGCCGAGGTCAAGCAGTCGGTCCAGGCCGCGCGTGGTACCGCCGATCAGTCGGCCGCCATCGCCAGTCAGACCAGCGCCGGCATGGAGCAGCAGTACCGCCAGGTCGATCAGGCCGCCACCGCCTCCCATGAAATGAGCGCCACCGCCCAGGACGTCGCGCGCAGCGCCGCCCAGGCTGCACAAGCCGCCCGCGAGGCGGACCAGGCTACTCGTGAGGGACTGTCGGTGATCGAACGCACCACCCAGAGCATCGACACCCTGGCCGCCGACATGAGTACAGCCATGGAGCAAGTGGTCGGCCTTGCGCAGAACAGTGACAAGATCGGTTCGGTGCTCGAGGTGATTCGTTCGATTGCCGAGCAGACCAACCTCCTGGCCCTCAACGCTGCCATCGAGGCTGCCCGTGCCGGTGAAGCCGGGCGTGGCTTTGCGGTGGTCGCCGACGAGGTGCGCAACCTTGCCCGTCGCACCCAGGAGTCGGTGGAAGAAACGCGCCAGGTGATCGAAGCGCTGCAAGCCGGCACCCAGGAAGTGGTCGGCGCCATGCAAGGCAGCCACCAGCAGGCGCAAGGCGGGGTCGAGCAGGTGTCAGCGGCAGTCACCGCGTTGCAGCGCATCGGCCAGGCCGTTTCGGTGATTACCGACATGAACCTGCAGATCGCCAGCGCCGCAGAAGAACAGAGCGCGGTGGCCGAAGAGATCAACAGCAACATCGCCACCATTCGCGACGTCACCGAGTCGCTTTCCGGCCAGGCCAACGAATCGGCGCGGGTCAGCCAGTCGCTCAACCAGCTGGCCAACCAACAACAGGGGTTGATGGATCAGTTCCGCGTCTGACGCGCGTTGCCTAGGCGCGGCCGGCCAGCGCCGCGCGACGCCGACGGTAGACCTCACGGCTCAGGCTGATCAACAGCAACAGCCCACCGGCGATACCCAAGGTCTGCGGCGCACCCAGGTGCGTCGCGGCCAATCCCGCCAGCAAGCCGCCGATCGCCTCGAAGCCAAAGCGCAGGGCAATGTAGAACGACACCACTCGCCCGCGTAGCGCACTGGGCGCGCCGCTTTGCAGCTGCATGTTGGTGCTGACGTTGCTGACGGTGATGCCAAAGCCCAGCAGGCCCAGGGCCAGCAGCGCCACCGCCAGCGGCGCCGGTGCAGCCAACCCGAGCAGGCCCGCCGCACAGAGCAAGGCGCCGGCCAAGATGAAGCGTTGCAGACGCGATGCCGAGCCACTGAACGCCAGCACCAGGGTGGCGAGAAACGCCCCCGCCCCCGCCGCGCCCCAGAGCCAGCCTAACGTTTGCGCATCGCCCTGGTACACCGCTTTGGCCAGAATCGGCAGCAGCGCGGTGTAGCACGAGGCAAGCACGTTGACCACCACCACGCTGACCATCAGCCGGCGCACTTCAAGGGTTTGCCACAAGTAACGCAGGCCCTCGCGGAAGACCTCGCCCGTAGAACCGCTGGCCTTGCCGCTGGGCTTGCCACGCACCTTGAACAGGCCCACCAGCAGGCCGGAAAACGCCAGAGCCGTGAGGGCAAAGCACAGCGCCTCACCGGCCCAGGCGATCAGCACCCCGGCCAGTGGCGGGCCAACGAAGCGCGCGGCGTTGATCAGCATGGCATTGAGGACCAGGGCGTTGGGCAGATCGGCCGGGTCGGAGACGAAACTTGCAATCAACGACTGACGCAGCGGTGTTTCGAAGGCATTGAGCAAGCCGAGCAGTAACGCCATGGCGAGAATACTGCGGGCGTCGAGCCAATGCCCATAGGCAAGCACGGCCAGGGCCAGCGCCTGCAACGCGAGGATCGACTGCACGATGATCAATAGCCGGCGCTTGTCGTGACGGTCGGTCCAGGCACCGGCGATCGGGCCGATCAGCAGTTGCGGTGCCAGGGTAACGAAGGCGATGGCGCCCAGCAGCGCCGCAGAACCGGTGACGTGGTAGGCCAGCCAGGACAGGGCCACCTGCTGCAGCCATTTGCCGAGGGTGGAGATGGCCTGGCCGCTGAAGTAGACCTGAAAGTCGCGATGGGCCAAGGCCCGCACAGCGGCGGGCCAGGTACGGCGAGAAGCGAGACGTGACTCAGGCAAACGATTCCTCCGAATGGGTCGATGGCCGCCTGCCAGGCCTGGTCTGTACCTCAGGCTTCAGGGCAGCAGGCAGCCTTTTTTCTTCAGCGACTCCAACACCCAGCTGCGGTCGTTGGTGCCTTGGGCGATCTGCTCGAGCTGGTGCTGCTCGGCGGCGTGCTTGGCGGCCGCGCGGTCGTAGACTTCAGCCACCTGATCGAACGGCACGCAGAGCAGGCCGTCGTCATCGCCAATCACCAAATCGCCCGGCTCGATCACCATACCATCGATAGCGATCGGCACATTGATCTCGCCGGGGCCGTCCTTGTAGGGGCCGCGGTGGGAAATGCCGGCAGCGAACATCGGAAAATCACCTGCGCCAATGGCGCCGGCATCGCGAATCGCACCGTTGATGACGATGCCGGCCACGCCGCGCTTGATGGCGTAGGCCACCATCATTTCGCCGATAAGTGCATTGGACAGATCGCCGCCAGCATCCACTACCACCACGTCGCCGGGCTCGGCGATGTCCAGGGCGTAATGCAGCATGAGGTTGTCACCCGGACGGGCCTTGACGGTCAGCGCGGCACCGGCCAGTACTCCTGCGCGGTGCATCGGGCGAATCCGTGCTCCGCCTGCGGTCATGCGGTTCATCGAATCGCTGACGTTGGCCACCGGCACTTCGCGGTAGCGCTCCACCCACTCGGCGTCGACTTTGCGCGCACGCTGCAAGACCCTGAATCCAATGCTCATGTGACGTACCTCTATTGATGTTATTCGATGTCGCTAGCGTAAGACTTAAGCGTTTTTTCAGAATGCCATTTCATTTAACGCAATGCAATACACGATTATCCATCAGAATGACCATTCGCGCCTTTTGTGATTATCGATATTGCAACGTCGTTTCATTGGAAGTAGTGTTGGTGCGTCCCGATGTCGCCCCCGGCATCTGCGCCACTCATAAGAACAAGGTAACGACCATGACCAGAACCGTTCTGCTGACCGGGCCCGCGCTTGCCGCCGATGCCATGCGCCTGGCCGAAAGCGAAGGCGTACGGGTGATCCCCACCACGCCGTACCTGCCCGCCGATGAACTCGAAGCGATCATCCGCGCCGAGCAGCCCGACGCCATCATCGTGCGCCAGGGCGAACTGACCGAGGCGATGATCGCCGCCTCCAGCAAGCTCAAGGTCATCGCCAAGCACGGCGTGGGCTACAACACCATCGACATCAAGGCTGCCGCTGCCCGCGGGATTCCGGTGACCATCGCCGTCGGCGCCAACGCCCAGTCGGTGGCCGAACACGCCTTCGCCCTGCTGTTCAGCGTGGCGCGGCAGACCGCCCTGCTCGATGCGCGCATGCGCGACGGACACTGGGACAAGGCCTCGGCCAACGGTGTCGAGCTGTTCGGCAAGACCCTCGGCCTGGTCGGCCTGGGTTCGATCGGCAGCATCCTCATGGACCTGGTGGCGCCGTTGCAGATGAAGGTCAAGGTGTACGACCCGTTCCTGCAGCAGCTGCCCCAGCGTGAGCATGTCGAACGCGAAGAGGATTTCGATCGGCTGCTCAGCGAAAGCGATATCATCAGCCTGCACTGCCCGCTGACCGATACCAACCACAACCTGATCGGTGCCGAGCAGCTCGCGCGCATGCGCCCAGGCAGCATCCTGATCAACACCGCCCGTGGCGAGCTGATCGACACCGCGGCGCTGATCGCCGCACTGAGCGAGCGGCGTATCGGCGGTGCCGGCCTGGACACCTTCAATCCCGAGCCACCGCCTGCCGACAGCCCGCTCTGGGGGCTGCCGACGCTGGTCGCAACGCCGCATATCGGCGCTAACACCAGCGAATCCCGTGACCGCGTCGGCCTGGTCGCGCTCAGGCAGATCTTCGCCGCGTGGGCGGGCAGCGAGCTTGACCCGCGCTGCGTGGTCAACCGCCAGTTGCTCGGCCACTGAATACCCTGCGCGCACCCGCCGACCGGGTGCGCTTTCGTTTCGCGTGACTCCAGCAAAAATAACAATTGGAGAGCCCCATGACTGCAACCGCCGCCCCCATCAGCGAACTCGAACGCAGCACCATGCGCCGGGTCGCCTGGCGCATCCTGCCGTTTCTCATCGTCTGCTACCTGATCGCGATCATCGACCGCGGCAACATCGGCATGGCCTCGCTGCAAATGAACGAAGACCTTGGCCTCACCGCCAAGGTCTTCGGCTTTGCCAGCAGCCTGTTCTTCTTCGCCTACTTCCTCGTCGAAGTGCCCAGCAACCTGGCCATGCAACGCTACGGCGCGCGTATCTGGATCGCCCGGATCATGGTGACCTGGGGCCTGATCTCGGCCGGCACCGCGTTCGTCACTGGCGCCAACTCGCTATACGTGATGCGCTTTCTGCTGGGCGCCGCCGAAGCCGGATTCTTCCCTGGCGTGCTGCTGTACCTCACCTACTGGCTGCCAGCGGCCTACCGTGCACGTATGGTGGCGATCTTCATGGTGGCCATTCCGGCGGCCAACTTCATCGGCTCGCCCCTGTCGGGCCTGCTGTTGAGCCTGGATGGCTGGATGGGCATGCGCGGCTGGCACTGGCTGTTCATCATCGAGGGCATTCCCGCAGTGCTGCTCGGCATCGCCTGCCTGTTCGTGCTCACCGACCGTCCTGAACAGGCCAAATGGCTGAGTGACGAGCAGCGCGGCTGGCTGATCCAGCGCCTGGCCAGCGAGTCGGCGAAGAAAACCGCCATCGGCCACATGTCGCTGTGGAAGCTGCTGCGGCACAAGGACATCTGGATTCTGGCGCTGATCTACTCGGGTGCGTCCGCCGCAGGTAGCACCATGAGTGTGTGGGCGCCGCAGCTGCTCAAGACCTTCGGCCTGACCTCCATGGAGATCGGCTTGGTCAATGCCATCCCTTACGGTATCGCCTCGGTGTTGATGATCGTCTGGGGGCGCAGCTCGGACCGTACAGGCGAACGTCGCTGGCACACCGCGATGACCATGCTGCTGATTGCCGCAGGTTTGCTGATGACGCTGTTCACCTCGTCGCTGCCGGCGACCATCGTCATGCTGACCATGGTGCTGGTCGGCGCCTACTCGATGAAGGGGCCGTTCTGGGCCCTGGTATCGGGCTGGCTGTCGTCTTCCACGGCTGCGGCAGGCCTGGCTGCGGTAGGTGCCCTGGCCAACCTGATCGGCGGCGGCATCATGGTCAACGCTTATGGTGCGATCCACGACGCCACCGGCAGCTACGCCATCGCCCTGATGCCGCTGGCGACGCTGTGCACCATCGCCGGGATCATGGTGCTGGTCATTGGCCGCAAACGTCAGCGTGAGCAGGCGCAGATGGCCGAGACCGCCACCGTTAAATAATCGCTGCCGCACCGACCCGATGCCCACGCTACGCCGTGGGCATCGTCGTTTAGACCCACAACAACAAGGAACGAACCATGTCTTTGACCCGCCGCCGCTTCATTCAGGCCAGCAGTGCACTAGGCGCTCTGGTCTCATTTGGCGCCTTGGCGAAAACGCCTTTCAGCCTCGGCGACCAGCCGCCAAGGCTGATACCTCCCGCTGGCAGCGTCGACTGCCATATGCACCTATACGACGACCGTTTCCCTACTGCTGCGGACGCCACCCTGTTTCCACCCAATGCTTCACTGGCCGACTACCAACAATTGCAACGACGCCTGGGCCTCAAGCGCATGGTCATCGTCACGCCTTCTACATATGGTACGGACAACCGCATCATGCTCGATGGCCTGGCGCGCAGCCAGGGCGCTGCAAGGGGTATTGCCGTGGTCGAGCGCAACATCAGCGATCAGGCCTTGCAGGCAATGGATGAGGCGGGCGTACGTGGCATCCGCTTCAATCTCAGTGTCGGTGGCGCTGCGCTGGAAGGGTTGGAATCGCTGGCGGCACGCGTACAGGACCTGGGCTGGCACGTACAGCTGGCAACAGGTCCGCGTCTGGCGGAGCTGGCCGAGCGACTGAGCAAACTGCCTGGCAAGCTGGTGATCGACCATTTTGGCCACGTACCTCAGCCTGAGGGAGTCGATTCTGCTGCCTTCGCGGCACTGCAGCGGCTACTCGACCAGGGCAATACCTGGGTCAAGCTGTCTGCACCTTACCTGCGTTCGCAGGTGGGTGCGCCGGGCTATGGTGATGTCGGCAAGGTGGCGCAGGCGCTGGTCGAGCGCAATGTAGAGCGACTGCTCTGGGGCAGCGACTGGCCGCATCCAACCCTGCCGGTGGATGGCAAGCCGGATGATGCGGCGATTTTCGATCTGCTGTCGGTGTGGGCACCCGAGCCTCGGGCCCAGGCGCAGATTCTGCGCGACAATCCGGTGTCACTGTACGGTTTCTGAATTCTGACCTGCACGCACCTCGGTGCCCTTGCAACCGAGGCTGCGCATCAGTTCGCGGGCGGTGACGAGCATGGTTTCCCTGAGAGTTTCGGCGGTCTCCTCGGTAAGCCGGCTGGCCGGCCCGGAGACCACCAGCGCGCCCATCAGCTCGTGTTGCGCGCCGTAGATCGGCAAGGCGATGGAAGCGGCATGGGGGTCAGTGGCACCACGCGAGTAATAGGGTTTGTGTAGCGCCATACCGACCGCATAAGGCGCACGCAGCGCCTGGGCACCAGCGGCTTCGTCCATGGGGCGCATGTCGCCGGGCTGCAGGTGCAGGCGCAGGCGGTGGGTGGAATTGACCCGGTACTGGCACATCCGATAGGCACCATGGCGCACATAGAACGAGGCGGTTTCACCGGTCAGTTCCGACAACTGGTGCAGGCGCGGCATGACATGCCGCTCCAGATCCAGCGCTTCCTGATACACCGCGTTGAGGCGCATGACCTCACTGGCCAGCTGGTAACGGCCATCGGCCATGCGGGTGATGAACCCGTGATTTTCCAGAGAAACCATCAAGCGCATGATTGTGCTCTTGATCAGGCCGGTGCGCTCGACCAGTTCGACCAGACTCAACGCCGTATCGCCGATGCGAAACGCCGTCAGCACGGTCAGAACCCGATCAGCCGACGCCACACCATTCACCGCTGGCCGCGGCCGCGCTTTTACCATTGGACAAACCTCTGTTGCTGGAAACGTGTAGGAGCGGACGGCCGGCGCGGCTATCTGCGTATGAACTGCGCCCCGAACCGTGCACACCTGTGCCAGTGTTCGGGGCAGCAGTGATTCAGTCCGCCAGCCGCCAGGTCGTCGTGCCTTTGCTGTCTTCCAGCACCACGCCCAAAGCCGTGAGTTGATCGCGAATGCGGTCGGATTCGGCCCAGTTCTTCTCGCTGCGCGCTTGCAGTCGCGCGGCGATCAGCGCTTCGACCTCGGCCGCATCGACCTTGCCTTCGGCACCGGCCCGCAGGAACGCGTCGGCGTCCAGTTGCAGCACGCCCAGCACATCGCCCAGCTCGCGCAGGCGCCCGGCCAGACCAGCAGCAGCCTGTGGGTCGCTGTCGCGCAGGCGGTTGATCTCGCGCACCAGGTCGAACAGCACGGCGCAAGCTTCAGGCGTGCCGAAATCGTCGTTCATCGCCGTGGCGAAACGTTCGACGAAGGCCTCGCCGCCCTGCGCTGCCACTCGCGGGAGGCCGCGCAGGGCATGGTAGAAGCGCTCCAACGCACCCTTGGCGTCGCGCAGGCTGTCTTCGGAGTAGTTGATGGCGCTGCGGTAGTGGCTGGCCACCAGCAGGTAACGCACCACCTCGGGGTGGTACTTGGCCAGCACGTCGCGAATGGTGAAGAAGTTGTTCAACGACTTGGACATCTTCTCGCCATTGATACGGATCATGCCGCAGTGCATCCAGGCATTGGCGTAGGGCTTGCCGGTGGCCGCCTCGCTCTGCGCGATTTCATTCTCGTGGTGCGGGAACTCCAGGTCGCTGCCGCCGCCATGGATGTCGAAACTCTCGCCCAGGCAGCAGGTGGACATCACCGAGCACTCGATATGCCAGCCTGGCCGGCCTGCGCCCCACGGCGATTCCCAGCTCGGCTCGCCGGGCTTGGCGCCCTTCCACAGCACGAAGTCGAGCGGGTCCTGCTTGGCTTCACCGACTTCGATGCGCGCGCCGATGCGCAGGTCTTCGATCTTGCGCCGCGACAGCTTGCCGTAGCCGACGAACTTGCCGACCCGGTAGTACACGTCGCCGTTGCCAGGGGCGTAGGCGTAACCCTTGTCGATGAGGGTCTGGATCATCGCGTGCATGCCGGGAATGTGATCGGTAGCACGGGGTTCCTGATCGGGGGGCAGGATGTTCAGGCGACGTTCATCTTCGTGCATGGCATCGATCATGCGCGCGGTCAGTTCATCGAAACGCTCGCCGTTGTCGTTGGCGCGGTTGATGATCTTGTCGTCGATGTCGGTGATGTTGCGCACGTAGGTCAGCTCATAGCCGCTCTTGCGCAGCCAGCGGGTGACCAGGTCGAAGGCCACCATGCTGCGACCGTGGCCCAGGTGGCAGTAGTCGTACACGGTCATGCCGCAGACGTACATGCGCACCTTGTTGCCATCGAGCGGTTTGAAGGCTTCTTTTTGCTTGCTCAGGGTGTTGTAGACGGTTAGCACGACGGTTCCTCAGCTGCCCCAGGAGTCACGCAGGGTGACGGTGCGGTTGAACACCGGACGGCCAGGCTGGCTGTCCTTCAGGTCGGCGCAGAAATAGCCTTCGCGCTCGAACTGGAAGCGGTCTTCAGGCTCGGCCTGGGCCAGCGACGGCTCGGCGCGGCAGCCTTGCAGCACTTGCAGCGAGTCGGGATTGATGTTGTCGAGGAAGCTGCCGCCGTCTTCGGTTTTCTCCGGGTTCGGCGAGCGGAACAGACGATCGTACAGGCGCACTTCGCATTCGACGCTGGCCTCGGCCGGCACCCAGTGGATCACGCCCTTGACCTTGCGCCCTTCGGGGTTCTTGCCCAGGGTGTCGGGGTCGTACGAGCAGCGCAGTTCGATGACATTGCCATCGGCATCCTTGATCGCCTCGTCGGCGCGAATCACGTAGCTGCCGCGCAGACGCACTTCACCGCCTGGCTCCAGGCGCTTGTAGCCCTTGGGCGGGGTTTCCATGTAGTCGTCGCGGTCGATGTACAGCTCGCGGGCGAAGGGCAAGGTGCGCACGCCCATGTCTTCCTTGGGGTGACGGGGCAGCTCGAGCTGTTCGACCTGGCCTTCGGGGTAGTTGCTGATCACCACCTTCAGAGGTCGCAGCACGCACATGGCGCGGGGCGCGGTGCGGTCGAGGTCGTCACGGATGCTGAATTCGAGCATCGACATGTCGACCACGCCGTCGGAACGGTTGGTGCCGACCATGTCGCAGAAGTTGCGGATCGAGGCCGGGGTGTAGCCGCGACGGCGATAGCCCGACAGCGTCGACATGCGCGGATCATCCCACGAGTCGACGTGCTTTTCGTCCACCAGCTGCTTGAGCTTGCGCTTGGAGGTGATGGTGTAGTTCAGGTTCAGGCGGCTGAACTCGTACTGGCGCGGATGCGCCGGCACCGGCAGGTTGTCGAGGAACCACTCGTACAGCGGACGATGACCTTCGAACTCCAGGGTGCAGATCGAGTGGGTGATGCCCTCGATGGCATCGGACTGCCCGTGGGTGAAGTCGTAATTGGGGTAGATGCACCAGGTGTCGCCGGTCTGGTGGTGATGGGCATGGCGAATGCGGTAGAGAATCGGGTCGCGCAGGTTCATGTTCGGCGAGGCCATGTCGATCTTGGCGCGCAGTACGCGCTCGCCGTCCTTGAACTCACCGGCTTTCATGCGCGCGAACAGGTCGAGGTTCTCGGCGACGCTGCGCTCGCGGAACGGGCTGTTCTTGCCTAGCTCGACCAGGCTGCCACGGTATTCCTTGGCCTGCTCGGGGGTCAGGTCGCAGACATAGGCCTTGCCCTGCTCGATCAGCGCCACGGCCCAGGCGTGCAACTGGTCGAAATACTGCGAGGCGAACCGCACCGGGCCGGCCCACTGGAAGCCCAGCCACTGTACGTCACGCTGGATGGCGTCGATGTATTCCTGGTCTTCCTTGGCCGGGTTGGTGTCGTCGAAGCGCAGGTGGCAGTCACCGCCGAACGTCTCGGCCAGGCCGAAGTTGACGCAGATCGACTTGGCATGGCCGATGTGCAGGTAACCGTTGGGCTCTGGCGGGAAGCGCGTGACGATGCGCGAGTGCTTGCCCGAGTCCAGGTCGGCCTGAACGATCGGCCGCAGGAAGTTCGCAGGGGCGGCGGGGGCGCCTTTGGCAGCGGCGTTGGGCGCGTTGTCGGCAGTGGGCTTGCTCATAGGATCCTTGAATGCACGTGTCTGGCCCGGGTAGGCCGATTCAATCAAAACGCCTATCATAGCCGATGCAGTCAAGCGGCTGACAGCCGCTGGCCGCAAACGACCGCTATTTGTCACCCTTTGCCCCATGGCACGGCACTGACGACGTGTCGCCAGGGTCAGACGCTGCGTCAGCCAACGGCACGCGCCCGGCGCAGCCCTCTACTTACCTGCCTTGAAAAGCGAGTTTCTCCATGTCCAAAGTCAAACTGACCACCAACCACGGCGATATCGTTCTGCAACTCAATGCCGAAAAAGCCCCGCAGACCGTCGAGAACTTCGTTCAGTACGTCAAGGACGGCCACTTCGACAACACCGTCTTCCACCGCGTCATCAAAGGTTTCATGATCCAGGGCGGCGGCTTCGAGCCTGGCATGAAACAGAAGCAAACCCGCGCCAGCATCCAGAACGAAGCCGACAACGGCCTGAAGAACATCAAGTACAGCATCGCCATGGCCCGCACCATGGAGCCGCACTCGGCCTCGGCGCAGTTCTTCATCAACGCCTCGGACAACGATTTCCTCAACCACAGCGGCAAGAACGTCCAGGGCTGGGGCTACGCCGTGTTCGGCGAGGTGATCGAAGGCCGTGAAGTGGTCGATGCCATCGAGAAAGTCGCCACCGGCTCCAGCGCAGGTCACCAGGACGTGCCGAAAGAGGATGTGATCATCAAGAAAGCCGAGATCATTGAGTGATTCTGCTGATCTCCGATCTGCACTTGCAAGAACAACGCCCGGACATCACCCGGGCGTTTCTCACTCTGCTCGAGGGCCCGGCGCGCGATGCCCAGGCCTTGTACATTCTCGGTGACTTTTTCGAAGCCTGGATTGGCGATGACGCCATGACGCCCTTCCAGCTAAGTATCTGTCAGGCACTGCGAGCCTTGAGCGACAGCGGAACCGCGGTGTTCGTGATGCACGGCAATCGTGATTTCCTCATCGGCCAGGCGTTCTGCAAGGCCGCTGGCTGTACTCTGCTCGCCGACCCAAGCGTGATCGAGCTGGCCGGGCAGCGGGTGCTGCTGATGCACGGCGACACCCTCTGCACCGGTGACGTTGCCTACATGAAATTGCGGCGTTACTTACGCAACCCGCTGACGTTATGGGTGCTTCGTCACCTGCCGTTGGCCACCCGACAGCGCCTTGCACGCAAACTGCGCAGCGAAAGCCGCGCCCAGACGCGCATGAAGGCCAGCGACATCGTCGACGTCACACCCGAGGAGGTGCCCAAGCAAATGGCCGCCCACGGCGTGCGCACATTGATCCATGGCCATACCCACAGGCCGGCCGTACACCCTTTGCACGTTTCAGGTGAACCCGCGCAGCGCATCGTGCTGGGTGATTGGGACAGCCTCGGCTGGCTGGTGCAGGCCGATGAACAGGGCCTGCACCTGCGCTCGTTCGCCTTGTCCTGAGGCGAACCCGCGCAAACCGACTACTCCGACCCCGTCACCTTGGGCTGGTCGTTTTCGTTGATGACGTCGCTGCGGTAGTGTGGATCGGCCTTGATCTGCGCCTCGGTGAACGGCAGCGGTGCCAGTTGTCTGGCCGCGAACGCGCGGGTCTGGTCGGCGAAGTGCGCCGAAGCCGCTTCACTCGACAGAGAGAACGCCAGCAAGCCCTGCGCCTGCGGACCCTGGTCGGTGAAGCTGACCACCTGCAGATAGCTGGTGCCGCCCACCACCAGGCGCTTGCCCGGCGCGCTGGGCACGCTGACCATGGCGTTGTACACCCCCAGCGCCTGCGGCCCGCCCGCTACCGGCGTGCCACTGGCGGCTTGCTGGATCTGCCCCCAGGTGGCGTCATTCGGCACGCCTTGCGCCTTCACGTGTTCCAGCGACGCTAGCGCCGCTTCACGCAGTAATGTCCGTACTGCCGCTTGTTCTACCGCAAGACCTCGCGGGGTGTGCTGCGGGTCAGCGGGATCGAATCCCACACGCCAGACCTCGGGATGATCGGCCAGAGCCTGGAAAATGTTCTGGAAATGCACGAACCCGATACCGCTTTCGGCGTCTGCCTTGCCGTTCCAGGCGCGCAGGCTGTTGCACAGTTCGGCCAGGTCCTGCTGCACGCCTTCGCACCACTGGCGCAGTTCGGGCAGTACCAGCTCAGCCAGGTACACGTCATCGTTCAGAACCAGGTCGCGCAGCGCCTCGGCATCAAGCCGCGCCGCGCCGTGCAAGCGATTCAAGGCAAAGCGGCTGCGCAACCCGAGTGGCTGGTCAGCGCGACTGACCAGCGGCGAAAAACCAGTCAGAGGGTGCGCTGGATTGACCATCCAGGCCGAGTCGTTGGAATTCTGCACAAAGTCCCGGCGCATCAGGCTGGGCAGTTGGTTGGCCGGAAAAATGCCCGGCTGCGCGGCCTGCGCATCGACTTTCCAGGCACAGGCGCTGCGCGAGCCGTCGAGTACCACCAGTGGGCTGTCCGCGGCCGGGTCACTGCATCGAGCCAGCAATGCGTCGTCCACATAGGGCACCACCGACTGGTTCAGGTACAGCGCCTGGCCGCCCTCGTCCACCGCCAGGGTGTTGACCCACGGAATGCCCTGGGTCTGGCTCACCGAGCGTTGCAGCGCGGCGAGGCTGCCTGCGCGGTTGATCTGATCCCACTGCTGTAACACCCGCGTATTGTCGAGGTTGGCGTCACGCAGGGCGTAGGCATGGCGATGGTCCCAGTCGAGCTTGCCGGGCCACTGCAGCAGCGGCCCGAAGGACGAGGTGTAAAACTGGCGCTCGACCTGCTCGAGGCTGCCATCGGCCTGCCTGACAGTGACGCTCAGGCGCTGGGTTTGCAGCGGCCTGGAGACACCATCGAGCAGGTATCGGGTGGAGTCCTTGGGATCGAGCTGCAGGCGGTAGAGCGTGAAATGCCTGGAGGTATCGACAGTGTGAGTCCAGGCCAGATGCGCATTGAAGCCGATATTGATCATCGGCAAACCCGGCAGCGCAGCGCCCATCACGTCCAGTTGCCCCGGTATGGTCAGGTGCATCTGGTAGAAGCGCAGACCACCCAGCCAGGGAAAGTGCGGATTGGCCAGCAGCAGACCGCGGCCGTTGGCCGAGCGCTGCGATCCGACTGCGATGGCATTGCTGCCGCGCTCGCTGGCAAAACGCTGCTGGCGTGCCAGGGCACTGGCGAAGCGTAACTCATCAGCGCGTGCGGCCAGCCCTGGGGGGGTGGCCGCCACCAGGGCTTCGGCGAACTGCCCCGCCCCGCCCTCGGCGAGCATGCGCCGGGTCAGCTTGACCAGATCGCGGCTTGTGATTGGCCGCAGTCCTTCGCCGGCGCCGCATTCGGCGGGCAAGCCGGCGCTTCGACGTTCGGCGAGTATGCGGTTGAAGCCGCTGGCGTAGCCTTCCAGCAGCGCGCGTACCTGGGCCGGTTGCGCTTGCAGGAACGCGTCCACCGCTTGGGGCGTATTGAGCCAGGTGAAGAACAGGTCGCTGTCCAGGTTAGTGCGCTGCTCGAGGGTAGTGGCCTCGGCGCCGTAATGCCGCGAACGCTCACCGTTGACAGTCAGCACTTCATCGGCGAGCAGGCACAGGTTGTCCTGACCATAGGCATACCCTACGCCATAGCCCAGACCGCGGGAGTCAACGGCCCGGATATGCGGCACGCCAAAAGTGGTGCGGCGAATCTCGGCGCTGGCCTGTCCTGAAGACTGGGCTGCCTGCGCAGCGCAAGAGGCGACGAAGATGGCCGTCAGGCCGAGGCACGCCACGTGGCGTGAAGATGTGGTCACAGGCACTCCTGATGAATCTGCGGGTCATCATGAGCAGACGAGTAGCGCGCAGTGAGGTTTAGGCGTGCCGGACGCAACCTGTAACAACCGAGTGGGAAAGTTTTTTCCACTCTGGTTGCAGATTTTTCGTTTTCATCCGTCTTACTTATTCGAGGCACCCAAAAAAACAATCGGGACAGTCCACGAAAAGGAGCATTCACATGTACAACCCGCTACCCGCTTCGCAACGCCCCAAGCCCGGCGGCAAATCCGCCAACTGCAGCGGCGAGCCCAGCGAAGAGCGTCTGGGCAACGAGCAGATTCGTGAGTTGCTGCGCGTCTACGGCCTGCGCACCAGCCTGATTCGCCTCAAGGTGATCGACGCCCTGCACGCGGCCGACCGCGATGGACGCAGCATCGGCGTACGCGGTGTGCACGCCCAGCTCGAGCAGTTGGACATCCCGTTGTCGTTCCTCAGTGTGCGCGAAGTGCTCAAGCGCCTGTGCGCAGAAGGGGTGATCGCGCTGGGTAGCGACAAGTGCTACAGCCTCAATGCGCAGGCGCGCGCGGTGCTGGAGCAACGCTGAAGCGCCGGCCGACCAATCGGTGGCCGGCCTGCGGGTATCACGAACGCTTGACCTTGCGCCGCAGTACGCCGTTGATCACCACCACCAACACGGCAATGGCGATCGCCAGGTACTGGAAGGTCTGCTCGGTGATGGTGCCCTGCTTCTGCAGGTGAGAAAGCCCCAGCATCGCGACGAACATCACCACGATGATCAGGATCGAGTACTTCAGGCGCTGCATGTGTGTCATGGGTAAACATTCCTACTGCATCGAAGGCAAAAGGCTCGAATGAGCTGCGCGAATGATACCCCGGTGATCGTTTGTGTAGGGCGTTGGAGCGTGCATTTCGGCGCCTTGCGCTGATTCAGCGAGGGTCATACAAGCCTCGATGCGGTCGATTTAGCTACGCCCCTCGAAAAAACAACGGCTGGACCACCTCCGAGCGGACTCTTCCTACACGCTAGTCTCACGCTGCCTGCAAACTTGGCCCCAATATGACTACAGAAGGCGGCCCGATTGGCGCCTAGCGACCCCTCAGACGCTACTCGACAATTCGCTCACGCCTCGGCCGTTCAGCGCCGTAGGCCGCAGATGTCTTCGTTCGTTACTGAGGAAATTCTTATGCACATGCCCGATCTTTCCCGCATCGACACCGAACAACTTCCCGAGTCCCTGCAATCGCTCATCGAATGCGTTGGCATTGAAAACGCCTATCGCCTCACCTATGCCTATGGCGGCAGGCCCAAGTACATACCCAAGCACCGCGAACGCACCCGACTGATCGAGATCCTGCCGGGCGATGCTCTGGATTCACTGATCAAACGCTTTTCGGGAATGGCCCTGGAAATTCCCAAGGTCGATCATTTCCAGCGGCAACTGCGCAACCTGCAGATCATCGAAGAAAGCGCCAACGGCCTTTCCCGGAGCCTGCTGGCTGACAAGTACGGTTTGAGCCTGAGGCAGATTGGGAACATCCGTCGTCAGCACTGACGCATCGCCAGCGGACCCCGCCCCATGATCCTGCCGACACGCCGGGACACACCTTGCGATGCGTCCCGGCCAGGCCGGCAAGTACCCTCCTCCCGTCGCGGTCGATGCGCCGCAGGCGTTCCTCAGAAGTCTCGCTTGTAGAAGATATCCAACGAACTGGCCAGACCGCTGGCCGCCTCCAGATACACCATCTTGCTCAGCTTGTAGCGCAAGGCGATGGTATTGGCTGGCTCGAAAACCCCTACCCCATAGCGCAAGCTCAGCTTCTCGGTGAGGTTGCCGCTGGCCACCACACTGGTGCTGTTGCCGCTGCCTTCGGTATCGAGCTGGAAGTCATCGATACCCAGTCGATTGGCGACGTTCCCAGTCAGACCAGCACTGCCTGCCAATCCCAGTCCCAGCGCAGCCTGCGCAAGCATGTTGTTGTCTTCACCCGTGGTGCCCAGCGGACGACCCAGGACCAAGTACGACAATGCCTGCTCCTGGCTCATGGCCGGCTCGGCGAACACCGTGGTGGTGGGTTGCTCGGCGTTGCCACTGAGGCGAACACCAGCCGTCACGTCATCGACCTGACGGATCGCTTCGATGTCCAGAAACGGCTGGTCGATGGGCCCGGCGAACAACAACCGTGCGCGGCGGATGGTCAGGCGCTGGCCATAGGCGCGGTAACGTCCGTCGGCCAGGCTCAGTTCGCCGCGGGTGTCCATGTTGTCACCCACATGGACGCCGCCCTTGAGGTTGGCGGTCAGGCCGAAGCCGCTGAACGAGAGCTTTTCTCGACCGACCTCGACGTCGACGTCCATCGCGATCTGCATCGGCGGCTTACCCTGTTCGGTCTGCTGGCCAACGATCACGGTATCGTCGGAGACCTTCACCGTCGAGGGCGGCAGCTCGCGCACAGTGATCTTGCCCTTGGGCACCTGCACCTTGCCGACCACGGCCAGCTTGTCGTCGACCAGACGAATGTTCAAGTCAGGTGCGACCTCAAGCGTTGCATAGGGCTCGACCGTCACCGGTAGCTGCTGGCCTTGCAGACGGACATCGACACCCAGCGCCTGCCCCCAGGTCAGGTTGCCACCGATCTGGCCACGTCCGGCGGCGCCACTGCGCCAGCCACCACTGAGCTCGACCCGCTCCCCGGCGATCATCGCCTGCACCGACAGATCCTGCAGGCTTATCGGCAGCTCGGCGCCGCTGACTTCACCCCCACTGAGGGTGAGGTTGCCATTGACCTGCGGGGCCATCAGCGTACCCGACAAGCGTCCGCTGCCGTTGAGCTGGCCGGCCAGACGCTCGACCATCGGCGCGAAGGGCCGCGCTACCCCGATGTCCAGCCCGCTCAGGCGGAAGTCGCCCGACAAGGGTTTGTCGGCGGCCATGGGATCGATGCGGGTAGTGAGGTTCAACGAACCCAGACCCTGGCCCTGGAAGGTCAATTGAGTATCGACCCGGCGTGGCGCCAGCGTACTGTCCAGGCGCAGGGCCTGATACGGGAAGGCAATCCAGCGATCCTGGTCGCGCAGGCTCAGGGTGCCGCCACTGGCATCGACCCGCACCGTGCCTTTCGGGCCGCTGGCCGGGATGTCGAGGTTGATGTCTGCGCTTAGCAGGCCTTTCCAGGCGAAGTCCTTGGGCATCCACTGTGCCAGGCTGTCGAGCGGGAATTGCTTGAGGTGATAGCGAATGCGCGGCTCTGGGGCCAGGCGCTGGTCATCACCACACAGGCTGGCCTGGCCAGAGCGCCAGCAGTGGGCGCCGAAATCCACTTGCCCGCTGGCCAGACGCTGCAGACGTGCCGGCGCCTGTAGACGCCAGTCCTGGCCACCGGCCTGGATGCGGCCACTGGCCAGGCGTCCACGCCAGTCACCGTTGCCCAGGGTGCCGTCCACGCCCAGATCGAGCTTGAGCTGCGGGCCATCCAGGCCCAGCGTCAGCGCCTGCTGGCGACTGTCGCCCTTGCCGTTGGCGACCAGCGTGCCCAAGGCGGTTTCGCCGACGCGAATGGCACTGGCCTTCAGATCGATCAAGGCACGCTGCGCGGAGTCGAGCTTGCCGTTGAGGTCCAGGCGCTGGATGCGGTTGTCGTCCTGGGCCAGCTCGGTGCCGAGCAACTTGACCGTCCCCTGGGGCGCGTCGAGGGTGCCGGCGACATCCACCTGGCCTTTGACCTGGCCTTGCAGGCCCGGCCACAGCTGGCCAAGGCGTGGCAAATCGAGGTCGATGCGCCCGGCCAGCCGCTGCTCCAGACTGCCGCTGCCGTTGATGCGGTTGGCGCCCAACTGCACCGCCAGCGCGCCCAGCGTCCAGCGCTCGCCGGCCCCTTGGGCATCGACCTTGAGCAGCGCCGGCTGGCCACGCAGGCGGCCCTTGAGGTCGAGCTTGGCATCCAGGCTCAGCCGTTCGTCCTTCATTTCGCCGGTGCTGCGCAATGGGCCGGCCAAGGTGCCAGGCAGTTCGGCTACCCAATAGGCCGGATCGAGCGCTGAAAGCTGCAGGTCGACGTCCCAGGCCAAGGTTTGGGCAAACCGCACGCCGACACTGCCCGCGGCCTTGCCCTGCCCCGCGGTCAGTGCCAGCTTGGGCAGCTTCACCTGGGTCAGATCACCTTCGAATGGGCTGGTCAGGTTGAAGGCACCTGCCGGGCCGTCCAGATCACCGTTGAAATCACCGCGATACTTGCCATCGTCGTACTGCACCTGCGCCTTGAAGCGCTTGAGGGTGACTTGCGGCGGCTGCTCCATCGGGTACAGGCGCAACCACGGGAAGTCCAGCCAGTCGAGCTTGGCATCGGCCTTGATGCCCTGTTGCCAGTCGGCATTGGCCTGCAACTTGACCCGCTCTTTGTCGCCTGCGGTCAGGTCCAGGGCCTGCACCTGCGCGCCCTTGGCATCGGCACGGCCATTGAGCGCCAGGGCGATCGGGCCTTTTTCGGCCGGCAGATTGGCGACGCCGGTCAAGGCGAAGCCATCGAGCAGGTTACCGCTGGCATCGAGCTGCAGTTGTTGCAGACGCAGGGTGTCAGGCAGCGCCTGGCTTGGCTTGAACGATTCGGAGCGGATGCGCACGGTCGCCGGCAGGTTTTCGGCCAGAGCCTGTACCTCACCGGTGAGGGTGGCATCGAGGTAGCCCTGGGTGGTGGCGTTGAGGGTCAGAACCTTTTGCAGCTCACCCTTGACCTGCAGTTGCAGTGCCAGCGGCTGTTCGTCGACCGGCGGCAACTGCGCGCTGCCGCTCAATTCCAGCGGCCAGTCGCCATTGGGCTGCACCAGGCCTTGCAGACGGGCATGGAGGTCTTCGCGCTGCACTTCCAGGCGGTCGATGCGCAGGCCCTCGGGGGTCCAGTGCGCCACCAGTTGCAGATCGCCCAGCAGTTCGTTGCCGTCCAGACGCAGTTGCCCGACTTGCAGCTCCTCGATCTCGATCGACACCGGCAGATCGAGGCTTGGCAGTTGCAGCGGCCCGGCATTCGGGTCTGGCTCGCTCGGCGCGAAAGCCATGTCGATGCGTTCGGCTTGCAGGCGACGAATGCACAAAGCCCCGCGCAGCAGACAGCCCGGCGTCCAGTCGAACTGCGGCGCCTGCACCTCTACCCGGCTTTCGCCGCTGATCCAGCGCAGTTGGCTGGCCTGCCACTGACCGCCCAAGTGACCTTGGAACTCATCGACCTGCAATCCCGGCACCAGCCCCAGCGCCCAGCGGCTGCCGGCCTGGCTGCCCAGCACCACGGCAAGCGCCACCAGCAGCAACACCAGCAACCCGACAATCCCCAGCGCGCCGCCCTTGAGCGCGGTTTTTACCCCACGCCTCACAGTTCCGGCCCCATGGAGAAGTGCAGGCGGATGCCGCCGTCATCATCCAGCGCCTTGGCCAGGTCCAGGCGCAGCGGGCCAATGGGCGAGACCCAGCGCACGCCGAAACCGACCCCGGTCTTGAGGTTGGAAAAGTCCGGGGTATTGAAGGCGTTGCCCTGGTCGATGAAGGTCGCCACGCGCCATTTCTCCGTCAGCGAATACTGGTACTCGGCGCTGGCTGCGAACAAATACCGGCCGCCGATGCGGTCACCGTCGCTGTTTTTCGGCGACAGGGTCTGGTAGTCGTAGCCGCGCACGCTCTGGTCACCGCCGGCGAAGAAACGCAGCGATGGCGGAACATTCTTTTTGTAGTCGTTGGTGGCACTGCCGCCGAACTGCACACGGCCGAGCAGGCGGTGGTTCTGCGCCACCGTGGTCAGGCCCTTGAGGGTGACGTTGCCGTACAGCAGGTTGGTGTCGGAGACCAACCCTTCCTTGGCGACCTTGGCGTCGAACTGCAAGCGGTAGCCGTTGTGCGGATCGATGCGATTGTCGCTGCGCAGGTAGGAGTAGGTGACGCCGGGCATCAGCAGGTTGCTCAGGCCCGAATCGTCGCCCAGCTTGTACTCTTCACGCTGGTACTTGAGCGACAGCACCCGTTGCCAGCCACTGGGCAGCTTGCTATGCCACTCCGGGCCAACCGTGAGCAACTGGCTGACCGTGTCGGTACCGGCGATTTCCTCGTTCTGGTAGCCGCCTGCGAAGCGCAGTTTGTCGGTCAACGGCGGGTCGAGGGGGACGTCATACCAGATGCCGACGTTCTGCCGGGGCGCCGACAGCTCGGTTTCCCAACCGTAACTGTGGCCCTGCGGATTGACCCAGTGCCGCGTCCAATTGGCTTTGCCGCGCGGACCAACGTCGGTGGAAAAACCCAGGCCAAGGCCCATGGTGCGCGGTTTGCGGGTTTCCAGGTTGACCGCCACCGGCACTTGCTGGTCGACCGCAGCGGTGGGCGCCGCGTCGACCCGAACGCCCTCGAAATAGCCGCTGGACTGCAAATCGTTGTTGAGTTCAGCGATCAGCTCGGAATCGTAAGGCGTGCCCGGTTTGAACGAGACCATGCGTTGCAGCAGGTCCTGGTCGAGCGGAGTATCGCCGCCGAAGGTGACTGCACCGAGGCGATAGCGCGGACCACTCTGATAGACCAGGTCGATGTCGGCCACGCCGGCGCGTGGATCGATCGCCAGTTGCTGGCGGGTGAAGTGACCACTGAAGAAGCCATAGCGCGACGCCTGGTTCTGGATCAGGCGCTTGGCATCTTCGTAATAGCCGTGGTTGAGCGGCTGGCCTGAGCGCAGCAGCTTGCTGTCAGGGACACGGAACGAGGCCAGCCCGCTGGCCGGACCCTCGACGCGCACGTTGACGTTGCGCAGGCGCACCGGCTCACCCGGTTCGATGGTCACCAGCAGTCGCGGTGAGGCCTCGGCATTGGCCGGGGGCTGCACCTGGGTGTCGATCTGTGCCTGGTAATAACCCAGCGCCTGGGCCGCCTTTCGCGCCTGCTCCTCGGCACCGCGACTGAAACGCAGCAGCGCTTCTTCGTCACGGTTACCCAGGCTGCCGATGTAGCCCTCGACATTGGCCTTGAGCGCCTTGTTGGCCGGTTTGATCCGCACCACCAATTCGCTCTGCCCCCATGCGGTAAAACTGGCGACCCAGATGATCAGGCCCCAGGCAACTCTTCCTGAATATTTCATGCGCGGCATGCTACCAGAGGCGAGCGTCGATGAAAGCCGTTTGCGGGTCACTCATGTCGGTACGGCACGTGAGGAGGTCGGTGCAGAGTGGAAAAACACCTGCTCGATGACCGGTCCGATGGTCACTTCACCCAACGCTTCATAGCCCTGGCGCTGGAGGAACGCGACGGCGTGAGGGTTGCTGGTGTTGAGCACCACGCCCTCGGTGTACGGGTCTTCAGCGCACCAGTCATGCACCTCCTGAAGCAGACGATCGGCATAGTGCTCACCTTGAAACTCAGGGTGGATACCCAGCAACGGCAACACATGAACCTGCTCGGTGGGCAGCCAGCTGGACAGTGCGGCCTGGTAATCCAGGTAACGTCGGGTACTGCGCAGCCCGGCGCGAATCATCATGCGCAGGCGCCAGCCCCAACTGTCGGCCACCCCCAGGCGGCGCTGCGGCGGCACGATCAGCGCGACGGCCACCAGACGGTCGTCCACCAGCAGGCCGATGGCCGGTAGTTTGAAGTTGAAATGCTGGCGTACCCATTCGCGGATGACCACCCGCAAGCGCCGCTCGTAACCGCCACGCTGGGCATCGAACAAAAAGCCGTAGGCCGGTTCACGGCGATAGGCCTCGAACAGCAAGGCACGCACCTCACGGGCAAAGCCATTGTCGAGCATGCAGACCTGCGGTTCGGACGGGGATGACATGGCGAGCGGACCTCCTGGAATTGACGTTTAGCCTTGGAGGCGCGCGCGTGGCCATCGTTCACCGCTATAGCAGGCAAATACGCGTGCCAGGCGCGATGCTGGTGGTTGCGGCGTGACTCCGTTAGCATCCGGGCTTTTACCAGGGCAAGCCTTTCCCATGAAGATCGTCTGTTTCAACATCAACGGCCTGCGCGCCCGTCCGCACCAGCTGGCGGCGTTGATCGACAAGCACCAGCCCGATGTCATCGGCCTGCAGGAAACCAAGGTCAGCGACGAACAGTTCCCGCTGGCCGAGGTGCAGGCGCTGGGTTATCACGTGCATTACCACGGACAGAAGGGCCACTACGGAGTCGCGCTGCTCTCGCGCCAGGCGCCGCTGGCGCTGCACAAAGGCTTTGCCGGTGACGAAGAAGACGCCCAACGGCGCTTCATCTGGGGCACCTTCGCTGACGCCAACGGCAACCCCATCACCATCATGAACGGCTATTTCCCCCAGGGTGAAAGCCGCGATCACCCCACCAAGTTCCCCGCCAAGCAGCGTTTCTACAACGATTTGCAGGCGCTGCTCGAGGGGCAGTTCAGCAACGACCAGCCGCTGATTCTGATGGGTGACCTGAATATTTCGCCGCAGGACTGCGACATCGGCATCGGCGCCGACAACGCCAAGCGCTGGCTGAAGACCGGCAAGTGCAGCTTCCTGCCAGAAGAACGCGAGTGGATGGAGCGCCTCAAGGGCTGGGGACTGACCGACAGCTTCCGCCACCTGCACCCGCAGGTCGACGATCGCTTCAGCTGGTTCGATTACCGCAGTCGCGGCTTCGAGGATGAGCCCAAGCGTGGGCTGCGCATCGACCTGATCATGACGTCGGCGGCATTGGTGCCGCGGATCAAGGATGCCGGGGTGGACTACGAACTGCGCGGCATGGAAAAGCCTTCCGATCACGCACCGATCTGGCTCGAACTGGGCTGATCGGCAGGAAGCGTAAGGACCGCCAGGCCGCCCATCGCCGCTGCGGTGAGCCGCGATGGGCTGCAAAGCAGCCCCAATAACCTTGGACGTCGCTTACTTGACCACACCACAGGCCATGCGCGCACCGCCGCCACCGAGTTTTTCCGGGTGGTCGCTGTGGTTGTCGCCACCGGCGTGGACCATCAGCGCGTGGCCTTTGAAATCGCTGGCCTTCAGGCGCGGTGCAAGGACCGGATAGGTGGCCTTGCCGTCGGCACCGACGTAGAGGGCTGGCAGGTCGCCGCGATGGCCGCTGTCGTCGTAAGGACCTTTGTGTGCCTTGGTGTCATCCGGGTCCCAGTGACCACCGGCCGCGCCTGCAGGGACCGTCTTGCCGTCTTCCTGGGCAGGATCGCACGAGGCCTTGGCATGCAGGTGGAAGCCGTGCACGCCTGGCGGCAAGTCTTTCAGATCAGGGGTGAGCAGCGCGCCGTACTTGTTCTGCTCGATGCTCACGGTGCCGATCGACTTGCCCGCGCCATCGGGACCGGCAAGCTTCAGCTCAACGGTTTCGGCCGCCTGGGCCAGACCGGCGCTGGCCAGCAGGGCGGTCATTAACAGTGCTTTCATGGTGGTGTCTCCTTGGCATTGATCAGTCGGGCGTCGTACCCGGTATGACAGGTCCTTGCAGAACCCGCGTGAAGCATCGGACTACACACAGGCGCTGCGATTCCATCGTGCTACACGTTGAAACAGTTGCCTCTCACCTAAGCGACCGCGCTGCGCGCGCTCAGTGACACCCAGTAGCGCGTGTGGTACTGCACCCGCAACGGCAGACTGGCAGCCAGCAAGGCGAGGATACGGTCGGTGTCATCAAGGGCGAAGGTGCCGGTGACGGCCAGGCGTTCGAGGCTCGGCTGCCAGCGCAGTACGCCAGGGCGATAGCGGTCCAGCTCGCGCAGAAAGTGCCCAAGTGGCTGGGCCTGGACGATCAGCACGCCTTGCTGCCAGCTCGGCATCTGCGGGTCGAAGGCCTCGACGCCTTGCACCTGGTGCGCACTGAGGCGTGCACGCTGCCCGGACTCGAGCACGGTTTCACCGCCCTGTCGCGGCAACAGGCGCAGTGCGCCACGCAGCGCTGATACCTCGCAGTCCTGCTCGCCTTCGCGTACGCAAAAGCTGCCAGCGCCGGCAAGGATGCGGCCATCGCGGGTCTGCACCTGCAAAGGGCCGACGCTGTCCACAGCGATCTCGCCGCGCAGCAGATGCAGGCGTGGCCGGCCCGCTTCGAACGCTATGTTCACTGCGCTGGCGGTGTTGAGTTGTACGCGGCCGCCACCGGCCAGCTCGACGCCACGTCGCTCGCCGGTGGCGGTGGCCAGATCAGCGCCCCACCGCGTCATCGGCAGTTGCCGGTAGGCCACCCACGCCAGGGGCGCCACGGCGCCCAGCGCCAGGGCCTGGCCGAGCAACTTGCGCCGCTGCCGGTCAGGCCGGTCCAGGCAGCTCAGACCAATGGGCGGCGGCACCTGGCTGAAACGCTGGCGCAACTGCTCGGCCTTCTGCCACAACGCTTCATGGGCGGCGCTGCGGGCGCGCCAGTGTTGCAGTTGCAACGCGCCGTCAGCGTCCAGCTCACCGGCGTCCTGGCGCGCCAGCCACTGCGCGGCCTCGCGGGCGAGCTGGCGGGCCTGGCTGTCGAGCTGGACGCTCACAGCTCGACCAACAGGCAGTGCTCGTACGCCTGGGCCATGTAGCGTTTGACGGTGCGCTCGGAAACCTGCAAGCGGCTGGCGATACAGGCATAGCCGAGGCCTTCGAGCTGGGCCCAGAGAAACGCCCGGCGTACCACCAGCGGCAGCCCGTCGAGCAGTTCATCCAGCGCATGCAGCGCTTCGAGCAGCAGCCAGCGCTGCTCAGCCGAAGGTGCCAGCTCTTCGGGCAGGTGCTGCAAGGCCTCCAGATACGCACGCTCCAGACTGCGACGCTGGTAGTGATTGACCAGCAAGCGCTTGCCCACGGTCAGCAGGTAGGCGCGCGGCTCGCGCAGGCTCGGCAGGCTGTTGCTGCGCTCGGCTGCCAACACCCGCACGAAGGCATCCTGGGTCAGGTCAGCCGCCGTCCAGCGATCACCCAGGCGACTGCGCAACCAGCCTTCCAGCCAACTGCTGTGCTCACGGTAGAGGGTGTTCATGCAAGGTGAAGGCGCCGCAAAGGAATCGGTCATACACAGGCACGCAGGCAGAGTGGGTAAGGTGCAAATGCGAGTGATTCTAATTGCTTTAATAGCGTGCGCCAAGGTCTGCCATTGGTCGCTGCCTGGCGACCTGGGGACTGGCAGCGATGCCCGCGCCACGGCTATCCTTCCTGCAGCCTGACGCATACGGACCCTCATAATGAACTTCGCCCCCGCCATTCCGGTACTGCGCATCTTCAACGTCGACAAGGCCAAAGAGTTCTACCTGGACTTTCTCGGCTTCAGCCTCGACTGGGAACATCGCTTCGCCGCCGACCTGCCGCTGTATGCGCAAATACGCCGCGACGGGCTGATCGTGCACTTGTCCGAGCATTACGGCGATGCCACCCCCGGCTCGACGGTGTTCGCCCGGGTCAGCGACCTGCGGGCACTGGAGCAGGAGCTGCAAGCCAAGCGCTATGGCTACTCGCGGCCCAGCGCCGAGCAGGTCGACTGGGGCTGGCAGATGCAGATCGCCGACCCGTTCGGCAACCAGCTGCGCTTCTGCCAGCAAGACGACTGACACCTTTACCCTGCCGCCAGGGTTGGTTACCCTTGGCAGCCTTTCCTGTCCATGAGGTAGTGGTCCGATGCGCCATTGATGCCGCCGTCCAGTCGACGGCCAGTCTTCATTCCCTAGCCTGCTCTGGGGATGTCGCGGCATGCGTGGAGCTTTTCATGACCCCTTCTTCGCTTCTGACGCTCGACAGCGTCGCCTGCACCTTGCCCAACGGCCGGGTGCTGTTCTCAGATCTGACCGTCACTCTCGATCAGCGTCACACCGCCCTGGTGGGCCGCAACGGCGTGGGCAAAAGCCTGCTCGGGCAGATCCTCGCCGGGCAGCGGCTGCCCAGTGAAGGTCGCTGCCTGCGCTACGGTCGTATCCATTTGCTCGATCAGCAGATCATCCACCACAGTCGCAGCGTTGCCGAGCTGGCCCAGGTGGCCCCAGTGCTCGATGCCCTGCAGCGCATCGCCCAAGGCAGCACCGATCCGGCCGATTTCGACGCGGTAGGCGAGCGCTGGAACCTGGCTGAGCAATTGCAGATGCTGTTCGCCCGCCACGGCCTTGGCGCCCTCGACCCGCATGCCCCGGTCGATGTGCTGAGCCCCGGTCAGGCCATGCGCGTGGCCGTGCTGGGGGCGTTCCTCAGTGACGCCGACTACCTGATTCTCGATGAGCCCAGCAATCACCTCGATCACAACGCCCGCGAGCAATTGCAGACACTGATCAGCCAGTGGCCCAGAGGCCTGCTGCTGATCAGCCACGACCGTACCCTGCTCGAGCCGTTGCAACGCACCCTGGAACTCACCGCCCACGGCCTGCTGGATTTCACCGGCGGCTACAGCGCCTACCAGCGTGGCAAGGCCGAGCAGCAGGCGCGGGCCGAACAGGCACTGGGGGCGTTGAAGGCGCAATGCGAGCGCCAGGCACAGGCCGCTCGTCAGCAGCGCGAAAAACTGCAACGCCAGCAAAGTCGCGGGCAAAGCCAGGCGCGTCAGGCCAACCAGGCGCAAATCCTCCTCGATCGGCAGCAGCAGCGCAGTCAGACCAGTACCGGCAAACGCCAGCAGCAGTTGCAGCATGCCGAGGCGGCGTTGCAGGCCAAGGTGCGTGAAGCCGCCCAGCGCGTCGAACAGCCCCTGGCCATTCACCTGCGCCCGCCCGACGTCCAGCGCCATGCGGGTCGGCCGGTACTGCAGCTAGACCAGCTGCGACTGCCCTATGGCAATCCTGCGCCACTCGACCTGCGCTTGCTGGCAGGTGAACGAATGGCCGTGACCGGCGCCAATGGCAGCGGCAAATCCACCTTGTTGCAGGTCATCAGCGGTCAGCTCGCGCCGCGCGCGGGTGAGGTACGTGTGCACGGCAGCATCGCCCTGCTCGACCAGCACGCCAGCCTGCTGCCGGGTCAGTGCAGCGTCATCGAGTACCTGCGACGACACAGCCCTGGCCTGGACCACAGCCAATTGCGTACGCGCCTGGCGCAACTGGGTCTGGATGCGACGCGGGTCGAGCTGCCCAGCCACCTGCTCAGCGGCGGCGAGCGAGTCAAGGCGGCCCTCGCCGCCCTGCTCTACCGACCTGAACCCGTCGACCTGCTGTTGCTCGATGAACCTGGGAATCATCTCGACCTGCTGTCGTTGCAGGCGGTCGAGCAGATGCTCGGTCAATTTCGCGGCGCGCTGCTGGTGGTGTCCCATGACCAGGTTTTTCTCCAGCAGATCGCTCTCGACGGACGTCTGAGCCTGTGAGGCACGCTATCGGCGGGTGGCTCAACCCAGTGCACGCACCTGCTCCTGCAGTTGGCGCAGCGAGCGCAGCCCCTGCTCGGCGCTGACCTGCGCCGGCAAGCTGTCTTGCAAGTCGCTGAAGATTTCCAGCGACAGCGGCCCGCGGTAGCCGGTGGCAAGAATCGGTTGCAGAAAGCCGACCATGTCCAGTTCACCCTCGCCCGGGAAGCAGCGGTAGTGCCGGCTCCACTGCGAGACATCCATGCGCTTGAGCGGCGCATCGGCCATCTGCACGAAGGCGATCTTGTTCCCGGGAATCTCGGCGATGCCCTGTGGGTCGCCGTTCAGGGCCAAGGTATGGAAGCTGTCCAGCACCAGGCCCAGGGCCGGGTGATTGGCCTCGCGCACCAGCATCCAGGCCTGCTGGTAGGTATTGACCTGGCGCCCCCAGGCCAGCGCCTCATAGCCCAGCCGCAGGCCGCGGCGCTCGGCGCGCTCGGCCAGTTGCCGCAGGTCATCGATCAACTGCGCCGAGTCGCCGCTGGCGTCGGCCTGGGTATTGCTGCACACCAGCATGCGCGTGCAACCGAGGGTCTGCACGATGTCGAAGGTTCGCTCGGCGCGCTCGAGCTGGCTGGACAGTTGCTCCCGAGGACAACCTTCGAAGTCACGGAACGGCTGATACAGGCTGATTTCCACGCCCAGGTCGGCGCAGCGTTGACGCACCTCGGCGGCGCTGCCCGAATAGTCGAGCAGGTCGTTTTCGAACAGTTCCAGGCCGTCGAAGCCGGCTGCGGCGATGGCTTCGAGCTTATCCGGCAAGGCGCCGGCCAGAGATACCGTGGCAATACACTGTTGCATGGCAGATTCCTTGATTCGAGCAGGCGTATTGAGCAAAGGCCGACGCCGTGTTGGCGGTACGGCAGGTTCACAGGTAAAGTCGCGCCCGCCTTTGCTTTGTACGGAACACTGCCTCTTGCGTTCAACTTTCCACTGCCCTGGTGCCGCGCCTGCGTGCCCCGACGGTCCCCGACAAGTCTGCCGCGCCTTTTCCCTGCACCTCCGCCTGCCCGTAGCTGGCCGACACTGACCCCCGGAGAACACGATGTCCTCATCCCCCTCACAGGCCAAGAAGGCCACGGCCAGTGGCTGGATCGGCTCGGCGCTGGAGTACTACGACTTCTTCATCTATGCCCAGGCCGCGGCGCTGATCTTTCCGCAGATCTTCTTCCCGTCGATGGATCCGAGCATGGCCATCATCGCCTCGCTGGCCACCTACGGCGTGGGCTACCTGGCTCGCCCTCTGGGCGCCTTCGTGCTCGGCCACTGGGGCGACACCCGCGGGCGCAAGTATGTGCTGCTGCTGTGCATGTTCCTCATGGGCCTGTCGACCATGGCCGTCGGCCTGCTGCCGACTTACCACGACATCGGCATCGCCGCGCCGTTGATGCTGGTGCTGCTACGCCTGGTCCAGGGCTTTGCCGTGGCTGGGGAGATTTCCGGCGCCAGCTCGATGATCATGGAACACGCGCCCATGGGCCGGCGCGGCTATTACGCAAGCTTCGCCCTGCAAGGCGTGCAGGCTGGCCAGGTGCTGGCCGCGGCGGTGTTCCTGCCGCTGGCCTACTTCATGCCCGATCAGGCCTTCACTGACTGGGGCTGGCGCATTCCCTTCCTGCTCAGCGCCTTCGTGCTGGTGGCCGGGCTGATCATTCGCCGCGAGGTGCACGAAACGCCAGCCTTCGTCGAGGAAGAACAGACCGCACAGATTCCCCGCTCACCGGTTCGCGAGGCCTTTCGCTGCAGTTGGCGGCGCATGGCGCTGGTGGCCTGCATGGCGCTGATGAACGTGATTCCGGTGGTGGCGACCATCTTCGGCGCCGCCTACGCGGTGCAGCCAGCCTATGGCATCGGCATGGACAAGAGCGTGTACTTGTGGATTCCGGTGGTCGGCAACCTGGTCGCGGTACTGGCGATTCCGCTGGTCGGCGGCTGGTCCGACCGCGTCGGCCGACGTCCGCTGCTGATCGCAGGCTGCCTGGGCTCCGGCCTGATGGCCTTCGCCTACCTGCATGCGATCAGCGCCCAGCACGTACCGCTGGCGATGCTCACCTCGATTCTGATGTGGGGCTTGCTGTACCAGGGCTACAACGCGGTGTTCCCAAGTTTCTTCCCCGAGCTGTTCCAGACCCGCTACCGGGTCTCGGCCATGGCCATCGCGCAGAACCTGGGCACGCTGGTCACGGCCATGTTGCCGGCGCTGTTCGCCGCGCTGGCCCCGCCGGGTTCGTTGAACATTCCCTGGATCGTCGGCGGCCTGACCTTCGCCCTCACCTGCCTGTGCGCGCTGGCCGCCTGGCTGGCACCGGAAACCCACCGCCTGGCCATGGCCGACCTGGGCAAGCTCGATGCCGTGCCGCTGAGCGAGCAGGCGTTCGCCGAGGCGCGGCGCCAGGCTCGGCGCTGAATGGGGCGAGCCTTCTGACAGGCCGATGGCAGCCCGCCCGCTCAGGCGGGCGCCATCGGCTCGAGACTCAGCACCAGGCACCTCGCTCGTGCTGTTCACACCTGCAAGTACCCTATGCCAACACGCACATGGCGGCTGCCGCTGCGCTATCGATGATCGCCCGTTTCGCCTCGCCTCTCTTCTGCCCCCCTGCACAAGTATCCCTGTCGTGTGGACCGAATCCGCCGTCCTCAAACTCTCGATCGTCTGTACGGTGCTGCTGGCGGTGGCGGTCTGTGCGGGCATGGCGCTGTACGCCTACAAGGCCAAGCGGACCCTGCGCTCGGACTTCATTGCTCTGGATGTGAAGACGTGGATCCTGTCCAGCAGCATTTCCGCGGCCTTGCTGGTGGCCTTCGCCTTGGGCCTGCTGCTGGAGCAAACGCGCTGGGCCTGGCTGTTGCCCTATCTCGATCCCGCAGTGCTGGCGGTGATCTGCGCCTGCCTGATCCCGTTGCCGCTCAAGAACCTGCGCCAGGCTCTATCCGCTGTGCTGATGCTGACGCCCGCCGACCTCAAGCAACGGGTCGACGCGATCGCGGCTCAGGTGGTGACTGAACAGGGCTTTGTCGGGCATCAGAGCCACGTCGCCAAGGTCGGTCGAGCTCGGCAGATCGAGATCTACTTCATCGTCCCCAGCGACTGGCCGGCACAGACGCTTGAGCAATGGGACGCGCTGCGCGACCGCGTCGGCGAGGACATCGGTGGTGACCCGGCCAACCGCTGGCTGACCATCACCTTCACCACTGACCCGGGGTGGGCGTAGCAAGCGCCAGGCGTGCATGGCTACAAGCGGTGCTTGCAGCCATGCACGCATGCTCGGCATGACGTCTGCCAAAGTGCAGTGGTAGCGTGCTGCCGACGCCACGTCTTGCGCGTGGCACCATGCCTGCACGCATTTCCCTATAAAAAGCCAAGAACGGGACACGAATCATGAGTCACAGCACCGCTTCGCCGACGCCTCTGCCTGACCCTCGACTACGCCGGGTGCTTACCTTGCCCGCGCTGATCTTCTTCGGCTTGGTGTACATGGTTCCACTGACCGTCTTCACCACCTATGGCATCGTCACCCAGATCACCGGTGGGCGAACCGCTGGGGCCTATCTGATCACCTTGCTGGCCATGCTGTTCACGGCAGTCTCCTACGGCATCATGGTGCGCCGTCACCCAGTAGCAGGCTCCGCTTATTCCTATACCCACCTGGCGTTCGGCGCCAATGCCGGCTTCCTGGCCGGTTGGTCGCTGCTACTCGATTACCTGTTCATCCCGATGATCAACTACCTGCTCATCGGCCTGTTCCTCAACATTGCCTTCCCGGCGGTGCCGGCCTATGCCTTCGTCCTGGCGTCGATCGCGGTGGTCACGCTGCTCAACATCGGCGGCATTGGCTCGGTGGCCAAGACCAGCAACCTGATCGTCGGCGCGCAACTGGTGTTCATTGCGGTGTTCGTGGCGCTGTCCTGGGCGTCGCTGGGCAGTGCGCCGGTCGACTATCTGGGACCTCTGCTGGGCGATGGCAGTCAGCCAGGATTCGCACCGCTGATGGCGGGCGCGGCCATCCTCTGCCTGTCGTTCCTGGGCTTCGACGCCGTGTCGACGCTGGCCGAGGAAACCCGCGATCCGCGTCGTGACGTGCCGCGTGCAATCGTGTTGACCACGCTGCTGGCAGGCGCATTGTTCACCGCGCTGGCCTACCTGAGCCAACTGGTGTTACCCGGCAGCCACTTCGCCAACCCCGATGCAGCCGCCAACGAGGTGATGGTCCAGGCCGGCGGCAGCTTCCTGGCGAGCTTCTTCACCGCAGCCTTCGTGACCGGCAACCTGGGCTCGGCGCTTGCCTCCCAGGCGGCGGTCTCGCGCATTCTCTACAGCATGGGGCGCGACCGGCTGCTGCCGACGCGACTGTTCGGCACGCTCTCGCCGCGCTTCGGCACGCCCATCAACGCCACGCTGGCGGTGTCGGTGGTGTCCCTGGCGGCGCTGTTCGTTGACTTGGGTACACTGGCCTCGCTGATCAGCTTCGGCGCGCTGGTGGCGTTCTCTGCGGTCAACCTGGCCGTCTTGCGCACCCACCTGCTGAGCACACCCGCACCTGGCCAGACACGCCGTTGGGTCTTGCACGGCATCGTGCCGTTGGTGGGTCTGGGACTGACGCTGTGGTTGTGGACGAGCCTATCCGGCCTGACCCTGGCGATCGGGGTGGGCTGGTTCCTGATCGGGGTGGTGTACCTGGGGATGCTGACCGCAGGCTTCAGACGCACGGTTGCAGTGGCGGACTTTTCCGAGGTGGGCTGACCGCACGCCCCAATCCGCTGCAAACGGCTGTCGGGGCTGACTGGCAAAGTCTGGCGAGTCGACCTACCGCCGGCGCTGCATCCACGCAGCGCCCAGGCCGCTCAGGCAGATGATGGCAATGCCCAGCAAGCTGGTGGAATCGGGCACATGGCTGAAGAACAGCAGCCCGAGCAGGCCGGCGAAGACGATCTGGCAGTAGCTGAACGGTGCCAGCAACGCCGGCGCGGCGAAGCGGAAGGCCTGGGTCAGCAGCAGGTGCGCGCTCATGCCGAAGCCGCCCAGCGCCAGCATCAGCAAGGCGTGGTCCCAGCGCGGGGTCGACCAGAAGAACGGCACCAACGCGGTCATCACCACGGTGTTGCACAGCCCCGCGTAGAAGTTGCTGGTGGTCGGGCTGTCGATGCTCGCCAGTTGCCGGGTGAGCAACTGGTAGAAACAAAAGCCCAGCGCCGAGCCCAGCGGGAACAGAATCGCCGGCGTGAACATCTCGCCCCCCGGATGCACCACCACCAGCACACCGACGAAGCCCAGCACCACCGCGACCCACTGGCCGCGGGTCACCCGCTCCTTGAGCAGCGGTGCCGACAATGCCGTCACCAGCACCGGGGCCAGAAAGTTCACCGCCGTGGCTTCGGCCAGCGGCAGGTAGTGCACGCCGGTGGTGAACAGCAGGCTGGTGCTGAGCAGGCTCAGGGCGCGCAGGGTCTGCAGCAGCGGACGACGGGTGCGCAACACGTTCAGACCCGAGCGCGGCAGGAAGATGCCGGCCATCAGCAGGGTGTGCACGACATAGCGGGCCCAGACCACCATCACCACCGGGTAGAGCCCACCGAGGAATTTCGACAGGGCGTCGTGGCTGGCGAACAGCAGGGTCGCGCCAACCACCAATGCCATGCCGCGCAAGGGTTGGTTGACGCCGGACAACGGGGTAGTGGAACTCATGCAGGTCTCGTTGGGACGCCGCGAACGATCGACGTCGGCTGTACTGGGGCTGACCGGCTCGGGACACCGCCGGTGCGACACGGGGCGCGCAGCTTACTCTGTTTGCGCGTGCAGGTGGGGCTGCACGCGCGCAAGCGCACTGCTCACTCAGAGCGAGACCCGACCGCTCGGTTCCCGGCGCGCGTCAAAGGACTTCGCCGGACAGCCGTATGAGCCGCTCACTGGCTGGCACCGGGCGGCCATACAGATAGCCCTGCACGTGCGAGCAGCCTTCGGCGGCCAGGCGGCGCATCTGCTCGGCCGATTCCACACCCTCGGCAGTGGTCTTGATCATCAGGCTGTTGGACAGCTCGGTGATGGCGCGGATGATCGACATCGCTTCGCGGCTCTCGCACATGTCGTGGACGAACGACTTGTCGATCTTGATCCGGTCGAACGGGAACGAGCGCAGGTAGCCCAGCGATGAGTAGCCGGTGCCGAAATCGTCCAGGGAAATCGACACGCCCAGCGCCTTGAGGGCGCGCAGGGTCTGCACGTTCTCTTCACTGTTGCCCAGCAGCACCGACTCGGTGATCTCAAGCTCCAGGCGCTGGGGGGGCAAGCCGGAGTCAGCCAGGGCCAGGGCGACGATGTGGGTCAGGTTGGCATCACGGAACTGCACCGGTGACAGATTCACCGCGACGGTCTGCTCGCTGTCCCAACTGGCCGCTTCCTGGCAGGCCAGGTTCAGTGCCCGGATGCCGATATCGTGGATCAGCCCGGTTTCCTCGGCGATCGGGATGAAGTCCATGGGCATGATCATGCCGCGCTGTGGATGCTGCCAGCGCAGCAGCGCCTCATAGCCGGTCACGCAACCACGGTGGTGATCGACCACGGGCTGGTAGTGCATCTGCAACTGGCTCAAGTGCAGCGCAGTGCGCAGGTCGGTTTCTACCAGACGGCGCTGACGCGCGGCGACATCCAGCCCCACATGGAAGCACTCGAAGCGATTGCGTCCGTTGCGCTTGGCCTCGTACAACGCCATGTCGGCGTAGCACAGCAGTGGCTCGGCGTGCAGGTGGTCGTCCGGCGACAGCGCGACGCCGATGCTGACACCGACGCTGAACTGATGGCCCTCGATATGGAACGCCGGGCTGATCGCCGCGATCAGCCGCCGCGCGGTGTTGCAGGCCGCTTCACGGTTGTCCAGGCCGGTGAGCACCACGGCGAATTCATCGCCGCCCAGACGCGCCAGGGTGTCGTGCTCGCGCAGCTCGGCGCGCAGGCGCTTGCCCAAGGCACGCAGCAGTTTGTCGCCAAAAGCGTGACCGAGGGTGTCGTTGATGTTCTTGAAGTTGTCCAGGTCAAGGCACAGTGCTGCGGTCAGCTTGCCCTGCTCTTCCCCGCGCAGCAGCGCCTGGGTGAGGCGGTCGCTGAACAGCGTGCGGTTGGGCAGGCCGGTCAGCGCATCGTGGTGGGCCATGTGATGGATCTGCGCATGGGCGGCCAGTTGCTCGGTGGCATCTTCAGCGACGAACAGCACGTAGTCGCTGTGACCCTTGCCGTTGTTGCACAGCAGCGCGCGACTGCGCAGGGTCCGCGAACCGACGGCGGTGTCGACACGGGTTTCGGCGGCAAAGGCGCGGCCACTGCGCGCACCGCGCGACAGTTGCTGGCCCAGGTAGTCGGCAATGGCCGGCGCCGGGCATTGCGCCGGCAACAGGCCGATCATGCTCATGCCGTGGCCGCCGAACAGACGCTCGGCCTGCTGGTTGGCGAGCAGAATCTTCTCTGAACGGGCGTCCTGAACGATCACGCTGGCCGGGATATTGGCGATCACCGAATCGAGAAACTGCGACAGCCCGGCCATTTCCTGGCTGTATTGCTCAGCCAGTTCCTTGGCGCGCAACAGCTCTTGCTCGTAACGGCGCTGCTCGGTCATGTCGCGGGTGACCTTGCAAAAGCCCAGCAAGGTGCCGCTGGCTTCATCGACGATGGCTTCGATGACCACGCTGGTCCAGAAGTGCGAGCCGTCCTTGCGCTGGCGCCAGCCCTGTTCTTCGAAGCGGCCGGTGACCCGCGCTCGCTCCAGGTTCAGCGCCGGCAGCCCGGCCAGGCGCTCGGCGTCGGTGTAGAACATCGAATAGTGCTGGCCGACCACCTCCTCGGCGCTATAGCCCTTGGCCCGTTGCGCACCCGGATTCCAGTTGGCGACCACGCCTTCGGGGGTGAGCAGGTAGATGGCGTAGTCCACCACGCTCTGGATCAGTAACCGGTACATGGCGTCGGGGCTTGCAACTAGCGACATGGGAGCAACCTGCAGCAATCAGCTAAGGGAATACCAGCCCCTGTATCGGGGAGAGCCTGATGTTCTAGATGGTGGCACTATGCTACACCTGTCGCGCTACCCGCGCTGAAAAAAAGCGCGGCCCGCGTCCTAGAGCGCCTTGCGCATGGGAATACAGCGCAAAGCGAGTCCCGAGGGCGACTGGTAACAGGCAGGTGTATCGCCGATGAAGCCACAGCGGCGGTAGAACGGCGCCGCATTGAGGGTCGCGTCCAGTTGCAAGTGCGGCCAGCCGGCCTCACGCGCCAGTCCTTCGACATGGGCGACCAGGCGTCGGCCGATGCCCTGTCCCATCGCCTGCTCGGCGACGAACAAGGCGCCCAGTTCGCAGGGTTGTGGTCCAAGCATGATGGTGCCGAGTACCTCATTGCCACGACAGGCGAGGTAGAAATGCCGCTCCACCAGATCGGCGTACCACGGGCTGAGTTCGCCAGCGGTCCAGGCGAGCATGTCTTCACGCGAATAGGCGCCGATGCAGCGGGCGTGGATGGCCTCTCGACGAATGTCGAAGGCGGCCTGGGCATCGGCGCGGGTGGCGGGGCGAATCTCGATCATGCGGGGTTCCTTGTGCAGCCTGCGACAGTAAACGCTCGGGCTGCACCCACGACACCCCACGAACGTTATAAGCGCAGGTCCAGCGCCTGGCGCAATGGCTCACCGCGGGCATCATCCACCGCGCTGACCAGTGCGAAGTTGTACGCACCATGGGACCAGTAGCGCGCCTCCAGCGGACCGTCGCTACGCTGGCCGCTGGGCATGCGCGCAAAATGCTCGCCCGGCAAGCGCAGGAACAGGCTGATGCGCTGGCCCTGGGCATCTTCGAACACCAGCAGCGCCGCCGGGCCTTGCTCATTGCTGAGCAGGCGCGCACCGACCGGTTGCAGGCCGTAGCCGCTCAAGTCCGGCAACTGCCCGACCTGGCTGAAGTGGCCCTCCAGCCAGCGCTGCAACTGCGCAGGCTCGCGCGCCTGGATATCCAGGGCATCGCTGCGGGCGAACAGGCGATGGGCCTGCAGCGCATCGGCCATCGGCAAGGGTTGCTCGGCCAGGCTCGCGGTGCGTGCCTGCCAGCCGCCAAGCCCGCCCAGCCCCACCGCCAGCAGCAGCACTGCAGCGCTGGCCAGGCGCCGCTGACGGCGCTGGCGCAGGCTGCGTTGCACCTGCCTGAGGTCGAGCGGTTCAGCCAGGGACTGGACACTCGCCCCCGCCAGGGCGGCGCGCAGACGCCGGGCATCGTCCTGCCAGCCGCGCAGCCGCGCCGCCTGCGCTGGATTGGCCGCCAGCCAGGCCTGCACTTCGGCGCGCCGCGCCGGCGCCAGGCGCTCATCGACGAAGGCGTGCAGTTCTTCTTCACTGGGAATCAGCTGGGTCATTTCAGTCTCCGTAGCGCCGGCGGCCGCGGTTCGCCTTCGGTCAGTTCACGCAGCGCGGCGCGGGCGCGCGACAAGCGCGACATCACCGTGCCGATGGGAATCGCCAGCGCCTCGGCGGCCTCCTTGTAGCTCAGCCCTTCGACGCTGACCAGCAGCAACAGGGCACGTTGCTGGGTCGGTAACCGGGCGAAGGCTTGCAGATCGGCCTGGGCCAGCACCAGGCGCTCGGTGTCATCGCTGCTGGCAGGCTCGTCGTCATCGCGGCGGGCAAACCAGGCCAGCCAGCGCGCCTGCAGGCGCTCGCGGCGTTTGCCATCGAGAAACAGCCGATAAAGGATGGTGAACAACCACGGCCGCAGGCGTTCGGGGTCGTGCTGCTGGCTGCGCCGGGTCAGCGCGCGCTCGATCGTGGCCTGCACCAGATCGTCGGCGCTGGCGGCGTTACGTGTCAGCCACAAGGCAAAGCGCCGCAGGCGTTGCAGCAGGTCGCGCCATTGATGTTCGTCCAGCTCATGCATGATCGGTTCCGGCACACGGGCAGTCTGTGACTAGCAGACGCCGCCGGCAGAAAAGTATTCCCTGAGCGGGAATAAATACCTGGCACCTGCGTCGTACCGGCTCATCGACTGACGGAATGCACGCCCATGAACACTCCTCTGCACGGCTCGGCTGCGGCCGTGCGCCTTGCCGCCATCGGCCTTGGCCTGGCCACCTTGGCTGGCGCTTTCGCCTATGCTGCGGGCTGGCTCGGCACGCCGAAACTGACCCCGCAACGGATCATCGACACGTTCGAGGCGCAGGCCGGGCAACACCCTGGTTACCGCAAGAACCACGCCAAGGGCCTGTGCGTGAGCGGCTACTTCCAAAGCAGCGGGGCCGCCGCACAGCTTTCCACGGCGCGCGTGTTCAGCCAGCCACAGGTGCCAGTCATCGGCCGTTTCGCCATCGGCGGCGCCAACCCCTTCGCCCCTGATACCGCGGTGCCCGTACGCAGCCTGGCGCTGGACCTGCGCACCGATGATGGCGATACCTGGCGCACCGGCATGAACAACCCGCCACTGCTGGCGGTGAACACGGTGCAAGGCTTTTATGATCAAGTGCTGGCCAATGCGCCTGACCCGGCCACTGGCAAGCCCGATCCGGCGCGCCAGCAGGCGTTCTTTGCCGCGCACCCGGAAAGCGCGGCCTGGCGCCAGTGGGCGGGCAGCTACACACCCAGCGACAGCTTCGCCAGCACGCGTTATCACAGCATCAACGCCTTCCGCCTGATCGACCGCAACGGCAAGGCGCAGGCAGTGCGCTGGCAACTGCTGCCCGAGACGCCGTTCGCCGCGTTGCCAGGCAAGGTCGACGACCCGCTGTTGCTGCAACACGATCTGCGTGAGCGTCTGGCCCAAGGCCCGCTGCGCTGGACCCTACGCCTGAGCCTGGCCGGCCCGGGCGATGCCGAAGACGATCCTGCACGCCCCTGGCCCGAGGAGCGCCCGAGCATCGACGCCGGCACGCTGGTGCTCGAACAGGTCGATGCGCCAGAGCAAGGCGCCTGCCGTGACCTGAATTTCGACCCACTGATTCTGCCGCGCGGGATTCAGGCGTCCTCCGACCCGATCCTGGCAGCGCGCTCGGCCGCCTACTCGGTGTCGTTCAACCGCCGTAGCCAGGAATCGCTGAGCCCTGGAGGCCGACCATGAGCCGCACCACCTTCCATCCCCTGGCACGCCTGCTGCACTGGCTGATGGCGCTGCTGATCGTGGCGATGCTGTTCATCGGGGTCAGCATGGTCAGCGACCTGTCCCGCGCCCACCCGCTGCTGGTCGAGTTGCACAAGGCCACTGGCCTGGCCCTGCTGGCGCTGGTGGTACTGCGCATCGCCGTGCGCCTGAGTGTGGCGCATCCGCCGCTGCCGGCCGACCTGCCCCGGGTGCAACGCTGGGCGGCCGGTGCCTCGCACCTGGTGCTCTATGGGCTGATGCTGGGCATGCCGCTGCTGGGCTGGGCGATGCTCTCGGCAGGAGGCTACCCGCGGCCGCTCGAGCTGCCGGCGCTGCTGCCCCACGATCTGCAGCTGTACGCCGTGCTACGTGTGGCTCACGGCTGGGCGGGCTATGCCCTGTTCGCGGTGGTGCTGTTGCACCTGGGCGCCGCGCTGATGCATGCCTGGGTGCGCCGCGACGGGGTCTTGCAGAGCATGTTGCCGAGTGCGCGGCGACGCCGCACTCAAAGCTGATCCTCGACAAGTGTAAGCGGGTATTACTAACATCGGCGGTTCTGTCGTTTTGCATGGAATGCCGCCGATGTCCCGCGCTACCGATTCAACCTCGCCCGCCAGTACCCTCGACCTGCGTCCGCTGCTGCTGGTGAACATGACCTGCACCTTGTCGATGATGGCCTTCGTGGCCCTGATCGGCCCGATCTCGCGTCTGCTGCACATGGCCACCTGGCAGGCCGGCGCGGCGGTGACCGTGGCGGGCCTGGTGTGGGTCGCGCTGGCGCGGCCCTGGGGGCGTCTGTCTGACCGCTACGGCCGGCGCCGGGTGCTGTTGATCGGCAGTGCAGGTTTCACCGTTGCCTACTGGCTGATGTGCCTGTTCATCGACGGTGCGCTGCGCTGGTTGCCAAGCGCCGGGGTTGCCTTCGTTGGGTTGGTGCTGGTGCGTGGCCTGATCGGTGCGTTCTACGCCGCGCTGCCGGTGGCTGGCAACGCGCTGATCGCCGATCACGTGGCGCCCGAGCAGCGCGCCCGCAGCATGGCGCTGCTGGGCGCGGCCAACGCGGTCGGCCTGGTGCTGGGCCCGGCACTGGCGGCGCTGCTCGCTCGGCACAGCCTGAGCCTGCCGTTCTATGTGCTGTCGCTGCTGCCGGCGCTGGCCTGCCTGGTGCTGTGGCGCACCCTCAAGCCTGCGTCGCAGGCCATGCCCCACGCGCCGCTGCCGGTGCGCTTGGGCGACCCGCGCTTGCGCCGGCCTTTACTGGTGGCGTTCGTCGCCATGCTCTGCGTGACCCTGTCGCAGATCACCGTCGGCTTCTTCGCCCTCGATCGCCTGCACCTGCCAGCCGCTGAAGCGGCGCAGGCGGCAGGTATCGCCCTGACGTGCATCGGCGTGGCGCTGATTCTCTGCCAGTTGCTGATTCGCCGCCTGGAATGGCCGCCACAGCGGCTGATCGCGGTCGGCGCCAGTGTGTCCGCGCTGGGCTTTGCGGCTGCGGCCTGGTCGGCCAGTGCGCCGCAGTTGTGGGCGTGTATGTTCATCGCCGCGGTGGGCATGGGCATGGTCTTCCCGGCCTTCTCGGCGTTGGCGGCGAACGCCATGCACGCCTCCGAGCAAGGTGCCACCGCAGGCTCGGTGAGCGCTGCGCAAGGCATGGGCGCGGTGGTCGGCCCGCTGCTGGGCACCCTGCTGTACGACCTCGATCCACGCCTGCCGTATCTGACGGTGGCGTTGTCGTTGCTGCTGGTCGGCCTGTGGCCAGGTACGCGCCGCAGCCAAGGCTGAGACGCGCAGCGCGCCGCCTGTGAGAGTGTGTTTTAATGTTTCGCCCTTCATGAATGACACCTCTGACAACAAGGCGGCTATGGACACCGGGACTCGACTCAAACTGGTGCGTGAACGCAACAACCTTTCCCAACGTGAACTGGCTCGCCGCAGCGGACTGACCAACTCGACCATTTCCCAGATCGAGCAGAATCGCGTCAGCCCGTCAGTCAGTTCGCTGAAAAAGCTGCTCGAAGGCATCCCCATGTCGTTGGCCGAATTCTTCAGCTTCGACGAACCGCCGCGAGAGGAGCGTTTCGTCTTCCGCGCCGCCGAACAGCCCGACCTTGGCCGTAACGGTCTGCGCATGCTGCTGGTCGGCGCCAGTGTCGAAGGCCGGCAGATGCGCATGTTGCGCGAACTGTACGCACCGGGAGCCGATTCCGGCGAGCCGATCGTGCATGCCGAGGGCGAAGAGTGTGGTCTGGTCACCCGCGGCACCGTGGAGCTGTGGGTCGACGGCCAGGTCAGCGTGCTCAGTGCAGGCGACGGCTACTACATTCCCACCACCCTGCCCCACACCTTCAAGAACGTCGGCCCCGACGAGGCCGAGATCATCAGCGCCAATACCCCGGCCAACTTCTGAAGCGCCCGCCACCGCCCAGCGCCCGCGAGGTGTATCAACGCCTGCGCGACGCCGCGCTGGGTGTTCACGCACTGCGGGTCGAGCGGCGTCTGGAGCACGCCTGGGTACAGGTCGACATCGACGCGTGGTCACTGACCCTGGAGCTCGGCGAGCACGGTCTGGCGCGTTGTCTGGCCTGCCAGACCGCCGAGGGCGCCCACGCCGACAGCGAGCACTGGCCGCGTGCGGGGAGCGATCCTTGCGAACTGCTCAGCCAGTGGGAGCGCACGCGCATCGAGCATCTGCTGCGCGGCTGAAGAAACGATCATGCGCGGGTATTGACTGGATACCGCCTGGCGAATCCGAGGGTGACGTTTCATCGCGACTCCACCGTTCCCGGAGATTCGCGCCATGCCTGACTCATCCCCTCTGCATCACGCCCAGATACTGCGCACCCTGCCGCAATGGAGCACGCACCTGCCGGCCAGCGCCGTACCACTGCTCACCGGCGCCCAGCGCGCACCCTATGTTGATTCGAACGGCGTTGAGTACGCGTGGTACCGAGATGCGCCCAGCCTCGACCAGGAAAGTCTGCGCCGTGCCGTCGAGAGGCGCAGTGCAAGCCTGAGCCGCCTGACGCACCTGCTGACCCCGCTCCAAGGCATCAGCGCGTTCTGTGCGCCGCTGCTGCAACAAGGGCTGGGCATCAAAGCATCGGTATTGACCGCCCAGTACCGTTTTCAGGGCACCGAGGTACAGCGCCCCAGCACGCCCCCGGCAGGGCCTGGCGTGCCGAGCGATTCTCTGCCGGTGGTCGCCAAGGGCCAGCCACAACTGCGCAGCCTGCTCGAAGCCGCCTTGCACAATTTCGAAGGCATCGAGGACACCACCCGTCTCAGCGGCCTGCAAGCCAGCCGTAACGATATTCAGCGTCTGCCTGACCTGAGCCTGTCGGCCTTCATCAAGCAGTGCCGCGCACTCGATCTGGGTCAGCGCTACCAGGAGCACCTGCAAGCGGTGTGCGAAGGCGACAACGCCCAGGCGATTCATGCCACGGCGGTGCAGGCCCGTAAGGATGAGTTTCGGGTGCAGGTGCGCGTCGCCGCACTCAAGGCACTGATCAGCGGCAGTTGGTCCTTCGCCCTGCACGGCCTGTGCAACGACGTCCCTGCCGCGCGCGCGCTGCGCTGCTGGCAGATCTCGCTGTTCGGCGCGCCGATCCACGAACTGCTGCTGATCGCCCGCACCGGCGCCGACGATGACGGATCAGTGGTGCTTTACCTGCCCCATGAAGCCGACCCACTGCGCGAGTTCGCGTCGCTGTCGCAGGCCTACGCCCACCTGCGCAGCGCCTTGCTCGAGCCGGCGTTCCGCCAGCGCCTGGTAGCCATGGCGCCACAAGCGCTACAGGCCGAGCTGATGCGCGATCTCAAGCATGCGCTGTATGAAAACGCCGGCCAGGTCGAGCAACCGCTGGTGGCCCGTCACAGCGTGCACCTGGACAGCAGCGAGCATGTTCTGCCGTTCCCGGTGTGGGACACACTCGAACGTAAACACCTCATCCGCCTGAAGGGCGATGCACGGCACATCGCCGTGCCCACCGCCGACGTCGACCAGGCCCGGCGCCTGAAAACCCTCGAGTACTGGTTCGACATTGGCATGACCGTGCTCAACATCGCTGCCCTGTGCGTGCCGGCCCTCAATCCCGTGATGCTGGCCATCGGCGCGGCGCAGATCACCGGCAGCGTGTTCGAGGGCATTTCGGCCTGGGAAGCCGGCGACAACGCGACGGCCATGGCGCAACTCGAATCGATCGTGCTCAACGTGGTGGTCACCGGTGGCGTGGTGGCTGGCGGGGTGGTGTTGCAGGGCTCGGGCTTCGTCGATGCGCTGCGCAGCATCCGCGTGGCCGACGGCGAACGGCTGTGGCAACCGAGTCTGGCCGGCTACGCCAGCGACATCAGTCTGCCCGACGGTGCCCAAGCCAATGGGCTGGGGCAATTCAGCGTCGGGGAGCGCGTGCTGGTTCGCATCGACGGCCAGCTATACGAGCAGTTCCAGGCCGAAGACGGTACCTGGCACCTGCGTCATCCGCGCGACCCGCAGGCGTACGCGCCAGCGCTGCAACACAACGGCGCAGGTGCCTGGCGACTGGCCCTGGAATCGCCGCTGGACTGGGACACAGCCACCTTGCTACGTCGTTTTGGCGAGCCCTACCCCACGCTGGACGACGCCGCAGTAAATGCCGCCTGGGAGGCCACCGGGCTGCCTGGTGAGCGCTTGCAAGAACTGCACCTGAACAACCAGCCCATGCCAGCACGCCTGAGCGACGGCCTTGCCCGGCTCGAGGCCGACCAGCGCGTAGAGCACATCATTCAACGTATCGAACACGGTCAGCCGCTGCCGGCTGGCGACAACTTCGCCGCGCCTTCACTGGTGCAACTGCCTGGCTGGCCGGAAGATCACCTGCTGGAGGTATTCCAGGGCAGCGAGCGCGCCGGAGACTCGGTGCTGTACGGGCGCTTGCCGCGCGAACCTGGCGACCGCCTGATCCAAGTCAGCCGCGCCGAGCTCGAAGCCGGTCGGCTGGCCGAGGTGGTGCTTGCGCAAATGGAAGAGCCACAGGTGCTGGAGGTTGAAGCGGTCCCTGCCGACCAGCGCCCGCAAGCTTTGCAACGACGCCTGGCTGACAGCCTGCGCAACCAGTACAGCGCCCTGCAGCAACGTCTGTATGCGGCCGGCGAAGCGCCGCTGGACGCCGCCGGCCAGCGTCTGGCCAGCCAGTTTCCGGGACTGCCAAACGCGGCCGTGCGGGCCATCGTACGGGGCGCCAGTCTGAGCGAGACCGAACGAATGCTGGCAGGCGGGCGCATACCGCTGCGCGTGCTCGAAGAGGCGCGTGAGCTACAGGCACAGGTGCGCCTGGACCGCGCCCTGCTTGGCCTGTACCAAGCCACGCTGGCCAATGCCGATACCAGTCTCATCATCGAAGGTTTGCAAGCCCGTGAGCCAGGGCTTGCCGGCGCTGCGTTATGGCGCCGGGCAGTCATCGAGCGTGAGCTGTGCGCCGAGCTGATCGGCCAGCAACCGCTCAAGCCTGGCTATCGTTCGCCGCTGGGGTACAGTCATGGACGCATCGGCTATCCACTGAGCGGGCGTGGTGTTCCGCGGCGCTTGCGGGTAGCGGCGATGCGTCGGCTGCAGGCACTCTATCCCTCACTGGACGACGCCCAGATTGGCGAACTGCAAGCGCGCCTGGCCCAGCGCGGCGACTTGGTCGAGGTGCTGCGCGCACTGGAAAGCGAACACGCACAAATGGTCCATGACCTGTTCGAATGGGTAGCGAGCGCCCCCAGCGACGGTATTCAGGAAGAGCGTCTGCGCTGCGCCGAGCTAATCAACCGCAATTGGCGGCAAATAGGAGAACAGCCAAGTGTGCTCATGCTCGATCGCCTGCTGCTGCCGCGCTTGCCAGCCCTTACCGCACGCTTTCCCCACGTGCGCGTGCTGGCCCTGGAGGGGCTAGGCCTGCAGCAACTCGATGCCAGTTTTCTCGAATGCTTCCCCAACCTTGAGCAGTTGCGCATCGTGGAAAATTACGGTCTGCCTGCCGGTCCTTTGTTCACTGCGCTGCGCGCAGCGCCACAGTTGCTCGATCTCAACCTGGCGAGCAACGGGCTCTCGGTGCTTCCCGAGTCAGCCTTGCAGAGCCTGCGCAGCTTGCGCCGTCTGCGCGCACTGAACCTGAGCCGCAACCGTCTGGTGCTTAACGAGGCGACGATCGATGTACTCGCCGAGCTGCCGTTGAACAGCCTTGACCTGGGCAGCAACGGCCTGACGTTCAGCGCCGCCCAGGCCGAGCGCTTCGAGCGGGTAATTCATCCGCAGTTGCTGCGCCTGGACTTCAATCCGCTGCAGAGGGTACCGAATGTGCGCTACATGGCTCGATTGCGTCATCTGTCCATGGCCAATTGCGGTTTGCAGGCGATTCCCGAAGGGCTGCACGTGCTCATGAGCCAGCCGCAGTATCAACTGCGCGCGATCGATCTGTCGCTCAACCGCATTCATCAAGTGCCCGAGCTCGACCTGTTGCTCGACACGCCGTTTGGCCGCGATTTACAGGCGCGCGTGCCAGGTCGGCACCTGCGCCTGAACTACAACGGTCTGGAAGGTCCGCTGCGGGCGCGACTGTTCCGCGCCGGCGTGCAAGTCTTCGAACACCCGGCCGATCTGCCGGACTGGCAGATGGTCTGGCGCGGCACGGCCAGTGCCGCCCAGGAGGGCATTTGGGCCGATCTGTTCGAAGAGGACGCCAATCGTCCTTTGGCCCAGGTCCTGGAGTTGCTCAGCCGCTCGGCCGAAGCCCGCCAACACCCGGCCAAGCTGCGCCAGCAGGTGTGGACGCTGCTGGAGCGCGCTCATGGCGATGCAGCCCTGCTGGAAGAACTGAACGCCGAAGCCCAGGCCTTTCCCATCACCTGCGGCGATGCCGGTAGCGACGCCTTCAGCGCCCTGGAGGTGCGTCTGCTGACCCACGACATCGCTCTGAGCGGCGAGCCGTTGAGCCAGCAATGGCGTCTGTATCGACAGTAGTACCGGCGCGAACAGGTCAACGTGCTAGCCGAGCGTATCGCCTGGCGCCGCGGCCTGCGCAAAGCGGCCCTGCAGGACGCTGAAGTCACGGGGGATGAGGCCAACCTGCCTGACCTCGATCCGCTGGACGATCCGCAGGCCGTGCCCGACGCACTGTTGCTCGACGGGTTGGTCGACGACATCGAAATACGCCTGGCATTGCGCCAGGCGCTGGCCGAGAGGCTGAACTACCCGGAACCCAGCGTCGACATGCTGTACGAGCAAGTGGCTTATCTCAACGATCAGATCCGCCGCAACGTCGCCGAGGAGGTACGCCGGATCGACCAGGATCTGGCCGCATCACGTGGGTGGATGATCGAGCAGCCACACTGGCAGCGCACCCTGCGCAGGTCGTACGCCAGTCAGTTCGAAGCGCTGGCCGATTTCTGGCGCAGCGGCCTGGACTATCTGGATGACTGCCTGGACCCTGGGGCCGAGCCCGTCCGACAGCTGCCTGCGTCAGTCCGTACCACGCTAGAGGCAGCCCTGGGCGAGTCGTTGCTCGACGATGCTGGCCTGCCGCAGCGCGTCGAACTCAACTCCGAGCAGTTCCGCGTGGCCAGCAACCGTATCGTCGACCAACTCACAGAGGTCGAACGCGGTCTGCTCGAAAGCCTGACCCGCGCGCTCGAGGAAGGACCGGCCTGACCTCAACAGAGCCGAGCTGAACCTCGAACTGCACTGCCGGCCAGTCGCTCTTACAGATATCCCGCAAACCAAGGCCCTACGCTACCCCCTGTACGAGCGACTTCAGTGGCGAAGGCCTGCGCAGCAGGCCTGACCCAGGCAACGCACCGTTTCCGTGCCGGCCTGCAAGCAGGCCTTGCTGCCGCGCACGACTGCGTCACCCCGGGGCTTCTTGTACACTCGCGGCATTAGTCCCTCCTGTACAGTCTGGTGAACCCATGATCGAGGTAACCGAGGTTTCCATCGCTGCCCTGCGCGAAGCGCTGGTGGCTGGCCGCACCACTGCGGTTGAACTGGTCGAAGCCTATCTGGCGCGTATCGCAGCCTACGATGGCCAAGGCACTGCAACGGCGCTCAACGCCGTGGTGGTGCGCAATCCTGAAGCACTCAACGAAGCCGCCGCCTCCGATGCCCGCCGCGCCCGTGGCGAGTCGCTCGGGCCACTCGACGGCATCCCTTACACGGCCAAGGACAGCTATTTGGTCAAGGGCCTGACCGCCGCCTCCGGCAGCCCGGCATTCGAGCATCTGGTGGCGCAACGTGACGCCTTCACCGTCGAGCGCCTGCGCGCCGCCGGCGCCATCTGCCTGGGCAAGACCAACATGCCGCCGATGGCCAATGGCGGCATGCAGCGCGGCGTCTATGGCCGTGCCGAAAGCCCGTACAACGCCGCCTATCTCACCGCACCGTTTGCCTCTGGTTCATCCAACGGGGCGGGCACCGCCACGGCGGCCAGTTTCAGCGCCTTCGGCCTGGCCGAGGAAACCTGGTCGAGCGGGCGCGGGCCTGCTTCGAACAATGGCCTGTGCGCCTACACGCCTTCACGTGGGGTGATTTCGGTGCGTGGCAACTGGCCGCTGACGCCGACCATGGACGTGGTGGTGCCTTATGCACGGAGCATGGCCGACCTGCTGGAGGTGCTCGATGTCGTGGTGGCCGATGACGCCAATCCACGCGGCGACCTGTGGCGCCTGCAACCCTGGGTCGACATTCCACCCGCCAGCCGTATCCGTCCGCCCTCCTACCCGGCGCTGGCCGCAGGCGCCGAGGCCTTGGCTGGCAAGCGTTTCGGCGTGCCGCGCATGTACATCAATGCCGACGAACTGGCCGGCACTGCCGACAAGCCCGGTATTGGCGGCCCGACCGGCCAGCGCATCCATACCCGGGCCAGCGTCATCGCACTCTGGCAGGCGGCGCGCCAGGCGCTGGAAGCTGCCGGCGCCGAGGTCATCGAGGTCGACTTCCCGCTGGTGTCCAACTGCGAAGGCGACCGCCCCGGCGCGCCCACCGTGTACAACCGCGGCATCGTCAGCCCGGCGTTCCTGCATGACGAGCTGTGGGAGCTGTCGGGCTGGGCCTTCGATGATTTCCTGCAAGCCAACGGCGACCCGGCGCTCAACCGCCTGGCCGACGTCGACGGCGCGCTGATCTTCCCCCACGAGCCCGGCACCCTGCCCAATCGCGAAGACGATCTCGCCGCGGGCATGGACGAATACGTCAACATGGCCAAACGTGGGCTCAAGCGTTGGGACCAGATCGAGTCGTTGGAAGCCGGCCTGCGCGGCCTGGAGCAGACCCGCAAGCAAGACCTGGAAGACTGGATGCAGGGGCTTGGCCTGGACGCCGTGCTGTTCCCCACCGTGGCCGATGTCGGCCCGGCCGACGCCGACGTCAATCCGGCCTCGGCCGATATCGCCTGGAGCAACGGCGTGTGGGTGGCCAACGGCAACCTGGCGATCCGCCACCTTGGCGTGCCGACGGTAACGGTGCCGATGGGAGTGATGGCCGACATCGGCATGCCGGTGGGGCTGACCTTCGCTGGCAAGGCCTACGATGACTCGGCGCTGCTGCGCTATGCGTGCGCCTTCGAAGCCACTGGCCAACGCCGGCAGATTCCGCCACGCACCCCGCCGCTGACCCCGCGTTGAATGTTGTGCCGGGCAGCGCTATGGTCCAGAGCTGCCCTTTACATGGAATTTGTCGATGACGCTGCACATCAATACCCCCCTGCTCGAATCCCGCCCCCTTTCGCAGGCCACAGGCCGGCGTATCTGGCTCAAACTCGATGCGCTGCAACCGAGCGGCTCGTTCAAGCTGCGTGGTGTCGGCCACGCCTGTGAAAGCCATTTCGCCCGCGGTGCGCGGCGCTTCGTGTCGTCGTCCGGCGGCAACGCCGGGCTGGCGGTGGCCTACGCCGGGCGCCAGCTCGGCCTGCCGGTGACCGTGGTGGTGCCGGAAACCACCAGCGCCCATGCCAAGACCTTGCTGGCACTGGAAGATGCCGAGGTGATCGTGCACGGCAGCAGTTGGCATGAAGCCAACGCCCTGGCGCTGACGCTGGTCGGTGAAGACGCAGCGTTCATTCATCCCTTCGACGATCCGTTGCTGTGGACCGGCCACGCCAGCCTGGTCGACGAAGTCGCCAAAGCCGGCGTGGTGCCGGACGCGGTAGTGCTGGCGGTCGGCGGCGGGGGCTTGCTCAGCGGTGTGGTGGAGGGTCTGCAGCGCAATGGCTGGGAGCATGTGCCGGTGCTGGCGGTGGAGACCGAAGGGGCTGCCTCGTTCAATGCCTCGTTGCAGATCGACACGTTGGTCGAGCTGAAGCAGATCGAGTCGATCGCCACGTCCCTGGGCGCCAAGCGCGTGGCCGAGCAAGCGCTCGTGTGCGCTCGTCAGCATCCGGTGAGCAGCCATCTGGTCACTGACCTGCAAGCGGTGCGCGCCTGCGAGCGCTTCCTGCACGATCACCGCGTGCTGGTCGAGCCGGCCTGCGGCGCTGCGCTGGCGCTGGCCTACGATGGCCAACGCCTGGGCGAGGCGCAGAACGTGCTAGTGGTGGTCTGTGGCGGCGCCACCGCGACCTCGGAGCAGATCGTCGCCTGGCGCGAAGCGCTCACCCCGGCGTGACCGGCATCGCTCAAGGGGTCAGCGGTAACAGCATGTGCGTGGTCTGCCACAGCGGATCAGGCTCGATGTCGACGATGGCAAAACCCTGACGCTGCCAGAACTCGATGGCCCCCGGCAGGAACGGATGGGTGTGCAGATACAGACACTGCACGCCCATCCGCTGTGCCTGTTCGCGCAAGGCCGCGAACAGCGCCGCCGCCAGCCCGCCGCGACGGTATTGCGCCAGCACGAACAGCCGCACCACCTCCACCACCTTCAACCCTCGGTAATCGAGCTGGGCGAAGCGGTGGTCGTAGGGGACGTAACCGATTACCGCCACCAACGCGCCGTCGGCCCGCGCGGTGAGAAAATGCCCCTGTCCGTGCAGATACACTCCAGCGAAATCGAGCAGATCGGTCGGCATCGGTGAACGGGCAAGCTTGGGAAACATGTCCTTGCGTGCGCAGTTGACGAACTCGACGATGTCCTCGATGTGTTCGGCGCAGGCTTCATGCAGGGTCCAGGGCGTCATTGGCAGTCCAGGTCGGCAGCAGGCAATCGGTGGTTCTAACCCAGCCTGGCGCAGCAGGGCAAGCACAGCGCCGCGCCAAGTGCCTGTCGCTTGAGTACACTGGCGGCTCGTTTCCCAGCAAGGTTGTCGTCAATGCCGCGTTATTGCTCGATGCTCCTGGCCGTAGCGCTGGTCGCCCTTTGCGGTTGCGACCCGCAGACAAGCGAGCCGCACACCATCCGCCAGGAAAAGATTCTCGCCCAACTGCCGCTGGAAGACGCTTACGCCCACAACATCGAGCGCATGGCGCAGTTGTTGGCGCCACGCTTTGCTGGCGTGCCGCAGGCTGAAATCGATCAGGTACTGCGCAAGCACCTGACCGTCGAGGATCAACGCCAGGACCTGTTGCGTCTGTACAGCGAAGAGAACTTCAGCGATGCCGAATTCGAGCTGGTGATCGCTGCTACGGCTGATCCGGCCAAGGCGCGGGCGCTGGAGCAGAGCCTCGAAGGTCGGCAGTTGAGCGAGAAACTCACCCGCCTGATGCGCGCCAGCGCCAACGACCCTGCGGCCAAGCAACGTGCCGCGCAGCGCATGCAGGCGGTCGAGGACGAACTGCGCGAACGCCAGCAGCAACCCCCGGCGCCGTAGGTCGCCTGGTCTGATTCACAGCACCCGGGACAGCAACTCGACCAGATCGGCCGGCCAGACGATATCGTCGGTCTGGCGCAGTTGCTCGACCGACCACCAGCGATGGGCCGCCATCACCTCCAGCTCCAGATCGCTCCAGTTGACCTTCGACACCAGCACATCGGCCACCCGCACCACGAAGTACTGCTCGAACGCGGTGACCTGCTCGCCGCAGGGCAAAGTCATGACGAAGCGCCGCTGATCGATGGCATTGCCGACATCCTGCACCTGGATACCGGTTTCTTCCCACAGTTCGCGGCGCGCGGCCTCGGCGAAGGTTTCCCCGACCTCGACACCGCCCCCAGGGGTGGCCCAGCACGAGCTGCCGGCCAGGGCGCCATGGTGATGGACGAAGTGAAACAGCAGCACCCGCTGTTGCGGGTCGATGACCAGCAAACGGGCCGAGGGGCGTTGGCGCATGGCGGTGTCCTTCAGTGAGCGATGGCCGTGCAGTATAAGACTCGATAGCGGCGCAGGCAGTTCAGGCGTTCGCGCAGCGATCGAGGGATCGTTCTGCCATCGGCGGTGGTCAACTGCCTGCCTGCTCGTCGTCAACGGAGACTTCCATGCCCCGTCTGGGCTTTGCCTGCATGTACCGCCACCCGCACCGCGATCATTCGGCCAAAGAGCTGGAAGTCATCGAGCGCGCCTACAACCCGCGTACCACCACCTTGCGCTGGGTGTCTTCGGCCAGCGTCGAGGCCGCCCAGGAAAAACTCCTGAGCCTGGTGCAGCACAACCTCGAGGCACAGGTGCAGTTGCTCGACTATGTCGCCAGCTTGCCGGCACCGCTGCACATGCTGCGCCTGAGCAGCGACCTGCTGCCGCTGTACAGCCACTCGCAGGGCGCGCCGTTCTATCAGCACGGCGAGATGCGCCAGTTGCTCGAGCGCGGCTTCGCCGCCATCGGCCAGCGTGCGCGCGAGGCGGACATTCGCCTGTCGTTTCATCCAGGGCAGTTCTGCGTGCTCGGCTCGGATCGCCCTGAGGTGGTCGAAGCGAGCCTGGCCGAATTCGAATACCACGCCGACATGATCCGCCTGATGGGTTACGGCCAGCGTTTTCAGGACTTCAAGTGCAACGTGCACATCGCCGGGCGTCTCGGCGCTGCCGGGGTGCGCGCGATCTGGCCGCGGCTGTCGCAGGTGGCGCGCAACGTCATCACCTTCGAGAACGACGAAAAGACCTACGGCCTGGACGATTGCCTGGCGATCGCCGACCTCGCCCCGGTGGTGCTGGACATCCACCATATCTGGATCCACGAGAACCACTACATCGCCCGCCACGACCCGCGCGTCCAGCAGGTCATCGACAGCTGGCGCGGCGTGCGCCCGGTGCTGCATTACTCCCAACCCCCGGAAAGCTTGCAGGCGCTGGGTTTCGACGCCGGGCACAAGCTGGAAATCGAGCGCTTGCTCGAGGTGGTGAACAAACGTGATCTGTACGGTCATAGCCAGACCATGTGGAACGACTGGACCAACCGCTATGCCCTGCAGTTCTTCGATGCCTTCGATGTGATGTTCGAGGCCAAGCACAAGAACGTGGCGACCCTGGACTTCTACCAACGTTACCTGCGCCAGCCGGGGTTCTGAACCGTATCTGGCTGCTATGGTTTTCCCTTTTTCCTACGTCCTAATAAGGCTTTTCCCATGCTGCGTACTCCCCGCTTCGTACTTCCTCTGCTGCTCGCCGGCGCTTTGGCTGCCTGCGGCGGCAACGACCGCGATAAGCAGATCGACACCCAGTTCCCGCTGCAGAAACACTACCAGACCACCATCGACAGCATCGTGCCGCCGTTCGCCGCTGCGCACCCCAAGGTCTCCGAAGACAAGATCCAGTCGGTGGTGCGTGAACACTTCACCTTCGAGGAATACCGCACCGACATGCACAAGCTGTACGGCAAGGAGCACTTCAACGACGCCGAATTCGAGCAGATCGCGGGCTACATGAAAGATCCGGCCAAGGCCCAGCAGCTGGGTCAGACCCCCGACACCAAGGCCCTGGGCGAGAAGCTCAACGGCTACATGATGGAAACCGCCCGCGACGAAAACCTGCGCAAACAGGCCACCGAGCGTGTGCAGGCGATCAATGAAGAACTGGACAAGATCGAGAAGAAGTAAGGCAGTGCTGGGCGGTGCCGCGGCGGCTGAATCGATCAGCTACCGCCGCACCGGCTGCTGCCAAGGTCAGCCGCGGACCGATGGGCAAGGCGCTCTAGACAGCTGAGGTCCAGACCGCCAGCTCGTAGCCATCGGGGTCGCGAAAGTGAAAACGTCGCCCACCCGGAAAGGTGAACGTGGCGCGGCAGACCTCTCCCCCCGCGGCTTCGACACGTTGCTGAGTCGCTTCCAGGTCATCGGCGTACAAGATCACCAGTGGCCCACCGGGCCTTACCTCTTCACCCGTGGTGAACCCGCCGTGCAGGCGACCGTCGCTGAACTCACTGTAGGTCGGACCGTAGTCGGTGAAACTCCAGCCGAACGCGGCGTCGTAGAACGCCTTGCTGCGGGCGATATCGCTGACGTTGAATTCGATGTTGTCGATCTGCCGATCCTGCCCTTGCACACCCATTGTTATGTCCTTGGTGGATTGAGAGGCGCTGATTGCAGCACACCTCTGCCACCCGCCGCCAGTCGATCAGCCCTGGCTGTCCCTACACGCCATGGCGATTACGCGGTATCGCCAGCCCGAGGTGCTCGCGCAGGGTGCTGCCTTGATACTCGCGGCGGTACACCCCAAGCGCTTGCAACAGCGGTATCACTTCCTGGGTGAAGCGGCGGAACTGCTCGGGGTGGCCAATGTAGATGTTGAAGCCATCCAGCGCCCGCGCCTCGAACCAGTCGGCCATCTTGGTGGCGACCGTCTCGGCCGACCCGACGAAAGCGCCTGGGCGCAATTGGCGGCCGAACTCCACCGCCTGGCGCAAGGTGAAGTTGCGCTCACGGGCCTGCTCGGCGATGCGCCGGGCATTGGTGAAGAAGCTGCTGCGGGCGTATTCCAGGCTTTGCTGCGGGAACGGCGCATCGAGGTCGTACTGGCTGAAGTCGTGCCAGCCGAAGTTGCGCCCGAACTCCTTGAGCGCCAGCTCGAAGCTGTGGTCGACCTGGTGGTAATGCCGCTCGATCTCGCGGGCGTGCTCGTCGGTGTCGCCCACGTAGATTTCCGCGCCCGGCAGCACGAGCAGTTGCTCCGGGTCGCGCCCCAGGCGCGCGGCGCGTGCCTTGACGTCGCGGTAGAAGGCCTGGCCCTGCTCGATGCTGGCGGCATGGGTGAAGATCACATCGGCGGTCGCGGCCCCCAGTTCGCGGCCTTGCTCGGAGTCGCCGGCCTGGAAGATCACCGGCTGGCCCTGCGGCGAGCGCTCGATGTTCAGCGGGCCGACCACCTGGAAATGCTCGCCACGGTGGTGCAAGGCATGCAGCCTGGCAGGGTCGAGGAACTGTCCAGTCTCGCGATTGCGCGGCAGCGCCTGTTCTTCATACGACTGCCACAGCCCCTGAACCACCTCGACGTGTTCCTTGGCCCGCGCGTAGCGGGTGTCGTAATCATAGTGCTCATCGCGCCCGTAATTGCCGGCGGTGCCGGCATCGCCGCTGGTGACCACGTTCCAGCCTGCGCGGCCCTTGCTGATCAGGTCCAGCGAAGCCAGGCGGCGGGCGACGTTGTAGGGCGCGTTGTACGAGGTGGTCAGGGTGCCGACCAGGCCCAGTCGCTGGGTGCTGACCGCCAGCGCCGAGAGCAGCGTCAGCGGCTCCAGGCGACTCAGGTAATGCGAGGGCGAGCCCTCGGTGATGAACTGGCTGTCGACGATGAAGATCAGGTCGAACAGCGCCGCTTCAGCCTGGCGGGCGATGTCGATATACCAGTCGATATCGACGCTGGCATTGGCCGGCAACTGCGGGTCCAGCCACAGGTTGTGCCGCCCGGGACCGCCGCTGCCCATGGTCAGGGCGCCGAGTTTGATCTGCCTTTTGCTCATGGCGCGCGTACTCCCTGGGCCGTGGTGGGTTGCAGCGCTGCGGCGAACGATTCGTCGAACAGGCTGGCGGCGGGATACGCCTTGATCAGGCCAAGTCCTGCGAAGAAATCGACGGTTTTCTGCGCATCGACGATTGCCTGCGGGCTCAGTGGCCCCAGATCGGTGCGGGCACGGGCGAACCAGATTCGGGCGATGTCGCGGTCGGCGCGGGTACGCTTGGCCCAGGCGTCGGCATAGGCCTCAGTGTGGCCAGGATCGGAGACCGTCCATTCCCGGGCTTTTGTCAGCCGCTGGAGAAAATCGCTGATCTGCGCGCGCTTTGTATCCACTGCCTTGGCGTTGGCGACCACAAAACTCTGCGCCGGAATCAACCCCTCGGCGGTGGCCAGCACCCGAGCGCCCTGGCGCTCCTGCTGGGTGACGTAGGGTTCCCAGGTGGCGATGACATCGACCGAGCCGCCATCGAGCGCATGGGAAGCATCCAGGGCGCTGAGGTAGCGCAGCTCCAGCGCATCGCGCGGTACGCCGGCCTTGTCCAGCGCGGTGAACAGTAGTTGCTGGCTCCAGGAGCCCTTCCACACCGCAGCGCGCTTGCCGCGCAGGTCTTGCAGGCTATGGATGTCGGAATCCTTGCGCGCCAGAATCGCCACGCCGCCGAGGTCTTGCCGGCTCACGGCAATCACCTTGATCGGCGCGCCCAGGGCACCGAGGAACAGCGGTGGCGCGTCGCCAAGCAGGCCGACGTCCAAGCTGCCGACGTTCAGCGCCTCGGCCACTGGCGAGCCTGCAGTGAACTGTTTCCATTCGAGGGTATAGGGCAGATCATCGAGCACGCCGGCCGCTTCCATCACCGCACGGGTATTGAAGCTCTGGTCACCGACGACCAGGGTTTGCGCGGCAGCGGTGACGCTGAGGGTGGTGGCGAGCACGGTGACAGCCAGTTTGCCGGCCAGGTGTTTGAGGTAACGCACGGGGATCTCCAGATGCCCATTGGGCAAGTCGGGCCGATCCGCGCGTGCGGTCTCGAGCGCAGCCCCGCTGCGGGCCTCGACGAGGCGGCGTGCAACCGGGCGTGGTGTCTGTAACTACCGGGGTTTCTTATAAGTTAAAGCACCTAAAAAATATTGTGAAATTCCGTGTAAGCATAAGCTCATGTTCTAACCGCTATCGATTGATGCTTATTAAGCATATTAGCTTAGTACTATTTTGCATTTTGAGAATATTGAACCGCTTGCTAGGGTGGCCCTGAACTGTCTTCAAGAGCCTGCCCATGAGTACCCATCGTCACCCCGAACGCCTGCGCCGGTTCATTACCGGCTTCGCCGAGCTGCTTGACCAGCAAGCCGATGAAGCGGCCATTCTCGACCAAGGCCAGCGCTTGCTCGGCGAGCTGGTCGCCCATGATGACTGGCTGCCGGATGACCTGGCCCAGCCTGACCCTGAGCGTTACCAGCAGTTTCTGCTGCATTGCGATTCGCGCCAGCGCTTCTCGGTGGTGAGTTTCGTCTGGGGGCCGGGCCAGCGCACACCGATTCACGACCACCGTGTCTGGGGGCTGATCGGCATGTTGCGCGGCGCCGAACACGCTCAAGGCTTCAGCCGCGACGCGCACGGTGCGCTGCACCCTGAGGGCAGTGCCGTGCTGCTGCAGCCGGGCCAGGTCGAGGCGGTGTCGCCGCGCATTGGCGACGTGCATCAGGTCAGCAATGCCTTCGCTGATCGCGTGTCGATCAGCATCCATGTCTATGGCGGCAACATCGGCGCAGTCAGACGCGCCGTTTTCGCCGCCGACGGCAGTGAGAAGCCGTTCATCTCCGGTTATTCCAATGCCCACCTGCCCAATATCTGGGACCTGTCCAAAGAGAGCGCTGCCCCATGACTGCCACTGCCCACCGCAGCTTCCACGACATCCGCCAGGCGCTGTTGGCCGGTGAAGAGCTCGCGTTGATCGATGTCCGTGAAGAGGACCCGTTCGCTCAGGAACACCCGCTGTTCGCCGCTAACATCCCCTTGTCGAAACTGGAACTCGAGGTCTATGCGCGGGTGCCGCGGCGTGACACCGCGATTACCGTCTACGACGATGGTGAAGGCCTGGCGTCGATCGCTGCCGAGCGTTTGCAAACACTCGGCTACGTGGATGTCGCGTTGCTCGAAGGTGGCCTTGCCGGCTGGCGCGAGGCCGGTGGCGAGCTGTTTCGCGACGTCAACGTGCCCAGCAAAGCCTTTGGCGAGCTGGTCGAAAGCCAGCGCCACACCCCGTCACTGGCCGCTGAACAGGTCAAGCAGTTGCTCGATGCCAAGGCCGATGTGGTGGTGCTCGACGCCCGGCGTTTCGACGAATACCAGACCATGAGCATTCCTGGCGGCATCAGCGTGCCGGGTGCCGAGCTGGTGCTGCGGGTCGCAGAGCTGGCGCCCGACCCGCGCACCCAGGTGATCGTCAACTGCGCCGGGCGTACGCGCAGCATCATCGGCACGCAATCGCTGATCAACGCCGGCATCGCCAACCCGGTGGCGGCGCTGCGCAACGGCACCATCGGCTGGACCCTGGCCGGACAGAGCCTGGCCCATGGCCAGGCGCAGCAGTTCAGTGAGGTCAGCGCCGCGACCCGCAGCACCGCCGCGGCCCGCGCCCGGCAGGTGGCCGACCGCGCCGGGGTGCTGCGTGTGCAGCGTGAAGCACTGACGCAATGGCAGGCCGACCCGCGCCGCACCACCTACGTGTTCGATGTGCGCACCCCCGAGGAATACGCCGCCGGTCACTGGCCGCACAGCCGTAGCGTGCCAGGCGGCCAGCTGGTGCAGGAAACCGACCACGTCGCCAGCGTGCGTGGTGCGCGCATCGTGCTGATCGACGACGACGGTGTACGCGCCAACATGAGCGCGTCGTGGCTGGCCCAGATGGGCTGGCAGGTGGCGGTGCTCGACGGCCTTGGCGCCGATGACTTCAGCCAGACCGGCGACTGGCAGCCGCCACTGCCGGCGCAGCCCCAGGTGGACACTATCGACCCCGCACAGCTCGCGCAGTGGCTGCAACAGCCAGGCACCGTGCTGCTCGATTTCACCACCAGCGCCAACTACGTCAAACGCCATATCCCCGGCGCGCACTGGGTGATCCGCGCACAACTGGCGCAGGCGCTCGAGCGCCTGCCGGTGGCCGAGCGCTACGTGTTGACCTGCGGCAGCAGCGCGCTGGCGCGCTTGGCCAGCGGCGACCTCCAAGCCCTGACGCGCACCCCGGTGTACGTGCTGCAAGGCGGCACCGCGGCGTGGATCGCCGAACAGCGCCCGTTGGACAGTGGCGAGCGGCAGTTGGCTGTGCCGCGCAGCGACCGCTACCGACGTCCCTACGAGGGCACTGACAATGCCCACGCGGCGATGCAGGGGTATCTGGACTGGGAGTTCGGCCTGATCGAGCAGTTGCGCCGCGACGGTACTCATGGCTTCCGTGTGCTCGGCGCCGACGCAGCCTTGGCTCTGTCTGAAAAGCCCTGATACTTGGTGATCCTGCGTTAAAAACAGCCTCGGAATGCTCATTTACAACCAGTAAAGTCGAGCGCGACTCCGACCGCTTCCTCGGCTGTTTTCGCGGGGCCGCCATCGGCCTTGTCTCCCCGGCGTCTCAGAACTTTTCAGACAGAGCCTAGGGCCGCGACAAGCGCGCATTTCTTCGCGAACCCCACCCCTGGCATTCGGTCACAGCCCTACCCCGTCCACGGACCGACTGCCCATGCCTACCGCCTACGGCTCCAAGCCCTACCAGCGCGCCACGCGCCTGACGTTCTTCACCCTCGGCTTGACCATGGCCGCCTGGGCGCCGCTGGTGGCCTATGCCAAGCAGCGCTTGCAACTGGGCGACGGCGCCTTTGGCAGTGTGTTGCTGTGCATCGGCATTGGTTCGCTGCTGAGCATGCCGTTCGCCGGGCGCCTGGCGCGTGCACTGGGCCTGCGCCGGGTGATGCAGCTGGCCGGATTGTGCTTCAGCGCCACGCTGGTACTGCTGGCGTTGCTCGATTCGCCCGTGGCGTTCGGCGTCGCGCTACTGGTGTTCGGAGCGTGCCTGGGGGTCGGCGATATTTGCATGAACCTGCAAGCAGCCATCGTCGAGAAAGCCGCCGAACGGCCCTTGATGTCGGGTTTCCATGGTCTGTTCAGCGTCGGTGCATTTGCTGGCGCTGCTGGCGTGACCCTGTTGCTGCGCCAGGGTGCCACGCCGTTGCAGGCGGCCAGCGCGGCGGCGCTGGTGGCGGTGACGCTGCTGGGCTTGGCCTACCGCTATCAATTGCGTGATCTGCAAGTGCTGGACGATGCGGCATTCAGGTGGCCGCGTGGCGTGGTAGCGGTCATTGCCTTGCTGGCGTTCATCTGCCTGCTGGCAGAAGGTGCGATGCTCGACTGGAGCGCGCTGTACCTGCATGACGCCCACCAGGTCAGCCTGGCCTCTGCGGGCATCGCCTACAGTCTGTTCACCCTGAGCATGGCTGCCGCCCGACTGCTGGGCGATCGCCTGGCCCGCCATCTGGGTGACCTGCGTCTGCTGCGCGGCGGTGGCCTGCTGGCGCTGCTGGGTCTGCTGCTGGCGCAATGTTCGCCCTTGGGCGGCGCACTGCTGGGCTTTGCCCTGGCAGGACTGGGCCTGGCCAACGCCGTGCCGGTGCTGTTTCGCGCAGCGCTCAGCCAACAGCGCATGGCCGCCGCCAGCAGCCTGAGTGCGGTGGCGACCCTGGGTTATCTGGGGGTTCTGCTCGGACCGGGCTTCATCGGCCACCTGGCCGAAGTCACCTCGCTGCACAGCGCCTTCTGGGCCTTGGCTGCGGGGCTGCTGGTGCTGTGCCTGCTCAGCCGCAGCGCGCTCGCGGGCGGGCGCGGCTGAATCGCTGCCGGCTACTGCGCCGGGGCCATCGAGGCGCTCGGTTTATCGTCCAGATCACCCGTGTAGTTACGGGTTTCCGGCATGCCTAGCCAGAGCAGGCAGAACGCCGCTGCGGCAATCGCTGCCAAGGTCAGGAACGCCGCATTGTAGCCTTCACTCTGCACCACCAATCCGGCGAGCCCCGGACTCAGCGCGGCGCCAAGGCCGAATGCGGTGGACAAGGCGCCGAGGCTGACGTTGAAGCGGCCGGTGCCTTGAGTGAGGTCCTTGACCACCACTGGGAACATCGCACCGATCACCCCGGCGCCGATGCCGTCGAGCAGTTGCACCCCCACCAGCCAGAACGGGTTGTCCGATAACACGTACAGCGCGCCGCGCAGCGGCAGAATCACAAAGCCCACCAGCAGTAACGGCTTGCGCCCCCAGACATCAGCCTTCAGGCCCACCAGCATCGCCACCGGCACCATCACCAACTGCGCTGCAACGATGCAGGCCGAGGTCAGCGGGGTTGCCAGATGCAGGTTGACCTGCGACAGCTTCTGACTCACCAGCGGCAGCATCGCCGCATTGGCCAGGTGAAACAGCGCACAACACACCGCGAAGATCAGCAGCGGCCGGTTGCCGAGCAGCACGCGCAGGCCCGAGGCCTGGGCATGATCGCCCGCACCTGGGGTGAAACCGCGGGCAACGTCGTGGTCGATGGCTTCACTGCGCACCAGGCTGACCGCAACGATACTGCCGACGGTCATCGCGGCCATCAGGTAGAACACCACTACCGGGCCGTACAGCCAGGCGAGGCCTCCGGCGAGCAATGCCGAGAAGGCATTGCCGGCATGATTGAAGGTTTCGTTGCGCCCGGTGCGGCGGGTGAACGCCTTGGGCCCGGTGATGCCCAGCGAAATCGCGGCAATCGCCGGGGCGAACACCGAGCCTGCCACGGCGCTGACGGTTTGCGTCACCGCCACCCACGTGAAGGAAGTCAGCCACGGCAACAGCAGGCAACTGCCAGTGACCAGCAAGGCGGCGATCACCACCACGGCGCGCTTGGCCTTGGTGCGGTCGATCAACGCGCCGGCAGGCGTCTGAGTCAGCAGCGCGGTGATGCCGGCCAGGCTCATTACCAAACCAATGCTGGCCGGTTCCCATTTGTGCACCGCCAACAGGTAGATGGCCAAATACGGGCCGAGACCGTCGCGCACGTCGGCCAGAAAGAAGTTGAGCCAATCGAGGGAACGCTGATCGCGCTGCTGCATGATGGGTGGGCATCCAGGGGTGATTTTCAGGATAGACCCGGGGTCCTTGGGGAACGTTCTGGGGGGTGATGGGTATATTTTTTGCCGGTTTCGATCAGTCCTCTACAGGGTTTTTCGCGGCTAAAGCCGCGAACACCCTTGCCAAGAAACCTGCATCCACCGCTCAACGGACCTGATCGGCCTCATCCAGGGCATAGGCCAGATCCTCCTGGCCAGGTTCGGCGCGGTGCAGGGTCACCGGGATCGACTTGGCCGCAGGCACCTTGCTGCGCTCGGCGTGATGCCACAGTGGCACCAACGGATTGCACTCAGGGTAGTAGCCGGCCGCACAGCCCTCGGGGATGTCGTAGACCAGAATCTGCAACGGGCCGACCTCGCGGCGCACTTGCGGCTCGATGGCGGTGCGCACACTGACCCAATCACCGGCAGCAAAGCCCAGCCGCACGACATCGCTGCGGTTGAGAAACAGCACGCTGCGGGTGCCGCTGACGCCGCGGAAGCGATCTTCATAGCCATAGATGGTGGTGTTGAACTGGTCATTGCTGCGCAGCGTCATCAGGTTGAGCACATCGCGCCGATCGGCATCGACGCGGGTGTCGGGGTCTTCTTCCAGGCTCTGGGGCGCCAAAAAGCGTGCCTTGCCGGTGTCGGTGTGCCACTTGCGTTCGCTGGCAGCCAGTGGGCGACGGAAGCCCCCCTGCTGCCACATGCGGGTTTCCATGTCATGGAAGATGTCCGGGTAGGTTGCGCTGATCGCTGTGCGAATCAGCGCATAATCGTGGCGCCAGGCATCCCATGGCACCTGGCAATCGCCGTGCAGCGTGTGCTCGGCAAGCCCTGCGATGATCGCCACCTCCGAGCGCAGATGCTCGCTGGCAGGCTCGGTCGTGCCCTGCCAGGCGCGCATCACCCCGGTGCTGTCTTCGGTGCTGTAGACCTGCTCGATGCCTTCCTGACGATCGATCTCGATATGGCCCAGACACGGCAGCAACCAGGTGTGCTGGCCAGGCACCAGGTGCGTGCGGTTGAGCTTGGTCGCCACCTGCACGTTCAGGGTCAGGTCGGCCCACGCCGGTTCCATGCGGTCGGTGTCGGGAATGGCGCGCAGGAAGTTGCCGCCCATGCCGATGAAGCCTTTTACGCTGCCGTCGAGGATGCCCTCGCAGGTGTCCACCGTCGCCAGGCCCTTGCGCTCGGGCACGCGGATGTTGAACAGCGCGAGCAACTTGTCGGCCGGCACCTTTGCCGGATCTTCGGTGATGCCCACGGTACGCTGGCCTTGTACGTTGGAATGGCCGCGCACCGGGCAGATGCCTGCCCCAGGCCTGCCGATGTTGCCGCGCAACAGCAGCAGGTTGACCAGCATCTGCACCGCATCCACGCCCTTGCGGTGCTGGGTGATGCCCATGCCGAAAATCACCATCACCCGTTCGCTGCGCGCATATACGGTGGCGGCAGCTTCCATGGCCGTTCGGCTCAGGCCACTGTGACGCTCCAGTACCTCCCACGACTGGCTGTCTACCAGACCCCGCAGGCTGTCGATGCCGTCGGTGTGCTCGGCGATGAAGCCGTGGTCGAGCACACCGCCTTGCTGGGCTTCCAGCGCCAGCACCGCCTTGATGATGCCGGTGACAGCGGCCAGGTCGCCGCCGATCTTCACTTGGTGGTATTGAGTACTGATGACCGTCGACTCCGGACCGATCATCTCCACGGGCGACTGCGGATTGACGAAGCGCTCCAGGCCCCGCTCACGCAGCGGGTTGAAGGTGATGATGGGTACCTGACGCTTACGCGCCTCCTGCAGCGGATGGAGCATGCGCGGGCTGTTGCTGCCCACGTTCTGGCCGAAGAAGAAGATGCAGTCGGTGTGTTCGAAATCTTCCAGCGTCACGGTGCCGACCGGCACGCCGATGCTCTCCTGCAAGCCCACCGAGGTGCTCTCGTGGCACATGTTGGAGCTGTCCGGCAGGTTGTTGTTGCCGTAGGCGCGGGCGAGCAACTGGTACATGAACGACGCCTCCAGCGAAGCACGCCCCGAGGCGTAGAACACCACCTGTTCGGGGGGCAGCGCCTTGAGCTGGCGAGCGATGCCCGCGTAGGCCTCGGCCCAGGTGGTTTCCTGGTAGCGGTCGCTGAGCGGGTCGTAGCGCAGCGGATGGGTCAGGCGCCCGTGTTGCTCCAGCGCATTGTCGGTCCAGCCACGCAGCTCGGTCAGGCTGTGCCGGGCAAAGAACTCCGGACCTGTGCGCAGCCGGGTCACTTCCCACGCCGTGGCCTTGGCCCCGTTCTCGCAGAATTCCAGCGCGTGGGGGTTGCCCGGCTTGGCCCAGGCACAGCTGACACAGGCGAACCCCTTGGGCTTGTTCTGCTTCAATAGCGCGGGCGTGGCGGTGGTGAGCGCCTGCTCGTGCCAGAGGATATGCATGACCGAGCGGGCCGATCCCCAGCCGCCGGCGGCCGATTGATAGGGCTTGTAGTGCGGATGGGGATGAATGAGCGACATGGTCGGCACCTGGACAATGGATCACGGGGTATGCAAGGTTCGAAGCAGCGCCAGGCGCGAAAGTTCAAGCGCGCTGCGCGCCGCGAAACGCCTTCCACGCATCCACTGTCGCCGCCGGTCGGCAACTGCGCGCGGCGCCCTGAACCTCGGCCTGCGCGCTCAGCTCATCTAGTTACTCGCACCCAAAGAAGCATGGCCTGGACCGTGCCTGCGAGCACCCAGCCGAGCGGAGATAGCCCATGAGCGACCAACCAAGCCGTACCCCCTTGCCCTTCCAGTCGAGTTTCGAACAGGTTCCTGATGACGAGGCCCAGACCAGCCAGGAACTGGTCGACACTCTGCGCTCGATCATGCAGACCACCTACGAGCACCGTGGTCATTCCGATCGCAGCGTGCATGCCAAGGGCCATGGGTTGCTGGAAGGCGAGGTGATCGTGCTCGACAACCTGCCGCCGGCGCTGGCCCAGGGCGCCTTTGCCCGCCCCGGGCGCTACCCGGCGTATCTGCGGCTGTCGACCAACCCTGGCGACATCCTCGACGACAAGGTCTCCACCCCACGCGGTCTGGCGCTGAAGATGGTCGGTGTCGACGGGGCGCGCCTGCCCGGCAGCGAGGGTGAGCAGACCCAGGACTTCGTCATGCAGAACGCCAAGGCCTTCACCGCAGCGACGCCCAAGGACTTTCTCAAGACCCTCAAGCTGCTGGCCAAGACCACCGACAAGGCGCCTGGCAGCAAGAAGGTCATGTCGGCCGTGCTGCGCGGTGTCGAAGCCACGCTGGAAGCTGTGGGTATCGAAAGCGGCACGATCAAGAGCCTGGGTGGCCATCCGCAGACCCACCTGCTGGGCGAAAGCTACTCCACGGTAGTGCCGCTGCTGTACGGCTCGTACTACGCCAAGGTGGCGGTGGTGCCGATAGCGCCGCAGCTCACCGAACTCACCGACCAGCACCTGGACTTCGAAGGCAACCCTGACGGCCTGCGGGTGGCGGTCAGCGACTTCTTCCAGCAGCAGGGCGGCACGTGGGAAATCCGCGTGCAACTGGCCACCGACCTGGAAAAAATGCCCATCGAAGACGCCTCGGTACAGTGGCCAGAAGACCTTAGCCCCTACGTCACCGTGGCGCGCCTGGAAGTGCCGATGCAAGACACCTGGTCGGACGACAAGGTCAGGCAAATCGACGACGGCATGGCCTTCAGCCCCTGGCATGGCCTGGCCGCGCACCGCCCGCTGGGTGGTGTGATGCGCACGCGCAAACCGGCTTACACGATGTCCGCCAACTTCCGCAGCGAGCACAACGGCTGCCCTATCCATGAGCCGCGCAGTGGCTGCCCGATGCACGCCGCCGATAAAGAAAGTTAAACCTTTCGCCGCCTGGGCGGATCAACCGCAGGGCACGCAATTGCCCCTGCCTCACCACCCCCGAGCACAGGCGGCTTCATGATTCAATTGTTACTGGAGAAACCATGAGCTCAACACTGACCGGCAAACGCGTTCTGATCATCACCTCCGATACCGGTATCGAGCGCGACGAGTTGCTGTCCCCACTCAAGGCCCTGGCCGATCACGGCGCCAGCGTCACCCACGCCTCGATCAAGGGCGCCGAGGTGCAGACCTTCCTGCAAGACACCGAGAAAGATCGTATCGTCACGGCCAACGCCAAGCTGTCCGAGGTCAAGGCCGATGACTATCAGGCGCTGGTGATCCCAGGCGGTACGGTCAATGCCGACAACCTGCGTCAGGACGCCGACGCCCTGCGTCTGATAAAAGCCTTCGCCGATGCTGGCAAGGTAGTCGCCGCCATCTGTCACGGGCCGTGGGCGCTGATCGACGCAGGCGTCATCGAGGGCAAGACCCTCACTTCGTACCCCAGCGTCAAGACCGACCTGGTCAATGGCAAGGGGCAATGGGTCGACGCTGAAGTCAAGCAATGCAATGCCAACGGTTGGCACCTGATCACCTCACGCACCCCGGATGACCTCCCGGCTTTCAACCAGGCGATCGCCCAGGCCTTGGCTTGAACCTCTCCCCAACGCGGCGCCTGGTGCAGGCGCCGCGTTGGGGCGTTGAGGGAATTCCTGCATCAGCGTGATGTCACAGCGAAATCGGAGGATACGTCAGTGGCAGCCTCAGCCACCGGCGATCCGCATGTAACCGCATCAAGAGCACCTGCAATGACTGAATCGACTGTTATGGCCCGAGCACCGCATATCCTGCTGGTCGAAGACGAACGGATGATCCGTGACCTGATCGTTTTCGCCCTGGAGGATCTGGGCGCGACCGTCAAGGCAGTGGAAACCGCCGACGAAGGGCTGGCTGCGCTGGAGCAGGCGCCTTGGTCGCTGTTGCTGACCGATGTGCAGACCCCAGGCGAGCTCGATGGTCTTCAACTGGCCTGGCGCGCCCAGGCGCGCTCGCCCGACATGGGCCTGGTGGTGATGAGCGGATACCATGGCGGGCTCAATGCGCCTCTGCCTGACGGTGCGCTGTTCCTGCCAAAGCCTTGGTCGATGGATCAGTTTTATCAGGTCATCGAATCGCAATTGGCACGTCGCTCGGCGTACCGTCCGGCGGCTTGACGATGAGTGTTGCGCGGCAGTTCCCATCTGCTGCAATTTGAGGCAGTCTCGCCCGAGTCTGTAGTGCCCTTCAATCTCCTTGCGGTTTGGAATCCACCATGGATTTACAACGGCGTAACAACGTGCAAGTGCGCGGCAACGGGCCGTGCACCTTGTTTTTTTCCCATGGTTTTGGCTGCGATCAGTCGATGTGGCGTTTTGTGCTGCCGCACTTCGAACAGCGCTGGCGCACGGTCAGCTATGACCTGGTCGGTGCAGGCGCCTCTGACCTGAGCGCTTACGAGCGCAGCAAGTACGACACGCTGTCGGGCTATGCCGACGACCTCAACCAGTTGATCGATCACTATGCGCAAGGCCCGGTGGTGCTGATCGGGCATTCGGTGAGCGCGATGATCGGCGTGCTCGCCGATCGCCAGCGCAGTGGCGGCATCGCGGCACAGGTGATGATAGGCCCGTCGCCCTGCTACATCGACGACAACGACGGCTACGTAGGCGGCTTCAAGGAAGCCGACATCCAGTCATTGCTCGATACCCTCGACAGCAACTATCTGGGCTGGTCGAGCACCATGGCCCCGGTGATCATGGGCGCCCCAGGCGAGCCGGAGCTGAGCGAAGAGCTGACCAACAGTTTCTGTCGCACCGATCCTGACATCGCCCGGCAGTTCGCCCGCGTCACCTTCCTCTCCGACAACCGCAATGATGTGCAGGGGTTGCAAACCCCGACGCTGATCGTGCAATCGAGCGACGATCTGATCGCACCCCTGGCTGTTGGCCAGTACCTGCACCAGCACATGCCCAACAGCCAGCTGGCCCTGGTTCCCAACATCGGCCACTGTCCGCACATGAGCGCGCCCAGTGCCTGCACCGAAGCCATTGACGCGTTCCTGCACGAGCAATTGGGCCAGCATGGCCGGCGCTGAGCAGCTGCCCAGCGCCGAAGCGCTGTTCGAACGGGCGCCGTGCGGCCTGGTCGTGACGCTGGAAGACGGCACCATCCTGCGCAGCAACCATACGTTCGCCGAATGGATCGGTTTCCAGGCGCAGCAGTTGCTCGGTCAGCGCTTCCAGAACCTGCTGACCATGGGTGGGCGGATCTTTCACCAGACCCACTGGGCGCCGCTGATGCGCATGCAAGGCTCGGTCGCCGAGGTCAAGCTCGACCTGCTGCACCGCGATGGCCGCCTGGTGACCCTGCTGCTCAACGGCATTCGCCGCGAGCATGAACATGGGGTGTGTTACGAGTTGGCCTTGTTCGGGCTGGTCGAGCGGGACCGCTATGAGCGCGAACTGCTCGCCGCACGCAAGCGTGCAGAGCAGTTGTTGGCAGAACGCAGCAGCGCCGAACTTGCCCTGCAACAGGCCAAGACCGAGCTTGCCGTCGCCTATCGTCAGGCTCAGCGCAGGGCTTCGTTCGCCGAGCAGATGGTGGCCATCGCCAGTCACGACCTGAAGAACCCACTCACGGCCATCAAGATGGCCAGCGGCCTGCTCGGGCGGGGCGAACGCGGCGCCCGCGAGCAGCAACTGGTGGACAACATCCAGGTGTCGTGCGAACGCGCGCAGCGCATGATCGCCGACCTGCTCGACCTCGCATCGGTGCGCATCGGCCATGGCATCAGTATCCGGCGTCGCCCAGTGGTATTGCACGATCTGATCGCCGAAGGCGTAGCCGAATGGCGGGTGGCCTTCGCCCAGGCACAGGTGCGTTATCTGGGGCGCAACCGCGGCACCGTCATCATCGATCCGGATCGTCTGTATCAGGCGCTGGGCAACCTGGTGGCAAATAGCGCTACCTATGGTGACCTCAGCTACCCCATTACCCTCACCAGCGACGTGAGCGCGGCGTTTACCACCTTTACCGTGCACAACCACGGCCCGGTCATTCCGGCGCCGCAGATTGCTCGCCTGTTCGAACCCATGACCCGTGCCAGCGAGCGCAGCGCTGGCGTGCGCTCGGTCGGCCTGGGGCTGTTCATCGTCAAGGAAATCGTCAACGCCCATGGCGGCGAGATCGCCGTACATTCCTGCGAGGCAGCCGGCACCACCTTCACCCTGCGCCTGCCCGCGCTCCCGTCGACCGCCCCCAGCGAGGCTCTGGCACCATGAACCCGATCACCCAGCTCGAACAAAGCATCGAGCGTCTTGGCCGAGTGGCCGATGGACTCGATGCCATCAGCCCCTGCCCCACCTCACGCCTGCTGCTGGTGACCTGGCTCGCCGAGCGCCTGCGCAGCGAGGCCGAGCTGGAACGCGCCGAGCACCAACTGCCGGCATTGCCCGATACGCTGGTGGCCGATTACCGCGCCTGGATCGCCAAAGGTGGGCGTGACTAGGCCCGACCGGCAGAACCGCTGACCTGTTTCACCTGAACTTTATGCACCCGTATGGCTTCCTCTACCAAGAGGTCATTCCCGACCGGCTGACAGGAAGCGATCACCATGCGAGCACTGACCTACCACGGCGCCACCGATGTCAGGGTCGATACCGTCCCCGATCCGATCCTCGAAGCACCTGACGACATCATTCTGCGGGTCACCGCCACGGCGATCTGCGGTTCGGACCTGCACCTTTACCACGGCAAGATTCCCCAGACCGAAAGCGGCGACATTTTCGGCCACGAGTTCATGGGTGTGGTCGAGGAAGTGGGCAGCGAGGTCAGCGCTGTGTCGGGGGTCTATGCCGGGTTCATCCATGGCTTTCTGTTCGGGGATGCCTTCGACAAGGGACTGACGTTCAAGATGGGCCAGACCCACGTCCAGCGTTTCCTGCCTGAGCGGCTCGAACATATCGAGGCCGGGCGCCTGCAACCGGAGCTGATCATCACCCACCGCCTGGCCCTGGAAGAAGCACCGCTGGGCTATCAGCTGTTCGACAAGAAACAAGACGACTGCCGCAAGGTGATCCTGGTAACAGGGGCCGCTGCGGGCACATTGGGAGCCGACCATGAATACGCCTGAAACGCCACAGAGCAACAGCCTGATCGACCCGGCCACGGGCATGAAGCCTGGCGAGCGCTACCAGATCGAGCAGCGCGAGGGCGCGCATGCCTTCGACGGTTTCTTCCTCGATGGCAAGTACTTCCTCGAGGCCGATCTGCTCACCGCCGTCGGCTGGCTGGAGGACCAGCGCTTTATCTACGACCGGGTACAGGCCAGCGGCGAGCCAGAGTTCGCCGAGCGCCATGCCGGTGACATCAGCGACCTGAGCCTGACGCTGGTAGACGGTACGCTGCTGAAACTGACGCCGCTCGACGTCGAGGTGGCGGTCAAGGCTGATGTCGAGCGTGCCGGCGAGGATACAGCCCAGGCCCCTGCCCCGGCGCAAGCCGCAGGCTCACCCAGTGACGAGCCAGCCGAACAGTCCACGCAGTCCGAGTCCGATCAGGCGTCCCCCCAGCAGCCAGAGCAGGCCAAATCTCACGCCTGCCCAGCTTCGACCACCGTGCAGGTGCTGGCCGCAGCCGCCGCGGCACTGCTGGTCGGTGTGGCGGCAGGTGTCGCGCTGAGTCGCTGCCGGCGCTGAACCGCACGCCAGGCCTGCGCCTCCCGCACCTAAGCAGGCCCTGGCGCAGTTGGCTGCAGGCAAAAAAACGCCGGAGCCAATCGCCTCCGGCGTTTCTACAGGACTGCTGAGCGCTTGCAGCTCAGCCCTCACTGCTTGGCATCACCACCATGGGCGGCAGCCAATTTACGCGCTTCTTCCAGGTGTTTTTCCAGCTTGGGCAGGGTTTCGCTGGCAAAGGCTTTCAGCTCGGCATCCTTGCCATCCTTGACCTCTTCGTTGAACAGCTCGATGGTTTTCTCGTGGGCGTTGACCTGATTGTTGGCATACGAGCGGTCGAACGATTCTTCACGGATGTCGAGGATCAGCTTTTTGGCCTTGTCCAGCAGCTCGGCATCGGTGGCTACTTTCAGGCCTTTCTGCTGGGCGATGCCTCGCAGGGTCTGGTTGGCTTTGGTGTGGTCGTCGATCATCATCTGGGCGAAGCTCTTGACGTCGGCCGACTGGCTTTTCTGCAGCGCCAGCTTGCCGGCTTCAATCTCTGCAATGCCCTTGGCAGAGGCCTCATCGACAAAGTCGGCAGGCTCGGCGGCGAAGGCTGCATGGCTTGCGAAGGCGAACAGTACACCGCAGATACCGGCTTTCAATTTGCTGTTCATGGTGTAACTCCTTGGGCGTCGTTCCGTTGAGTGAAGTAGCACTCGTTGTGACTGAGCGCGCCCTGGGAGCGTTCAGCTTTTCTCGGCCCCGCGGGTCCGCCCTGCGCCTCAGGCCACCTGGATATACACGGCATAGGCGCCCAACAGCACCCAAAACCCGAGGAAGATCCAAGGCGTACGCAGCGAGAACAGCAATGACTTCTTGTGCCCGACGCGCGAGGTTTCCGCTTCGCTGAACAGCGGCGTCTCGTCGTACATCAGACCCATCATCGGCTGGCTACGCAGCAAGTGGCTCTGCTTGAGCTGCCAGTGGTCGATGATCTTGTAGGCCGCGCGGATACCTGGCCAGGCGTTCAGTGAGCTGAGCACCCCCAGTAGCGCCAGGAACGCCGGCACGATCATGGTGAACATCTTGCCCCACTCGGGGTTGAGGTTACCCATCGCCGAGACGAAAGCGATCACCAGAAACGACTGCGCCGCCAGGTAGGCATCGGTGCGGTTGGCCAGGATGCTGGTTTCGTACTGAATTTCACTGCGGTAGAAGTCCAGGCGCTCCTTGAGATTGCCGAACATCTGGGCGTTACGCGCTTCTATCTCATGCTCGGGGGTAGAAGGCGTGATGATGTGGGACACGACTCGGCTCCTGCAGGTCGGGCCTGCGTCTACATGGGTTGACGAGCGGTAGAGCCGGCCGGTCCGCAAAGATTCAGTTACATGTCACCAGCGGTACTGCCCTACCGCAAAGGGGCAAGGCAGACAGCGGCCGTTCAGTCACCCAGGCTTTCGGAATTGACGCGCCCCTGGCGACGCCCGGTGTCTTGCGCGGTCGATTCATGCTCGCCGTCGCGCGCGTGGTCCGGGCGCTGGGCATCGTTGTCGCGGGGCTGTTCCCCGGATGCATTGGAACCGCGGCCTGTGCGTTGGTCGTCTGGTGTAGGGTTGGACATGGTGCCTCCTCAGCCTTTGCTGTGTTCAGGGGAGCTTGGACCGCATCAGCGCTTCATTGAGTCGGCGACTCAGTGTTGATGTACGCCGGACGTGGCGCCAGGGTGAAGGCGCGGCGCTGCTCGCGCTTGGCATGCGCACGTGCTGGCAGCGGCTCGAGGGTTTGCGCCTTACCGGTCTCGAGCGCGCGCTCGATGGCCATGATCACCCGCACGTCGCGCCAGCCCTCCTCGCCATCGGGTTCGGGTGCCTGGTTGCGCAGGATGCAGTCGGAAAAGTACGCGGTCTCGCCGGCGAACTGATCGACCACCGGGCTGACGTGTACACGGTTATCGCCTTCCAGTTCCGCGTGGTACTTGATCGCCACACCTTCGCCGTAGCCAAAGCACGGCGAGGCATCGATCACCCCTTTATTGCCCAGCAGGGTGAAGCGCTCGACGTCGGGCAGCGTATAGCTGAGGGTGAACTGGGCCAGGCGCTCATCGGCGAAGCGCAGGCTGACGGTCACCGTGTCCCAGGTATTGATGCCGCTGTCAGGGCTGCGCACGCCCATGGCCATCACCTCGATGGGCTCGGCGTTGAACAACTGACGCACCATGTTCAGTGGATACGGCCCCATGTCCAGCACAGGACCTGCAGCGAAACCGTCCTGGGCGCGGTGATTGCTTGGTTTGACCGTCTGGGTGAAGGTCGAGGTGAACAGCCGTGGATCACCGAAGTCACCGGCCTGGACCCGCTCGATCATGTCCAGAGTGCCCGGCTCGCTGTGCAGGCGGTAGGCGATCATCAATTTGGCCCCCGAGCGGCGCGCCGCTTCGAGCATGGCCTGACAATCCTCTTCGGTGCTGGCCATGGGTTTTTCCAGCAACACGTGGATGCCGGCTTCCAATGCTGGGACCACGAACTCGCGGTGGCGGAAGTTGGGCGTGGCCACGTACAGCGCATCGACCACGTCGTCCGCCAGCAACTCGGCGAACTGCTCGTAGGCATAAGCCTTGAGGCCATAGCGCGGGGCGAGCAGCTGGGCCTTCTGCGCATCGCCGGTCACCAGCGCGGTCATCACCGAATTGTCGGTCTGACCCACGCCGGGCATGAACGCCCCTTGGGAAATCGAGCCGCCACCGACGACGCCGTAGCGAATCTTGCCATCTGCACTGGGCATGCGTGCCTCCTGTTCGCGATCAAAAAATGCATTCACGCAACAGTGGGCAATAGGCCGGGCAGGCCAGTTCCATCTTTATCCAGGCGTATTGCCCATCACTGCAACCAGGGCGGTGGTGGCTCATCACCCTTGCGCGGGCCGTGCTCGGCTTCTTCACGGGCGGCGCGGCGCCGAGCGTCATCAGCGCGGGCAGCATCGATTTCGCGCAGCACGCCGTCGACATCGGCGTGGTGATCGTCGTCGGCGAAGTGGCCGGTCAGCGCAGAATCAGGACGCAACTCACCGGCCTGGTACAGCGCCCACATTTCACGGGCATAACGCGTGGCCTTGAGTTCCGGGGCGAACTGGGCGAAGTAGTCGCGCATGTTGCCGACATCGCGCTCGAGCATGCTGAACGCATGGTTATTACCCGCGGCATCCACCGCCTGCGGCAAATCGATGATCACCGGGCCTTCAGGGCCCAGCAGCACGTTGAACTCGGAAAGGTCGCCATGCACCAGGCCTGCGCAGAGCATCAGCACGATCTGCTGGATGACGAAGGCGTGGTAGTCACGGGCCTGGTCGGCCTCGAGATGAACGTCGTTGAGCCGTGGCGCGGCGTTGCCGTTGTCATCGACCACCAGTTCCATGAGCAGCACACCGTCGAGAAAATCATAGGGCCTGGGTACCCGTACCCCGGCACTGGCCAGGCGGAACAGCGCCGCCACTTCGGCGTTCTGCCAAGCTTGCTCGGCTTCGCGGCGGCCGTACTTGGAGCCATTGCTCATGGCCCTGGCCTGACGACTGTTACGCACCTTGCGCCCTTCCTGGTACTGCGCGGCCTGGCGGAAGCTGCGCTTGCTGGCTTCCTTGTAGACCTTGGCGCAACGCACCTGATTGCCGCAACGTACGACGTATACGGCAGCTTCCTTGCCACTCATCAACGGGCGCAGGACCTCGTCGACCAGGCCGTCCTCAATCAGCGGTTCAATTCGTTTTGGCGTCTTCATCAGCTCTGCTTATTGGGGCCTGCCCGGGCGGCCGTGTCTGGATGGACGCCCATCCTCTCACAGCGGGGAGGAACTTGCTCGGGCGAGCGGCTGAGGGCGACTGGCCTAGAAAAAAATCGACAAGCTGCTGAATTATTTAGTGTCCAATTGTATCTCACCCCTTAGACCCGGGCCTCTGGCCAGCACCTTCGGTAGTGGCTGCTCGATCGAGCCCGGCACGTAAAAGGAAGAGAACGGTATGAAATCACGCAAGAAAAAGGTCAGCCCGATCGGACTCAAGGACATCACCATCGTCGACGATGTGAAGATGCGCAAAGCCATCTCCGCCGCGGCATTGGGCAACGCCATGGAGTGGTTCGACTTCGGCGTCTACGGCTTCGTCGCCTTCGTCCTCGGCAAGGTGTTCTTCCCCAACGCCGACCCCAGCGTGCAGATGATCGCAGCGCTGGCCACCTTCTCGGTCCCATTCCTGCTGCGCCCGCTGGGTGGCGTGGTGTTTGGCGCCATCGGTGATCGGCTCGGACGACAGAAAGTGCTGGCCGCCACCATCATCATCATGTCGCTGAGCACCTTCGCCATCGGCATCATTCCCTCGTATGAATCGATAGGCATCTGGGCGCCGATCCTGCTGTTACTGGCGAAGATGGCCCAGGGCTTCTCGGTCGGTGGCGAATACACCGGTGCCTCGATCTTCGTCGCCGAGTACGCTCCGGACCGCCGTCGCGGCTTTCTGGGCAGCTGGCTGGACTTCGGCTCGATTGCCGGCTTCGTGATGGGTGCGGGCCTGGTGGTGCTGATCCAGAGCGTGGTGACCGAAGAACAGTTCTTCGAGTGGGGCTGGCGCCTGCCGTTCCTGCTGGCACTGCCATTGGGTGTGATCGGCCTGTACCTGCGTCACGCCGCCGAAGAAACCCCGGCCTTCCAGCAGCACGTCGAGAGCCTCGAGCAGGGCGACCGCGACGGCCTGGCGTCTGGCCCGAAAGTGTCGTTCAAAGAGATCGCCACCAAGCACTGGCGTAGCCTGCTGACCTGTATCGGTGTGGTCATCGCGACCAACGTCACCTACTACATGCTGCTCACCTACATGCCCAGCTACCTCACCCACAACCTGCAATACAGCGAAAGCAACGGGGTGCTGATCATCATCGCGATCATGGTCGGCATGCTCTTCGTGCAGCCGGTGATCGGTTTCCTCAGCGATAAGTTTGGCCGTCGTCCGTTCATTCTGACCGGCAGCATCGGCCTGTTCGTGCTGGCCATTCCGGCCTTCCACATGATCACCAGCGGCAGCACCGGGCTGATCTTTGCCGGTTTGCTGATGCTGGCCATCCTGCTGAACTTCTTCATCGGCGTAATGGCCTCGACCTTGCCGGCCATGTTCCCGACGCACATTCGCTACAGCGCCCTGGCCAGTGCGTTCAACATCTCGGTATTGATCGCCGGTGTCACCCCCACCGTCGCCGCTTGGCTGGTGGAAACCACCGACAACCTGTTCATGCCGGCCTACTACCTGATGACCATCGCCGTAATTGGCTTCATCACCGCCGTGACCATGAAGGAAACCGCCAACAAGCCGCTGCGCGGTGCTGCTCCGGCCGCCTCGGACATCGAAGAAGCTCGTGAGCTGCTGCAAGAGCACCATGACACCATCGAGCAGAAGATCGAAGACATCGACACCCAGATCGCCGAGCTCGAAGCCAAGCGCGCCACCCTGGCGCAACAGCACCCGCGGATCGACTGATCCGCAGCGTTGACCACGGGCCGCCCTGCGGCCCATGGACTGCGCAGCAGTCCCTATCCCACCGGATCAACGCTGAGCGCCGACTCCAACACCAGCGCGACCTCCTCCCTCGCATTTCGTCCAAAATCGCCGACCGCTCAAGCTCAAGGGTTTGCCTATCGCCGATGGGCCGTTATCCTAGGCCACTCCCGCACAGGAGCCGCTTCCCCGATGATTGTTTTACGGCCTTTCTGGCTGCTCGGCGCAGCCCTGCTGCTGAGCCTGCCGGCGCAGGCCCAGCAAATCCAGCGTGAGCTGGGCGACTTCGATTTCAAGCTCGCCACCACCCCCACCCGCAGCATGGCCGAAGGGCTGATCTCACCGAGCGCGGTGGGCACCTTCCATGGTGGCGTCGACCTCAGCCATGCCAATGGCCTGTACTTCGGTCAGTACGCACCGAGCATGGGCCTGACCAAGACCTCGACCCTCAAGCTCGACAACTACGTCGGCTACAAGCAACCACTGGGCGGTGACCTGGGCTATGAGGTAGGGGTGATTCACTACAGTTATCCGACCCTGGCGGCGAACAACAGCTACGCCCTGTATGGCGGTCTGTCGCTGCTGGGTCGACGTATCGGCGGGGCATTGAATGACAAACCGAGCAACCGCACCGGCACGCTGTTTGCCAACCTGGGGCGGTTGCCGTTGTTCGGTGTCGACCTCAGCGTCAAGGTCGCCCATCACCAGTTCAGCACGCCCTACACCATTGGCGATGGCAGTCGAGTCGATGGCTTCAGCGACTGGTCACTGAAGTTCTCCAGGCCCTGGCGCGGCGTCGACCTCAACCTCACCTGGAGCAACTCCAACCTCTCGGGAAGCGGCTGTGACGCTTATTCAGGCATCAACACCACCTGCGACAGCATGGTCACACTGAAGGCCCAGCGCAGCTTTTTCTAGAGGTCGAGGCACTGGCAACAAGGGCGTTGCCGGGAGAACCCGCCCCCACAAGGTGAGAGCGAGCGGTGACGCTTACAGATTCAGGTCGGCATCGACATTCTTCTGTTTGAGCGGGTCGATCTGCTCCGGGTTGGCCGGGTCCTGACGCTTGTCGATCTGTGGCGGCGGGGTCAGTTGCAGAATCTCGCTGGTGTACTCCCACTCCTCCTGAACCTTGACCGGATCGTCGTTCAGATGAGTGCCATAGGACGGCACAATCTGCTTGACCTTGTCCTGCCACTCAGGCGACGCAAGACGATCCTTGAACACTCGCTGCAGCACGTCGAGCATGATCGGGGGCGCCGTCGAGGCACCTGGCGAGGCGCCCAGCAGACCAGCAATGCTGCCGTCCTTGGACGCTACCACTTCAGTACCGAGCTTGAGCACGCCGCCCAGCTCCGGGTCTTTCTTGATGATCTGCACGCGCTGGCCGGCCTGCCACAGACGCCAGTCTTCCTTCTTGGCATGGGGGAAGTAGGTCTGCAGGGCATTGAAGCGATCGTCATCGGACTGCATCACCTGACCGACCAGGTACTTGACCAGGTCGAACTCGCGCACCCCTACCCGCACCATCGGCCAAGTGTTGTGCAGCGACATGCTGCCGAACAGATCGAGCAGCGAGCTTTCCTTGAGGAATTTGGTCGAGAAGGTGGCGAAGGGCCCGAACAGGATCACGCGCTTGCCGTCCAGCACACGGGTGTCGAGGTGCGGCACCGACATGGGCGGCGCGCCGGAGGCGGCGATGCCGTAGGCCTTGGCCATGTGCTGCATGGCGATGTCCTGCTTGTCGGTGACCAGGAACGAGCCGCCGACCGGGAAGCCGGCGTAATCCTTGGCTTCCGGGATGCCGGATTTCTGCAGCAGGGTCAGCGCCTTGCCACCGGCGCCGATGAATAGGAACTTGGTATCGGTGGCGCCCTTGGTGCCATCCTTGAGGTTCTTGTACTCCACGCGCCAGGTGCCGTCATCGTTGCGCGAGATGTCCTGCACCTCGGTGGACACCTTGAGGTCGAAGTTCGGCAGGCTCTGCAGGTGGCTGACGTACTGACGCGTGATTTCGCCAAAGTTGACGTCGGTGCCGATCGGTGTCCAGGTCACGGCCAGCTTCTGGTTCGGGTCGCGCCCTTCCATCATCAGCGGCACCCACTTGGCGATCTGCGCATGGTCCTCGGAATACTGCATCGGCCGGAACAGCGGGCTGGCCTGCAACGCCTCATAGCGCTTCTTGAGGAAACGGATGTTGTCATCGCCCCAGACGAAGCTCATGTGCGGCGTCGAGTTGATGAACGAGCGCGGGTTCTTCAGCACACCTTGCTTGACCTGCCAGGCCAGAAACTGCCGGGTGATCTGGAACGACTCGTTGATCTCCACCGCCTTGGTGATGTCGATCTTGCCGTCTTTCTCCGGGGTGTAGTTCAACTCGGCCAGGGCCGAATGGCCGGTACCGGCGTTGTTCCAGCCGTTGGAGCTTTCCTCGGCGACCTTGTCCAGACGTTCGACCATTTCCATCGACCAGTCCGGCTGCAGCTCGTTGAGCCACACCGCCAGGGTCGAACTCATGATGCCGCCGCCGATTAGCAGCACGTCCACCTTCTTGGTGTCGGCCGCCTGGGCGTTACCTGCGGCAATCGCCAGGGCCAGCCCTGCCAGCGCCCCGTGCCTGATGTTTCTGACCTTCATGTTTTCTCCCTCGGGAACGACAGCGTCCCGAATTACCGTGTTTAACCCCATTCACGCGCCGCTGCTCACCTGCAGGGCAGACCGGGCAGCCGCCATAGCCTCCTGGCGATGGCGCACAAGCCGGGGCGAACACGCGCCCGCCGACCCGCGACGTGTGCTGTTGAGGCCCGCAGGCCGTCACTAGTTCCCCAGCGCAACGCTCGGCTATGACCAGGGTGCCCAGGGTCAGACTCTGCAAGACCCAGGGAACAGACGAACCAGCTCGTCCGACCACCAGCACTTGTCAGAGGCGCATTCTGCCAATACTGTATGAATATTCAGTATAGAGAGTAATCCCATGGAGTTGATCGCCAAGCTGGGCATCCTCGCCGATGCCGCCAAGTACGACGCATCCTGCGCCAGCAGCGGCGCGCCCAAGCGCAGCTCACGCGGACGCGACGGGCTGGGCGCGACCAACGGCATGGGCATCTGCCACAGCTACACCCCCGATGGGCGCTGCGTGTCGCTGCTGAAGATTCTGCTGACGAACTTTTGCCTGTACGACTGCCAGTACTGCGTCAACCGCCGCTCGAGCAATGTGCCCCGCGCGCGCTTCAGCCCGGAAGAGGTAGTGCGCCTGACCTTGGATTTCTATCGCCGTAACTGCATCAGCGGGCTGTTTCTGAGCTCGGGCATCATCCGTTCGGCCGACTACACCATGGAGCAGCTGATTCGTGTGGCGCGGCTGCTGCGTGAAGAGCACAACTTCCGTGGCTACATCCACCTCAAGACCATTCCCGATGCCGACCCGATGCTGATCGAAGAAGCCGGGCGGCTGGCTGATCGGCTGAGCGTCAACATCGAGCTGCCCACCGAGGAAAGCCTGCAACGCCTGGCCCCCGAAAAACAGGGCAGCACCATTCGCCAGGCCATGGGGGTGATTCATCGTGGTCAGCAGGCGGTGGCCGATCAGCCCAAGGCGCCGCGCTTCACCCCAGCCGGGCAAAGCACCCAGGTGATCGTCGGCGCCGATGCCACCGACGACAGCACGCTGCTGCGTAATGCCGAATCGCTGTACCAGGGCTTTGGCCTCAAGCGGGTGTACTACTCGGCGTTCAGCCCGATTCCCGACAGCCCCAACAGCGTGCCGCTGGCCGCCCCTCCCTTGCTGCGTGAGCACCGCCTGTATCAGGCAGATTTTCTGTTGCGTGGCTACGGCTACAACGCCGGTGAGCTGTTCAAGAAATCCACCAGCCTGGCGTTGGACATCGACCCCAAACTGGCCTGGGCGCTGGAGAATCGCGAGGTGTTCCCGATGGACCTCAATCGCGCGGAACCTGCGCTGATGGCGCGCATCCCCGGCATTGGCCTGCGCAGCGTGCAGCGCCTGGTGGCCCTGCGCCGCGAACGGCGCATTCGCTATGACGACTTGATCCAGTTGCGCTGTGTACTGGACAAAGCGCGGCCGTTCATCGTCACCAGCGATTACCGCCCCGCTGACGCCGAGCAGCGCAGCGGTATGCTGCGAGCGCGTCTGGGTGAGCCCCAGGCGCCGGTGCAGATGGGCTTGTGGGGATGATCGCGCTTGATTGCGATGACCTGTTCAGCACCTGGCGCAATCAGGCGCGCAGGCTGCTCAGCCATGGCATCGACCCGGCCCAGGTCACCTGGGCACAGGGCCCGACCGACGACCTGCTGGCCATCCCCGCGCCGTTGCCCGAGGCGCCCGGACCGTTCCAGGGCAAGGTGCCTGCGGCCTTGCTCGAGCAGTTGGAACAAGCGGCGCGCTACCACGGCGAACAGCGCTGGAACCTGCTGTATGAGGTGCTCTGGCGGGTGGCCCACGGCGACCGCACGGCGATGATGGCCGGTGACCGCCTGGGCAGTGAATTGCAGCGGCGAATCAAGCAGGTGCGCCGCGAAGCTCACCACTTGCATGCCTTCGCCCGCTTCGTGCCCTTGCCTGCGCCCCTGGCCGAGCAATTGCAGCTCGATCTGGTAGCGTGGCACGACCCGGCCCATGACATTCTGGCCAGCGCCAGCGGCCACTTCGCCGAGCGTCTCGGTCGGCAACGCTGGTTGATCGCCACACCGCGCGATGGCGTGCGCTTCGATGGCCAGCGCATGGATTACCAACGCCAGTGCCCGGCGCAGTGGCAGCAATGGGCACAACATGCCGACGACCCCGGCGCCGAGTTGTGGCGTACCTACTATCGGCACATCTTCAATCCGGCGCGGCTCAACCCGGATGTGCTACGTCAGCACATGCCGGGACGTTTCTGGCGTCATCTGCCTGAGGGCATGCTGATTCCGCAACTGGTCGGCCAGGCCCGCCACGGCAAGCAGCGCGACGGCCAGGCGCCTGAAGTGGCGCGCCAGCACGGCAAGCAGATCGGTAAACGCGAATGAGGGTTACAGGCGCCTGAACTGGCGCCAGTGAGGGCCTGGCGAGGTCAACAGGCGAACAGGCGGTGCAGCAGCAGACTGATGCTCTGTTCGCCCTGGAAGGCCTGGTCGAGCTGGGCCTGGGCCGCCGCCACATGGCCTTGCAGCCGGCGCTTGACCTGGGTCTCGCCGCACAGCGCCACCAGCGTCGACTTGCCGTCGTCCTTGCCTTGGTCCTTGCCGCTGTCCGGATCGCGGTCGCGCAGGTCGTCACGCAGTTGAAACGCATGTCCAAGCTCGACGGCGAAGGCCTGCAACGGGCTGCGCACGCCAGCCGGCGCATCACCGAGGTCGCACGCCATGTCGATGATCGCGGCGAACAGCACGCCGGTCTTGAGCTGGTTGGTCTGGGCGATTTCACCGGCACTGCGCGCAGTGCCGCCCTCGCGCAGGTCCTGCAACTGACCCTTGACCAGACCTTGCACGCCAATGGCCTGGGCCAAGGTCGCCACCAGGCGATTGCGCACCTCAGGTCTTACCCCTTCGATCACCGCCACCAGGCCGAAGGCATGGGTGAGCAAGGCGATGGCCGCCAGCACCGCGACGTCTTCACCAAACGCCAGGTGCACGGTGGCGCGGCCGCGGCGCAATTGGGCGTTGTCCATGCACGGCAGGTCGTCCAGCACCAGAGAAGCGGCATGCACCAGTTCCACCGCGCAGGCCAGGTCGAGGCTGGCCGCACGTGGCGCGCCCAGGCCCTCGGCGATGAGCATCAGCAGCATCGGGCGCAAGCGCTTGCCGGGGGCCAGTGTGCAGTCGCGCATGGCTGCGGTGACCAGGTCGCGGGCATTGCCGGCGACCGGAAGTACGCCCTCCAGGCGTGCCTCGAAGGCTTCGCGCAACTGCTCTAGTGGGTGCGCAACGTCGCCTTCGGCGGGCAGCGGCGTGGGTGCTGTGATCGTCATCCTGGCCTCATCATTGTTGGGGTGCAGCTTTACCGGTGGCGCAAGGAACGACTGGAACTCGCCGTTGCCTGATGCAATAACTCAGAGCTTAGCTGTACAAAGCGATGCATGTTGTACAACTATCACGAAGCACTGACCACAGTTGCAGACAAATGATTCACCGGCTCATGGAACCCGGCATGAAGAAAAACACGTTAAGCCAACGCAAGGACGACCACCTGGACATCGTGCTCGACCCACACCGCGCCACTTCCCACTGCCATGATGGCTGGGCGGCGGTGCGGTTCGAGCACTGCGCCCTACCCGAGCTTAGTCTCGATCAGGTCGATCTGGGCACTTCTTTTCTCGGCATGCGCCTGGGCGCGCCGCTGCTGATCAGTTCCATGACCGGCGGCGCCGCCCGCGCCGAACGCATCAACTACCACCTGGCCGAAGCCGCCCAGCATCTGGGTATCGCCATGGGCGTCGGTTCGCAGCGGGTCAGCCTGCGCGAAGGCGCCGACCAGGGCCTGACCACGGCCCTGCGTCGCCTGGCTCCGGATGTACCGCTGCTGGCCAACCTGGGAGCGGTACAGCTGCTGGAGGCCGACGGCTTCGAGCTGGCGCAACGCGCGGTCGACGGCTTGCAGGCCGATGCGTTGATACTGCATCTGAATCCTTTGCAGGAAGCCGTGCAGCCAGAAGGCGACCGCGACTGGCGCGGTGTGCTCGCGCGCATTGAACAGTTGTGCCAGCGTCTGCCAGTGCCGGTGATCGCCAAAGAAGTCGGCGCGGGCATCAGCGCTTCGGTGGCCATGCGCCTGGTCGACGCTGGCGTGCAGGTGATCGATGTTGCAGGGACGGGTGGCACCAGTTGGGCGGCGGTCGAAGGTGAGCGGGCGAATGAGCCGGCAGATCGCGCCGTGGCCATGGCCTTCGCCGACTGGGGTATGCCCACCGCGCAGTGCCTGCTCAGTGTGCGCCGCGCGCTGCCCGGCACGGCGCTGATCGCCTCGGGCGGGATTGCCGATGGTGTGCAGGCAGCCAAGGCCATTCGCCTCGGCGCACACCTGGTCGGGCAGGCGGCGAGCGTACTGCCGGCCGCCTTGCACTCCACCGAAGCGGTGCTGGCGCATTTCGATGTGCTGATGCGCCAGCTGCGCATCGCCTGCTTCTGCACCGGCTCGCGCAACCTCGACGCGCTACGCAGCGCGCGCCTGCAAGCGACCCACGGATGAGCCACTTCGCCGTCATCGCACCGCCCTACCCTAGTCACTATCAGGCGCTGCAAGCGGTGGCCGGGCAACTGCTGGAGCGCGGGCACCGGGTGACGTTCTTTCATCAGGCCGATGCCCGGCAGTGGCTGGACGATCCGCGCATCGGCTTCTGCACGCTCGGCGCCGCCAGTCATCCGCCCGGCAGCCTGCAGCAGGCGTTGCAGCTGGCGGCGCGGCCACATGGGCCACTGCGGCTGCGCCGGCTGATTCGCCAGTTGGCCGACACCACCGCCATGCTCTGCCGAGAACTGCCCGATGCGCTGCGTACGGCTCGGGTCGACGTGGTTCTGTGCGACCAGATAGAAGTGGCCGGCAGCCTGATCGGCGAAGCCCTCGGCCTGCCACGTGTCTCCATGGCCTGCGCACTGCCGGTCAACCGCGAGGCGGGCCTGCCGCTGCCGGTGATGCCGTTCGGCCCCGGACACAACCCGCGCCTGTACCGCGGCACCGAGCAAGTGCACGACTGGCTGATGAGACCGCTGCAACGGGTCATCGATGAGGTCTGCGAGCGTCACCAACTGCCAGGCCGTCAAGGCTTGCACGGCTGTTTATCGCCCCTGGCGCAGATCAGCCAGACGCTTGAAGCCTTCGATTTTCCGCGCCGGCAACTGCCGGCGTACTGCCACGCGACCGGCCCCTGGCGCCGCCCCACTGCCAGCGCCGACTGGGTGCTGAGCGACTCGCGGCCACTGGTGTTCGCCAGTCTGGGCACCTTGCAGGGTCATCGTTTCGGCCTGTTCATGCGCATCGCCCGCGCCTGCCGCACGCTGAACGTGCAACTGCTGCTGGCCCACTGCGGCGGCCTGGATGCCGATCAGCAAACGCAATTACGCGACAACGGCGCCACCTGGGTCACCGACTTCGCCCCGCAGCAGTGGGCGGTGCAGGCGGCGCAGGTGGTGATCAGCCATGGCGGCCTGAATACCGTGCTCGACGCGGTCGCCGCGCACACCCCGCTGCTGGTGCTGCCGATCGCCTTCGACCAGCCCGGGGTGGCCGCACGGGTGGCCTATCATCAGCTCGGTGGCGTGTTGCCACGCTGGGCCAGTAGCCGACGCATCGCTGCGGCGCTGCGGCCATTGCTGGCCGCCCCCTGCGTAGGCACAGGCAACCTGGACGGTGCCTTGCGCCAAGCCGGTGGTGCCCAGCGGGCTGCCGACCTCATCGAATCTGCGGTCGTCAACGGCCGCCTGCCAGTGAGTCATGACCTTGAACGATTTTGATCTGATTCTGGCCGGCGGCGGCCTGGCCAACGGCCTGATCGCCTGGCGTCTACGCCAAGTGCGCCCCGAGCTGCGCGTGCTGTGCCTGGAAAGCGCCGAGCGCCTGGGCGGCAACCACACCTGGTCGTTCCACGATGCCGACCTGAGTCAGGCGCAGCAGCGCTGGCTGGCACCGCTGGTCAGCCAGCGCTGGCCGAGCTACCAGGTGCACTTCCCAGGCTTGTCGCGACACCTGGCAAGCGGCTATGCGAGCATCACCAGCGAACGCTTCGCCCAGATCATTGGTAACGATCTTGGCCAGGCACTGCGCTGCAACAGTCGCATCGTGCAACTCGACCCGCACGGCGTGCAGCTCGACAGTGGCCTGCGCCTGAGCGCCGCTGCCGTGATCGATGGCCGCGGCGCCCAGCCCAGCCGGCACATGGTGCTCGGCCAACAGGCGTTTCTCGGCCAGGAACTGCAACTGCGCCAACCCCATGGCCTGGCCGCGCCCATCGTGATGGATGCGCGGGTGGCGCAGGGCGACGGCTATCGCTTCGTCTATGTGCTGCCGTTCAGTGCCGACACCCTGCTCATCGAAGACACCCACTACGTCGAACACTCACCCCCCAGCAGCGAGCAACTGCGCGAGCACATCGCCCAGTACCTGTGCCAGCACGGCTGGCAGGTGCAACGCCTGGTGCGTGAAGAGCGCGGCGTGCTGCCGATCACCCTGGCCGGCGATTTTCCCGCCTGGCAGGCCGCGCACGGCAACGCGCTGCAGGCTGGCCTGCGCGGCAACCTGTTCCACTGCACCACCGGCTATTCGCTGCCCGAGGCCGTGCGCCTGGCCGACTGGCTGGCGGACCAGACGCATCTGGACCACGCGCACCTGGCCCCGGCATTCGTCGCCTACCAGCGCCAGCGCTGGCAGCAGCAGGGCTTCTACCGCCTGCTCAATCGCATGCTGTTCCTGGCCGGTGATGCCGGACAGCGCTGGCAGGTCATGCAACGTTTCTACCGGCTGCCCGAGCCGCTGATCGCCCGTTTCTATGCTGGACGCAGCACCCTGGGCGACCGTCTACGGATTCTCACCGGCAAGCCGCCGGTACCTGTTGGACAGGCGTTGCGCGCCGCGCTGCGTCACTCCCCCCGTCATTTCGAGGAACATTCATGACCCCTGGTAAAACCGCCGTCGTCATCGGCGCTGGCCTCGGTGGCCTGGCCGTGGCCATTCGCCTGCAAGCTGCCGGCGTCGCCACCACCCTGCTGGAGCGCCGCGACCTGCCCGGTGGCCGCGCCTACGTGTACAAGGATCAAGGCTTCACCTTCGACGCAGGTCCGACGGTGATCACCGACCCGTCGGCCATCGAAGCGCTGTTCGAGGCGGCCGGCAAGCCGATGCGCGATTACGTCGAGCTGCTGCCGGTGGCGCCGTTCTACCGGCTGTGCTGGGAGGACGGCACGTTCTTCGACTACGGCAACGACCAGGCCGAGCTGGAGCGGCAGATCCACGCCATGGAACCGGCCGATGTCGAAGGCTACCGGCGCTTTCTGGAGTACTCCAAAGCGGTGCTTGCCGAGGGCTACATCAAGCTCGGCGCAGTGCCGTTCCTGTCGTTCAAGGACATGCTCCAGGCCGGCCCGCAATTGGCCCGTTTGCAAGCCTGGCGCAGCGTCTACGGCATGGTGGCGAAGTTCGTGCGCAACGAGAAACTGCGCCAGGCGTTCTCGTTCCATGCCCTGCTGGTGGGCGGCAACCCGTTCTCGACCTCGTCGATCTATACCCTGATTCACGCCCTGGAAAGGCAATGGGGGGTGTGGTTCCCGCGCGGCGGCACCGGCGCGCTGGTGCAAGGCCTGGCCAAGCTGTTCGAAGACCTCGGCGGACGCCTGGTACTCAATGCCGATGTCACCGCACTGGACACCGAAGGCGATCGCATCGTCGCGGCGCGCACCGCTGATGGCCAGCGCTGGCCGGCTGACGTGGTGGCCTCCAACGCCGACGTGGTGCACACCTATGGCGAGCTGCTCGGCCAGCATCCACGCGGTCAGCGCGAAGCCGAGCGGCTCAAAGGCAAGCGCTTCAGCAACTCGCTGTTCGTGGTGCATTTCGGCCTCAAGCGCGAGCAGCCGCAGTTGCAGCACCACACCGTGTGCTTCGGCGCGCGCTACCAGCCGCTGATCAAGGAAATCTTCAACGGCCCGCGCCTGCCGGATGATTTTTCGCTGTACCTGCACACCCCCTGCGCCACCGACCCGAGCCTGGCGCCGCCTGGCTGCTCCAGCCATTACGTGCTCGCACCGGTGCCACACCTGGGCAACGCCGACACCGACTGGGAAATCGAAGAGCCGCGCTACCGCGAACGCATTCTGAGTTACCTGGAACAGCGCTACATGCCCGGCCTGCGCGCAGACCTGGTGACCTGCCGCAGCTTCACCCCAGTGGATTTCCGCGATCAGCTCAATGCCCACCTGGGTTCGGCGTTCTCGCTCGAACCGGTGCTGACGCAAAGCGCCTGGTTCCGCCCGCACAACCGTGATCAGCAGGTCAACAACCTGTACCTGGTCGGCGCCGGCACTCACCCCGGTGCCGGCGTGCCAGGGGTGATCGCCTCGGCCAAGGCCACTGCCGGGCTGATGCTCGAGGATCTGCACGCATGAATGCACCTGCCGCCGACCCGTTGCTGGCGCACGCCCTGAACAGCATCGCCGTGGGCTCGAAGAGCTTTGCCAGCGCGTCACGGCTGTTCGACCCCGATACCCGGCGCAGCGCAGTGCTGCTGTATGCCTGGTGCCGGCACTGCGACGACGTCATCGACGGCCAGCAGGCCGGCCACGATGCCGTGCTGTTGACCCCAGCCCAGGCTCAGCAGCGCCTGGCCGAGCTGCGCGCACAGACCCATGACGTCTACCTTGGCGCCCCAGCCCGGGAGCCGGCGTTCGCCGCCTTGCAGGAGGTGCAGCAGCGCCATGGCATCCACCGCCAGGAAGCGCTCGACTTGCTCGAAGGCTTCGCCATGGATGTCGACGAGCGCCAGTACCAGACCCTGGAAGACACCCTGCAGTACTGCTACCACGTCGCCGGGGTGGTCGGGCTGATGATGGCGCGCATCATGGGCACCCAGCAGGCGCAGGTGCTGCACCGCGCCTGCGACCTGGGCCTGGCCATGCAGCTGACCAACATCGCCCGCGACATCATCGACGACGCCAAGGTCGGACGCTGCTACCTGCCGCGCCAGTGGCTGGATGAGTTCGACCTGACCCCGGCCACCTTGACGCAGCCCCAGCACCGCCCCGCCGTGGCGCAAATGGCCCGGCGCCTGGTGGATCACGCCGAGCCCTACTACGCCAGCGCCGAAGCCGGGCTGGCGGCGTTGCCGTGGCGGTCGGCCTGGGCGGTGGCCAGCGCCGGCGCGGTGTATCGGCGCATTGGCATCAAGGTGCGTGCCGCCGGGCCGCGGGCCTGGGATGCGCGCACCTCTACCGGCAAAGGGGAAAAACTCGCAGCCCTCAGTGCGGGGCTGTGGACGAGCCTGAATCGGCGCCTGCGGCGCTATCCGCCGCGTGATCCGCAGTTGTGGACGCGTCCTTCGCCGCCCGCAACGGGCCTTGATGATGGGCGCGCAACTGCGCCTTGAGGCGCTCGACCGATGGCGCATAGAGGAATCCGAACGACACGCAGCCTTCGCGCCCGTGCACCGCGTGGTGCATCAGGTGCGCCTGGTACAGACGCTTGAGGTAGCCGCTGCGCGGCACGAAACGGAACGGCCAGCGACGGTGTACCAGGCCGTCGTGGGCAATGAAATACAGCAGGCCGTAGGCCGTCATCCCTGCGCCGATCCATTGCAGCGGCGCCCAGCCAGCGTTGCCCAGGGCGATGAGGATGATCGCCAGCACGGCAAAGACAACGGCGTATAGGTCGTTCTTCTCGAACAGGCCATGGCGCGGCTCATGGTGCGAGCGGTGCCAGCCCCAGCCAATGCCATGCATCAGGTACTTGTGCGCCAGCCAGGCGACCCCTTCCATGGCAGCCAAGGTGGTGAGAAAGACGACGAGGTTGGTCAGCATGGTGTTCGATTCGGCTCGTGGTGATGGGGCTTGGAGTCAATCAGGCGCTGCGACGTTCCACGCCGTTTCAGCGCTGGCAAGGCGTTTCGCAGTGAGTGCTCGACCCTAGCATGACCAGGGTCGTAAGGCTTGACCTGTGTAGGACAATTCTTCACTCAGGCGAAAAAAGCGTAGTGGCTGTCGCGGTAAACGATATAAGATAACATTTCGTTTGCCATCAACCCCTTGCCTGCGATTGCCCATGACAAGTGCCAATGCCACTCCCACCCTGCTCACCCAGCGCCTGCAGAGCATCGACGCTCTGCGCGGCCTGGTGATGCTCTTCATGTTGCTCGACCACGTTCGCGAAACCTTCTTTCTGCATCACCAGGTCGGTGACCCCATGGCCGTGGCCAGCACCGAACCTGTGCTGTTCTTCAGCCGTACCCTGGCGCACCTGTGTGCCCCGGTGTTCGTCCTGCTCACCGGTCTCTCGGCCTGGCTGTATGGCGAAAAACAGCAGAGCCGCCAGGCGGTCTCGGCATTTCTGTTCAAACGCGGGTTGTTCCTGGTGCTGCTGGAATTCACCGTGGTCAATTTCGCCTGGACCTTCCAGCTGCCGCCCAGCGTCGTCTACCTGCAAGTGATCTGGGCCATCGGCCTGAGCATGATCGCCCTCGCCGCGCTGGTGTGGCTGCCGCGATCAGCGCTGATCGCCCTGGGTGTGCTGATCATCGCCGGGCACAACCTGCTCGACGGTGTGCACTTCGGCGCAGACTCGCTGATGCACGTGCCATGGGCGATCCTCCACGACCGTGGCTGGCTCGACGTCTCCGAACATATGCGCCTGCGCACCTCCTACCCGCTGCTGCCGTGGATCGGGGTGATCGCCCTGGGCTATGCCATGGGCCCCTGGTTCGCCCGTGGCGCCAATGCCCAGGTGCGCCAGCGGCGTCTGTTGCTGGCTGCGGCCGCGGCGCTGCTGGGCTTCGTGGTGCTGCGCCTGATCAACGGCTATGGCGAGGCGCCGTGGAACAGCTACCCAAGCCTGGTGCAGACGCTGATGAGCCTGTTCAACATCACCAAGTACCCGCCGTCGTTGCTGTTCCTGTGCCTGACCCTGGGCTGCGGCCTGTTGCTGCTGCGCGGTTTCGAGCGCGCCGGGCAGGCGCGCTGGGTCGGGGTGCTGGCGGTGCTGGGTGCGGCGCCGATGTTTTTCTACCTGCTGCACCTGTACGTACTGAAAGTGGCCTATGTGCTGTGCGTGGCGATCTTTGGTCTGAACCAGGGCGACTACTTCGGCTTCGACGGCATGGGCGCGGTGTGGCTGTGCGCCGTGCTGCTGAGCGTGGCGCTGTACCCTCCGGTGCGTGCCTTCGCTCGGCTCAAGGCGCGCCGGCGCGACATCGCCTGGCTCAAATACCTGTGAAAGCCGTTCCCTGCCAGCGGCCGATGGTCTACCATGCCGGCCGCCGGTTTCCACCCAGGAATTAATAGGGAATCCGTGGCTCGCCAACGGCTGAGCTAAACGGAACTGCCCCCGCAACTGTAGGTGCCGAGCCTGCTCCATCGATGCCACTGGGCCTGCGCCCGGGAAGGCTGGAGCCGGGCGAAGACGCATCAGTCAGGAGACCTGCCGGCACACATTCACCGACCGGCGGGGTGTCCGGGACGGCCATCTGCACCCTTCCCAGGGTGGCGCCGCCTGCCTTTGCGCAGGCGGCCTCGACGATGCCTGTCCGTGTCGCAGCCCTGCCGCTGTATTCGATAGGAGATCGCCCAATGCTACGTTTCGCCGCCCTGCTCGCGGGCCTGGGTTTGTCTGGCCTGGCCCAGGCAGCCGCCACCCACTACCCGCTCAAGATCGACAACTGTGGCCAGCCGCTGAGCTTCGCCCACGCCCCGCAGCGCGCCGTGACCATCGGCCAGGCCGGCACGGAAATCCTCTACGCGCTGGGCCTGGGCGACAAGCTGGCCGGCACCTCGCTGTGGTTCAACGACGTGCTGCCCGAGTTCAAGACCCTCAACGACAAGGTCGAGCGCCTGGCCGACAACGACCCAAGCTTCGAGGCCGTGGTCGGCAAACGCCCGCAACTGGTCACCGCGCAGTTCGAGTGGATGGTTGGCGCGCAAGGCGTGGTCGGCACCCGCGAGCAGTTCCATGAGCTGAACATTCCCACCTACCTGCTGCCCTCCGACTGCGAAGGCAAGGACAACCTCACCGGCGCCGATGGCACGCGCACCCAGCAGTTCCAGGTCGAGAGCATCTACAAGAGCGTCAGCCAGCTGGCCGAGATCTTCGACGTGCAGGACCGCGGCGCCGCGCTCAATACCGATCTGCAGGCACGCCTGGCCCAGGCCAAGCAGCGCCTGGCGGGCAAGGACCTGTCGGGCACCACCGCGCTGTTCTGGTTCTCCAGCGCCGATCTGGACATCGACCCCTACGTGGCCGGGCGTCAGGGCGTGGCCGACTTCATGCTGCAGACCCTGGGCGTGCGCAACGTGGTGGAGTCCACCGAAGAATGGCCGACCGTGGGTTGGGAAACCCTGGCCAAGGCCAATCCGACCTGGCTGATCATCGCGCGCATGGACCGCCGCCGCTTCCCCGCCGACGACTACCAGAAGAAGCTGGAGTTTCTCCGTAGCGATCCGGTGGCGAAGAACCTCGACGCGGTCAAGGCCGGGCGCATCATCGTCCTCGACGCCGAGGCCATGCAGGCCGGTATTCGCCTGTTCCGAGGTCTGGAGACGCTGTCCAGCGCCTTCGCCAGCGGTAAGCCCGCACCGTGAGTGCGCGCCTGTTGCCGGCCATGGCGCTGGCGCTGCTGGCCCTGCTGGCGGCGCTGCTGGCCGGGGTCGCCATCGGCGAAACGCCGATTTCCCTCAAGCTGGTGTACCAGGTGCTGGCCAATCATCTGTGGCAGGCCGGTTACCCGCTCGACCCGATCGACGCCGGCATCGTCTGGAACTACCGCCTGCCACGCACGCTGGTCGCTGCGGCGTGCGGCGCGGGCCTTGCGACCTGCGGGGTGATTCTGCAGGCGCTGCTGCGTAACGCGCTGGCCGAACCCTACCTGCTCGGGCTGTCCGCCGGCGCCTCGACCGGCGCGGTGGCGGTCGGTTTGCTGGGCATTGGCGGAGCGGCGCTGTCGCTCTCGGCGGGCGCCTTCATCGGCGCGCTGTTTGCTTTTGCCCTGGTGCTGCTGCTGGCCCGCGCGGCAGGGCCGACGCACAACAATGCCCAGGTGATTCTGGCCGGTATCGCCGGCTCGCAACTGTTCAATGCCATCACCGCGTTTCTCATCACCAAATCGGCCACCGCCGAGCAGGCGCGGGGCATTCTGTTCTGGCTGCTGGGCAATCTCAGTGGCGTGCGCTGGCCGTCGGTCAGCCTCGCACTGCCGGTGGCGCTGCTGGGCCTGGCGATCTGCCTGTGGCACCGGCGCAGCCTCGATGCCTTCACCTTCGGTGCCGATTCGGCGGCCTCGCTGGGGGTGCCGGTGCGCCGTACCCAGTTGCTGCTGATCAGCTGCGCGGCGCTGGTCACCGCGGTGATGGTGTCGATCGTCGGCGCCATCGGCTTCGTCGGGCTGGTGATTCCACACGCCCTGCGTCTGCTGCTGGGCCCCGGTCACAGCCGCCTGCTGCCGGCCAGCGCCCTGGGTGGCGCATTGTTCCTGATCAGCGCCGATGTGCTGTCGCGCACCCTCATCACTGGCCAGGTGATTCCAGTGGGCGTGGTCACCGCGCTGATTGGCGCGCCAGTGTTCGCGTTGATTCTGATCAGCCGTCGGGGGGCACGATGAGCAACCTCAGCGACGTGCACCTGGCGCCGTTGCGCTGCGTCGAGCTGGGCCTGCGCGTGCGCGGCCATCAGTTGCTGCACGGCATCGACTTGCAGGTGCTGGCCGGCGAAACCCTGGGCATCGTCGGCCCCAATGGCTCGGGCAAATCCACCCTGCTCAAGCTGCTGGCCGGCCTGCGTGCGCCCAGCAGCGGCGCCGTGCAGTTGTTCGGCGAGCCGCTCGACAGCCTGCCGCGCCGGCGGGTGGCGCAGCGTCTGGCGCTGGTCGAGCAGCAGGCCGATACCCACGAGGCGATCCGCGTGTATGACGCGGTCGCCTTAGGCCGCACGCCCTGGCTGTCGGCCCTGGCGCCGTTCGCAGGCCAAGACCATGCGATCGTCGAACAAGCCCTGCGCGATGTCGATGCGCTGCACTTGCAACAGCGCCTGTGGGGCGAGCTGTCCGGCGGTGAGCGCCAGCGCGTGCACATCGCCCGCGCCCTGGCCCAGCGCCCGCAGGTACTGCTGCTCGATGAGCCGACCAACCACCTCGACATCCAGCATCAGTTGAGCCTGCTGCACTGCGTGCAGGCGCTGCCGGTGACCACCCTGGTGGCCTTGCACGATCTCAATCAGGCGCTGACCTGCGACCGCCTGGCGGTGCTCGAAGGCGGTCGCCTGGTGGCCCTCGGCGCGCCGTTCGAGGTGCTGACCCCGGCGCGCCTGCTGAGCACCTTCGGCGTGCACGCCCACTACCTCACCGATCCCTATGACGGCGCCCGCGTACTGCGCGTGCGCGCCCCCTGAACCAGGACGTTCCGTTATGTCGCTGTCCCCCGTCGCCGTACTGCTTGCCGGCCTGTTGCTGACGCCTGTGGCCGCCGCCGAGGTGTTCGAAGTGAAAATGCTCAACCGCGGTGCCGAGGGCGCCATGGTCTACGAGCCCGACCACTTGCGCATCGCCCCCGGCGACACGGTGCGTTTCGTGCCTACCCATGCCAGCCACAATGCCGCCACCCTTCCCGGCCTGCTGCCGCAGGGCGCCGAAGCGTTCAAGAGCAAGCTCAACCAGCCTGCCGAACAGGCCTTCGACGTACCCGGCCTGTATGGCATTCAGTGCATCCCGCATCTGGCGATGGGCATGGTCATGCTGATCGAAGTCGGCGAACGCAGCGCCTCGCCGGTGAGCCTGCCGGACAACCTGCCGGCGCGGGCCAGGAGCCGCCTGGAGGCGCAGTTGAGCCAGCTGGAGGCCGAGCGATGAAACGCGTGGTCCGCAGTGCGGTGCTGCTGCCGCTATTGAGTGTCACACCGTTGGCCCTGGCCGAATCGGCGCAGTCCGAGAGCAACGGTTTCATCGAAGACAGCCGCTGGAACGTGCTCAACCGCAGCGTCTATGACCGCCGCGACTACCGCCACGGTGGGCGCAACGGCAGCGCACGCAACGCTTACAAACCGCGCGAGGCGCGCAGCGACCAGGCCGCCGAATGGGGCTACGGGCTGATGGGCAGTTTCAGCTCGGGCTTCACCCAGGGCACCGTGGGCGTGGGCGTCGATGCCCATGGCTATCTGGGCGTGCAACTGGACAGCGGCGGCGGTCGAGCCGGCAAGGCGCGCCTGCTCAGCCTGGACAACGACGGCCATCCCAAGCGCGACTACGGCCGCGCCGGCGCCGCGCTCAAGCTGCGCACCTCCAACACCGTGTTGTCCTACGGCGAGCAGCGCATCAAGACCCCGGTGTTCAGCGCCTCCGACAGCCGCCTGCTGCCCGAGACCTTCACCGGCTGGTTCCTCGACAGCAAGGAATTCGAACACCTGCGTCTGGTGGCCGGCCATTTCACCGAGAACGCCGACCGCAATGCGTCGAGCCACAAACGCGGTTTCGCGGTGAACTACTCCGATGCGCGCCAGGGCAAAGCCGTCGACCTTGCCGGCGCGGTGTGGAACCCCAGTGCGCAGTTCAGCGCCAGCCTGTACACCTCCCGCTACGAAGACACCTGGAACCAGCACTACCTGGGCAGCACCTTCAGCCACGCCCTGGACGATCAGCAAAGCCTCAGCCTGGACCTGAACCTGTACCGCACCACCGACACCGGCAAGGCGCTGTCGGGGCAGATCGACAACACCACCTGGAGCCTGGTCGGGCGCTTCGACCACGGCCCGCACGGCGTCAGCCTCGGCTGGCAGCAAGTGCATGGCGATACCCCGTTCGACTACGTCAGCCGCGGCGCCATCTACATTGCCAACGCCGTGCAGCTATCGGACTTCAACGCCCCCAACGAGAAATCCTGGCAAGTGCGCTACGACCTCGACATGGCCGGCTACGGCGTACCGGGCCTGAACCTCAGCGCGCTGTACGTGCGCGGCTTCGACATCGATGGCAGCCACGTCGACCGCAACGGCGGCTACGCCTACCTGGGCTATGGCACCGGCGGCAAGCACTGGGAACGGGACATGGAAGCCCGCTACGTGGTGCAGTCCGGACAGGCCAAGGGCACCACGTTCTCGCTGCGCTACAACACTCACCGCGGCAATACTGCGCAGGCGGAGCTGGACAGTGATCAGTTGCGTCTGGCGGTGGAGTATCCGTTGCAGGGGGGGTTGTAGGCGGTCTGTGCGTTGCTTGAGTGTATGGTGAGGGCTGGTGAGGGCGAGGTTGGTTTTACGGACCTCCATATCCAGAACCACCACAATATTTCTGGCCGCAGATGCTCACCCTTTTCCTGATCGGTGGATCGGTTTTGACACTGATGCGCCTGATACATCGCGGGCGAAACAGCGGTCTTGAAGCCAACGAATCTCTGCAGGCCATAGCGTTGGCCCTCCGCCCGGAAATACCTGAACATCCTTAGGGTCACCCGCTCGGAATTGATTGGTAGATCGGTAGATCGACATCGATGCCGATGCGCCTGTCATATCGCAGGTTTCGCCTGGCGGCGACCGACTTTTGGGGGCAAAAGTCGGCAAAACCCTGTGCTCCACTAGCCGGCCCTACACTACGCTGCGCTCCGTTTCGGGTTCCCTGCGTTCCGGCACTCTTCGGGCCAGCGCGGGCAAGGGTTGCTACGCAACCCTAACACCTCGCGTCCTCGGCTACGCCTCGGGTGCGCTGCGCGCACGGCCCTACGAGCACCTCCTCTCCGGCCGGCTACAGTCGCGATCTGTGTTGTCTGAGCGATCAGTGTGTGGGAGCGCTTGGCCGATGTTGTTGTGATCGGTCGTTCAGGTCGATTTCTACAGGCTTGCCGCACAGATATGCCTGGCCGCAGCGGCTCAGTTTCGTGATCGGCATCGACGCCAGAACTAGATCGTCGCCAGCGACAGCTGCGATGGCACAGGCGCGCAAAGGCTCTTGTATACCAATCGTCCAGGCGCCACAGATCGCGACTGTAGCCGGCCGGAGCGTAGGTGTTCGAAGGGGCGTGCGCGTCAGCGCACCCGAGGCGCAGCCGAGGACGCGAGGTGTTAAGGTTGCGCAGCAACCCTTGCCCGCGGCGCCCCGTAGAGCACCGGAGCGCAGGGGACCCGGAACGAAGCGCAGCGTAGTGTAGGGCCGGCTAGTGGAGCACGGCGGTTTTGCATCCTTTTGCCGCGTCAAAAGGATGTCGCCGCAGGCGAAACAGCGGTCTTGAAGCCAACATATCTCTACAGAGTACAGTCCGGTTTTCAGGCCCAGCACCACCAAGAAATCCATGGCCGTACCGGTTCAGTCTTGTGCTGATCGGCAGATCGATATCGGTACTGATGCGCCTGACACATCGCAAGTTTCGCCTTACGGCGACCGACTTTTGGGAGTCAGTCCACTCAGGCGAAACAGCGCCCTTGAACCCAGCCTCGCTCTGACTGATCGATCACAGCTACAGTCAGCGGATATGAATCGTTGACGTCGAAAGCCACGCAGATAAGTCGTGGCGGAGCACTCGCGATCCAGCCCGCAGCCTTGCCCCTTCAATCCCTTGCGAAGCACGCAACCACCCCTGCCACCATTGCGTCACACTCCCCTGAAATACTCGGCCCGGTCACCTGCCAACCGCGCCAGCGGCTCTAGGCTGACGAAAAGCGCCGCCTGCCCTTTCGGTCCGCGGCAAGTGAAGGCACAATGCGTGTCTTTTTTTTGGCCGGCCTGGCCGGAGGCCTTCAGATGATCAAGACGCCGTATTACCTCATCGACAAGACCAAGCTGCTCAGCAACATGCAGAAGATCGCCTACGTGCGCGAGCAGTCGGGTGCCAAGGCGCTGCTGGCGCTCAAGTGCTTCGCCACCTGGTCGGTGTTCGACCTGATGCAGCAGTACATGGACGGCACCACATCGTCCTCGCTCTACGAGCTCAAGCTCGGACGGCAGAAATTCGCCGGCGAAACCCACGCCTACAGCGTCGCCTGGGCCGACGATGAAGTCCAAGAGATGCTCGCCAACTGCGACAAGATCATCTTCAACTCCATCGGCCAGTTGCAGCGCTACGCCGAGCAGTCGGCCGGCAAGACCCGCGGCCTGCGCGTCAACCCGCAGGTCAGCAGCTCGGACTACCTGCTGGCCGACCCGGCGCGCCCGTTCAGCCGCCTGGGCGAATGGGACCCCGAGAAAATCGCCACCGTCATCGACGACATCTCAGGCTTCATGTTCCACAACAACTGCGAGAACGGTGACTTCGGCCTGTTCGACCAGATGCTCAGCCACATCGAGCAGCGCTTCGGTCATCTGCTGCACAAGGTGCAATGGGTCAGCCTGGGCGGCGGCATTCACTTCACCGGCGAAGGCTACGATGTCGATGCGTTCTGCCAGCGTCTCAAGCAGTTCGCCCAAACCTACGGCGTGCAGGTGTACCTGGAGCCGGGTGAAGCGGCCATCACCCAGAGCGCGTCGCTGGAAGTCACCGTGCTCGACACCCTGTACAACGGCAAGCACCTGGCGGTGGTCGACAGCTCCATCGAAGCGCACATGCTCGACCTGCTGATCTACCGCCTCAATGCCAAGCTGGCGCCGAGCGAGGGTGAGCACAGCTACATGATCTGCGGCAAGTCGTGCCTGGCCGGGGATATCTTCGGTGAGTATCAGTTCGACAAGCCGCTGGCCATCGGTGATCGTCTGTCGTTCGTCGACGCGGCCGGTTACACCATGGTCAAGAAGAATTGGTTCAATGGTCTGAAAATGCCTGCCATCGTCGTCAAGCAGCTCGATGGCAGTGTCGAAGTGGTCCGCGAGTTCGGTTTCGACGACTACGTTTCCAGCCTGTCGTAAGACGGCGTTCAGTAAGGAGCAACAGCTAAATTGAAGAAGAACGTTCTTATCATTGGTGCAGGAGGTGTCGCCAAGGTGGTGGCCCACAAGTGCGCACAGCATAACGACGAGCTGGGTCGTATTGCGATTGCGTCACGGAACATCTCCAAATGCCAGGCCATCATCGACAGCGTCAAGGCCAAGGGCAGCCTCAAGGTGCCCGCAGACATCCAGGCCTTCTCGCTCAATGCGCTCGATGTCGAAGCGACCAAGGCGTTGATCCGCGAAACCGAATCGCAGATCGTCATCAACGTCGGTTCCGCGTTCCTCAACATGTCGGTGCTGCGCGCCTGCATCGATACCGGTGTCGCCTACCTGGACACCGCGATTCACGAAGAGCCAGGCAAAATCTGCGAAACGCCGCCCTGGTATGGCAACTACGAGTGGAAACACACCGACGAGTGCCAGAAAAAGAACATCACGGCCATTCTCGGCGTCGGTTTCGACCCGGGTGTGGTCAACAGCTACGCGAAACTCGCGCAGCAGCAGTACTTCGACCGCATTGACTCGATCGACATCCTCGACGTCAATGCCGGCTCCCACGGCAAGTACTTCGCCACCAACTTCGATCCGGAAATCAACTTCCGCGAATTCACCGGGCAAGTCTGGAGCTGGCAGAACGCCCAGTGGACCAGCAACCGCATGTTCGAAGTCAAGCGCACCGACGACCTGCCAGTGGTCGGCGAACAGAACCTGTACCTGACCGGCCACGACGAAGTGCACTCGCTGTCGAAGAACCTCGACGTGCCCAACGTGCGCTTCTGGATGAGCTTCGGCGAGCACTACATCAATGTCTTCACCGTGCTGAACAACCTCGGCCTGCTCTCCGAGCAGCCGGTACGCACGGCTGAAGGTCTGGACGTGGTGCCATTGAAAGTGGTCAAGGCGGTGCTGCCCGACCCGGCCTCGCTGGCCCCCGGCTACACCGGCAAGACCTGCATCGGCGACCTGGTCAAAGGCACCAAGGACGGCCAGCCGCGTGAAGTGTTCATCTATAACGTGGCCGACCACGAAGATGCCTTCGCCGAAACCGAAAGCCAGGGTATTTCCTACACCGCCGGCGTACCGCCCGTCGCTGCTGCACTGCTGGTCGCCCGTGGCCAGTGGGATGTGCAACGCATGGTCAACGTCGAAGAACTGCCAGCCGAGCCGTTCCTCAAGGCGCTGGACGTCATGGGCCTGCCGACGCGGGTCAAGGACGAGCATGGCGACCGCGCCTGGGATGCCCAGGTCTGATCGCTGCGGCATGAGCGCACCGTGCGCTGAGCTCGACTGATCCCGGCGCTGCGCGCACAAGGGGCTGCCCAGGCAGCCCCTTGTCATTTTCCTCCTTCGCTCTCCCGCCCCTCTGCACGCAGCCGGTCTTGCCAGTGGCTGGCATGCCTTATTTTGAGTTTAGGAAACCTCCTACAGCTCAATGCGAAAAGCCCCTCGTCCCTAGCCTTTCTCCTTTGCCTACGCACTCCCATGATTCGACGCACACGTCTGCGGCACGTTGACACAGGGAGAATCAGAATTGACGGACTACCAGCACAAGCTCGGCCACCTCAGTGCCGGACAGATCGAAACGCTGTATCAGGAATACCTGGCCGGAGCACGCATTGCGCCACTGTTGGAGCGCTACGCCGTCGAGCTGCGCCCCAACAGCCTGGTCAAAGCCTTTCCCCCCAAGGCCTGCAGCGACCTGCAGTGTCCCTGGTGCCTGCAATCGCTGTACATCCGCCGCCGCGGCAAGACCGAGCCTGAGCACAGCGTCAACGAAGCTTTTTGCCTGAGCTGCCCGCACCGGCACTATTTTCCGGCCTACAACCGCCTGCAGCGCTACTGCATCTGCGCGCCCTGCGCCGCCAGTCGGGCACAGGCCAAGCAGAACCACGACGACGAACTGCGCGGTGAAATCGACGCCTACTGGGGCCTGCAGGGCCAGCCGTTGATACCCTACGAGCGCCTGAGCCTGGCGCAGAAAGTGGCCTTGATGGCCATCGTCGAAGCCCGTGGCAGCGCCCGCAGTGACCGCATCGAGGCGGTGCAAGCGAACGGCACTGGCCTGCGTCTGAGCCCCAGTCAGGGTATGGACGCGAGGTTGTTCGACGAGCTGCGCCAACAGCACCTGCTACTGCTCGATCCGGACTCGGACCTCGAAGCCTTCAGCCTGAATCCAGCGATGCCGCGCCTGGAACGGGTGCGCTGGGTCTGCAATGTCACCCTCGATGACCAGCGCCGGGCGCGGTTGACCGAGGTGTACCAGCGCCTGCATCAGGAGTTCGCTCGCGGGCCACAGCCTCAGTGGCAGCGCGAGCTGGGCGCGCTGGTGCGGCAACTGGCGGTTGAAGAGGTGCTCGGCCACCTGGAGCAGCGCTGCAGCGAACACGGCCTGGCGCTACGCGGGGTCGAGCACACTCGGGAAATCGCTGCGCAGCTGTTGCAGCGACTGCCGGTCTGCAGCGTCTGGTACTTGGCCAACAGTGCGCTGCGCAGCGCCGTTCAGTTCGCCGAGCGCTGCAACGTCAATGCCCTGCACGCTGCGCAGACGCTACCCGGCAAGCTTGGCGCGCTGGGCCAGCGCGCCATCGACGAGCAGTGGCCGCTAGAGGCTTCGCGGCACAGCGCCAATGCAGCACGCTCGGCCTACAGCCGGGTGCTGCATGGCCTGCTGCTGGGTCAGCACGATGGCGGTGTCGAACGGCCGCTTAGCGACTACCTCAAGGCCCTGCCCGAACCCCTGGATTCGGCGCCACGTGCCGGCGACACCTGGCACTGCAGCCGCTGCGGCTCCAGTGCCGTGAAAACACGCGTCGAGGCGCAACAGGTGAGCATCCGCTGCCGGTGCTGCGACGCCCGCAGTGTTCTGCTGGTCGAGCGCACGACCGCGCAGTGAAGCACCTTCTCAGTCGACCGGGCGTTGTGCTTGAGCGGCCATCAAGTCGACCAGCCGCTGATGGGGAACGGGCCGACTGAGCAGGTAGCCTTGCACCTCGTGACACTGATCGTCATTGAGCACTGCCAATTGCTCGGCCGTTTCCACGCCTTCGGCGGTCACGGTCATGTTCATCGCCCGGCCCAGGTTGATGATCGCCTGCACCACCCGGCGGTCGCTGGTGCTGCTTGCCAGCGACTGGATGAAGCGCTTGTCGATCTTGATGCTGTCGAACGGATAGGTGCGCAGATACCCCAGGGACGAGTAACCGGTGCCGAAGTCGTCCATGTTCAGGCGCACGCCCAGCTCCTTGAGGGCGTTCATGGTCTGCAGCGCACCTTCGATGTCGTTGAGCATCACGTTTTCGGTGATTTCCAGCTCCAGGCGCTGCGCGGGCAAGCCCGAATGAGTCAGCGCCTGGCGCACATCGCTGACCACATCGCTGCGGCTGAACTGCGCCGGCGACATGTTCACCGACACGCTCACCGGCAGCGGCCACTGGAGCGCGCGGCTGCAGGCTTGGGCAAGCACCCAGTTGCCCAGCAGCACGATCAGGTCGGATTCTTCGGCCAGGGCAATGAACTGGTCCGGCATCAGCAGCCCGTGCTCGGGATGCTGCCAGCGCACCAGCGCTTCCACCGAGGCGATGGTCACGCCGTCGACCTTGTAGCGTGGCTGGAAATGCAACACCAGTTCGTCACGGCCGATACCCTGACGCAGGTCGCGTTCCAGGACCCGGCGTTCAGCCAGCGTGCTGTTCATCTCGGCCGAGAAAAAGCGCCAGGTGTGTTTGCCATCGCGCTTGGCCTGATACAACGCGACATCCGCGCAGCGAATCAGCTCGGCTGGGCTGCCGGGGTACTGGCTCGACAGCGCGATGCCGATGCTCACGCCTACCTGCAAGCGGTGCCCCTCGAAGTCGATGGGCGCTTGCAGTGCGCTGATCACCCGCTGGCAGAAACGCTCGAGTTCGCTGCGCGCGCCGGGTCGCATCAGTACCACGACGAACTCGTCGCCGCCGAGCCGCGCCACCAGGTCGCAGTCGCGCACGCTGCGACTGAGGCGCGCCGCCAACTCGATCAACACCGCATCGCCGGCCGCATGCCCGAGCCCGTCGTTGACCGGCTTGAAGTTGTCCAGATCGAGCATCAGCACGGCCAACGGCACCTGACCGCTGCCTTGGCAATCCTGTTCGAGAAAGCGCATCAGTTGGTTGCGGTTGGGCAACCCGGTGAGTGCATCGTGTTGCGACAGATGCTGGATCTGCGCATGGGCGGCCACTTCGTCGGTGATATCACTGCAGGTACCCCGAAAGCCGAGACACTGGCCGCTGTCGACGATAGCCCGCGCCGCGATGCGGCAGATGCGCCGCTGTTGCAGACGGTCGTGGTATTGACAGCGCAGGCTGCCTGCGGCCTGTGACGTGGCCAGGCCCTGCAGCCAGCGACGCACATCGCCCGTGTCGCAGTCGAGCAAGGCAGTGATCGGACGTCCCAGCCAGTCCTCGACGGCGTGCCCGGTCAATTCGGCGAAGCGGGCCGAGAGGTAGGTCAGATGCAGGTCTGCGTCAGTCTCCCAAATCCAGTCCGAGGCGGCTTCAGCCACCGCCTTGAAGCGCGCCTCGCTGCTTTGCAAGGCCGCTTGCGAGGCGAGCATCTTCTGCTGGCTACGGTCGATGCTGGCGCTGGCGCGCATCGCATAGCGGGCGCTGATCGACAGGATCAGCGCCATGATCAACGCCGCCAGCGCCAGGGGCGGCAGCACGCTGCGCAGTAACTCGATGCCTGGCTGCAGCGTATGCCAGGTCAGTACATGGGCGCTGCCTTCGAGCGGTAGCTGATCGGGTTGATCCTCGGCAGCGGCGAGCGTGGCAGTGGCGAAACCCCGCAGACCGGCGCTGCGCCCCAGGCCATCGAGCACCGGCGCATCCAGCAGGCGGATGAACACCAGCACTGTAGAAGGTGCGGGCAAATGATGGGGCAAGGCCGGCGGACGAATCAGCGACGCCGCAAACAGGGCAGGCTGACCATCGAACAACAGGTAGCCGGAGGCCGCCTCACCGCGCTGCCCAGCCTGGCGCCCCTGGGCAAGCACACGCGCCGCGCTGTCGCTGTGCGCCGCCAGGCCCTGATCGCTCAATCGCCCGGCAAGCATAGCGTAGCGGCTGGTGTCCTGGTCGAGCACGTAAACCGCGTAGTAGCCGTCCTGGCTATACAAGGTCGGACCGATGTTGTCCTGATCGAACGCCCAGGCTGCCGCGTTGGGGCCGTTGAGGTGGTCGTAGGCGGCTTGCCAGAAGCCGTGACCCAGCACGTAGCTGCGCTCGCGCGCGTGAAGCTGATCGAGTGCCGATTGAGCATGGAAGCGACTTTGCGCGGCTTCGCGCTGATCCAGGCCTACGGCGATGCGCCATAGCGAGCCCAGGGCGATGGCCAGGGTCAGCACCAACAGTAGCGTGAACATCACGATCAACCGCCGGACCACCTGACTGCGCGGTGACAGACCTTTGCCCTGAAGAGAGTCCATTCCAGCACCCGGTTCGACCTGAGTTAGGGAGTTGACCCGGCTTTTTCAGGAGTGATCGATTGGGGTGACGACCGGGTGGCTCGCAACCGCGCCCTATCCAACCACCCTCATCCGCCAACGCCCATACCAACTCAAATGCAGCGCACCAAGCGGCTGGATATCCAGCCGCTGGCTTGCGGCAAACGACAGGTCGAGCACGTGCCGCGCTGCAGCACGTATCACCTGTGGATGGGTGATCGCCAACCAACGTCCCGGACCTAGGCCATGCTCCAGCCAGTCGCCAACGCGCTGTTGCAGCTGATGCAGCGACTCACCGCCATGGGGTGCGGCGTGCGGGTCGTCGAGCCAGTGCTGCAAGGCAGCGCCTGCGTCGCGTTGCAAGGCCTTGAGTGACTGGCCCTGCCATGCGCCAAGGTCACAATCGCGCAAGGCGTCGACCACCTCGCCGCTCAGCCCTAGCCCTTCAGCGGTCTGCCGCACGCGCAACTCCGGCGCCAGCAAGCAGCGCCAGCCTGCCAGCGCCGGGTCGAGCGCCGGCGGCTGGCTCAGCGGCTCATCGACCCGGTGGAAGTGGCCCAGGCGCTGCGCCGCGGTGCCGGCGTGGCAGCGCAAGACCAGCTCGATGGCGCGCATGGCCTGTGTCTCAGCCCTGCGCCGGGGCCATGCGTGCACGGGCGGCGTGGAGCTTTTTGTAACTGTCGAGCAGGCGCAGGTGGCGGTCGAGGCCTTCGAGCTTGAGACTGGTCGGGGTCAGGCCGTGGAAACGCACGCTGCCGTCCATCGAACCCAGCACCGCCTGCATGCGCGCCTCACCGAACATGCGCTGCAGGTTGGCCTGGTAGTCCTCAAGGTGCAGGTCGCGGTCGAGCTGGATTTCCAGCACCACGTTCAGCGCCTGGTAGAACAGCCCACGTTCGACGGTGTTGTCGTTGTATTGCAGGAACATCTCGACCCACTCCTTGGCCGGGTCCCACTGCTTGAGCGCCACGCAGATCAGCAGTTTGAGCTCCATCACGGTGAGCTGGCCCCAGGCGGTGTTGTCATCGAACTCGATACCGATCAGGGTCTTGATCTGGGTGTATTCGTCCAGCTCGCTGTTGTCCAGGCGTGACAGCAGCGCCTTGAGCGCACGGTCGTCGAGGCGGTGCAGGTTGAGGATGTCTTCGCGGAAGTACAGCGCCTTATTGGTGTTGTCCCAGATCAGGTCATCGACCGGGTAGATCTCCGAATAGCCCGGCACCAGAATGCGGCAGGCGGTGGCGCCCAGATGGGTGTACACGGCCATGTAAACCTCGTGGCCGAGGTCTTCGAGAATCGCCAGCAAGGTGGCCGCTTCCTCGGCCGTGGCGCGCTCGCCAGCGGCAGAGAAATCCCACTCGACGAAGTCATGGTCAGGCTTGGCGCCGAAGAAGCGCCACGACACCACGCCGCTGGAGTCGATGAAGTGCTCGACGAAGTTGTTCGGTTCGGTCAGCGCATGGCTGTCGAAGGTCGGTGCCGGCAGGTCGTTGAGGCCCTCGAAGCTGCGGCCCTGGAGCAGTTCGGTGAGGCTGCGCTCCAGCGCCACCTCAAGACTTGGGTGCGCGCCGAACGAGGCGAACACACCGCCGGTGCGCGGGTTCATCAGGGTCACGCACATGACCGGGAACTGCCCGCCGAGCGAAGCGTCCTTGACCAGCACCGGGAAGCCCTGGGCCTCCAGCGCCTCGATACCGGCCTGAATGCTCGGGTACTTGGCCAGCACGCTGGCCGGCACATCGGGCAGGCACAGTTCGTCTTCCAGAATCTGCTTTTTCACCGCCCGCTCGAAGATTTCCGACAGGCACTGCACCTGGGCTTCGGCCAAGGTGTTGCCGGCGCTCATGCCGTTGCTCAGGTAGAGGTTTTCGATCAGGTTGGAGGGGAAATACACCACCTCGCCGTCGGACTGGCGTACGAACGGCAGCGAGCACACGCCGCGGGCCTCGTTGCCGGAGTTGGTGTCGATCAGGTTCGAGGCGCGCAGCTCGTGCTCGGGATCGAAAATGGCGCGGCAGTGCTCATCGAGAATTTCCTCGGGCAGGCTGTCGTCGGCACCGGCCTGGAACCAACGTTCGTCGGGGTAATGCACGAACGGCGCGTTGGCCAGTTCCTCACCCCAGAACTGGTCGTTGTAGAAGAAGTTGCAGTTCAGGCGCTCGATGAACTCGCCCAGCGCCGAGGCCAGCGCGGCTTCCTTGGTGGCGCCCTTGCCGTTGGTGAAGCACATCGGCGACTGCGCATCGCGCAGGTGCAACGACCAGACATTGGGCACGATGTTGCGCCACGAGGCGATCTCGATCTTCATCCCTAAGCCTTCGAGGATCGCCGACATGTTGGCGATGGTCTGCTCCAGCGGCAGGTCCTTGCCGGCGATCAGCGTGCGGTTCTCGCCCTGGGCGCCGGGCATCAGCAGCGCCTGGGCGCTGGCATCGAGGTTTTCCACCTCTTCGATGATGAACTCAGGGCCAGTCTGCACCACCTTCTTCACGGTGCAGCGGTCGATCGAGCGCAGGATGCCCTGGCGGTCTTTGTCGGAGATGTCGGCGGGCAGTTCGACCTGGATCTTGAACACCTGCTGGTAGCGGTTTTCCGGGTCGACGATGTTGTTCTGCGACAGGCGAATGTTGTCGGTGGGAATGTTGCGGGTCTGGCAGTAGAGCTTGACGAAGTACGCCGCGCACAGCGCCGAAGAGGCCAGGAAGTAGTCGAACGGACCCGGCGCCGAGCCATCCCCCTTGTAGCGGATCGGCTGGTCGGCGATCACTGTGAAGTCGTCGAACTTGGCCTCAAGGCGCAGGTTGTCGAGAAAATTGACTTTGATTTCCATGGGCGCTTACCGGGTACCGTCATAACGTGAGTGGCGGCGATTATCCGGATTTTTCCCGTGGAAGTCTTGTCCGCGGCGCTGTGCTCTGGCGCCGCGGACTGGGTGAAAGCGGGCCTGGGTCAGCGCCCCGTCACCTCGGCCTCGTGCGGCTGGGCGTCACGCTCGGCCTTGGCGGGCTTTTTCTCCTGCACCACGATGTAGAACTCCTCGCCATGCTTGACCGCGCCGTACAGCACGGCTTTTTCGATCAGCTCGCCGGCGCGTACGTGACGCAGCATCATCGGGTCTTTGCGCAGGTCGCGGTACAGCGCCAGGCACAGCAGCACCATGACGATGACGAACGGCAGCGAGACGACGATGGTCAGGTTCTGCAGGCCGGTCAGCGCCTCGCCGGGATTGCTCGGGTCACCGATGGCCAGCATGATCGCCGCCACCGTGCCGGTCAGTGCGCCCCAGAAGATCACCGTGGCCCGCGACGGCTCGGTGGTGCCGTGCTCGGACAGCGTGCCCATGACCAGCGACGCGGCGTCGGCGCCGGAAACGAAGAAAATCCCCACCAGAATCATCACCAGCACCGAGGTGGCCGAAGCCCACGGGTAGCTGTCGAGCAACTGGTACAGGGCGTGGTTGCTGTTCACCGCACCGTCGACCAGGGTGAAGGCGCCCTGCTGCAGGGCATCGATGCTGGCGCCGCCGAAGATGGTGAACCACACCAGGCTGACCAGGCTGGGCACCAGCAGCACGCCGCTGACGAACTGGCGAATGCTGCGGCCGCGGCTGATACGGGCGATGAACATGCCGACGAAGGGTGTCCAGGAAATCCACCAGGCCCAGTAGAACACGGTCCAGCCGGCCAGCCAGTTGTCCATCGGCTCGCCGCCGCTGGCACTGGTGCGGGCCATCATGTCCGGCAGGTGCTTGAGGTAGACACCGAGCGAGGTCGGCAACAGGTTGAGCATGAGCAAGGTCGGCCCGACCAGGAAGACGAACAGCGCCAGGGCCAAGGCCAGCACCATGTTGGTGTTGGACAGCCACTGGATGCCCTTGCCAATGCCCGACACTGCCGAGGCGATGAAGGCAATGGTCAGCAACGTGATGATGGCGATGTAGAACAGCTTGCTCGGCTGTTCGATCCAGCCGTTGTACTCAAGGCCACCGGCGATCTGCAGCGCGCCAAGGCCCAGCGAGGCGGCCGAGCCGAACAGCGTGGCGAAGATCGCCATCATGTCGATCAGGCGCCCCAGCGGGCCATTGGCGTGTCGGCCGATCAGCGGCCGGAAGGCGGTGGAAATCAGTTGCGAACGACCACGGCGGAAGGTGCCGTAGGCGATCACCAGGCCGACGATGGCGTACATCGCCCAGGGGTGCAGAGTCCAGTGGAACAAGGTGGTGGCCATCGCCACCTGCATGGCTTCGCTGGTCTGCGGCGCAGCGGTGCCCGGTGGCGGGCTGACGTAGTGCGACAGCGGCTCGGCGACGCCGAAGAACATCAGGCCGATGCCCATGCCGGCGCTGAACATCATCGCCACCCACGACACCGTGCGAAATTCCGGCGCCTCGCCATCGCGGCCCAGCGGAATGCGCCCATAGCGGCTGGCCGCCAGCCACAGGACGAAGACCACGAAAATCGATGAGGTCAGCACGAAGAACCAGCCAAAGTTGACGATCACCCACGACTGCGCACTGGAGGCGCTGGCGGCGAGACTGGCCTGGTTGATGAAGCCCCAGACGATGAACGCAACCGCGCACACGCTGGTGATGCCGAAGACGATCCAGTCGACGGTGCCTTCAAGATGACGGTCCTGACGGGCTTCTTCGGTTTTCGACGGATCGGTGACGCCGAGCGCCAACGGCTCGGGCTGGGCAGGTGTTGCCATGGAGTGGCCCCCGTGTGGGTATGGGCAGGTTTGTTGTTGTTCTGGCGTTCACTCGGTTGCCTGCCCAGGCTTGATCGGCCTCGCTGCAGGCGGCGGAATTATCCGGCCCGCAGCCACCCGCTACGCGTTCCCATACCGTCCTGGCGTGTTCTGCCCGCGACGCCGTGGCAGGCATTCACGACAGCCCACGACGCGGGTAGATACGTGCGCCGCCCATCGGGCGCGGCGCACACGCTGGGGGGCTTAGGACGGCTTGAGACTCAGGCCGGTCTGCGCCGCGGCGGCCAGCCCACACAGCGCCTCGGCGTCGCTGATTGGCGCCTCATCGGGCGGTGACTGCCGGACGCGGCCGCCGAAGAGGCGATCAAACAGGCTCATGCAGCGGCCCGCGACGCTGCGTGTTGACTTGGTCGTGGTCAACCACGGTGAGCACGCCGACGACCAGCGCCTGCAAGCCTTGGTCGAGTTCGGCCTCCATCTCGGCCAGTTGCTCGGGGCTGTCGACGCCGGGCAAGGGCTCGCGGGCGGCGACCGAATACACCGTGTCGGCGGCAGCGAAGGCATGGAAGGCGACTGTGGCCAGCACCCAGCGGGCACGTTCCAGGCTCAGGCCGTAGGCCTCGGCGATGTGCTGCTGGTGGGCGATGATCTTGTCGATCATCGGCGCCGTGGCGGCCAGACGACGGATGACATACGGCGTGACGCCGGGGTGGGCCTTGACGAAGGCGGCGACCGAACCTGCGAACGCGCTGAGGTAGGCCTGCAAGCCTTCGCCGTCGCCACATTCACCAGCCTTGGGGATCTGCCAGCGCTGGAAGATTTCTTCGGCAGCCAGGGTCTTGAGCGCCTCGAGGCTGGCGACATGCTTGTACAGCGCCATATGGCTCACCCCCAACGCGGCGGCCACGCCGACCACGGTGAGGTTGGCCAGGCCGATTTCAACGCTGACGTCGGCGATGCGCTCGCGGGTGATGGTGCGGGGACGCCCGCGTCCTGCGCTGCGTTGCGGCGATTCCATGAAGCACTCCTGACACGGTTGAAGGTGGACTTGTAGCTGTCTTGTATGGATTTCGCAAATTAGTTTATAGTCATGCAACTAATTAATCCGACGTCGTTCGAAGCCGCTTCCATGACCCACGACCACGCCCCCGCACACCCTTCCCGCCCTCTCTCTACCCTGCTGGCGCCGATCCGCGGGCAACTGATCGCCGCCGCCCTGTTGGCGGCGCTGGGTGCGGCGCTGAGCCTGGTGCCGCTGGCCGGTGTCGCAGCGCTTGGCGCCAACCTGCTGAGCGAGCAGGCCAGCCCCTGGAGCAGCGGCGCAATCATCGCCGTCAGTGTCGCCTGCCTGTTCGCCAGCGGCGTGTTCAGCGTGCTGGCCGAACTGCTGGCGCATCTCGCCGACAACCGCATCACCGGGCACTTGCGCCTGGCCCTGGCCCGGCACCTGATGCAGGTGCCGCTGGGCTGGTTCGGGGGGCGCAGCTCCAGCGCGGTCAAGCGCGCGTTGCAGGATGACATCGGCACCCTGCACAGCCTGGTCGCGCATTTCTTCACCACCCTGGGGCGGGTGCTGGGCGCCGTCACTGCGGCGGTCGGCTACCTGATGCTGATGGACTGGCGCCTGGCGCTGCTGGCCCTGCTGCCCTTCCCAGGTTTTGTGCTGTTCCTGCGCCGAGCCATGGCCGCCAGTGCGCAACACATGGGCCCACTGGGCGAACGCATCGCCGAGCTGGAAAACGCGGTGGTCGAGTTCGTCAATGGCATGCCGGTGCTCAAGGCCTTCGGCAATCGCCACGACCCGCGCTACCAGCGCGCCGTCAGTGGCTTTGCGCACGCCTTCGACCAGTTCACCCGGCCTCTGGTAGTGGCGATGGCCAAGGCCAACGCGCTGATCGCGCCGGCAACCGTGCTCGGTGTGGTGCTGATCGGCGCGGTGCTGATGGTTGCCCTGGGCTGGATGACCCCACTGCAGGTGCTGCCATTCGTGCTGGTCACCCCCGGGCTATGCGCACCTTTGTTACTGCTGCACGCCATCACCCACGACCTGCACAACGCGGTAGCCGCGGCCCAGCGTGTGCTGGACCTGTTGCACACGCCGGTGCTGGCGCAACCTGTGCGCGCACAGCACCCACGCGACAACGAGCTGCGCGTCGAAGGCCTTGGCTTTGCCTATGACGCGCAAAAGCCGATCTTGAGCGGCATCGACTTCACCCTCCAGCCCGGCACCACCACTGCGGTGGTCGGCCCGTCCGGCTCGGGCAAGTCGACCCTGGCGCGCCTGCTGCTGCGCTTTCACGACCCCAGCCAGGGCCGCATCACCCTTGGCGGCGTCGACGTGCGGCACATCGACAGCGCCACCTTGTACGGCCGCATCGGTTTCGTCCTGCAGGACGTACGCCTGCTGCGCGCCAGCATCCGCGACAACATCGCCCTCGGCCGCCCCGACGCCAGCCAGGCCGACATCGAAGCCGCGGCGCAGGTGGCGAACATTCACCAGCGCATCCTGCAATTGCCACGCGGCTATGACGCGGTGATCGACGATGACGCGGTGCTTTCGGGCGGCGAGCGACAGCGCCTGAGCATCGCCCGCGCCGTGCTGATCGACCCGCCGCTGCTGGTGCTTGACGAGCCCACCGCAGCCGTCGATGCCGAGGGCGAAGTGGCCTTGCAGGAGGCGCTGGCGCGATTCGCCAAAGGCCGCAGCGTGCTGGTGATTGCCCATCGCCTGGATACGGTGATGCATGCCGAACAGATTCTGCTGCTCGAGCGCGGCGTGATCTGCGAACGCGGCAGCCACGCTGAGCTGCTCGCAGCCCACGGTCGCTATGCCCGGCTGTGGGCGCTCGGCGATTACGCCAGCGCGCTTGAACACGATTGCCAACAGCCACCGGCACAGGCCCCTGCTCCATGCTGAACACCTTGCGTACCCTGCTCGGCGAGCACACCTCGACACTGCGCCACTACCTACTGTGCAGCGTGCTGTACGGCCTGCTCAGCGGCTTGACCCTGTGCCTGCTGGTGCCGATCCTGCGTTGCCTGCTGCGTGGCGAACTGGCCGCGGCCAGCCTGTGGCTGCTGACCCTGGCCTGCACCATGCTGCTTGGCTGGCGCGGGCGTCTGGCGCTGGAAAGAACCGGCGTGGCGGTGGCCTTCGCCTTGCTGCGCGAGGGTCGCCAACGCCTGGGCGAGCATGTCGCGAGCCTGCCGCTGGGCTGGTTCAGCCCCGCCCACACGGCGCGTCTGGGGCAGTTGATCGGGCCGGGCATGATGGCCCTGGCGCAACTGCCGGCGCATGTGCTGACGCCGCTGATCAGTGGCGCGCTGGCCGTGTTGCCGGTGGTACTGCTGCTGAGCGTGCTGTCGTGGCCGCTGGGGCTGGTAGCGCTGGGCGGTGTGCCGCTGCTGCTGGCCAGCCTGCTGCTCAGTGCGCGTCTGGCGCGGCGCAGCGAGCAGGCCTACACCGCGCACTTTGCCGAGGTCAGCCAGCGCCTGCTGGAATTTGCCCAGCTGCAGCCGGTGCTGCGCGCCTTCAACGCCCAGGGCAGCGCCACCGCCCAGCTCGAGCAGGCACTGGCTGCGCAGCAACGCAGCGCCAGGCGGCTGATTCTGCGCTCGACCCTTGCGGTGGTGCTCAATGGCTGGGTGGTCCAGGGGCTGTTCGCCGCACTGTTGCTGGCCGCCGCCTGGCAAATCGACCCTGGCTTGCCCGCTGATCAGGCGCTGCTGTTGCTGCTGGCGCTGGTGCTGACCAGCCGCTACGTCGATCCGCTGCTGGATGTGATCAACCAGGTCGAGCTGCTGCGCAGCGCCGATGGCCCGCTGCAGGCCGCCACCGAGGTGCTCGCCGCGCAGCCCCTGCCCGCGCCGCGCCAGCCGCAGTCGCCAGCCCATGCCGGCGTCAGCTTCAGCGGCGTGCACCTGCGTTACGCCGATGATCAAGCCGAGGTGCTGCGCGGTGTCGACCTCATGTTGCCGCCCGGTAGCATGACCGCGCTGATTGGCGCCTCCGGGGCCGGCAAGACGTCGCTGATGCGGCTGATCGCACGCTTCTTCGAAGCGACCCAAGGCAGCGTGCGCATCGGCGATGTCGATGTGCGAGCGATGTCCAGCGAGGTGCTGGCAGCGCAGGTCAGCCAAGTGTTTCAGGATACCTGGCTGCAACAGGGCAGCATCGCCGACAACATCCTCATCGCCCGCCCCAACGCCAGCGCCACCGAGTTGCACGATGCAGTACAACGCGCTGGGGTCGAGGATATCATCGCGCGCTTGCCCGACGGGCTCGACACCCAGGTGGGTGAAGGCGGCGCGCGACTCTCGGGCGGCGAACGACAGCGCATCAGCATTGCCCGGGCACTGCTCAAGCAGGCGCCGATTCTGCTGCTCGACGAAGCCTGCGCGGCCTTGGACGCTGAAAACCAGGCCTTGATCGGCCGTACCCTGGCACGCCTGCGCGGACGCTGCACGGTGCTGGTGATCGCCCACCAGTTGTCCACCGTGGCCCTGGCTGACCAGATCGTGGTCCTGGAGCACGGCCAGGTCGTCGAAGCCGGCCCGGCGCCGCGCCTGCGCCATCAAGGCGGACGCTACGCCGCGTTCCTCGCCCAGCGCACGGCGGCCAAGCGCTGGCGGGTGAGCACCGCTGCGCCTGAGTCACCGACGCCATGATCCGCAGCCACCTGAACTGGGCCGTGGCGCTCGGCGTGCTGTGCGCGCTGTCGCTGCTGATCGGTGCCCGCGCGCTGCCCTTGAGCGGGCTGTGGCAGGGCTCGCCCGAGGCCTGGCTGACCCTCACCGCCAGCCGCCTGCCGCGCCTGCTGGCACTGCTGGTGACCGGCGCTGGGCTTGCGGTGTGCGGGCTGATCCTGCAGCACATCGTGCGCAACCGCTTCGTCGAGCCGGCCACCACCGGCGGGCTGGATGCGGCCAAGCTGGGCATTCTGCTGGCGCTGATCAGCCTGCCCGATGCGGGCGTCGGCCTGCGCATGCTCATCGCCCTGGCCGTGTGTCTGGGCAGCAGCCTGCTGTTTCTGGCCCTGGTGCGTCGGCTGCCGGCGCAGCAGACGGTGCTGGTGCCGGTGATCGGCCTGATGTACGGCGGCGTGCTCAGCGCCGTCGCCGAAGGCTACGCCTACCGCCACAACCTGCTGCAGAGCATGCAGGGCTGGTTGCTCGGCGATTTCTCCAAGGTGGTCCAGGGCAGCTATGAAGTGCTCTACCTGAGCGTGCCGGCGCTGCTGCTCAGCTACCTGTTCGCGCAGCGTTTTACCGTGGTCGGCATGGGTGAAGGCATCGCCACCAGCCTGGGCCTGAACTACCCGGCCAGCGTGGCGCTGGGGCTGCTGCTGGTGGCTGTGACGGTCTCGGCCACGGTCATCAGCGTCGGCGCGATTCCCTTCGTCGGCCTGGTGATCCCCAACCTGATCGCCCTGCGCCATGGCGACAACCTGCGCCGCAGCCTGCCTTGGGTCGCGCTGGGCGGAGCCGTACTGCTGCTGGCCTGTGACATCCTCGGCCGGCTGCTGATCTACCCCTTCGAGGTGCCGATCGGCCTCACCGCGGGCATCGTCGGCGGCGCGCTGTTCCTCAGCCTGCTGCTATGGCAGCGACGTTGATGGCGCGCCATGCGCCGTGGGCGCTGGTGCTGCTGCTGAGCAGCGCCTTCGTGCTGGTTGGCGCCGACTGGGACCTGACCTACGTGATTCCCCGGCGCCTGCTACGCCTGGGCGCCATGCTGGTAGGCGGGGTCTGTGTGGCGTGGTCGGCGATCACCTTCCAGACCCTCACCGGCAACCGCTTGCTGACCCCGGCGGTGATGGGCTATGAGGCCCTCTACCTGTTGCTGCAGGCGCTGCTGGTGCTGCTGCTGGGCAGCGCCGGCGTGGTGCTGCTGGGCGCCCAGGGCAATGTGCTGCTGGCCGCCAGCGTGATGTTCGGCTACTCGTGGGTGCTGCACCGCTGGCTACTGCGCGAGGGCCAGCACAACCTGTACTTCCTGCTGCTGGTGGGCCTGGTGCTGACCCTGCTGCTCGGCTCGCTGACCCAGTTCGTGCAGTTGAAGATCAGTCCCGGCGAGTTTTCCCTGCTGCAAGGCGTCAGCCAGACATCGTTCAACCGCGTGCAAGGTGCCCAGTTGCTGGTCGCGGCGCTGCTGGTCGGGGGCCTGGCGCTGCTCAACCGCAGTCAGCTGAACACCCTCGATGTGCTGGCCCTGGGCCGCGACCAGGCCAGGTCGCTGGGCGTCGATTATCCGCGCGTGTTGCGCCGGCAACTGGCGCTGATCGCCGCCCTGGTGGCGATCTCCACCAGCCTGCTCGGGCCAACGGCATTCATGGGCGTGCTGGTCGCCAACCTCGCCTATCGCCTGGCGACCAGCTACCGCCATCGCCTCACCCTGGCGCTGGGCAGCGCCATCGCCATTGTCGTGTTCCTCATCGCGCAACTGCTGGTGGAGCACCTATTCAATTACAAGACCACCGTCGGCCTGCTGATCAATCTGCTTTGCGGCGGCTACTTCCTGGTCTTGCTGACCCGCCAGCGGAGCCACCGATGATCAGCGTCCACGACCTGCACAAACACTACGGCCCACGCACGGTGCTCGATGGCGTCAGCCTGAGCTTTCCCGAGCGCCGCCTGACCTCGCTGATCGGCCCCAACGGCGCCGGCAAGAGCACCTTGCTGCTGATGATCGGCCGGCTGCTGGAGGCCAGTGCCGGTGAGGTTCGCCTGGCTGGCCAGCCGATCCAGCGCATTGCCAGCAATGCCTATGCACGGCGGGTGGCGACCTTGCGCCAAGCCACCGAGCTGAACCTGCGCCTGCGCGTCGAAGAGCTGGTCGAGTTCGGCCGCTTCCCCTACTGCGGCGGCCGCCTGCACGCCGACGACCACCGCGCGGTGGATCAGGCCATCGCCTTTCTCGGCCTCGATTCGCTGCGCCAGCGCTACGTCGACGAGCTCAGCGGCGGGCAGCGGCAGATGGCCCTGCTGGCCATGACCATCGCCCAGGAGACCGACTACCTGCTGCTCGATGAGCCGCTCAACAACCTCGACATGCGCCATGCCGTGCAGATCATGCGCGCCCTGCGCCGGCTGTGCGACGAGCGCGGCTGCACCGTGCTGCTGGTGGTCCACGACATCAACTTCGCTGCCAGCTATTCCGACCACATCGTCGCCCTCAAGGCCGGGCGCGTGCATTGCGCCGGCAGCGTCGCCGAGGTGGTCACCGAAACCCGTCTGCGCGCGCTGTACGACCTCGACTTCGCCATCAGCCACAGCGCGCGCGGGCCACTGTGCAACTACTTCAACCCACCCCGAGACTTGTCATGAAGCCGATCCATGCCATGCGCCCCTGGTCACTCACGTTGCTCAGCGCCGTCCTCAGCCTGTCGGGCTGTTTCGACGGCGAGCCAGCCTCACGCGCCACCGCCCCGCCCGCGCAGGCGCCTGTCACGGTGGAGCACGGCCTGGGCCGCACCGAGGTGCCGCGACCGGTGCTGCGCACGGTGGCGCTGGACATGAACGAAGTGGATTTTCTCGACCAATTGCAGGTGCCGATCGCGGCCATGCCCAAGGATTTCGTCCCCGATTATCTGGCACGTTACCGCGACGCCGCCGACACCCTCGACGCCGGGGCCATCGTGCAACCCAACCTGGAGCGGGTGCACGCGGCGCGGCCCGACCTGATCCTGATCACCTCGCTGCAGGCCAATCACTACCGGGCGCTCAGTGAAATCGCGCCCACCGTGCAGTACGACGTCGACTACCGCGACAGCCACAGCGGCTACACCGAGGTGATCCGCCAGCACCTGACCACCCTGGGGCAGATCTACGATAAACAAGCCCTGGCCGCCGAGAAGATCGCCGCCCTCGACGCCGACCTCGCCCGTGCCCGCGCGGTCACCACCGGGCGCAGCGAGCGGGCGCTGGTGGTGCTGCACAACAACGGCGCGTTCACTACCTTCGGCGTCAAGTCGCGTTATGGCTTCGTCTTCAGCGAACTGGGGGTGCAGCCGGCCAGCGCCGAGCTGGACACCGGGCTGCACGGCCAGCCGATCTCCAGCGAGTTCATCCAGCAGGCCAACCCGGACATCCTCTATGTGGTCGACCGTACCGCAGTGATGGAAGGCCGCCCGCGCCTGAATGCCGAGACCCTGAGCAATCCGCTGCTGCGCCAGACCAACGCCTGGCGCCAGGGTCGGGTGCGTTTCGTCGACCCGCAGGCCTGGTACGTCACCGCGGCCAGCCCGACGGCGCTGTCGCGCATCGTCGACGATGTGATCGAGGGCTATCAGGACTGAAGCCCGCCCAACAGCAGGGACGCTGACGGGTTCGTTCAGGGCTGATTCTCATTCGCCCTTCGACCTCGTCTTGCATTGCCAATAACCATTGCCCACTGACTTCATCGGAGACACCCACGTGTTCAACCGCTCATCGCCCCTGCGCGGCATACCCCTCTGCCACCTGCCGCGCACTCCGTTGGCCCACGCTGTATTGCTCGGTCTGAGCGTGTCTGCCACGGCCTTGCCGGTGGCTGCCGCCATCCCACAGGACTCATCCGCTATTCGCGAGTCTAGCGCTGCCAAGCCCGCGCCAACCGAACTGGAGGCCACACAGATCGACGCCCAGGCGCCGGTGCCCAATGCCCTGCCGCCCGCCTATGCCGGCGGCCAGGTGGCCTACGGCGGCCGGGTCGGCCTGCTCGGCAACAAGGACGTCATGGAGACGCCGTTCAGCACGGTCAACTACACCGACACCTACATCGCCGACCGCCAGGCCCGCGACATCACCGAGGTGATCGCCGCCACCGACCCGGCGGTGTTCAGCAACGGCATCACCGGCACCTACAGCGAGAACTACTCGATCCGGGGCTTTGCCTCGAACATCAACGACGTGTCGATCGGCGGGCTGTTCGGCGTAGCGCCGTACTACCGCACCTCGCCTGAGATGTACGAGCGCATCGAGGTAATCAAAGGCCCCTCGGCCCTGCTCAACGGCATGCCGCCGACCGGCTCGGTGGGTGGGGTCATCAACCTGGTGCCCAAGCGCGCAGGTGCCGAGCCGCTGACCCGGCTGACCGGCACCTATCAGTCCGACGCGCAGTTCGGCGGCCACCTCGATGTCGGGCGACGCTTTGGCAGCGAACAGCAGTTCGGCGTGCGCTTCAACAGCGTCTACCGCGATGGCGACACGCGTACCGACCATCAGCGGGTCAAGGCCGAACTCAACGCCCTGGCGCTCGACTGGCGCGGCGAGCAGGCGCGGCTGTCGCTCGATCTGTACCAGGCCGACGACTTCATTCGCGGGCAGAACCGTGGCGTCAGCCTGGCGCCGGGGGTGGCCGTGCCGAAACCGCCGAAACCGGGCACCCTGCTCAACCCCGACTGGGGCTATGTCGAGAGCAAGGACAAAGGCGGCATCCTGCGCGGCGAGTACGACCTCGGCGACCAGGTCACCGCCTATGCCGCGTTCGGCGCCAGCGAAACCCATTACGCCTACAACGGCACGCTGCTGGCCAACGTACTCAACGAGCAGGGTGATTTCCTCACCCGCATGGGCCAGTTGAAGATGGACCTGCACAAGCACAGTGCCGATGTCGGCCTGCGCGGCCACTTCGCTACGTGGGGCGTCAGCCATCAGTGGTCGGTCAATGCCACCCGCTACGCCGACACGCAAAAGGACTATGGTCGGCGCCACGTGGCAGACTACGACTGGATCACCAACATCCATCACCCGGTCTGGGGGCCAGAGGCGCCCGAGCAATGGCCCGCCGTGCAGCACGTGGAGAACCGCCTGACCAGCTATGGCGTGGCCGACACCCTGGGGCTTTTCGATGAGCGCCTGCAACTGACTCTCGGCGTGCGGCGACAGGAAGTGCGCACCGACAACTTCGACACCGACAACGGCGCGCGCCTGTCGCGCTACGACGAAAGCGCCAACACCCCCGCCGCTGCCGTGCTGTTCAAGCTCACCGATGAGGTGTCGCTGTACGCCAACTACATCGAAGGCCTGAGCAAGGGCGGCAAGGCGCCGTTCGACGCGCCCAACAGCGATGAGATCTTCCCGCCGTACAAGTCCAAACAGAAGGAGGTGGGGGTCAAGGTCGACCTGGGCACCTTCAGCCATACCCTGGCGCTGTACCAGATCGAGCGCCCCAGCGCCTACAGCGATCCGGTGACGCGGGTCTATTCGTTCGGTGGCAAGCAGCGTAACCGCGGCGTGGAATGGACCTTCTTCGGCGCGCCGCTGGATGACGTCCGGCTGATGGGCGGCGTGGCCTACGTGTCGCCCAAGCTGGTGGAAAGCGACGACGATGAGGAAAAGGGCAAGTACGCCACCGGCATTCCCAAGCTGCAAGGCAAGCTTGGCGTGGAATGGGACACTCCATGGATCGACCACCTGACCCTGACTGCCAATGCCACCTCGATGTCCAAACAGTACCTGAGCAGCGACAACAGCCAGTCCATCCCCGGCCACACGATCTACGGCCTCGGCGCCCGCTACGCGCTGGACATCGCCGGCCGCCCGGTGACCCTGCGCGGCACGGTGAACAACGTCACCAACAAGGCCTACTGGGGCACGCCTTTGCTGGCGAGTCTGGGCCTGGGTGAAGGTCGCACCGTGCAGGTGTCGGCTTCAGTCGATTTCTAGGGCCAGCAGCAGGCGCCAAGCGGCAAGCTTGGCGCTTGCTGCTATGCTGCGCCCTTGTCCGCACGAGTACCGACCATGAACCGCCGCAAGAAGATCAACCAACTGCTCAAGGCCAACGCCAAGAAAGCCAGCGCCAAGCTGGCCCCGCGCAGCAGCAAACCGCGCTACATCAGCAAGGCCGACCGCGCAAAGCTTGAAGCCGAGGCCGGGGCTGAAACCAGCGGTGAGTGAGCGTGATTGACCTGCGGCGCTGGCGCCGCTGGTCTTGCCAAGGTTGCTCCTTGGATCGCAGGTGAACCGCACCGGCGGCCCGCCCGCTCCTGAGGGGGGGCGGTGACGCGATCCAATCAAACTTTTCCAGCGTCACAGGTTCTGCTCTTAAGACACCTGATGCTTGTTAAGGAGCACCCCATGAAGCCCACCGACACCCATTCCGGGGACAAAGTCCCACGTCCTATTTCTTCCGATGAAGCCCAACGCGGCGAGGGTTCGCCTGACCCGGTGCTCGAGCCGGTCAACCCTGCCACGGAAGTGGTTGACAAGGTCATCACGCCGACTTCTGTGAAAGAGCTGGAAGAACAGACCCGCGAAATCAACGAACGTCTGGCCAACGTCGAGCCAAAACCCCAGCGCTGACGTCCCGCCCTGCCCCGCGCGCCGTCGCTGTACGGCGCCCGCCCTCGCTGCCTTGCCACGCGCCCAGCGTTTCCTCCTGCCCCGCTATGGCTTACCCTGCACGCCTACCGTTGCCGGGCCATGTCATGTTCGATTGGGAAGACCTCCGTTATTTCGCCGCCTTCGTCAACGCAGGCTCCCTGTCGGCTGCGGCAAAATCGTTGGCCGTGGACCACGCCACCGTGGCCCGGCGCATCGCGGCCCTGGAAGCGGCGCTTAACCTGAAGCTGGTCGATCGGCGGCCCCGCGCTTATGTGCTGACCGATCATGATCGGCGGGTCGGCGAGATGGCCCAGCAGATGGGCGAGGCATCTTTTGCCTTGGAGCACTTCGCCAATGCCGGGCAGCAGGCCATCGAAGGTCAGGTGGTGCTCAGCGCCCCACCGGCCCTGCTCGGCAGCCTGATCGCACGGCGCAGCGGAGAGTTGCTGGCGCGCTACCCGGCACTGGCGCTGAAGCTGATCGGCAGCAAGTCACGTGCCTCGCTGACCCGCCGCGAAGCCGACATCGCCATCAGCCTCAGCCGCCCCGGCGAGCCGACCTTGGTGGCGCAACTGCTCGGCCATCTCGACTACCGTCTGTACGCCGCAGCGAGCTACCTGCGTCGTGGCCTAGCGCCTGCGTACATCGGCTACGACCAGTCCCAGGCCAAGTCGCCGCAGCAGCGCTGGCTGCTGCAACAGGCCGGCGACGGGCCGTTCGTGCTGCACAGCAACGACTTGCGCATTCAGGCCGAGGCGGCCGCTGGTGGCGCTGGCATCGCTTGCCTGCCGACGTTCATGGCTAAGGAGCATCAACTGGAGCCGGCGCGTCCCGAGGCCGGGTCGATGAGCATCGAAATCTGGCTGGCGGTACACGAAGACGCCCGCGCCACGCCACGTATCCGCGCGGTGATGGACTTTGTGCAGCACTGTTTACGGCCATTGCTGCGCTTGTGAATTTATGCAGAGCCCAGGTGCGCGAATAGGGAATTTCCCTACACCTGCGGCGTCGGTATCGTCACCGCTACTGGTCGCCCGCCACCGTCGGCGAGCGAGGCTCTACAGGAGATTACGATGCGCTACGTCAAACTCGGCAACACGGGGCTGGACATCTCGCGGCTGTGCCTGGGCTGCATGACCTTTGGCGAGCCGGACGCCGGTACCCACCCCTGGACCCTCGGCGAAGAGGCCAGTCGGCCGATCATTCGCCATGCGGTCGAGCACGGCATCAACTTCTTCGATACCGCCAACAGCTACTCGGCCGGCACTTCCGAGCAGATCGTCGGCAAGCTGCTCAAGGAATTCACCCGCCGCGATGAAACGGTGATCGCCACCAAAGTGTTCTTCCCCGCCAACATGTGGCAGGGCGGCGACCGTCCCAACGAGCAGGGCCTGTCGCGCAAGGCGATCATGACCAGCATCGACGCCAGCTTGAGCCGCCTGGGCACTGACTATGTCGACCTCTACCAGATCCACCGCTGGGACTACCACACGCCCATCGAGGAGACGATGGAAGCCCTGCACGATGTGGTCAAGGCCGGCAAGGCGCGCTATATCGGCGCCTCGTCGATGTACGCCTGGCAGTTCGCCAAGGCCCAGCAGGTGGCCGCAAGTAACGGCTGGAGCCGCTTCGTGTCGATGCAGAACTACCTCAACCTGCTGTACCGCGAGGAGGAGCGCGAGATGATTCCGCTGTGCCGCGACCAGGGCGTCGGTCTGATGCCCTGGAGCCCCATGGCCCGCGGCCGGCTGACTCGCCCCCAGGGCGAGCAGACCGCGCGCATCCTCAGCGATGAATCGGGGGCGTCGTTCTACGCTGGCACCGAAGTCGAGGATGGCAAAGTAATCGATGTGGTCGAGCAGGTGGCGCTCGAGCGTGGCGTGCCGATGGCGCAGGTGGCCTTGGCCTGGGTGCTCAACACCCAAGGTGTGTCGGCGCCCATCGTCGGTGCCTCAAAGCCCGCGCAGCTCGACGATGCCATCGCCGCGCTGGAGCTGACCCTGAGCCCCGAGGACATCGCCCGCCTTGAGGCGCCCTACGTGCCGCACAAGGTCACAGGCTTCAAGTGATCGCCACAGCGCCTGGCCATGCGGCCGGGCGCTTTCACGCTGAAACGACCGTAGGTTCTGTATGAAAAGTCCTGAGACGCCGGGGAGACAAGGCCGATGGCGGCCCCGACTAGGCGTCCCCGCAAAAACAGCCGAGGAAGCGGTCGGAGTCGCGCTCGACTTTACTGAGTGTAAATGAGCATTCCGAGGCTGTTTTCAACGCAGTATCACCAAGTATCAAGGCTTTTCGTACGGAGCCTGGAATTCCCGCGGCGACGATTTCCCGCGCCGAATTTGCAGTCAAGGAAGATACCCCAGCATGTCGCAGTTTTCCCAATGCCGTGTACTCGGCACCGCCAGTGTGTTTGCCCTGAGCCTCAGTGGTTGCATGTTCAACGGTAATTACCCGGATGCCACGGGTGATGATGCGGCGAAACTTCGTTTCATCAGCAGCAACGAAAACACCGTCATGGCCTTGTTCGATGCCGAGCACTGCGATGGGCGCAGTACCGGCATGCTCAACAATATCTTCAGCGCCAATGCCAACCGCCGCGCCGACATGCGCGTGGCGCCCCCGGCAGGTGCCAAGGCCTATGTGGAAGTGCGCCTGCAACCGGGCGTGGACTACTCCGCCCAGGCCAATACCACTGGCACCGGCTATGCCTGCACCCTGCGCTTCAACCTTGTTCCGCAAAAGCACGGCGAATACGAAGTGTCGTTCGACTCTTCGCGCAGAGGCTGTGAATTGACCCTGAACGTGCTCACCGAGCAGAACGGTAAAGCCCTTCGCTCGCCGCTGCCGGTGGTCGAGCGAGGCCTGCCCAGTTGCGCTGGGGCGAACCGGCTCTTCCCGAACATCGAGCCGATCGCACCGCAGTCGCCCGAGCGCTCGGCACTGATCGAGCGAATCATCGACGCCAGCATCATCGACAAGATGAAGCCTGAGCTGAACCGCCCGCCGCAGTCGCTGCAAACCAGCATCGACAACACCGTGCAAACGCGCAAAACGCGCATGGGCATCGACCTGCCAGCGGCCTACTGGAGCGAATACCGCCGCAACATCGAGCGCTTCCTCGCCGATGCGCAACAGGCCAAGGTCGACGTCCTGCAGGGCTACAAAGAGTACTACCGCAGGCAATTGGCGCCGATGGACACCGCCGACCTCGAACGGCTGCTGCCCGACAACCCCAAGGCCGACCGCAGCGTTTCGGCTTCCAACAACAGCAACATGCTCGAGTTCTACAACCGCAGCGAGCAGCAAGCGCTCAGGGAAAACTACAGCGCCCACCAGGCACGCATGGCCGACCTCGACCGACGCTTCGATGTCTGCGAGCGCTTCGCCGGTTGCTGGCGCAACTGACCGCTCAGCCCAACGCCGATACCACTACCCGGGTGGCCTCGGCCAGGGCAGCATCGCGCCAGGCCGCCTTGGCCTCGGCGCTGCGGCTGAGCACGGCCAGCACCCAGGGCGCGCGCCCCGCTGGCCACAGCAGCGCCACGTCGTTGGCCACGCCGTAGTCACCGGAACCTGTCTTGTCGCCCACCGTCCACCCCGCCGGTACGCCTGCGCGAATGCGCTTGGCGCCGGTGGTGTTGCCTTTGAGCCAGGTTTGCAGTTGCCCACGGCCGGCGTGATCGAGCGCGTCACCCAGCGCCAGGCGCTGCAGGCTCAACGCCATTGCCTGAGCGCTGCTGGTGTCGCGCGGATCATCAGGCAGTGCGCTATTGAGGTCAGGTTCGATACGGTCGAGACGAAATACCGGGTCACCCAGGCGGCGGGCGAAAGCCGTCAGCTCGGCCGGACCGCCCAACAGTTCCAGCAGCAGATTGGCGGCGGTGTTGTCGCTGTATTGCAGGGCCGCAGCACACAGCTCGGCAACCCTCATGCCCTGCCCGACCTGGCGCTCGGTGACCGGCGAATACACCACCAGGGCGCTGGCCGGATAACGGATCACCCGCGCCAGCAGTTCCCGTTCAGTCTGGCTGCGTTGCAAAACGGCGCCGGCCAGCATCACTTTGAAGGTGCTGCACATCGGCAGACGCTGGTCGGCGCGGTAGGCCAACTGGCGGCCGCTGCCGGTGTCCAGGGCGAAGACGCCGAGGGTGATGCCATGCTCGCGCTCGATCCGTTGGAAGCGGGAGTCTGCCGAGTCGGCAGCCCAGCCTGGCAGCGCGAGCAGCGTCGAACCGGCGGCAGCGCCCTGAAGCACGCGGCGGCGAGAAAAATCAGCCTTCATGGCAAGGTTTTCGAGCGAGAAAGGGGCGCCAAGCCTAACCGCTGACGCCCTGCCCTCCAAGGCCGGGTTGGGCGCACCTCAGGCGCGCGCCGACCTTACCGGCCACAGTTGCGCCACCGCCCACAGCACCTCCAGCGCGAGAATCGGCGAGATCAGTGCCGTCGCACCCTGGCTCAGGGCGTAGCCCTGCCAGCAGGCGAACAGCACCCGGCCAGCAGCGTCATAACGGCCCAGGCGCTGCTGCGCATGGCGAATACGCAACCACGCCCAGACGCAGACGATCGACCCCATGAGGTTGGCCATCATCATCTGCACGGGGCCGAACGCCGGCAGCGTACCGGCCAGCCCCAACTGGCCGTGCAGATCGCCGAGCGCTGCGTGCAGCAGCCTGAAACTCCACGGTGTGACGAATGCCGCGGTGATCAGCAGGTCGTACAGCCCGCTTGCCCGCACCAGTTTCAAATACCCCGTTTCACTCCACATGTTGCCGTCCTTGTTGATCGATGAAGCGCGCAGGCTAAAGCCTGGAGTATGCTCCAGGGTCAAGTCTTTCCAGGGGGTGATGATGCGCATCGGTGAACTGGCCCAGGCCTGCGGCGTGAGCCGCGATACGCTGCGGTTCTATGAGGCCAGGGGGCTGATCAGCGCCCAGCGCCGGGCCAACGGTTATCGTGATTACCCGGTGGAAACCGTGCAGCTGATGCTGTTCATCCGCAACGCTCAGCGCCTGGGCTTCAGCCTCGAGGAAATCGGCAGCAACGTCGATGCGCTGTGGCAGGCCGCCGACCCGGATCAGGCCATTCGCCGGCTGTTGACGGAAAAACTGGCCCTGATCGAAGAACGCCTGCTGGCCCTGCAACAGCTGCGCGACGGCCTGCGCCAGAGCCTGACCCAGCAGTGTCCATTGCGTGAGGTGAGTGTGCCGGCCTGAGCCTTGCGCGAAGCAGTCTTCAGCCGTAATCGGCGGCGCAGCCCTGCAGTTGCCCGGCAGGTGTGCGCGCCGCCATCACCAGCACCATCACCAGGCCCAGCGCCGCCATGCCGGCGCCGGCCAGGGCGATTGCCGCATAGCCAAGCCCGGCCTGGATCACCGCCCCGCCAACCACCGCGCCAATCGCATTGCCCAGGTTGAAGGCGCCGATGTTCACTGCCGAAGCCAGGTTCGGTGCGGCCTTGGCCGCCTGCATCACGCGCATTTGTAGAGGCGGCACCAGGGCGAAGCTGGCCGCGCCCCACACCAGCACCGCCAGCGCCGTCGGCAGCGCCCAGCCGAGCACCAGCGGGAAGGCCAGCAATACCCCGATCAGCACAGCAACGACACGATCAGCGTGCGATTAACCGAGCGATCCGCCGCCTTGCCGCCGCACAGGTTGCCCAGGGTCAGGCCGATGCCGAACAGCACCAGCATCGCGGTGATGAACGTCGACGACGCACCCGCCTCGAGCTGCAAGATCGGCGCAATGTAGGTGATCGTCGCCTCGGCCGACTACCTGGCACGCTGCGGCACCCCCGAACACCCCGGCGACCTCGCCCGGCACAACTGCCTGCGCTTCAACTTTCGCCGGGCTGCGCCGGACTGGCCGTTTCGCATCGGGGGCGATGAACTCACCTTGAAGGTTGCCGGCAACATCGAGTGCAGCAGTGGCGAAGCCTTGGCCCAGTTCGCCCGGCTCGGCGCCGGGATTGCCCGCATCGGGCGCTTTTCGGTCAATGATGACCTGGCCAGCGGACGCCTTCAGGCGCTGCTGGAGCCATTCAACCCCGGCGATCAGGAACCGATCCATACGGTGTTCGTCGGCGGCCCGGCGATGCCGGCGCGGGTGCGCGTGTTCGTCGATTTTCTGGTGGCCCATCACCAGGCCGGGCACTGGTGCCAGCCGCTGGTCTTAGCGGCGCCGGCAGGCTAGTCGCTGCTGTGCACCACCACCAGCAGCTGCGCCTGCTGCTCGGACACGGTGCGGATGCGGTGGGATTTCTGCGCGTTGAAGTGCAAGGCATCACCCTCTTCGAGGATCAGCGACTCGTTGCCGAAATCCACTTCCACGGTGCCGCGGTGGACGAATACGAACTCTTCGCCCAGGTGTTCCTTGAACGCCGAATGGGCGAACGAGCGCGGTGGGTAGACCATGAACGGCAGCAATGCGCGGTCACCGATGTGCCGGGCCAGGGGCACGTGCGCCGGGCCACTGGCATCACTCTCGCGAGGCTGGGCGCGCACCAGGCTGTAACCCTCGGCCGGTAGCGCCTGGTCGCTGAACAGTTCCTCGGCCTGGGCGTTGAGCGCCTTGGCCAGTTTCAGCGCCACCGCAATCGAGGGTGAACTCAAGCCACGCTCGACCTTGGACAGGTAACTTTTCGTCAGCCCCGTCTGCTCGGCCAGTTGTTCCAGGGTCATGCCCATCTTCTTGCGCAACACTCTGAGCTGTACCGACATGCTGTTCCTTGACTCTGAATGACACATAATTGTTGCATATGACACAAAGTGTCATTAGATTGAGTGGGCGCCCCGCGTCATTGCCGTGACCGGTGGCCGCTTCACCCATTCGCCCGGGAGCTACCCCATGACTGCGACCCTAGACACCCCGAAAGAGCAACTGATTCAACTGGCCCAGCGGCAGATGCTCACGGCCCTTGCCGACTGCACCTACAGCACGCGGGAAAAACTCGCCCTGACCTGCCGGATTCTGTTCGACGCCGGCCATGATTCCGGCCTGGCCGGGCAGATCACCGCCCGCGCCGAACAGCCTGGCGCATATTACACCCAGCAGCTGGGCCTGGGTTTCGATGAAATCAGTGCCAGCAACCTGTTGCTGGTCGATGAAAACCTCAACCTGCTCAGTGGCGAGGGCATGGCCAACCCGGCCAACCGCTTCCACAGCTGGCTGTACCGCGCCCGCCCTGACGTCAACTGCATCATTCACACCCACCCGCTGCACAGCGCCGCGCTGTCGATGCTGGAAGTACCGCTGGCGGTGTCGCACATGGACCTGTGCCCGCTGTTCGACGACTGCGCCTTCCTCAAGGACTGGCCGGGCATTCCGGTGGGCAACGAGGAAGGCGAGCTGATCGCCGCGGCCATTGGCGACAAGCGCGCGATTCTGCTCTCGCACCATGGCCTGCTGGTGGCCGGCAGCAGCGTGGAAGAGGCCTGCGTGCTGGCCATGCTATTCGAGCGCGCCGCGAAGATGCAGTTGCTGGCGATGGCCGCAGGCGAGGTCCAGCCGATTCCCGCCGCCCTCGGCCAGCAGGCCCACGACTGGATTTCCACGCCCAAGCGCCACGGCGCCGCTTTCAACTACTACGCCCGGCGCGCCCTGCGCAGCCACGGCGACTGCCTGAACTGACCCTTGCCCCTTTTTGCTGATACAGGTGAATGACATGTCTAGTGCTCCAATCCGCGGCGTCATCGGCTACACCATCACCCCCTTCACCGCCCACGGTGCCCTCGACCTGGAAGCCCTCGGCCGCTCCATCGAGCGCATGATCGACGCCGGCGTTCACGCCATCGCTCCCTTGGGCAGCACCGGCGAAGGCGCCTACCTCAACGACAGCGAATGGGAGCAGGTGGTGCGCTACAGCCTGGCGACCATCGCCGGGCGCGTGCCGACGGTGGTCAGCGTGTCCGACCTGACCACCGCGCGCACCGTGCAGCGTGCACGCTTGGCCGCCGAGTGCGGCGCGACTGCAGTGATGGTGCTGCCGGTGTCGTACTGGAAACTCACCGACGCCGAGATCGTCCAGCACTACAAGGCCATCGGCGCGGCCATCGATATCCCGATCATGCTCTACAACAACCCCGGCACCAGCGGCACCGACCTCTCGGTGGAGGTGATCCTGCGCATTCTGGCCGAGGTCGACAACGTCACCATGGTCAAGGAGAGCACCGGTGACATCCAGCGCATGCACCGCCTGCACACCGCGAGCGCGGGCCGGGTGGCGTTCTACAACGGCTGCAACCCGCTGACCCTCGAAGCGCTGGTGGCTGGCGCCAGCGGCTGGTGCACGGCGGCGCCGAACCTGATTCCGGCGCTCAACCTGGCGCTCTGGCAGGCGGTGCAGGACGGCGCGCTGGAACAGGCGCGCAGCCTGTTCTACCAGCAATACGCGCTGCTCGACTACATCACCCGCCGCGGCCTGCCGAGCACGGTCAAGGCCGGCCTTGCGATGACCGGCCTGGTGGTCGGCGCCCCACGCCTGCCGCTGCAAGTGCTCGAAGCGCCTGAACAGGCGCACTTGCGCAGGCTGCTATCGGCACTCGACGTCGAGTTGCTGGCCGAGGCCAAAGACTGATTGCACCCAGGCGGCGATTGCTCGGCGCGGGGTATTCAGCGATCCTGACCACCCCTCATCCTTGAGCCTTTGCCGTGCCGCAACCCGTTGTCGAAACGCCCTGGCGAGGCGATGCCTGGCTTGCTCCGCACGCGCTGGTGTTCCATGGCGTGTGCGGGCATGCCCGCGCCCACGCCCATCATCCGCATCAGTGGTTAGCCCGTCTGGACGGTCAGCCACTGGTGATGTGGCTCGATGGGCAGCGCGTCGAAGCCGATCAGCTGTTCATTGCCTCGCGCTGCCCGCACGCCTTCGAGCAACCTGAACAGGCCGTGCTGGCGCTGTTCGCCGAACCCCACGCCTACGCTCAAGCCGCCCTGGCTGCAGCCCTTGCGTCAGCGCCACCGAACACGCCCGAGGCCTTGCTCGAGCGCCTGCGGCAGATCCCACCGCCGCCGCTCGACCGGCGCTTGCAACGCGCCCTCGACACCCTGCTCGCCGACCCCGCCGCCGCACCGGCACCGACCACCCTGGCGGCGCTGGCCGGGTTGTCGGCCAGTCAATTGCAGCGCCTGGCCGGCGCGCAACTGGGCATCTCCCTGCAGCGTCTGCTGCTCTGGCAACGCTTGCGCCTGGCGCTACGGGAGGTGCTCGCTGGATGCAGCCTGACCGTCGCCGCCCACGCGGCCGGCTTTGCCGACGGCGCCCACCTGTCGCGCAGCGTGCGCCGCCTGCTGGGCATTCGCGCCGACCTGAGCATGGGCAGCGTGCGCCTGGTCGACTGAGCGCAGCCGAGCGGGCAACGGTGGGCACGGCTGATGGGGCAAACGCTGCCACGGCGCCAGCAACTGTTGCAGATACCCGCGCGGGTAGTTCGGCTGGCTGCCGATGCCCAGGTCATCCTCGGCCAGTGCCTCAGGGTCGGCGGCGAACCAGGTGCCCAGCAGGCGATCCCAAAGAGTGAAGAACAACCCGAAATTGACATCCCCGGCACGGCCATAGCGCAGGTGGTGCCAACGGTGCACCGGCGCCCAGGCCATGACGCTTGCCGGGCCGCACCAGGCGATGTCGGCATTGCTGTGCTGCAGCAGCAATTGAATCGCCACGCTGAAGGCCAGCAGCACGGCCACCTCTTCGCCCATGCCCAGCAGCAACAGCGGCAGCACGCCGCCGCAGGCTTCGAGGGCTTGGTGCAAGGGGTGCTTCATCCAGCCGTTGAAGCCGTACATGCGCTCGACGCTATGGTGCACGGCATGCAAGCGCCACAGCCGCGCCGAGCGGTGGCTGGCCCAGTGCACCAGGGTGATGCCCAGGTCGGCGCAGACCAACGCCAGCAGCAGTTGCAGCGCAAGCGGCCAGTGCGCCGGCCACAGCGCCCAGAGCGTGACGTGCCCGCCCAGCGCCGACAGCCCCAGCAAGAACAGCACGTTGCCGCCTTCGATGGTCAGCGCATGCAAGGTGTCGCGCCAGGTGTCGTGGTGATCCTGATTCCAGCGCGGGCGAAACGGGATGCGCCGCTCCACCCACAGGTTCACGGCCAGGGCGCTCAGCAATACGGCCAGCAGCCACAGGGGATGGGCCTGGTGGGTATCGAGCAGCCAGACGGCCAGGCCGATGCTCAGGCCGAACAGCGACGGGGCGAAGCAGTAACGCAGGAAGGTGTTCATACGGACCTCGCAAGTGATGAAGGTCCAGCATGGGCGGTGGCGACGCGGCCGGCTTGAACCAGCCGCGCAAAGCGCTAACGGCGGTTGAGCAGCTTTGCCAGCACGAAGGTGACCAGCACCGCCAGCAGCACCGCCAGCGCCACGGCCAGGCCAATGCCCCAGGCCTGCAAGGTGCCGTGCAAGGTCAGGTAGAAACCGATCACCCCCACCGCGCCGATGGCATTGCCGCGCACGATGGTCGCCAGTTCATGGCGTCCGCCCTGCACATGGGCGAACACCGCCAAGGGCCAGGCGATCACCGGAATCGGCGCGAGCATGCCGCTGACCACAGGCCCCAGCCAGTGCGCGGTGGTGGTGATCAGCAGCAGCAGCGCGGTGGCGGTGGCCATGCGCATGGGAATCACCCACCGCGGCAAGGGCACGAACGAGGCGTTGCGCCCGGGCAGTTCCGCACGGGTCGCCAGCAGGTTGGCGAGCAGCATCGCCAGGGTCAGCAGCACCGGCAGCAGCAGGCCGCCGAACTGGCTGATGGCCCATCCCGCACAGCCATAGAACAGCAGCGCAGCGCAGCAACCGAGCCATGCCGAAACCTTGCGTGTGAACAGAAAGTAGAACAGATACGTGGCCTGGATCGCCGCCAGCCCCGCCAGCGCCCCCGGCACCGCCTGCCACGCGAATTGCGGCCCCTGCTCGAGGCTGACGAACAGCATCACCACCGCCGAGGTCAGCGGCAACCCGGACAACAGACCGCCCAGCTGCGGCCCCCAGCGCCGCCCGGCGAGGGAGATGGCGAGCATCAGCAAGGGGGTGATCACAAGCTTGAGGTAGAAGACGGTCATGGCGCAGGTAATGATGGCGAAAGGAGCTGCAGCATGCCGCAATCGACCCGCTTTGGGGAATCGACTTGGCCCTTGGCCGCAGCGTGCCGGCTGGGGCATGCTGACCTGCCCTGCCCCAAGGATGCTGACCGTGTCGCTGATCCCTTATCTAGATGAACCTGCCGAGGTGCTGATCGCCGGCGCCAGCCGCGGTATCGGACTGGCGCTGTGCCGCACATTACTGGCCCGTGACGATGTAGCCAGGGTCTGGGCCGTGTCGCGGCGCGCCAGTGAAGAGGCCGCGCTGGCCCAGCTGGCCGCCGCATACGGCGAGCGCCTGCAACGGCTCGACTGCGATGCCCGCGATGAAGAGCAACTGGCCACGCTGGGCAAGACGGTCGCCGGGCACTGCCCGCACCTGCACCTGGTGCTGTGCAGCCTGGGCACCCTGCATCAGGATGGCGCGGTGGCGGAGAAATCCCTGGCGCAACTGGATTTGGCCGGGCTGCACAGCAGCTTTGCCAGCAATGCGTTTGCGCCCATCCTGCTGCTCAAGCACCTGATGCCTTTGCTGCGCGGCCAGCCCAGCACCTTTGCCGCACTGTCGGCACGGGTCGGCTCGATCGGCGACAACCGCCTCGGCGGCTGGTACAGCTACCGCGCCAGCAAGGCCGCGCTGAACCAGTTGCTGCGCAGCGCCAGCATCGAACTGGCCCGGCTGAACCGCCAGTCCACCGTGCTGGCCCTGCACCCCGGCACCACCGATACCGAGTTGTCGCAGCCGTTCCAGGGCAATGTCCCGCCAGGCAAACTGTTCGAGCCCGAGTTCACTGCCCAACGTCTGCTAGCGCTGATCGCCGAGCACGGGCCGACGGACAGTGGCTCGTTTTGGGCGTGGGATGGGCAGCGGATCGAGTGGTGAGCGCGACGACGTCAGACCTGCACCGGGCCCTGTGAGCCCGGTGCAGCGCTGCGGCCTCAGGTACGGAAACGACCGACCATCGTGTTGAGGTCAACGGCCAGGCGCGACAGCTCGGCGCTGGCGGCAGTGGTCTGGTGGGCGCCAGCGGCGCTTTGTACCGACAGGTCATTGATGTTGACCAGGTTGCGGTCCACTTCCCGGGCGACCTGAGCCTGTTCTTCGGCAGCGCTGGCGATCACCAGGTTGCGTTCGTTGATCTGCGACACCGCGCCAGCGATGGTGTCCAGCGCCAGACCGGCGCCACGGGCCATGTTCAACGTTGACTCGGCGCGCTCGGTGCTGGTGCGCATCGACTCCACGGCATGCTCGGTGCCGCCCTGGATGCTGCCGATCATGCGTTCGATGTCGCTGGTCGACTGCTGCGTGCGATGGGCCAGCGCGCGGACTTCATCGGCCACCACGGCAAAGCCACGGCCCGCCTCCCCGGCGCGTGCGGCTTCGATGGCAGCGTTGAGCGCCAGCAGGTTGGTCTGGTCAGCCAGACCGCGGATCACATCGAGCACCTTGCCGATGTCACGCGACTGCCCGGCCAGATCCTCGACCAGCTTGCCGGTCGCCTGCACATCACCGCTCATGCGTTCGATGGCGCTGACCGTCTCCAGCACCAGGTCACGGCCATCACCGGCCGAGCGGCTGGCTTCGGCGGAGGCCTGGGAGGTGCTCACGGCGTTGCGCGCCACCTCTTCCACGGCGCTGGTCATTTCCGTCACAGCGGTAGCGGCCTGCTGGATTTCGGCGTTTTGCTGGGCAAGGCCGCGCGCGCCTTCATCGGTGACGCTGTTGAGCTCTTCTGCGGCAGAGGCCAGTTGCGTGGCCGAGCCGGCGATCTGCTGCAAGGTTTCGCGCAGACGCGCCTGCATGCTGGCCATGGCCTGCAACAGACGTGCGGCTTCGTCGGTGCCATCGGTTTCGATGCGGTGGGTCAGGTCGCCCACGGCGATCTGCTCGGCGGTACGCAGGGCATCTTCCACCGGTTTGACGATGCTGCGGGTCAGCACGAAGGCGAAGATGAAGGTCAGCAGCGTGGCCACGATCAGCAGCGCGATCACTAGGGTGATGGCGCTGTCGTAGCTGTTCTGGGCGGCGTCGTTGCTCTTGCGCGCCTGGTCGGTGTTGAACTGCACCAGCTCGCCCATCACCTGGTTGATCGCTTCGGAGTTCTTCAGCATGTCGCCGTTGAGCAAGGCGCGCAGCTCATCGAGGCGGTTGGCGCTGCTCAGCTCACGCACCCGCGCTTCCAGTTGCCGGTACTCGCCCAGCAACTGCCCGAAGTGATCGAAGATCACCTGCTCATTCTGCGCTTCCACCAGGTTCTGGTAGGTCTGGCGCGCCTTGTCGGTCTGCGCGTTGCGCTCGTCCATGCGCCGCAGGGTCTCGGCCTGGCTTTGCGGGTCACGGTTGGCGAGTAAGGTGTAGGTCAGCGTGCGCAGGCGCAGGTTGGCCGTGGTCAGCTCGTTGAGCGCCTTGATGCTGGGCACCCCGACGGTTTCGATCTTCACCCCGGCCTGACGGATATCACCCATCTGCACCAGGGAAAAGATGCCCAGGGCGAGCATCAGCACACCAATCAGAGAGAAGCCCAGCAGCGCGCGCGGAGCGATGTTCAAACGGCGAATAGACATGGATCAGATATCCGGAAAGGATCGCGATCCATGCGAAAAAGGAAGACATGCCAGCGTATCGGTTGGGGCTGGCAAGTCTTTAGTTACGCGGCGAGAAAATTCCGGGCTTTCTTCGGGGCAAAGAGGGGCCAGCTAGGCTGGCCCAATCCCTACAACACACTCGCCAGAAACTCCCGCAATCGCGGATGCTGCGGGTTGTCCAGCAAACGACGTGCATCACCGGCTTCGACCACCTGGCCCTGGTCCATGAACACGATGTTGTCGGCCACCTCGCGGGCGAAGCCGATCTCGTGGGTGACCACCACCATGGTGATGCCCGAGTGGGCCAACTGCTTCATCACCTGCAACACCTCGCCGACCAGTTCCGGGTCGAGGGCCGAGGTGGGCTCGTCGAACAGCATCACCTCAGGCTGCATCGCCAGGGCACGGGCGATCGCCACGCGCTGCTGCTGACCACCCGACAACTCACGCGGCCAGGCCTGGGCGCGGTGCGCCAGACCCACCTGTTCGAGCAAGGCCATGGCCCGTGCCTGCACCTCGGCGCGCTTTTGCCCGCGAATGCGCAGCGGTGCGTCGACGATGTTCTGCAACACCGTGCGGTGCGGGAACAGGTTGAATTGCTGGAACACCATGCCGATGCGCTGGCGCTGCTCGGCTACGCGCTTTTCCGGCAGCTCATGCAGTGTCTGGTCTTTGCGCTGATAGCCGATCAGCGTATCGCCGACGTGTACGGTGCCGCCGTCGAGTTTCTCCAGGTGGTTGATGCAGCGCAGCAAGGTCGACTTGCCCGAGCCGGACGGCCCGAGGATCACCGTCACCGAACCGGCGGCGATGTCCAGGTCGATACCCTTGAGCACCGGGTTGCCGGAGAACTGCTTGTGGATGCCGCGCAGGCGGATCGCTTCACTCATGCTTCAGACTCCTGACGCGGCACCGCGCGGCCCAACCAGTTGCGCCGGCGCTGACTGTTGCCGCGGCTGAAATGCACCTCGACGAAGTGCTGCAGCACCGACAGCAGCGAGGTCATCAGCAAGTACCAGGCGGTGGCCACCAGCAGTAGCGGAATCACCTCGTAGGTGCGCTGGTAGATGATCTGCGCCGAATACAGCACGTCCTGCAAGGCGATCACCGACACCACGGCGGTGGTCTTGAGTTGCCCAATCACCTCGTTGCCCGCCGGCGGCAGAATGGTGCGCATGGCCTGCGGCAGCACGGTCTGGCGGAAGATCTGCCCAGGCCGATAACCCAGCGCCTTGGCCGCTTCCAGCTGACCGGCGCCCACGCTTTGGATGCCGGCGCGGATGATCTCGGCGGCATACGCCGACTGGTGGATCACCAGGGCCAGCACCGCCGCGCTGAACGGGCTGATCACCTCGTTGGTGGCCGCGCTCCAGACCTCGCCGACGAAGGGCAGGCTCAGCGCCAGGCGCGGGTACAGCGCGGCGATGTTGTACCAGAGAAACAGCTGCACCAGCATCGGTACGGCGCGGAAGAACCAGGTGTAGGCCCAGCTGACGCTGACCAGCACCGGGTTGGACGACAGCCGCATCAGCGCCAGCACGGTACCGCCGGCAAAGCCGAACAGCACCGAGATGGCGGTGAGCTTGATGGTCATCAGCACGCCGTTGAGGATCGATTCCTCGGTGAGGTTGGCAGCCACCACGTCCCACTCGAAACGCGGGTTCTCCAGCATCGAATGCAGCACCAGCGCCAGCAGCAGCAACACCAGCACGGCACTGGCCCAACGCCCCCAGTGGCGGTTGCCGACGATGCGCAGGCCGGCGATGTCGTCGTCGGAGCGTGGCGTCATTTGGCGATTTCTTCGTTGCGGCCCGCCGACTGCACGGCGCCGAAGCCGATGTCCCATTTATCCAGAATCTGCTGGTAGGTGCCGTCCTTGATCAGCGAGTTCAGCGCGGCCTGGATCGGCTCGCCCAGCGGCGACTGCTTGGGCAGGGCGATGGCGACGATGGTGTCCTCGATGGTGATTTCCCCGGCCACGCTCAGCGCCTTGACCTGGCTGGCCTGGTAACGCAGGCCCTCGTAGGGGCCGAAGAACATCGGCACACGGCTGCTGATCACCGCCTGCACGCCGGCTGGGCGGTCAGGGAAAATCGGCACGCTGATGGCCGGCTTGCCGGCGGCCACACAGGCCTCGCTGGCTTGTTGCAGGCGGGTCACCTGGGAGGTGCCGGCGCCGGCGCCGACGGTTTGCCCGCACAGTGCGTCGAGGCTGTTGAACGGCCCCAGGTTGGCGTCGGCGCGGCCGATCAGCGCCAGCTTCGAGGCGTTGTAGTAACCGACGAAATCGACCTGCTCGAGACGCTTCTTGTTGGCGTCGATGTTGGCCAGGGCCGCGTCGTAGCGGCCCGATTTGAGCCCCGGAATGATGTTGTCGAAGCCGCCGGTGTCGCGCATCTGCAGCTTGAGCCCCAGGCGGTCGGCGACGGCACTGATGATGTCGATTTCACGCCCGGCCAGGGTCTTGTTGTCGGCCTGGTAGAAGGTGGTCGGCGGGGTGTTGGGGTTGGTCCCGGCCACCAGGTAGCCGCGTTTCTGGATCGCTTCGGGCAGGCTGGCGTGCAGCGCAGGGTCCGCGGCAGGCTTGGCGCTGGCCGCGAACGGTACGCCGCCTTCGGCAGCGAAGGCGCTGCCAGCGGCGCTGAGGGCGGCGACGGCGCCGATCAAGGTCAGAGGCTTCATGGGTTATTCCTTCTCGCTCGCCAGTGCGGCGACGGCGGCAAAGTTGTCGGTGACCGGCGGCAGGCCGAGGTTTTCACGCAGGGTCGAATACTGGTACTCGTCGCGGAACAGGCCGCGGCGCTGCAACTCAGGGATCACCAGTTCGACGAATAGCTGCAATTGCTCGGGCAGTACTGCCGGCATGATGTTGAAACCATCCGCGCCGCCCTGCTCGAGCCACTGCTGGAAGTCGTCGGCGATGTCTTGGGCGGTGCCGACCACCACGCGGTGCCCGCGCGACCCTGCGGCCACGGCGGCAAGCTGGCGCAAGGTGAGGTTTTCCCGCGCGGCCAGCTCGGTGAGCAGCTTGACCCGGCTCTGGCTGCCCTCGGTAGCCGCGATTTCCGGCACTGGGCCATCCAGCGGATAGGCGCGCATGTCGGTGCCAAAACGGGCCGACAGCTGTTCGATACCGTTGTCGATGTCCACCAGCTCGTTGAGCTGATCCCACACCGCCTGGGCCTGCTCACGGGTGCGGCCGACGATGGGCATCACCCCCGGCAGAATCAGCAGGTGATCGGGATTGCGCCCGGCGTCACGCACGAACTGCTTCTGGCTGCGGTAGAAGGCCTGGCCTTCCTCCAGCGACGCGGCTGCTGTGAACACCACCTCGGCGGTCTGCGCCGCCAGTTGCTGGCCGGCCGGCGAGGAGCCGGCCTCGATGATCACCGGACGGCCTTGCGGCGAGCGGGCGATGTTCAGCGGGCCCTGCACCTGGAAGTGCTTGCCCTTGTGGTTGGCCGGGTGAATCTTGCTTTCGTCGCTGTACTGGCCGCTGTGCTTGTCGCGCACGATGGCGCCCTCTTCCCAGCCATCCCAGAGCTTGAAGGCGACGTCGAGGAACTCGCGGGCCACTTCGTAGCGGTCGGCGTGGGACGGCAGGTCTTCACGGCTGAAGTTGCGCGCGGCATCGGCGGAGAACGAGGTGACCACGTTCCAGGCCATGCGCCCGCCGCTGATGTGGTCGACCGAGCACAGCGCACGGGCCAGGTGGAACGGCTCATCGAAGGTGGTCGAGGCGGTCGCGGCCAGGCCGATGTGACGGGTCTGCACGGCCAGGGCCGAGAGCAAGGTCAGCGGTTCCAGGCGCGACATGGTCGAGGGCAGGCGGTGCACGCTGGTGGCCAGGGCATCACCGACGAAGAACATGTCGAACTTGCCCTGCTCGGCGGTTTTGGCGATCCAGGTGAACCAGTCGATATCGGTCGGTGAGCCTTGCGCACCGTCGGCGCGCCAGCCGCCGACATGGTGCCCCAGCGCCTGCACGAACAGGCCAAGACGCAGTTGACGGGGTGATGTCTGTGACACGGACATAGCGAACGATCCTTATGGGCAACGAATGAGGGAAAGCAGCCGCTGCAACGCCGCATCGTCAGGCAGTTCAAGGTCTGCGGCCAGTGCCACGCGCTGCGCCTGCGGCCAGTCTTGCAGGTTGCGCTGCAGCTTGCCGCGCACGTCGGTGGGCAGCGCGACGGTCTGCATGCGGGTGACGCAGTGGCTGCGCTGGCTGCCATCTGTGAGGGTCAGGGTGAGGCGGTGGAAACGTTTGTCGGGGTCGAGTTCATCGGCCGGGGCGCTGAGGTCGGGCACGCGCTGCACCTTGCTCGCCAGCGCTGCGATCTGCGCATCGACCGGGCCGTCGGTGTAGCGCGGCAACGCCACCTCGCCGTTGCGCAAGGCATCGGCGATCACGTATTCCAGGCTGAAACGCGCCTCCACACCGGTGTGCGCCTGACGAATCGACGGCGCGGTGTCGGCGCCGGGTGGAAAGCTCACCTCGATGGCGGCGATCTGCTCGAGCGCGAAACCCTCGGCGGCGCGCAGCGCGAATGCCGCTTCGATGGCGCTGTGGGTGCCGCCGCAGGTGGGATAACGCTTGAATTCCAGGCCGGGGCTGACGATGCGCCAGGGCGCGCCCCAGTCAGCCAGCAGCGCCTCGGGCTGGGCAACGCCGAAGCCAAGCACCTCGAGCATTTGCTCGAGCACCTGCTGGGGTTGTGCTGCAAAACCACTGGCCGCCAGTTGCACACTGTTGACTGCCTGACGCGCCGCAAGGCCTGCGTGCAGCGCCTTGGCCGCACTGCCGAACTGCGCGCGCAGCCCCGCAGCCTGGGTTGCGGCCAGGCCCAGGGCGATTTGCGTGTGCTGGGCACTCAGTTGCAACAGGTGGCACGCCGCGCCCGTGGCGGCGATCACCCCCAGCGTTGCGGTGCTGTGCAGGCCGGCGGCGTAGTGCCGGGTGCCAATGGCCTTGCCCAGGCGCCCTGCCAACTCGACACCGATCACGTAGGCATCGAGTAAGCGCTCGTGTTGCGCGACCTCGGCAGGGTGCGCCAAAAACGCCAGCAGGGTCGAGAGCACCACCGTGCTCGGGTGGCCGCGGAAGGTGGCGTGATAATCGTCGAAGTCCAGCGCATGGCTCATGTAGCCCAGTTGCAGGGCGTGGTTGTCGACACTGTGCTGCGCCGGATAGACCTGACGCACCGGCGCAAGGCCAGCGTCCTGAAGCAGCCCCAGGTGCACCGGCAACAGGCAGGCAAAGTAGTCCACCAGCCCATCGCGGGCGAGCTGGCGTTCGAGGTCCCGTGGTCGGGTGTTCAATAGCGCGTCGGCCAGCCGCTCGCTCAGGGAATTACTCAAAAGGCACCTTTCACTGCAAGGCTTGACCTAGGTCAATCGATTCGGATGGATTGAGATTTTCCTGTTCTATAAATACTTTCGCCAATAACCAAAGGTTATTGGTTATTCCATATTGGCCTATGGCTATCGCAGAACGCGTCCCTGGGCAGGATCAGCCGCGAAAAGCGGCGTTCAATGCCCGCTACAAAGGGATTGGCTGAGGTGTTTGAAATGCCGCGAACACCCCGGTTCAACCTTTCTGCCCTGCGGCACGGGCCACGGTAGAAACAGGCGCTTGGCGGGACGTACGTGAGAACGTTTGTCAGGAGTGCGTTACAAATAGTTGATAAGACGAATAAAATAGTGCGCCCACGGAAATGGATCCGGGGCTTTTACTCATGGAGTTAGGCGTGAATTTCATCTCAAAATCGCTGGCCGCTGGCCTGTTCGCCATCACCCTGGCAGGCTGCACCGGCACCCCGATGACCACCCCGCACTACGACGCCAGCCAGTACACCGTGCTCGGCCACAGCGAAGCGTCGGCCACCGGCCTGATGCTGTTCAACCTCATCCCGATCCATCAGAACACCCGCTTCGTGCGCGCGCAGAACGCGGCGATCAAGGCCAAGGGCGGTGATGCACTGATCAACACCCAAGTGCAGGAAAAATGGTTCTGGGCCTGGGTCCTGAACGGCTACACCACCACCGTTTCCGGTGACGTGATCAAGCTCAAGACCCCGCCTGCCCCGCTCGCCCCTGCTTCAAACGTGAAGTAAGGCCAGCGCGCCGATCAGCGCTGGCGGCATCACCAGCAGGCCCAGGCGCAGGAAGTCCCAGGCCCCGACATGCTCACCTTCCCGGCGAATGGCTGCCAGCCACAGCAAGGTGGCCAAGGAACCTGTGATGGACAGGTTGGGGCCCAGGTCGACGCCGATCAGCAGCGCCCCGGTGGTCTGCGCGGGCAGGTCACTGAGGTTGCCGATCGAACCTGCCACCAGCCCGGTGGGCAGGTTGTTCATCAGGTTGCCGGCCAACGCCGACAACAGGCCAGCCGCCCAGCTCGCCTGCGCCGGAGAATGCGCCGCCAATTGCTGCAGGCCGTGCGCCAGACGTTCGATGACCCCGGTCTGCGCCACCGCCTCGACCAGCACGAACAAGCCCGCCACCAGCGGCAACACCCCCCACGCCACGTTCTTCAGCACCGGCACCGGCGAGCGCCGTTGGCGCAGGTGAATCAGCCCGGCAGTCAACAGCCCCGCGCAGAAGGTCGGCAGGCCCAGCTCCCAGTGCAGGGCCGAGGCCCCGAGCAGTACCGCTGCGGTGAGCGCGATGCCCAGCGCGCACAAGCGCCCGCCGCTGGACAGCGGTTGCAGCGTCACCTGTAGCGCCAACGGCTGGCGAATCTGCCCGCGCACGGCCCAGCGCAGCATCAGGTAGGTCAGGCCGATGGCGGCCAGCGACGGCAGGCTGAACAGGCGCAGCCAGTCGAGCAGCGCCGGCATGTCGCTGCCGAACACCACCAGGTTGGCCGGATTGGAGATCGGCAGCACGAAGCTTGCGGCATTGGCGATGAAGGCGCAGATGAACAGGTACGGCAGCGGCGGTGCCTTGGCCGCGCGGCAGGCGGCGTAGACCGCCGGTGTCAGCACCACGGCGGTGGCGTCGTTGGAAAGAAACACCGTGACCACGGTGCCGACTAGAAACACCAAGTCGAACAGACGCTGCCCCGAGCCTTTGGCGTGCTGCACCGCATACATCGCCAGCCAGTCGAACAGCCCCTGCTGACGCGACAGCTCAGCCAGCACCATCATCCCCACCAGAAACAAATACACGTCGCGCCCCTCGGCCACCGCTGCCAGCGCGGCGCGCGGCGCGATCAGGCCGATGACGGTCAACAGCACGGCACCGCTCACCGCCCAGATCCATTCCGGCACCCGCCAGGGGCGCAGAATGACCGCGGCGGTGGCGACGGCGGCGATGGTCCAGATGGCGACTGAAGAATCGAATGCAGGCATGGGCGAGGCTCAAGGGAAAGGCCGATGAAAGACAGCGTGGGAGAACAGCGATGCAGGATAACCACTGCGCGTGGCGTCCGTGCGCTTGAGCGTCAGACCTGAGGCTGGCCTGATCGCTCCACAGGTGGCGCGAATTTCATCCTGAAGCAGCGCCTACTCGCAGCCGGAGACCGGACTCAAGCCTGCCCAAACAGGCAAATCAGTGAAATCACCAGCCCGCCAATGGTCATGTGCGCGGCGACCAGGGTCGCCAGAATCAGCGGCACGAGCTTGAGCACCGGCACAACCGGTGCGACTTCAAGCTGATACTCATCGCGGATGGTTTCCGGGTTCAGGCAGGTGAGGGTGAAGTCCCCGGCCTGCGCGCAGTCGAACCTACCCAGCGGCATCGAGCGCTTACCGGCCATATCGGTACGATCGACGGTGAACAGCGCGCGCCCATAGGAGCGGTAGGTGAGCGGCTGAGCGGCGGCGGTGGTGATGGCGAAGCGCGCGGAAAAGTGCGCCACGCCAATCAGCAACTTCATCGGGGGAATCACGACATTCACCGCATACCGCCCCGGCTGCGGCAAGTGAAAGGCGAATGGCTCGGCGCTGGCGGCGAAGCGAATCTTCACGGCGGGAAAGATCATGCGCTTGGCCAGCCCGATACAGCGCACTAGCAGGTAGCCGCCCAGCAGCAGGCTGGCAGGTGCGAGAACAAAGACAACCGGATTCGAGAAGTTCACGCCAAGTCCCTGTAGAAAAAGGCGTTCATCCTACGGTACGAGCGTGCATCCGAACAGTCGCGCTGCTGGTTTGACCAGCCAATTTCACCCTGCAAATCACAGGCAAAGAAAAGCCCGCTGGGGAAGGCGGGCCAAGTGTTTCACGGATGTGGCTCTACCTTGCCAAGGCGCTGGTGAAAAGGGTGTGAAGAGGATGTCGTTAAATCGAAGAAAGGCGAACTGCATCACTACCGTGCAATGCCCGGTCTCAACCTCACACTCGGTAGCACGACGTCACTCGGTCACACGCACACTGTCCAGGTACGTGCGCACCGCCCATAGCGCTTCCTGGCTGAGGAAATCCGCCATCTTCGGCATGTACACCCGGCCATCACGCACCGCGCCGTTGCGCACCCGTTCGACGAACCACTCGTCCCCCGCTTCGCCCTCATCGAGCTGACGCAGGTCGGGCGCGATGCCGCCGGACTTGGCTTCCAGGCCGTGGCAGGCCGCGCAGTTCTGGTTGTAGGCCGAGGCACCGATTTCCACTGCCTTGTCGTGGTCCTTGCCGGTGCGATAAGGGTTTTCTGCGCGCCATTCGCTGCCCAGTGGCGTCAGGCCTTCGGTTTTGACCGCAGTGGGGGTGACATTGCCGTGGGCGAGCACGCTGCCGGCGGTGGTCAGGCCCAGCAGCAGCACGGCACGCTTCAGGGCCTTGGTAAGGGTTGTCATTGTTATTGTCCTCGACGTCTTCGGATAGCCCGCAATAGCCCTCCGGCGAGGGCCTGCCAGCATCCTAGGAAGGTGCTGCGCGCGACCCCATGCTGCCTTGGCGCGCGGCGAATGCTCCCTTGGTCGTAGTGCTTTCGAGGCAGTGCCAAATCATGTCCGAGCCGGGAAAAACTCCCGCAACAATCGGGAAATTTTCCGTATCTCGGCAGCGCCGTGCGTTTCAGGCTATGGCGGCACAACACCACTGGGAACAACAACCATGACAACAACGACGTTACCCACCCTGCTCTCGCCACTGGCCACTGCCCTGCTCTTGGCTGGCCTGACCTTCGGCGCCGCCGCCCAGGCAAAACCGGTGACCTGGGAAGACATCGCCGATGATCACAACACCACGCAGAACGTGCTGCAGTACGGCATGGGCACCAACGCCCAGCGCTGGAGCCCGCTGACCCAGGTCAACGACCAGAACGTGTTCAAGCTGACCCCGGCCTGGTCGTTTTCCTTCGGCGACGAGAAGCAGCGCGGCCAGGAATCCCAGGCCATCATCAACGACGGGGTGATCTACGTCACCGGCTCCTACTCGCGGGTGTTCGCCCTCGACGCCAAGACCGGCAAGCGCCTGTGGACCTACAACCACCGCCTGCCGGACAACATTCGCCCGTGCTGCGACGTGGTCAACCGCGGCGCGGCCATCTACGGTGACAAGATCTTCTTCGGCACCCTCGATGCGCGCGTCGTGGCGCTGAACAAGGACACCGGCAAGGTGGTGTGGAACAAGAAGTTCGGCGATCACAGCGCCGGCTACACCATGACCGGCGCGCCGACCCTGGTCAAAGACCAGAAAACCGGCAAGGTGCTGCTGATTCACGGCAGCTCCGGCGACGAGTTCGGCGTGGTCGGCCAGCTGTATGCACGCGATCCGGACACCGGTGAAGAGGTGTGGATGCGGCCCTTCGTCGAAGGCCACATGGGCCGCCTCAACGGCAAGGACAGCACCCCCACGGGCGATGTCAAGGCGCCGTCCTGGCCGGACGATCCGAGTAGCCCGACCGGCAAGGTCGAGGCCTGGAGCCATGGCGGCGGCGCACCCTGGCAGAGCGCAAGCTTCGATGCCGAAACCAACACCATCATCGTCGGTGCCGGCAACCCTGGGCCATGGAACACCTGGGCGCGCACCTCCAAGGACGGCAACCCCCACGACTTCGACAGCCTGTACACCTCCGGCCAGGTCGGCGTCGACCCAAGCACGGGTGAGGTGAAGTGGTTCTACCAGCACACCCCCAACGATGCCTGGGACTTCTCCGGCAACAACGAACTGGTGCTGTTCGACTACAAGGACAAGGACGGCAAACAGGTCAAGGCCACCGCCCACGCCGACCGCAACGGTTTCTTCTATGTGGTCGACCGCAGCAACGGCAAGCTGCAGAACGCCTTCCCGTTCGCCGACAACATCACCTGGGCCAGCCATATCGACCTCAAGACCGGCCGCCCGGTGGAAAACCCAGGCCAACGCCCGGCCAAGCCTGAACCGGGGCAGAGCAAAGGCAAGCCGGTGGAAGTCTCGCCGCCCTTCCTCGGCGGCAAGAACTGGAACCCCATGGCCTACAGCCAGGACACTGGCCTGTTCTACGTGCCGTCCAACCAGTGGAAAGAGGAATACTGGACCGAAGAGGTCAACTACAAGAAAGGCTCGGCCTACCTGGGCATGGGTTTTCGCATCAAGCGCATGTATGAAGACCACGTCGGTTCGCTGCGGGCGATGGACCCGACCACCGGCAAGATGGTCTGGGAACACAAGGAGCGCCTGCCGCTGTGGGCCGGGGTGCTGGCGACCAAGGGCAACCTGGTGTTCACCGGCACCGGTGATGGCTTCTTCAAGGCCTTCAACGCCAAGACCGGCGAGGAGCTGTGGAAATTCCAGACCGGCAGCGGCATCGTCTCGCCGCCGATCACCTGGGATCAGGACGGCGAGCAGTACATCGGCGTCACCGTCGGCTACGGCGGCGCGGTACCGCTGTGGGGCGGCGACATGGCCGAGCTGACCAAGCCGGTGGCCCAGGGCGGCTCGTTCTGGGTGTTCAAGATCCCGGCCTGGGACACCAAGACCGCGCAACGCTGAGTCCTGTCGCACCTGCGTGCGCCGGCCTGCCCTGGCGGCGTACGCAGGTGCGGTCTGAACCACGCCCTGTTTCGGGAGCCACCATGAACTACTTTCCCCTGGCTCTGGCACTGCTGATCAGCCCCGCCTTCGCCACCGAGAACGCCGAGCAAAACGACGACGCGCCACTGACCGTGAACGGTTGCCTGCTCGCCCCGGAAAGCCACTGCGCCAATGCCAAGCTGCGCGGCGCCGACCTGAGCAACCAGGACTTGCGCAAGATCGATCTCTCAGGCGCGGATCTGCGCCAGGCCAACCTGCGCCACGCCCGCCTCGACCTCGCCAATTTGGAAAACGCCGACTTGCGCGGCGCCAACCTGACCCGCGCCAGCCTGCAACAAAGCAACCTGCGCCTGGCGCAACTGCAAGGCGCGACCTTGCTCGCCGCCCAAGGCTGGGGCCTGTTCGCCCAGGGCGCCAACTTCGCCGACGCCGATTTGTCTGGCGCCTATCTGGAATTTGCCAGGCTGTCGGGCGCCAAGTTTCAGGGCGCGACATTCACCGCGGCGGACCTGGAAATGGCCTGGCTGAGCAAGGCCGACCTGACCGGCGCCATCCTCAGAGATGCCAATCTGCAAGAGGCCAAGTTCGGCGAAAGCAACCTCGAGCGTGCTGATCTGCGCGGAAGCCGTCAGCACTATGCCAACTTCCAGGACAGCAACATGGAAGGTTGCCAAGGCTGCCCGAGCAGTTGGAATTAGGCCGCCGGGCGCAGCAGGCCAGCGGCAATGGCCAGGTGCACCAGCTCGGCCTGGCCGCTGACCTGCAACTTGCTCTTGAGCAAGGTCAGCTGGTTGGACACGGTCTTGCTGCTGATGCACAGGCGTTCGGCGATCACCCGTACTGCGGTGCCCTTGGCCAGCATCACAAGGATTTCCGTTTCCCGCGGGGTCAGCGCCTGTAAACGGCGCTCGCCCGCACTGGGGGCCTGGCAGACCAGGGCACTGGCCAGCGATTGTTCGATGTAGGCATGCCCGCCGAGGATGCGCCGTACCGCATCGATCAGCACCGCCGGCGCCACCTGTTTCGACAGAAAACCACAGGCCCCCGCCGCCAGGGCCTGGCGCACCACGTTCAGCTCGCAATGCTCACTGAGAAACAGCACGCGCAACTGCGGCAGGCGCTGACGCAGGCGCCGGGTGGTTTCCAGGCCGCTGATGCCGGGCAGGTCGAAGTCCATGATCACCAGCGCCGGCACCTGCAACTGCGCCTCGCTCAGCGCCGCTTCGCCGCTGCCTGCGTGCAGCAGCGGCATGTCTGGCAGGGCCTGGCCGAGGGCCGCAGCAAGGCCCAGGCGCAACAGCGGGTGATCATCGACCAGCAGAATGCTCATGGCGCGGCTCCGGTTCCTTCGGCCCCTCATGCTAGGCCTGCGCCGTGGGCGCTCTTCTACTACTTTGGTGCCGGTTGCGGTGTCGATGGTCGCATTCACAAAAGCATTGCCCACAGCTCCTAATAGGCTCATAACACCAGGCGGGATCTACTCAGCCTTCGACCTTGCGCGCCAGCACACTCGAACAACAATAAGGTGCACAGCCATGTACAAAATTCTCATTGCCGACGACCACCCGCTGTTTCGCGAGGCCATTCACAACGTCATTGCCGACGGCTTTCCCGGTAGCGAAGTGATGGAATCGGCCGACCTCGACAGCGCCCTGGAGCTGACCCAGGACCACGACGACCTCGACCTGATTCTGCTCGACCTGAACATGCCCGGCATGCACGGCCTGGGCGGGCTGATGAACCTGCGCAACGAGGCGCCGACCATTCCAGTGGTGATCGTCTCTGCTGAGCAGGACAAGCAAGTGGTGCTGCAAGCCATCACCTATGGCGCGGTCGGCTTCATCACCAAATCGTCGCCACGCACGCAGATGACGGCGGCCATCGAGCAGATCCTCAACGGCAATGTCTACCTGCCCCCGGACATCATCCGCACCCAGCGACCCGGCCAGCGTCGGCAAAGCCCTGAACACCCAAGCTTCGCCCCGGAGCTGCTGCAAGCGCTGACGCGCAAGCAGTTGCTGGTGCTCGAGCGCATGACCAAGGGCGAATCGAACAAACAGATCGCCTACCATCTGGACATCGCAGAGACCACGGTCAAGGCCCATGTTTCGGCGATTTTGCGCAAACTCAATGTGCACAATCGGGTCCAGGCGATTCTCAGCGCAGGCGATATCGACTTCAGTGCCTACCTGCGTCGCTAGGCTCTGTACGAAAAGCCCTGATACTTGGTGATCCTGCGTTGAAAACAGCCTCGGAGTGCTCATTTACAACCAGTAAACTCCGCCTCCTCGGCTGTTTTCGCCTTGTCTCACCGGCGTCTCAGAACTTTTCGTACAGAGCCTAACCCATGTAGGAAAAAACTTCGTCTCGGCCATTGAATCGTTTGCAACGGGTGCAGTAAGCTCGGGACCATTCACTGGAGCGCAGCATGCACACTCACCGCCACTCTCTCAGCCTTGCCCAGCGCCGCGTCCAACGCGCGATGGCAGCCGGCTGCGTGTCGGTCTCCAGCGATTACTTCGGGTATTGGTTTAGCCATTAGGCGCCGCTGATACCCATCGCGGCGTCCACTTTCGAGGGGCCGCCGAACACGAGAATACTCAAACCCCCGGTCGGCCCCCCGACCGGGGGTTTTGCGTTTTCAGGCTTTTGAATTTCCACACACGTTTTCGAGGTTACCGACATGAACTACGCCACCTATTACCGCGCCAGCCCCGCTACCTGGCGATTTAGCCAGTCCCGTTCGGGCCAGTCTGCCGCCTCCGACCGGATCCGCCACGGTGGCACCGTTTCGCCCACACGCTCAACCTGTCGAACACTACGCTAGGGCCGGCGCTGCGCATCACAGCGCAGCGTCCGCCCAAGGAATCATTGCCATGCCCAGCGCCACCCTCGCCCTGCCCCTGAACACCGCCCAGCCACATCCCCAGGCGGCCAACAGCGCCCTCAGCCGGCGTCTGCCCAGTGCCCACCAGCTCAAACAGCAACTGCCCTTGCGCAGTGACCTCGCCGCGCAAGTCAGCCAGCACCGCGAGCAGGTGCGCGCCATTCTCGATGGCCACGACCCGCGCCTGCTGGTGATCGTCGGCCCCTGCTCGCTGCACGACCCGCATGCGGCCCTGGAATACGCCGACCGTCTGCAAGCCCTGGCCGCCGAGGTGGAGGATAGCGTGCTGCTGGTGATGCGCGCCTACGTCGAAAAACCGCGCACCACGGTGGGCTGGAAGGGCCTGGCGTACGATCCGCACCTCGATGGCAGCGACGACATGCACGCAGGTCTCACGCTGTGCCGCGAGCTGATGCTGGGCCTGCTCGAGCGCGGCCTGCCGATTGCTACCGAGCTGCTGCAACCGCTGGCGGCCGGCTACTTCGATGACCTGCTGAGCTGGGCCGCGATTGGCGCGCGCACCACCGAATCGCAGATTCACCGTGAACTGGTCAGCGGCCTGGGCTTGCCGGTGGGCTTCAAGAACGGCACCGATGGTGGCGTGGCCATCGCCTGCGACGCCATGCGCAGCGCCGCTCACCGCCACCGGCATTTCGGCGTCGATGCCCAGGGCCATCCGGCGATCGTGGAAACCCTTGGCAACCCTGACACCCACCTGGTCCTGCGCGGCGGCCACAGCGGCCCGAACTACAGCGCAGCGCACCTGGCCCAGGCGCGCCAGGGCCTGAGCCAGGCGGGCCTGGCCGCGCAGCTGGTGGTCGACTGCAGCCACGCCAACAGTGGCAAGGACCCGGCCCGGCAACCGGCAGTGTTCAACGACGTGCTGCAGCAGCGCCTGGACGGCGACCGCTCGGTGGTCGGCATGATGCTCGAAGGCCACCTGTTCGATGGCTGCCAGAGCCTTGGCAAGGCACCGCTGCAGTACGGCGTATCGATCACCGACGGCTGCCTGGGCTGGAGCGCCACCGAACAACTGCTGCGAGCTGCGGGCTGCAAGCTTCGAGCTGCAAGATAAAAGCCACAACCTGCGTAGCCGACGAAACCCGCTTGAAGCTCAAAGCTTGTGGCTTGCAGCTTCAAGCATGAGGTAGGCTTGGCGTTTCTCAAAAGGAGTAGTTCCCATGGCTAAAGCCACCGCCCGCCACATCCTGGTCAGCAGCGAAGAGAAGTGCAACGAGCTGAAGGCGCAGATCGAAGCCGGCGCCGACTTCGGTGAAGTCGCCAAAGCCAATTCCAGCTGCCCTTCCAGCCGCCAAGGCGGTGACCTGGGCTCGTTCGGTCCAGGCCAGATGGTCAAAGAGTTCGACACCGTGGTGTTCAGCGCGCCGGTCAACACCGTGCAAGGTCCGGTGAAGACCCAGTTCGGCTACCACCTGCTGGAAGTCACCAGCCGTCAGGACTGAACCTGAGTTGGCCCCTCGTCCCGCGCTGGGGTCGGCCTGGCAGCGCTGCAAGGCTCTTCTTGCAGCCTGCCTGCTCGGTTTCACTGCCACAGCGGCCCACGCTGCCGGCAGCCACGCCCTCACCGTCTACGGCGAGGCGCCGCGTTACCCCGAAGATTTCAGCCATTTCGACTACGTCAACCCGGATGCGCCCAAAGGCGGCAGCCTGCGCCGTTCGGCCATCGATCTTGGCCAGTTCGACCATATTCTTCCCTATATCGACAAAGGCACCGGCGTCCGGGCGGTCGACGGCTGGCTGTATGCGCCCCTAGCCACCCGCTCGCAGGATGAGCCGTACACCGTCTACGGACTGATCGCCCGGCGCATCGAGCGTGGTCCTGATGACGCATGGATACGCTTCGACATCGACCCCCGAGCGACCTTCGCCGATGGCCAACCGGTGCGTGCCGAGGATGTGCGCTTCAGCTTCGATACCCTGATGAGCCAAGGCAGCCTCAGCTACCGCGTGCAGTTCGCCGACGTGACCGGGGTCAGCGTCGAAGGCCCGCGCCGGGTGCGCTTCGACCTGCGCCAGCCCCATGGCCGCACCTTGCCGCTGGACCTGGCCAGCCTGCCGGTGCTGCCTGAGCACGACTGGCAAGATCGCGATTTCGCCAGCGGTGCAGGGTTCAGCCAACCGGTGGGCAGTGGCCCGTACCGCATCGGCAAGATCGACAACGGCCGCAGCATCACCTTCGTTCGCAATGACCACTGGTGGGCCAAAGACCTGCCGGTCAATCGCGGGCGCTACAACTTCGATCGCCTGCGCGTGGAGTACTTTTCCGACACCGAAGTCGCCCGCCAGGTGCTCAAGGGCGGGGGTTACGACTACAACCGCGAGTTCTCGGCCACTGCCTACACCTTGGGCTACACCGGTGCGCAGCTCAGCGACGGGCGTCTGCAGCGGGCGCATCTGGGCATGCACAAACCGCAGGACGCCCAAGGCTATGTGTTCAACCTCGACCGCGCGGTATTCCATGACCGTCGCACCCGCCAGGCACTGGCGCTGCTGTGGGATTTCCAGTGGAGCAACCGGCAGATGATGCGCCAGCTGTACATTCGCCAGCAGAGCTTTTTCTCCAACACGCCGTTGGCAGCACGCGAGCTGCCCGATCCCCAGGAGCTGACGCTGCTCGAAGGGCTGCGCGGGCGAGTGCCCAGTGAGGTCTTCGACCAGGTGTTCAGCGCCCCGGTCACTGACGGTAGCGGGCTGATTCGCCCGCAGCAGCTCAAGGCCCTGGCGCTGCTGCAAAGCGCTGGCTGGCGGGTGTCCGGCGACCAGTTGGTGAACGCCGCCGGCGAGCCGCTGAGTTTTACCTTCCTCAATGGCCAGCCCGGGCTGGAGCGGCTGCTGCTGCCGTGGAAGCGCAACCTAGCGCAGATCGGCGTGCAGATGACCATCCGCAATGTCGATTCGGCGCAGTACGTCAACCGACTGATGGCGCGTGACTACGACATGATCGTCACCGGTTACCCGGCCAGCCTGTCGCCGGGTGCCGAGCTGTACAGCTACTTCGGCTCGGCCGCTGCACGCGACCCGGGTTCGAACAACTTCATGGTGCTGCGCGACCCGGCTGTCGATCAGTTGATCGACGGCCTGGTCGGCGCCAGCAGTCAGACCGCAATGCGCCGCTACGCCCACGCGCTCGACCGGGTGCTGCAATGGAACTACTACTGGGTGCCGAACTACTACCCCCCGGGCAGCTCGACGCTGTGGTGGAACCGCTTCGGCCAACCCACGGTGGCGCCGCTGTACGATGAAGGCCTGGACACTTGGTGGGAGATCAGTCCCACGCCTTTAACCGACACGCAGATGGCCGAGCGGCGCAAGGTGAAGCCATGATCGGCTACATCCTGCGCCGCCTGCTGCTGATCGTTCCCACGCTGCTGGCGATCCTGCTACTCAATTTCGTCATCGTCCAGGCCGCACCGGGCGGTCCAGTGGAACAGGCCGTGGCCCGTCTGCAAGGGGTCGGCGGCGGCGCGGCAGGCGCCAGTGCCGATGTGCTGCGTGGCGAGTCGCGCGCCAGCCGCGGTCTCGATCCAAAACTGCTGGAGGACATCAAACGCCAGTACGGCTTCGACAAGAGCGCCTCCGAGCGCCTGTGGCTGATGCTTGGCAGTTATGCCCGCCTGGATTTCGGCCAGAGCTTCTTTCGCGGTGCCAAGGTCACCGACCTGATCCTCGAGAAGCTGCCGGTGACCCTGTCGCTCGGTTTCTGGGCGACGCTGATCACCTACCTGGTGTCGATTCCGCTGGGCATCGCCAAGGCGGTGCGCCACGGCAGTCGCTTCGACAGCTGGAGCAGCCTGCTGATCATCATCGGCTACGCCCTGCCCTCGTTCCTGTTCGCCCTGATGCTGATCGTGCTGTTCGCAGGGGGCACCTCGCTGAACTGGTTTCCGGTGCGCGGGCTGGTTTCGGAAGATTTCGACCAGCTCAGCCTGCTGGGCAAGGTGGCCGATTATTTCTGGCACCTAGTGCTGCCGGTGGGCGCACTGGTGATCGGCGGCTTCGCTACCTTGACGCTGCTGACCAAGAACGCCTTGCTCGATGAAATCGCCCGCCAGTATGTGGTCACGGCACGGGCCAAGGGCCTCAGCGAGCGCCGCGTACTGTACGGCCATGTGCTGCGCAACGCCATGCTGGTGGTGGTGGCCGGCTTGCCACAGGCGCTGGTCACGGTGTTCTTCGCCGGCTCATTGCTGATCGAGGTGATCTTCTCCCTCGACGGGCTCGGACGGCTGAGCTTCGATGCCGCCGTGTCGCGCGACTACCCGGTGGTGTTCGGCACCTTGTTCATTTTCACCCTGGCCGGCTTGCTGATTCGCCTGATCGGTGATGTCGCCTACACCGTGCTGGACCCACGTATCGACTTCGCCGCCAGGGGACACTGATGCTGTCAGCGCTGTCACGCCGCCGCCTGCAACGCTTTCGCCGCAACCGTCGCGGATGGGTGGCGCTATGGCTGTTCGCTGCGCTGTTCGGCCTGAGCCTGGGCGCCGAGCTGATCGCCAACGACAAGCCGCTGCTGCTCAGCTACCAGGGCCAGCTGTACGTGCCGGCGTTCAAGCGCTACAGCGAACAGCAGTTCGGCGGTGAGTTGCCGTTCCAGCCCGACTACCGTAGCCAGTACGTACGTCAGCTGATCGAGCGCCAGGGCGGCTGGATGCTGTTCGCGCCCATCCCGTTCAGCGCCGACACGCCCAACTACGACCTGCAGGTGCCCAGCCCCAGCCCGCCGAGCACGAGCAACTGGCTGGGCACCGACGATCAAGGCCGCGATGTGCTGGCGCGGGTGCTGTATGGAACACGGGTTTCACTGCTGTTCGCCCTGGCGCTGACGGCCGTCAGCGTGGTGATTGGGGTGCTGGCCGGCGCGCTGCAGGGCTACCACGGCGGCTGGGTCGATCTGCTCGGTCAGCGTGTGCTGGAGGTGTGGTCAGGTCTGCCGGTGCTGTATCTGCTGATCATCCTCAGCGGCTTCGTGGAGCCGAACTTCTGGTGGCTGCTGGGGATCATGGCGCTGTTTTCCTGGCTGGGCCTGGTCGATGTGGTGCGCGCCGAGTTTCTCCGTGGGCGCAACCTGGAGTACGTGCAGGCGGCGCGGGCGCTGGGGCTTGGCGACACCCAGGTGATGCTGCGACACATCCTGCCCAATGCGATGAGTGCCACGCTGACATTCATCCCGTTCATTCTCACCGGCGCCATCACCACCCTCACCGCACTGGATTTTCTCGGCTTCGGCATGCCGGCCGGCAGCGCTTCACTAGGCGAGCTGGTGACTCAGGGCAAGCAGCACCTTGAAGCGCCCTGGCTGGGTTTCACCGCGTTCTTCGTGCTGGCCCTGCTGCTGGCGCTGCTGGTGTTCATCGGTGAAGCCCTGCGCGAGGCCTTCGACCCGCGACGCTGAAGCGCACGCCCACGGCCAGAGGGGGGCGTGCAGATTCAGTCTTCCAGCGGCTTGGGCGGTGCAGCCGGTTTGGCCGGCTTGCTCGGCTTGCTGTCTTTTGCGGCGGCCTTGGCCGGCACTGTCGGAGTCGGCTCCGGGGCGGTCACGGCCTTCTCGCTGGCGGGCAGCTCGTCTACCGCGGTCAGTACGGCCTGTGGGTCGAGCGGCGTGCTGTTGTCGTCATCCTTGAGTACATGACGCTCACCGTCGCGGCCGATCAGAATCACCTTGGTGCCTTTGCTGGCGCCGAGCTTGAGCTCGCGGATCAGCGCCATGGTCGCCTGTTGTTCGAGGTTCTTGTCCTCACGCATGCCCATCATGTTGGCAACGCTGTAGAGCACGATGCCACGCTCTTTGAATGCAGCACCGGTGGCGGGGTCTTTGAGGGCCTCGTTCAGGCCGCGCAGGGTCGGGTCGGCTGAACTGGGCGCGATGACCACCAACGGTCGCGCCTTGCCCTGTTCACGGGCCAGCGGTGCGTCGCTGTCGGCGGCGAACGTTGGGCAGGCAACGCAGAGCAAGGTGGCGAGGGTCAGGGACCTGACGAGCATGGGCATCTCCTTGTTGATTCTCGTAACGCCAGACCCGGAAACAGGCCTGGCGCGGCGAGCCTAAACTACCCGCCGCCTGGGCGGGTCAGCTTAACGGTAACTTTCGATTTCAGATGTAACCTACAGCAATCTAGGAATTTTCCGCATCAGGCGACAGCATAGCCCAAGGTCTGCGCCGACCAAAACCTTGGGCCATGACTGAATCGTCAGCGCGCCAGGTGGGCGGGCAGCAGTTGCTCGGTCAGGGTTAGCATCAACGCGTGACGGGCCGCCTGGCGTTCGTCGCGCACGCTGTTCATCTGCTCGAGGTAGGCACCTTCCGCAGCAGCCCCGCCCTCGGCATCCGCCACTAATGCCTCAAGGCGCGCCTGGAAAGGCTCGTCGAGTGTCTGCAGACGCTCGGGGAAGCGTTGTTCCAGCCAGGTCTGCCAGAACTCGCGTTGCACCAACGAGGCTGCTAGCGCCTGCGGCGTTTCTGCCGCCAGCACCTGGTCGCGCGCCTGTTCCAGGCGGGCCTGGTCAACCCCCGACACCCCGGCGAACAGCATGTCCTGCGGCTGCGCTGGCAGGTCCAGCACCTCACGCAGGCCTACGCGGTATGCCAGGGCCACTTCGATCTGATCAGGGTCGGCGCCGTCGGCGCGACGCGCCTCGATGTCAGCCAGGGCGATGCGCTCGACCTCATCCAGGCGCCATAACTGACGACCCAGCTGCAGTAACGCGGCTTCCTCAGAGCGCCCGCCGGAGGTGGCCGACAGACGCGCCTTCCAGACCAGCAGATGCAGCTCCAACCCGCTGAATGACAGCGCTGCGCTGTCCTGGCAGGTCACCGGCAACTGGGCCAGATTGAACAGCTCTTCGCCCAACTGCGGATACTGTTCGATCGCCTCGAGTACAACCCACACCCGCTGGCTGAACGCGACAGGGTTATCAAAAAAGTCAGCGCTTTGCTGCAAGCGGCGAAGCAGCTCGAATAGCGCTGCAGCGCCAGTACGTTGCGCAACGGCATCCCAGGTGGCGGCGCGTGCATCGCGCAGCGTGGGCTCTACCGTATCCAGCCACGGCGCGCTCAACGCCAGGTCGGTGGCGACACCGGGCGATTCTTCGAGCGGACCGAACAGTAGTTGCAGATTCTGTGCGGTAGGCCCGTCCAATGGATTGTCGTCCAGCAACACCACACTGCTCAGCCATCGTGGAGCTCTGAAGAAGCGCTCGGGCAGTGTGCGAATCGCGTTGCCACGCACGTCGGCAATGAGCAATTCACCATGATCCAGCAATCCGTCGGGCAGGCTGGGCAACTGGGTGTTGCGCAGGTTGAGCGTGCGCAGATGCGACATGCGCGCCAACGAGGGCGCACGCGCCAGCGGATTACCCGCCAGATTGAGCGTGCGCAATTGCTCGCAGGCGGCCAGATGTCCGACTTGCTCGGCATCCAGGGCAATCAGGTTGTTCTCCAACGCCAGGTCACGTAAACGGCTCAAGCGCTCGATGCCCAAGGGCAGGCGCGTCAGGGCGTTGCCGCTGAGTTCCAGCGTGCGCAGCCCAGAGAAACTGCGCAGGAACTGTGGAGGAAACTCAGTCAGGCCTACATCTCGCAGAGACAGCACATCGACATGGGCGAAACTGACGCTTTCGGGCAAGTTGGGCAAGCTCGGCAAGTGTGTCCCGTACAGCCTCAGACGATAGCCGCCACCTAGATCGGCACCACTGGACAGCCGTGGCGTCATGCGCCGCCAGGCGCTGAGCAGGTGATCGCAGAAGCGGCTGCGATCGATCCGTGCCAGCAGACCGCTGCCTGAGGTCACCCAACGGCGCAGGGTGCTTTCCAGCTGCTGCATCTCAGTCCCCAGCCTATTCAGAACACGCTCGATCCGCTCGCCATTGGCGCGCAACTGCTGCGCCCACTGGTCGATCTCGGCATCACTCATCAGTGGGTAGAACATGCGCACTCGGGTATGCAGCGCCTGCGGCATGTCACGGCCCAGGCCGCGCCCGCTGAGCGGGTAGCCGATACGCCCGTCGGCCAGACGTCTGGGCAGGCGAAACCAACCGGTCGGCTGGCGCAATCCCAGCGCATGCTCGACCTGTGCCGGTTGCTGACCGCTCTGGCGCGCGATGAGGACTCGCAGGTTATGGGCAAATGGCTCGCCGACGCCGAGTGCCGCGCGGTCGGCGTCATCGTAGGCCAGTGCCAGTGTCTCGAACAGCTCTCCTGGGGCACTGCTCAAGGCGTTGCCCTGCTGGTCGAACAACTCGAAGCCTGCCGGGCTGTGCAGCAGGTCGAAGCCGCGCAGGCTTGCGCTCGCCCCAGCCGATTGGGGCTCGCCGAATTGTGCAAGGGGTGCCTGCCGGGTACCACTGAACAACCGCCACGTGAGCGTGCTCGGGGCGCCTGGCAGGCGCGTACTGACGTACAGCGAGAGTCGCGCCAAGTCGAGGTTCTGCCCTGTGTCCAGCATCAGTCCGGCCAGCGCGCGCGCCATTCTCGATGCCTCCAGATCGCGCCGAGCCATTTGAGCCATGGCCAAGGGCACCCGCCCACTGGCCAACAGCCGCTCCCGGTCCCCCGCACTGGCAACGGCGACGATCTGTTCGGCGCAGACCACGCTGAGGCCTGGAAAATCGCGGCGCAGTCTCTCGGCTTGGGGCGATGGCGTGTCTTGTACAGCGCGGTAGAGCTGCTCGAAGAGCTCGCGCCGGCCGAGCCAGATTCGCTCGGCCAAGGCTTGATCGGCCAGGTCCGCGGCCCCGGACAGGCGCCGCGCATGGGCGAGCACGGTGGAGTCGATCAGTGCGCTGCCCTGGCGTAACTGCGCAACCGCAAGGCGAATCCTTGCCACCAGCGCAACCTGCTGGGTGCTGTCGCGCAGCAGCGCGCCAGCGGGTCGATCATGCACGTGCAAGGCGCGCAGTTCATCGGCGGTGGTCTGCGTGCTGCGCAGGATGATGTCGATCTCTTCGTCGCTCAGGCTGACCTCGGTCAGTGCCAGGCGCTGGAACAGATAGTGGGCGTCCTGCCATTGCGCGGGTTGCTCGAACCACAGCCGCCACGCCCCCGCGCCGTTGTGGCGCAGGGCTGGCGCCAGGCCGTTGCGACTGCGCAAGGTCCAGGGCTGTTCGTCAGTGCCCGGGGTCACCTCATAGGCGTGGCCGTCGATGCGGATCCACCGCTGATCGCCGACGCGATAGACCCCTTGAGCGTCGCGCACGGCCTCGGCAGGCAACGCACTGCGAAAGTCTTCGAGCATGGGCTGGCCAAGGCGGATGCGCCCGTCCTGCAGGGTATGGGGCAACAGCTCATCGACCACTGCCGAGCGCGTCCACACTCGCGCCAGCGCCGTACCACCCGCCGCGACCGCAGCGGCCGAAGCGACATCCAGGGCGACGTTACACAGATGATCCATGGCTTCGCTGGTGTCGCCTTCGCGCCAGGCCTGCACGCCCAGGTACACCTCATCGAGCACTTGCCAGGCGGTGATGGCCAGCAACGCCAGGCCCAGGCCCGGCACGAACAGCCCGGCCAGGTTCAGGAGCGCCCAGCCCTCGGCAGCCAGACGCTGATCGTGTTCATGCTGCAGGCGTTGATCGAGCTGAGCGACCGGGGTCGCCAGCAGCGCGGCGTCATCCTTGATCTGGGCGATATGGGCCGTGGCCAGGCTGTCGAACAATGGCGTCGGCCAATCGCTCATATGCTCGCTCAGGGCGATGTTGGCCAGGTCCGAAACACCGTCATAGCCGCTGATGACTGCAGAAAAGAAGCGTTGGCTGTCGCGTCTGCGCACGAAGCGGGCGAAGAAGCGCTGGTACTCGGCGGTGCGCAAGCGGTGGCCGAGGTCGTTGGCGAAATGGCGCAGGCTGGGGTAGCTGCGCAGCGGCGTATGCGGGTCGCCGGCAATCCACACGATGACCCGACGCGATGAGGTCACCAACGGACTCCAGCTTTCATCTCGCACATCGAGCACGACGATCTGCTCCAGCGCACAGCCCAACAGGCTCAAGCGCCTGGCCTTGACCGGATCGCCGTGCAGACTCAGCGGCCAATGCAGGCCGCACAGACGGCTCAGCAGCTGATGCTCGGCGTCATCCACCGCGCCGTCGATCCAGGCGCGCTGGGCGTCGACCCACAGCGCATAGCGGTGATGTCGGGCCAGCACCGAACGCGCCTGCTCGCCGGCCTCACCTGGCGGTTCGAGCACACTGCTCAGGTGCTGCTGGTACTGCGCACCCAGGTCCAGGCTGCGGCAGAAGCGGGCAAATTGCGCCGGACTCGGCGCCCCGGGCACAGGCTCATCGTCCGCGCCCTGCAAGCGGTTACCGGCCAGCATGCCACCGGCCTCGGCCTGCTCGGCGCTGAAGTTGCGCAGCGCCGCTTCCAGCAGCGGCATCGTGCGGTACACCGCAGCCGTCACGGGCACGCCGATCGGCATCGAGGTGATGACCGGTTCGCGCTCGCCCTGGCGCCAGAGCCATGCCGAGGTGTCCAGATCTGGCCACCGCGTGAGCAACGCCTGTTGCAGCAGAGGCCGACAGAATGCCTCCACCCCCTGCAAAGGCGCCAGCAATTGCTGACAGCGTTCGCGCCAGTACAGGCTCAGGCTGCTGGCATCCTGCAACTGCTGTAGCTGTTCGATGCTGGCGGCACGTATCCAGGCCGGTAAAGCATCATGAATCAAACTGTCCTGATAGGCGGCCGCCTCGTGGTGGACTGCCTGTGATTGCTCGTTCATCCCCTACCCTCTTGGTCGAAAAGGCCGGCAAGGTACGGGTTCCACGGGCGGGGGCTGAGGTGCTTATGTAGGGTCAGAACAACGGTATCTGGCGCTCCACCAGCGCAGCGAAGCTGTCGTTGACGAAAGGCAGGATGGCATCGGCGATCGGCTGCAGTTGCCGGCTCAGGTAGTGGTCGTAGTCCACAGGCGATTGCCGGTGTTCTATCGGCTCAGGGCCTGCCACGGTCATCACGTAGCTGATCCAGCCGCCGTTGTGGTACTGCCGACCATGCCCCTGGCTGACATGGAACTCATCGGCCAGGCGCGCTGCGCGTACGTGCGGCGGGACATTGCGCTGGTACTCGGCCAACGGCCGGCGCAGACGCTTACGGTAGACCAGCAGCTCATCGAGTTCGCCTGCCAAGGTGCGCTGGACATAGTCGCGCACGTAGTCGCGATACGGCTGGTCGCGGAAGATGCGCGCGTACAGCGCCTGCTGGAACTCGCGGGCCAGCGGCGACCAATCGGTGCGCACCGACTCAAGGCCCTTGTAGACCATCTCATCACGCCCATCGGCACGCTGCACCAGCCCGGCGTAGCGTTTCTTGCTGCCCTCGTCGGCGCCACGGATGGTCGGCATCAAAAAGCGCTGGTAGTGGGTTTCGAACTGCAACTCCAGCGCACTGTCGAGGCGGTAGGTGTCTGCCAGGTGCTGACGCCACCACTGATTGACCTCGGCCACCAGCGTCTGGCCGATGGCGGCGGCCTGCTCCTGGCCGTGCGGGTGTTTGAGCCAGACGAAGGTCGAGTCGGTGTCGCCGTAGATCACCTCATAGCCGCGGGCCTCGATCAGCGCGCGGGTCTGGCGCATGATCTGGTGCCCACGCAGGGTGATCGACGACGCCAGACGGGTATCGAAAAACCGGCAACTGCTCGCCCCGAGCACGCCATAAAAGGCGTTCATGATGATCTTCAGCGCCTGTGACAGCGGTGCGTTGCCCTCCCGCTTGGCGGCCTCGCGGCCCTGCCAGACGCGCTCGACGATGGCCGGAAGGCAATGCTGGGTGCGGGAAAACCGGGCACCGAGAAAGCCTTCAACCGAGTGTTCATCGTCCGGTTCGCGCAACCCCTCCACCAGCCCCACCGGATCGATGCGAAAGGTGCGAATGATCGAGGGGTACAGGCTCTTGTAATCGAGCACCAGTACCGAGTGATACAGGCCTGGACGAGAATCCATGACGAAGCCGCCGGGGCTGCTTTGTTCGGCACGCCCGCCGCGGTTGGGCGCCACGAAGCCCAGTCGGTGCATGAATGGCATGTACAGATGGCTGAAGGCGGCGACCGAGCCGCCGCTGCGGTCGGCGGGCAGGCCGGTCACACTGGCCCGCTCGAGCAGGAAAGCGAGTAAGCGGGTGTGGGCAAAGATGCCCGTGACCAGTTCGCAGTCCTTGAGGTTGTAGCGCGCAAGACCCGGCTTGTCTTCGGCGAACAGGCGGTTGATTTCACCCATGCGCTGGTACGGCGTGGAAATCGCCTTGCCCTCGCCCAGCAGGGTACGGGCGACGTTCTCCAGGCTGAACGAGGGGAAGTTCCAGGTCGCCGAGCGCAGCCCTTCGATGCCATCGATCAACAGACGTCCCGCAGCGGCAGCGAAGAAATGACTGCGGCTGTCGTGCTCACGCAGGGTCATGGGCTGGCCATCACGGCCCAGGCACAATGGCACCTGGTACTTCTGCGCCTGTACGTGCAACACGCGCAGGTCGAACTGCACCACGTTCCAGCCGATGATCGCGTCGGGGTCGTGGCGCACCAGCCAGGCATTGAGACATTCGATCAGCTCGCCGCGGCTGTTGCAGTACTGCAGGTCGAAGTCCACGGTGCGAGCATCGCCATTGCCTGGGCCGAGCATATACACCTGGCGTTGTCCGCAGCCGTGCAGGCCGATGCTGTACAGCTCGCCACGCTCGGTGGTTTCGATGTCCAGCGATGCCAGACGCAAGTTCGGTCGATAGCCCTCGGCCGGCTTGAGCTGCGCGTTGCACAGCACACCGTGGGCATCGGCTTGCCCGGTGAATGACACCGCAGCAGTGATGAAACGCTCCATCAGGTAGCGCTCGGGGGGCTTGATGTCGGCCTCGTACACCTCGATGCCGGCGCTGCGCAGGCGCTTTTCCAGGGCCAGCAGGTGCCGGTAGCTGCGGCAGTACAGCCCCAGCACCGGGCGCTGCTCGAAGGTGCGCAACTGCAGCGTGCGCAGTTCGACCTGGGCTTCGTCGCGCAGCAGCACCTGGGCATGAGCGCGGTCGGCTTCGGCGATGAACGCCACCGAGGGCTGGGGCGCCAGACGCACGCAACGTGGCCCGTGCTCGGTGGCGAGCCAGAACTCGACCACCGTGCCTTCGGCGCTGTCGTACCAATGCCGGGTCAGAAGAAAACCCAGGGAAACTGCCAACGGTGGCCTCGTGCTGTATCGATGAACAGGTGCGCAGTCTACCCGCGAATGCCAGGCTCTGTCTGAAAAGCCCTGACACTTGGTGATCCTGCGTTGAAAACAGCCTCAGAATGCTCATTTACAACCAGTAAACTCCGCTTCCTCGGCTGTTTTCGCCTTGTCTCCCCGGCGTCTCAGGACTTTTCAGACAGAGCCTAAGGGCCGCTTCACTGCACCGGCAGGAAGTTCATCAGCAGCAGGCTCTGCGCGTAGTTCAGGCCGATGCGCCGATAACGCTCGTCGAGCATCTGCGCCACCAGGTCCAGGCGCGCGACGATCTTGCCGAACTCCACGGCGAAGCTGAGGTTGCTGCCCTCTTCGGAAATTTCGTTGGAGAACAGCAGCAGCACTCCGTTGGCGTCCTGGCGCTGGCTGAGCATCCAGGTGGCCTTCTCGATGTTGCGCGCCGCGTTGTTGATGAACAGCGGATCGAGCACATCGGTCATGTAGAACTCGCTGCGCCCGCCGTGGGAAGTGATCAGCATGCTGCCGATGGCATAGATGAACGCGCCGACCCGGTCGCCGCGAAACTCAGGATCAAGGGCATAGCTCAAGGCCGCGAGGTCGCGGCGATTGCCCAACTGCGCCAACGGCTGGCGCTGTTCGATGGCCAGGCGAATCTGCCGCTCGGCGGTGGCAGCGTCCAGATAGCCCGACTGCTTCCACTGGTTCGGATTGCGCTGGTACAGCTTGTTCATCAACAGGTAGAGGCTTTGCAGGTTGTCGCGCATGGCCAGGGTCGCCATGCGGTCGACACTGGTCTGGAACAACTCGCTGGGCTTGCCGTCACCGATCTGGTTGACGATGTCGCGGCCCTGCTGCTGGGTACAACCGCTCAGGCACGTGAGAACACCTGCGCACAGCAGGTACAGGGCGGGAAGACGTCTGCGAACAACCATCGGCACCGGTCGAGATCAGGCGGCCGCACCGGAAGCGTGCGACCTGACCAGACATAGAGCCCCGGCACCGGAAAAAGTGCGGCGGCGTACGCTGCGTGCCGCGTTACTGTGCGCTGCGTAACAGTTCGAGCACCTGCGCGTGCAAGGCAGGGTCGCCACAGGCCACCACGCAGCCGCCGTGTTGCGCGGTGCCGCCGTCCCAGGCAGTGATGACGCCACCGGCGCCTTCGATGATCGGCATCAGCGCCTGCACATCGTAGGGCTGCAGGCTGGCCTCGACGATCACATCGACGAAACCGCTGGCCAGCATGCAGTAGGCGTAGCAATCGCCGCCATAACGCAGCAGGCGCGCCTTGCCAGCCACGCGCTCGAATGCCGCCTTGCGGGCCGGGGTGTCGAACATGTCGGGGGTGGTGCACATCAGCGTGGCCGCGCCCAGGTCGGCGCAGGCACGGGTATGCAGGCGACGCTCGCCAAGCCAGGCGGCGTCGCCGGTGCCGATGAAACGCTCGCCGGTATAGGGCTGGTTCATCATGCCCAGCACTGGGCGCTTGCCGTCGTTGAGCGCGATCAACGTGCCCCACAGCGGCAGACCGGTGATGAATGCACGGGTGCCGTCGATGGGATCGAGCACCCAGGTCAGCGGGCTGCTGCCGCGCGCCTCGCCGTGTTCTTCACCGAGAATGCCGTGCTCGGGGTAGCGCTCCTGGATCAGCTCGCGCATGGCGTGTTCGGCCGCCTTGTCGGCCACAGTCACCGGGTCGTACAGGCGCCCGCCCTTGTCTTCAACCGTGAGCGCGGCGCGAAAGTGCGGCGCGATGGCGTCGGCGGCGGCATCTGCCAAGGTGTCGGCAAAGGCCCGGAACTCGCTGATCTGGACGGCGTTGAGGGACATGGAAGCTAGGCCTCGGTGCAGGAAAAGGGGCTGGCATCATACCCCAGGCTCAGCGGATCTGGTGCTTGTGCAGCAGCCGGTAGAAGGTCGGCCGCGACACGCCCAGCACCTTGGCGGCAAGGCTCAGGTTGTCGCTGTGGCGGTTGAGCACATCGCTCAGGGCCTGGCGCTCGGCGCGGTGCTTGTAGTCTTCCAACGTGCCGAACAGTTGTTCCTGACGCTCGACCTCCTGCAAGCCCAGATCCTGCGCCTCGATCTGCCGCCCCTCGGCCAGCACCAGCCCGCGGCGCACCCGATTGGCCAGTTCGCGGACATTGCCGGGCCAGTCGTGACGACCCATGGCTGCCAACGCACCATCGCTGAACGAGCGCGGCCGGCGCCCGGTCTCCAGGCTATAGAAGTGGGCGAAGTGACTGGCCAACATGGCCAGGTCGCCATGCCGCTCGCGCAGCGGCGCGGTGACCACCTGCAAGACGTTCAGCCGGTAGTACAGGTCTTCACGAAAGCGACCCAGGCCAATGGCCTTTTCCAGGTCGACGTGGGTGGCCGCCAGCACTCGCACATCGACCGCGATAGGCTGGCTGCCACCCACGCGCTCGATGTGCTTCTCTTGCAGAAAACGCAAGAGGTTGGCTTGCAGCTCCAGTGGCAGGTCACCGATTTCGTCGAGAAACAAGGTGCCGCCATGGGCCGCCTCGATGCGCCCGACCTTGCGCTGGTGCGCGCCGGTAAAGGCGCCCTTCTCGTGACCGAACAGCTCGGACTGAATCAGATGCTCGGGAATCGCGCCACAGTTGATGGCCACGAAGGGTTTGTCCCTGCGTTGTGACTGGCGATGCAGGGTCTTGGCTACCAGTTCCTTGCCAGTACCGCTTTCACCGCGAATCAGCACCGGCGACTCGGTGGGCGCCAACTTGCCCAGCAGCTTGCGCAGCTCACGGATCGGCCGGCTGTCGCCGAGCAGCTCGTGGTCCGGCAAGTCCACAGGCGCCGCGCCTTTGCCGCGCAGGCGCGCCATGCCGAAGGCGCGACCCAGTGTCACCTGTACGCGCGAGACATCGAACGGCAAGGTATGGAAATCGAAGAACCATTCGCAGACGAAATCGCCGACGTTCTGGGTGCGCAGCTCCTCGGCGCTGAGCACGGCGATCCACTCGGTGTTGCTGCGCTTGATCAGATCCTTCACCGCATCGGGGTGGCGCAGATGCGCTGCCTGCAGGCGCAGCACGCCGATATCGCAGGGATGCTCCAGGGCTGCAGCCAGGGTCGAACTGCGCACGTCCCAGCCTGCACTGCGCAGGCCCGGCAATAAACGGTGGCAGTCGTCACAAGGGTCGACGATCAGCAGGCGACGCAACGGTGCAGGTTCCGACATGTCCGTTCCTTGGCGTCAAATTCTGGTTTTCCGAATGGAAACAGTTAGTTGCGACGCCAAAATCAACAGTAGCAAGTAACTTGCAAACGCCCACTACCGTTTGTCTGCCAAATTCCCGACGTTCTGACCGAACAGGGAATTTTCACGGCTAAGTGACGTCCCAGGGGGTGTCGGAATTGTCATGAAAATGACACTGAAAAAAGTTGCGAAAAGTTGTGACTTCTTTCCTGCCGACGAGCATCAGTAGAAGTAACCCCGCACGGTGGTCCACTCTTGTCAATGCCGCGCGGACACATTTACGCAGTACAGGAATTTAGAGACCAACCTATGAACGCCCCGCTCCGTGTCAACGAAGCACTGCTGATCGCCGACCACGCTTTCGAGCCCTTCCAGTGTGTAGCCTGGGATGCGCCAAATGGAACTGGAGAGCTGAGCCTGGCGGTGATCGACCGGACCAACACGCGTATCGGCAGCAAGCACGTGTCGTCGCGCGCTTACTCCAACCTCACCCAGTGGGCCCGCCTGATCGAAGAGGTGCGCGCCGAATTGAGTGAAAAAGGTTACGACCTGCAACCGTGGTCCATGCCACGCTGATCGTTCTTGTCACGCAACAGAGGCGGGTTGATACCCGCCTTTTTTGTGCGCATCGCGGCTGTCGATGGCTGTCCAGCTAACGCCACCGTCGACCACCGCATCGCTGCTGACCTCGCGCCTCGAGTACCTTGGCGACAAGAGAATTTTTTCCGGGCCTGTCAGTCCATTACAGTCAATACTTCTTCTCTTCCAGCAGTACAGAGCGTTGCATGGACAAGTACGCCCCCCGCCAATGGCAGGAGCATGAACGGCCGGTGCTGCCAGGCTCGCCGTCGACACCGCTGCATGCGCCGAGCAAGCGCGTGGCCTATGGCCTGGTCGGTCTGCTGGTGGCGATCACCGGCGGGCTGGGCAACGCGCTGGTCACCGCCAACCTGGTGTTTCTGCAAGGCGCGCTGGGCGCCACCACCGCCGAGATGGCCTGGCTGCCCGCCGCCTACGTGATGACCAACGTGTCAATGAACCTGCTGCTGGTGAAGTTTCGCCAGGAGTTCGGCCTGCGCGCCTTCACCGAGGTGTTTCTGGTGCTGTACGCGCTGGTGACCTTCGCCCACCTGTTCGTCAATGACCTCAATTCCGCGGTGGCGGTACGCGCTGCCCACGGCATGGTCGGCGCGGCGCTCACCTCGCTGGGCCTGTACTACATGATCCAGGCCTTCCCGGCCAAATGGCGCCTCAAGGCCATGGTGCTGGGCCTGGGCGCCTCGCAGCTGGCCCTGCCGCTGGCGCGGATCTTTTCCGAAGACCTGCTGCAGATCGCCGAATGGCGCGGCCTGTACCTGTTCGAACTGGGCCTGGCGCTGGCAGCGTTGGGTTGCGTGCTGTTGCTCAAGTTGCCGCCCGGCGACCGCTTCAAGACCTTCGAACCATTGGATTTTCTGACCTTCTCCCTGATGGCCGGCGGCACCGCCCTGCTCTGCGCGGCGCTGTCATTGGGGCGCATCGAGTGGTGGCTGGAGACGCCGTGGATCGGCGTTGCCCTGGCGGCCTCGATCGCGTTGATCTGCGCGGGCCTGGCGATCGAGCACAACCGCCGCAACCCGCTGCTGATGACGCGCTGGCTGGGCAGCGCAGCGATCGTGCGGCTGGCCTTGTGCGTGGTGCTGATCCGCATGGTCACCTCTGAGCAGTCCACCGGCGCAGTGGGCTTTCTGCAGGCGCTGAACCTGGGCAGCGAGCAGATGCGCACGCTGTATGCGGTGATGCTGCTGGGCGCGGTGGCCGGGCTTGCCGTGAGCGCACTGACCATCAACCCGGTGCATCTGGTGTGGCCGCTGTTCATCTCGCTGGGGGCGATGGCCCTGGGCGCGTTCATGGACAGCACTTCGAGCAACCTGACCCGCCCGGCGCAGATGTACCTGAGCCAGTTCCTGCTGGCCTTCGGCAGTACCTTCTTTCTGGGCCCGTGCATGGTCATGGGCATCAGCCACGTGCGTGCCAACCCACGCAACCTCATCAGTTTTTCGGTGATGTTCGGCATCTGCAACAACCTCGGGGGCCTGCTCGGCGCAGCGCTGCTGGGCACCTTCCAGGTGTGGCGGGAGAAATTTCATTCCAGCCAGCTGACTGAGCAACTCAGCGCCTTCGACCCGCTGGTGGCCGCTCGGGTGCAAAGTGGCGCGGCCAGCTATGGCGGGCTGGTCAGCGACCCGGCCCTGCGCAGCGAGGTCGGCCTGCGGTTGCTGGCCAACGCTGCGACGCGCGAGGCCAACGTGCTGGCCTACAACGATGTGTTCATGCTCATTGGCGCCCTGGCGCTGTTGACCATGCTGTGGATCTTCCTGCGCCGCTCGTGGGTCTGGTACTCGACGCGCCGCACTCCCTCCGAACCCTTGACTGCCGGTGCCCCGACCCGATGACCCAGGACACGCCTTCGACCACCACCACTGCCCTGGCCGAAACCCCGGAGGGCAAAGCGCCGCCCAGCGAGCCGGAAAACCCCGGACGCACGCGCCGGGTACGGCTGCTGTCGACCTTGATCTTTGCCGGTATCGCCATCGCCGGCGTGCTGCTGGTGCTGTATGCCTGGCGTCTGCCGCCCTTCAGCAGCGCCGTGGAAAGCACCGAAAATGCACTGGTACGCGGCCAGGTCACGGTGATCGGGCCGCAGCTGGCCGGGTATATCGTCGAAGTGCCCGTGCACGACTTCCAGTTCGTCAAGGCCGGTGACCTGCTGGTGCGCCTGGATGACCGCATCTACCGCCAACGCCTGGCCCAGGCCAAGGCGCAGCTGCAGCAACAGCAGGCGGCGCTTGCCAACAACCTGCAACAGCGCAACAGCGCCGAGGCCACCATCGAGCAACGCCGCGCCGCCATCGCCGATGCTGCCGCCCAGGCCGACAAAGCCCAGGCCGACCTGCGCCGCAACCAGGCGCTGATCAGCGACGGCTCGGTGTCACGCCGCGAACTGGACATCACCCGCGCCGCCGCTGCCGCCGGTCAGGCCAGCGTCGCCCAGGCCAAGGCCGCCCTGGAGATTGCCCGCCAGGACCGCGAGTCGGTGGTGGTCAACCGCGCTGCGCTGCAAGCGGCGGTAGAGAACGCCAAGGCCGCTGTCGAGCTGGCCCGCATCGACCTGGACAACACCCGCGTGGTGGCACCACGCGATGGCCAGCTGGGACAGATCGGCACGCGTCTGGGCGCCTACGCCAACGCTGGCGCGCAGCTGATGGCGCTGGTGCCCGACACCTTGTGGGTGATCGCCAACATGAAGGAAACGCAAATGGCCGACGTGCGTGTCGGGCAAGCGGTGAGCTTCACCGTCGATGCCCTGAACCATCACACACTGCGCGGCCGCGTGGAGCAGATTTCCCCCGCTACCGGCTCGGAGTTCGCCCTACTGCAAGGCGACAACGCCACCGGCAACTTCGTCAAGATCGCCCAGCGCATTCCGGTGCGCATCAGTGTCGATGCCGATCAGGATGAGGCGCGGCGGCTTCGGCCTGGGATGTCGGTGGTGGTGAGTATCGATACGGCGCAGTGAGGGGTGTTGGGGTTTTGCTTCGACTTTCTCGGTGCCTGTCTGACCGACTTCAGTCGCGAAAAAGGTTGCGGCGAGCTCTGTCCGGCGACGGAGTCAGGCCGATACAGATCCATTTGTTTTAATTGCTCCAGTTTCGCCTGGCGGCGACCGACTTTTGAGGGCAAAAGTCGGCAAAACCCCGTGCTCCACTAGCCGGCCCTGCACTGCGCTTCGCTCCGTGCCGGGTTCCCTGCGCTCCGTTGCTCTACGGGGCGCCGCGGGCAAGGGTTGCTGCGCAACCCTCACACCTCGCGTCCTCGGCTACGCCTCGGGTGCGCTGACGCGCACGCCCCTTCGAACACCTCCGCTCCGGCCGGCTACAGTCGCGACCTGTGTCGCCTGGATGATTGATGTAAAAGAGCCCTAGGGCGCCTGTGCAATCGCAGCTGTCGCTGGCGACGATCTAGTTCTGACGTCGATGCCGATCACAAAGCTCAGCGGCTGCGACAGGGCATATTTGAGTAGTGAACTTGTCAGAATCCACCTGACTGACCGCAACAGCATCGGCAAAGCGCTCCCATACATCGATCGCTCAGGCCACACCGATCGCGACTGTAGCCGGCCGGAGTGGAGGTGCTCGTAGGGCCGTGCGCGAAGCGCACCCGAGGCGCAGCCGAGGACGCGAGGTGTTAGGGTTGCGCAGCAACCCTTGCCCGCGCTGGCCCGAAGAGTGCCGGAACGCAGGGGACCCGGAACGCAGCGAAGCGCAGTGTAGGGCCGGCTAGTGGAGCACAGGGTTTTCCCCCCTTTTTCCCCAAAAAGGGGGTCGCCGCAAGGCGAAACCTGTGATGTGACAAGCGCATCAGCATCGATGTCGATCTACCGATCTACCGATCTACCGATCAATTCTGAGCGGGTGAGCCTGAGGATATTCAGTTGTTTCCGGGTGGAGGGCCAACGCTATGACCTGCAGAGATTCGTTGGCTTCAAGACCGCTGTTTCGCCTGCGGCGACATCCTTTTGACGCGGCAAAAGGATGCAAAACCGCCATGCTCCACTAGCCGGCCCTGCACTGCGCTACGCTCCGTTCCGGGTCCCCTGCGCTCCGGCGCTCTACGGGGCGCCGCGGGCAAGGGTTGCTGCGCAACCCTAACACCTAGCGTCCTCGGCTACGCCTCGGGTGCGCTGACGCGCACGCCCCTTCGAACACCTACGCTCCGGCCGGCTACAGTCGCGATCTGTGTCGCCTGGATGATTGATGTACAAGAGCCCCAGCGCCTGGACCATCGCAGCTGTCGCTGCAGAGGATTGAGTGCTGGCGTCAATGCCAATCACGATGCTGAGCAGCTGCGGCCGGACTACTAGAGTCGTGAGTTTGTCGAAATCCACCTGACTGACCGCAACAACATCGGCAAAGCGCTTTTTGTACACAGATCGCTCAGACAACACCGATCGCGACTGTAGCCGGCCTTCGATCCGGTACTCGTAGGGCCGTGCGCGCAGCGCACCCGAGGCGTTAGCCGAGGACGCGAGGTGTTAGGGTTGCGCAGCAACCCTTGCCCGCGCTGGCCCGGAGAGTGCCGGAACGCAGGGAACCCGGAACGGAGCGAAGCGCAGTGTAGGGCCGGCTAGTGGAGCACAGGGTTTTCCCCCCTTTTTCCCCAAAAAGGGGGTCGCCGCAAGGCGAAACCTGTGATGTGACAAGCGCATCAGCATCGATGTCGATCTACCGATCAATTCTGAGCGGGTGAGCCTGAGGATATTCAGTTGTTTCCGGGTGGGGGGCCAACGCTATGACCTGCAGAGATTTGTTGGCTTCAAGACCGCTGTTTCGCCTGCGGCGACATCCTTTTGCGCAGGTCCGTCTCACGGGCAAAAGGATGCAAAACCGCCATGCTCCACTAGCCGGCCCTGCACTACGCTTCGCTCCGTTCCGGGTCCCCTGCGCTCCGGTGCTCTACGGGGCGCCGCGGGCAAGGGTTGCTGCGCAACCCTCACACCTCGCGTCCTCGGCTACGCCTCGGGTGCGCTGACGCGCACGCCCCTTCGAACACCTCCGCTCCGGCCGGCTACAGTCGCGATCTGTGTCGCCTGGACGATTGAGGTACAAGAGCCTTCGCGCGCTTGGGCCATCGCAGCTATCGCTGCACAGGACCAAGTGTTGGCGTCAATGCCAATCACTGGCACAGCGGCTGCGTCCATGAATATCTGTGCGGCAAGCCTGTAGAAATCGACTTGAACGACTGATCGCAACAACATCGGCCAACCGCTCTCATACACCAATCGCTCAGACAACACCGATCGCGACTGTAGCCGGCCGGAGAGGAGGTGCTCGTAGGGCCGTGCGCGCAGCGCACCCGAGGCTTTAGCCGAGGACGCGAGGTGTTAGGGTTGCGCAGCAACCCTTGCCCGCGCTGGCCCGAAGAGTGCCGGAACGCAGGGGACCCGGAACGGAGCGAAGCGCAGTGTAGGGCCGGCTAGTGGAGCACAGGGTTTTGCCGACTTTTGCCCCCAAAAGTCGGTCGCCGCCAGGCGAAACCTGCGATGTGACAGGCGCGCATCAATATCGAAGCCGATCTATCGATCAGGACAAAACCGAGCGGCTGCGGCCAGGAATGTCTTGGCGGTCTCTGCGACGCCCCTCAAAGCGCCCCCCCGCAAACATGCTGCAAGCCTATAATGCCCCCCCATTTTCCTGACCCACATTGACCCATGAATCGATTGTTGTCCGCTGTAACCCTAAGCCTCGCCGTCATCCTCCCCGCCTTCGCCAGCCCGCCCGACACCTTCACCCAGGCCAAAGTCGTCGCCAAGCAGCAGGTCTACCTCGACCAGGCCAGCAGCGCCACGGGCGATCTTTATTGCGGTTGCCAGTGGAGCTGGGTCGGCAAATCGGGCGGGCGTATCGACCCTGCTTCGTGCGGCCTGAGCGCGCGCAAGCAGCAGAACCGCGCCGAGCGCACCGAATGGGAACACATCGTGCCGGCCTGGACCTTTGGCCATCAGCGTCAGTGCTGGCAGAACGGCGGACGCAAACAGTGCGTGGACAACGACCCGGTGTTCCGCGCCATGGAAGCCGACCTGTTCAACCTCTACCCGGCCGTGGGCGAGGTCAATGGTGATCGCAGCAATTTCAACTACGGCATGGTCTCGGGCGTGGCGCCGCAGTACGGCCAGTGCAAGACGCGCATCGACTTCCAGCAGCGCACCGCCGAGCCGCGCGACGAGGTCAAGGGGTTGGTGGCGCGCACCACCTTCTACATGTTCGATCGCTACAAGCTGAACATGTCCAACCAGCAGCAACGCCTGCTGATGGCCTGGGACAAGCAGTACCCGGTCAGCGCCTGGGAGCGTCAGCGTGACCAGCGCATCGCCGCGGTCATGGGCCACGGCAATCCGTTCGTCAGCGGCGCGCGGCAGTGGAGCCAAGGCTACCGCCCAGTGGGCGATGGCTTGAATGCCAGCGCCGCCAGCAGCCCGGCAAAGTCCGGCGTGCCGGCCAGCGCCAAGGCCGATACCCGTGGCGCCACAGGCGGCAGCATCATCGGCAACCAGAACAGCCACGTGTATCACCTGCCCAGCGGCTGTCCGTCCTACACCCAGGTCGCGGCGAAGAATCGCATCAGCTTCGAGTCCGAAGCCCAGGCGCAGGCCCAGGGCTACAAGAAGGCCGGCAACTGCCGCTGAACCCGCGCCTCACTGCGCACCTTGCGGGCCCAGGAACCGGGTCTGCCAGGTCGCCAGCGGCAAGGGCGGCTGCGCAGTGAAGATGCGTCGCCAGATCAGCGTCAGTTGCTCACGGTCGAACATCGAACGGCCGTCGTCCTCACGCCAGCGCGATGGGGTGACGGCCTGCCATTGGCCTTGCGCATCGCGCCGGGCCATCTGGAAGCGGAAGTTGTAGTTGCCCGGCGTGCCCATGCGCAGATCGGTGACCACCAGCGCATCACCGATGATGTCGTAGCGCAACCAGTCATCGGTGAACCAGCGCAGGCGCTCGTGCAGCATTACCCCGTCGAGCAGGCGTGCGTCCTCGATGTGCCGTGACAGGCGCTGCATCTCGGGTGCATCGCGGTCCAGCACACTGCTCACCGCTTCGATGTAGTCACCGTCCGGGGTCTTGGCCAGCACCCGCCAGACCAGACTGGTAAACGCCATCGGCACCGCCTTGACCTCGCTCACCGTCACACCTTGTGCCTCGAGCGCCGCCTGCAAGCGTTGCTCGGCAGCCATTCGCCCGGCCAGCCCACCGCCCAGGTACAGGGTGCTGAACACCAGCGCCACCCCCAGCCACTGCCGACTGCGCAGACCCAGGCCACGCACGGCGGCATACGCCACCGCCAGCAGCAATGGCACGCTGTACACCGGATCGACGATGAACACGGCCGCCCAACTCTGTGGCGTCACACCGAGCGGCCAGAGCAATTGTGTGCCGTATACGGTGAAAGCATCGAGCAAGGGGTGGGTCACCAGCACCAGCCAGAAGGTCAGCATCAACCGCGGCCATCGGTAGCCGTGGTCGGGCCAGCGCCAGCGCGCCACGGCCATGACCAGTGTGGACAAGGCCAGCGCCAGTGCGGTGAGCACGAACAGCGAATGGGTAAAGCCACGATGGAACGTCATTTGCGACACCGGGTCGGCGTAGCGGATGAACACGTCAAGATCCGGCACAGTGGCCAGCGCCGCGCCGTATAGCAGCGCCCGACGGCCTTGAACACGGCCCAGCAGCGCGCCTTGCAGCGCAGCGCCAAGCAGCGCCTGGGTAATTGAATCCATAAGGTAAGGCTTCCTGATCAGTCTGCTGGCACGCTACCCGGATCGAGCCAGGCGTGCAAAGCCTTCTGCCGGCGCCCCGTGGTCAGGAGGGTTGAACTCCACAGGCGCAGCCGTCCTCTGAACTGGACAACGTCTCGGCAGCGAACTGCCGTGTTCTGGAGCCTGGCCAACCATGAGCGACGATAACCTGATCCAAGCCAGTCAAGGCACCCCCTGGCAGCAGTGGCAACAGTGTGCGCACTTGGCCCGTGCGCCTTGGATCGATCCGCAGCAGTTATGTCCACCCGGTCGTAGGCTGGTGCTGGTGGCGCCGCATCCGGACGATGAAATTCTCATGGCCGGTGGTCTGCTGGCAGGCTTTGCCGGCCGTGAGCATGACTTGCTGCTGATTTCCGCCACCGATGGCGAGGGCAGCCATCCCGACTCACAGCAGTGGAGTGAACGGCGACTGCGCCATCAGCGTCCCCTGGAAAGCCGCCACGCCTTGCAGGCGCTCAACCTCGACCTCTGTCACCTCGACTGGCGGCGCCTGAGCCTCAAGGACGGCGGCGTGCAACGCAACGAGGCGTACCTGGTCAGCCACCTGAGCCAATTGCTCAAGCCCGACGACCTGCTCATGGTGCCCTGGCGCAACGATGGTCATTGCGATCACGAAGCCATTGGCCGTGCCGGTGCCCAGGCGGCCCAGGCCCGCGGTGCGCAGCTGGCGGAGGTGCCGGTGTGGGCCTGGCACTGGGCAAGCGCTGATGACAACCGCCTGCCATGGGCACGGGCGCGGCGCATCCAGCTCGACGAGGCACGGGTGGCGCGCAAGCGCCAGGCCATCAGCGCCCACACCAGCCAGCTCAGCGCAGACGCGGGGCGCCCACCCGTGGTGCCGGCGACCTTGCTCGACTGCCTGCTGCAACCCTTCGAGCTGATACTGCTCTGAGCTGCCGGCGCCTCACGGCGCCTTGGATGCGGCAATGTCCCGCGCCTGGTCCGGCATCTGCAGTCGCTGCACGTCGATATGACGGAAGTCGGGCTTGGCGCCAAGGCGTGCGTTGAAACGGGCGTTGAAGGTGAAAGGATCAATGGTCGGCACATCCAGCGAGCGTCCGTACAGCGCGCTGACTTCACTTCGCCCGTAGCCCATCAGCAGCAGCAAGGTGGGGAAGATATTGTAGTGACTCGAAGCGTTGCGGTTTTGCGCCAAGTGCGCTTGCCAGTCGAGGCTGCGCAGACCCCTGCCCTGCAACACCAGCAGCGGCACCAGGCCTTCCTCGGGGTTTGGATCGCTGCCGCAGTGGGTATTCAGGCCAGGATTGCCGCGCTCGTGCAGGTCCTGACCGTGGTCGGAGGTATAGATCAGCACCGTGTCGCGGAAGTCTGCCTGGTGCAGCAGACGGTTGAAGAACTCCCCGACATTCCACAGCAAGGTATTGCGATACGCATTGCGGTAACGCTGCCAGTCGCTGGGGCTGCCGTCGAAACCGGCGCGTTCGCCGGTGTCGGCGACGTCGACGTAACGCCCGCGGGACAACGCCGGACGGTAGTGCATGAAAGCGTCCGGGTATTTGTCGTGCACCGGAAAATGTGCACCGACCTTGTTGATCACGATCAACTGCGGCTGGGGCGATGCCAATAGCTCGATCAGTCGTGCAGCGGCGGCCATGTCGCGCTCTTGCACCGACGTATCGTCGAACTGGATGAACTGGTCGATATCGTTCTGTTCGCTGCGGGTCATCAGGTTCTGCAAGGCCCCGCCGGTGCGCTGGCCGTCGATGTACACGGTATGCAGCCCGGCGGCCTTGGCGTATTGCCAGATCGAAGGCCCGGTGGCGTTGATGCGCAGATAGTCCTGGCGGGTGCCGCCGTAGCGCAGGGTGACATTGGTGTCGGCGCTGCAGTTGGCCACCGAGGCGGCGTAGCCGAAGTTGTACACCTCGACCTGCGGCAATGCCTGGCTGAGCGGCGTGCTGACGCCACCGGGCGTGTTGATGTCGAGGTAGTTGCCGGCGATGCTCTCATCGATGACCAGCACGATATGCCGAGCGCTCGGTGACTGCGCGGGCGTCAGGCTGACGGGCTGACGCGGGCCAAGGCCTGCGTGCAGCGATTCATAGCCCAGCAGTGTCAGATAGGCCAGCGGTGTATACATCACCGGCAAGCCGCGAGCGCCCTCCCCGGCACGCACGAACAGCACCGCGATCAACAACCCCAGCGCCAGCAACGGCGCGGCCACCGGCAGCCCGCGCGGCACACGCATCGCTGCGGGCGGACGGATGCCGATACCCAGCAGTACCAGCAGCGCCTTGCCCACGGCCAGGGCAATGGCATGGCCGTACTGCTGCAACGCTTCTAGGATGAAGCCCGCCGAATACACCATCGACACGAAGGCGCTGTAGGTCAGGTAGGACTCGGTGATCTGTCCATACGCGTCGAACATCGCCGCACTGCTTGCCAGCAGGATGGCCAGTGCCCAGCGCAGTGGCATCGGTCGGGTCCAGGCAGCGAGCCACAAGGCCGCTGCCAGCACCGAGAACATGCCCACAAACAACAGCAGCGCCAGGCCTGCGCCGAGCGCCTGCACACGGTCGGCGATGGCCTGATGGAAACAGCCTAGATAGGCCAGCAGCAGCAGTGCCTTGATCCACCCACGCATCGTTACGGCCCTCGGTTCACAGGATTTCACTGCAAACGTAGCAGCTGTGAAACAAAGCACAAGGTGAATATCGTCAAATTAATGACTATCTCAGGGCGCCTTATTTTGGCGTGCTGAAAAACACTTAGCGACACTGACTATCGAGCACAAACCCGATATATCAGTGACTTATGACCGCTCGTCGATTTATTGAATTCACTCCGCCATTCGATTGTCGCGCTAAGTCACGGATTGGAAAGGGGTTGATGGCCATTCGCCAAACTGTCATGTCCTGTAAATGCGCCGAAACATGCCATTGCTTTGACGCGCCGCCGATTTACTGCGCTATAACCATTCCACATTCGTGTTTCACCCTCCTTACTCAACCCTTGGGGCACGCGGCATGGACGTGAGTGTTTTTGGCAGCGGTTATGTGGGACTGGTGCAGGCTGCGGCGTTGGCAGACGTTGGCCATCGTGTGCTGTGCGTCGATGTCGACACGCACAAGATCGAACAGCTCAACCAGGGCGTACCGCCGATCAGCGAACCGGGGCTTTCCGAGGTGCTGGAAGACAATCTGCACAATGGTCGCCTGGCCTTCAGCACCCAGGCCAGCGACGCTGTGGCCCATGCCGAGCTGCTGTTCATCGCTGTCGGCACACCACCGGATGAAGACGGCTCGGCAGACCTTTCCCATGTACTGACGGTGACCCGGCAGATCGCAGCGCTGATGGAAGCGCCGCGCATCCTGGTGATCAAGTCGACTGTGCCGGTTGGTACCGCCGACCAGGTGCTGGCGCTGGCACGCAGCGAGCTGCAGCGACTGGGCAAGGCGCATCTGGACGTGCGCGTGGTGTCGAACCCGGAGTTTCTCAAGGAAGGCAGCGCCCTGGCCGACTGCATGCGTCCGGACCGGATCATCGTCGGCTGCAGCGACGAGCACACCCGCAACGTGCTCGGCCAGCTCTATGCGCCGTTCTGCCGCAACCACGAAAAACTCATGTTCATGGACAACCGCAGCGCCGAGCTGACCAAGTACGCGGCCAATGCCATGCTCGCCACGCGCATCAGTTTCATGAACGAGCTGGCCAACCTCAGCGAGCACCTGGGCGCCGATATCGAAGCGGTGCGCAAGGGCATCGGCTCCGACCCGCGGATCGGCTACCACTTCATCTACCCCGGCTGCGGCTTTGGTGGCTCGTGCTTCCCCAAGGATCTACGCGCCCTGCTGCACAGTGCCCAGCACAGCGGCATGCCGTTGCGCCTGCTGCAAAGCGTCAGCGAGGTCAACGACCGCCAGCGCCAGCTGTTGTTCGCCAAGTTGCAGCAGCACCTGGGTGAGCTCCAAGGCAAGTCCGTCGCCGTCTGGGGTCTGGCCTTCAAACCCAATACCGACGACATGCGCGAAGCGCCAAGCCGCTACCTGATCGAAGCCCTGTGGGCGGCCGGGGCCAGCGTGCGCGCCTATGATCCGCAGGCCATGGACGAGTGCCGCCGGCTCTATGGTTACCGCCCCGATCTGCACCTGTGCGCCACCCGCGACGACACCGTGCAGGATGCCGATGCGCTGGTGATCTGCACCGAGTGGAAACACTTTCGCGTGGTCGACTTCGCCCTGCTGGCGGGCAAGCTGCGCGAGCGCCTGATCGTCGATGGGCGCAATCTCTACGACCCTGCCCTGGTCGCCGCCCAGGGCCTGCGCTACGCCGGCATCGGTCGGCGTCAGGTGCAGCCAACGGCGCAGTCGAAATGAAAGTGCTGGTCACCGGCGTGGCCGGTTTCATCGGTGCCCATACCTGCCGCCGGCTGTTGCTCGACGGCCACGACGTACACGGCATTGATAATTTCAACGACTACTACGACCCGGCACTCAAACATGCGCGGGTGCAGTGGGTGCGCCGCGATGCCAGCAGCAATGCGATCAACGGTACCTCGGTGGGCAAGCTGACCCTCGACAGCCTGAACCTGGCCGACCGCAACGGCGTCGCCAGCCTGTTCGCCAGCCAGCGCCCCGATGTGGTGGTGCACCTGGCCGCGCAGGCCGGCGTGCGCTACTCGCTGCAAAACCCCCACGCCTACCTCGACAGCAACCTGGCCGGCTTTCTCAACGTGCTCGAAGGCTGCCGACGCAACCCGGTCAGCCACCTGCTGTACGCCTCGTCCAGCTCGGTGTATGGCGCCAACCTGAGTACGCCGTACCGGGTTCAGGACGCCGTCGACCACCCGCTGTCGTTGTACGCCGCAACCAAGAAAGCCAACGAGGCCATGGCCCACAGCTACAGCCACCTGTTCGGCATTCCCAGCAGCGGTCTGCGTTTTTTCACCGTGTACGGCCCGTGGGGCCGACCCGACATGTCACCGATGCTGTTCGCCCGGGCGATCAGCGAAGGCCGGCCGATCCAGCTGTTCAACGAAGGCCGCCACCAGCGCGACTTCACCTACATCGACGACATCGTCGAAAGCCTGGTGCGGCTGATTCCTTTGCCACCGACCAGCAATCCCGGCTGGAATTCGCACCGCCCCGACCCTGCCAGCAGCCACGCGCCATGGCGTCTGTACAACATTGGCGGGCAGCGCCCGGTGCAACTGCTCGACTACGTCGCGCTGCTGGAAAAACACCTGCAGCGTGGCGCGCACATCGAACTGCTGCCGCTGCAACCGGGGGATGTGCTGAGCACCTTCGCCGACGCCAGCGACCTGGCCGATGTCACCGGCTTCACCCCTGAAATCTCGTTGGACCAAGGGCTCGGGCGCTTCGTCGCCTGGTTCAAGAACCACTACTCGCCCAGCCCTGCGCCGTTTTCCCCGGCACGCGAGCAGTCGGACCGCAGGAGAACGCCATGACCGGCCAGACCCCCAGCATGCCTGACCCAGCGTTGTACCAGGAACAGCGCCTGGACCCGGCACACCGCCAGCGCATCGACGCGGCCATTCACAACCAGGGCCGCGGCTGGTTCAGCGGCCGCCCCGGTGGCCGGCCGTGGACGCTGTCGCGTACCAACCGCGTGCTCTCGTGTCTGGCCGCGCTGAGCTTGCTGGTGCTGCTGGCGCCCCTGCTGCTGGGGCTGGCGCTGCTGATCAAGTCCAGCAGTGAAGGCCCGGTGCTGTTCGTGCAAAAACGCACCGGCTACCGCGGCCGCACCTTCGGCATGTACAAGTTTCGCACCATGGTGGCCAACGCCGAGGCGCTCAAGGACTCGCTGCGCCACCTCAACAAGCACGGCGCCAACTCCATCGACTTCAAGCTCGAACGCGATCCGAGGGTCACGCCGATCGGCGCCTGGCTGCGGCGCAGCAGCCTCGACGAATTGCCCAACCTGATCAACGTGGTCACCGGCGACATGCGCCTGGTCGGCCCCAGACCGACCTCCTTCAACGCCTATCGCTACCACGACAGTCACCTCGCGCGGCTGTCGATCCATCCCGGCATGACTGGCCTGTGGCAGATCTCCGGGCGCAGTGACATCGACTTCGACCAGCGCGTCGAGCTCGACCTCAGCTACATCAACCAACAGAGCCTGATGCTGGACCTGAAGATCCTGCTCAAGACTCCCCTGAAAGTCTTCACTGGCCACGGAGCAAGTTGAGATGGACGGTTCGACATCAAGAAGCCTGAGCATCGCCACTCCCAGCGAAACCAACCTGAGCGCCACCGTCCTCGACCTCGAGCAACGCACCCTGATGCTGACCGCAGCCAACAGCGGCAGCGGCACCAGCACCAGCGCGCTGGCCTTCGCCAGCCAACTGGCGCTGATGAGCGCGGGCAACGTGTTGCTGATCGACAGCTGCACCCGCGGCAACAACCTCAGTCAGCAGCTGGGGCTGGGCAAGCTGCGCGGCTTCAGCGACCTGCTGTTCGACCACGACACGCCGCCCTTGAGCCATGACTGCATCGTGCGCCTGTCCGACCAACCCTTCGACGTGCTGCCGGCGGGCAACTACCGGCGTGGCCGCGAACGTCTCGACCCCGAGCACTTGCGCAGCCTGCTGGCCCAGCTCAGCGCCCGCTACCGCTTCGTGGTGATCGACAGCGAAGCGGTATACGCCAATGCCGACAGCCTGGCGATCGCCAGCCTGGTCGATGGCGTGATCCTGGTGATCACCGCCGAGCAGACTCGCCTGGAAGTCGCCCAGGCCACGACCCAACGCTTGCTGCAGGCCGGCGCCACGGTCATCGGCAGCGTCTTCAACCGGCGCAAGTACTACATGCCCAAGTGGCTGTACGACCACCTCTAGGCCAGCCCTCAGGAGCTCACCATGAACTATCCCGTGATAGCGCTGTGCCTGCTGACCCTCGCCGGTTGCACCAGCCAGCAACCCCGGCAGATGCCGGTGCAGATCATGACCGCTGCACCGGCCGATGCCCAGGCCAGTGAACTGCCGCGCCGTGATCAGGTGCTGCGCCCAGGCGATGTGCTCGATGTGATCTTCCACATCAGCAATGTCGGCTCTCAGGCCTACCGTATCCAGCCAGGCGACAGCGTCAGCCTGAGCTTTCTCTCGGCCGCCTCGCTCAACGGCAATCAGGTGGTGCTGCCCGATGGCAGCATCGAACTGCCGCGCGCCAACACCTCGGTGAACATCGCCGGGCAGACCCCGGAAGAAGCCCGCCGGACCATCCAGCAGGCCTACCGCAACAAGAGCCTGTTCCAACCCAACCGCGACCAGTTGGCGCTGCAAGTGCTGACGCCGATGAGCAACGAGCAGAACCTGCGCAGCTCGCTCAATCACCCGGCAACCGGCCTGAGTCGGGAAATCAGCGTGGGCACCGACGGACGCGCCAGTTTTCCGGAAATCGGCTCGCTGGCCCTGCAAGGCATGACCCTCGACCAGCTCCAGGCGCAACTGAACAAACGCTACGCCGAGCTGCCCGGACGCATGACCGTGGACGTGATGCTCAAGTCCACGGCGGCCAATGAAATCTACGTGCTTGGGGAAGTCGCCCAGCCTGGCGCCTACCCGATCCGTCGGCCGATCTCGGTGCTCGAGGCGCTGACCCTGGCGCGCGGCCCGAACATCAAGGCACGGCTCGACTCGGTGATGATCCTGCGGCGCAACGACAAGCAGGTGCTGGCCATTCCCTACAACGTCGACAAGGCCCTCGACGCCAGCGCCCCGCAAGTGGCCTTCCTGCAGCCGGACGACATGCTCTACGTGCCCAAGACCAAACTGGCCAGCGCCGGCGAACTGGCCCGGCAGTTGGCGGACGTCGTGCTGTTCCAGGGCTTTGGCTTCGGTTTCAGCTACCGCGTCGACAATAAGAAAAGCACCAGCTACCGCGAAGCAGAAGAAAACAACACAGCGAGTGCTCAGCCCGGGATCAGGCCATGAACAGTAAAGAAAACTACCTGCACGCGTTCTTCCGCATCCTGTTCGCCAACGCGCGGCTGGCCAAGCGGGTGTTCCTGATCTTCGCCCTGGCCGCGCTGGTGTTGCCGCTGGTGCTCACCGAAAGCTACGACATCAACGCCGAAGTCATCGTGCAGTCGAAGAAGCTCTCGCAGAGCGACACCAACAGCGCGCTGTCCCAGGAAAGCGACAAGTTCGTGCCGCCGAGCCTGTCGGACATGGAAACCGAAAGCAACATCCTGCGCTCGGCGACCCTGATTCGCGACACCATCGCGCAACTGCGCAGCGAAGGCCGCTACGACATCCCGCCGACCCTGCTTCAGCGCCTGTTGCTCGACCCGCTGCGCACCTACGTCACCCGACCGCTGCGCGAACAGGTGATCGCCCCCCTGAAGGGCTGGTTCGGCCTTGAGGTCGAGGCGCCGCGCGACACCGAACTGGACGCCCTGACCGACGATGCCATCAAGCACCTGAAGGTCGAGACCCTGCCCGGCTCGAACGTGGTGTCCGTGGCCTACAGCTCGCCAGATCCGCAACTGGGCACGGTGTTCGTGCAGCGCCTGCTCGACAACTACCTGCGCAACCGTCAGGACCTGCAATCCAACGAGCTGCCGCAGACCTTCTACGAACAGAAGAAACTGCAGTACCAGACGCGCATGGACAACCTCGAACAGCAGCGCCTGGCGCTGCTGCAAGGCATCGAGTCGTCCGAGCCGAAAGAGGAAATCACCTTCCGCCTCAACGCCATCAACACCGAGGAGCAGGCGCTCAACCAGTACCGCGACCGTCTGCTGCAGGGCGAGCAGTGGCTGGCCTACCTCAAGGCCAGCCTGGCCAGCGCACGCAGCGCCAACCTGCGCGACTACGCCTTCCCGTTCACCTTCACCACCGCCAACAACAACGACACGGTGTCGTTCGAAGACCGCGAGGTGAAGCTGCTCGGCGACCAGTTGACCAATCAGGTGCTGGCCTACGGCAATGATCTGTCGGTGTTCCAGGCCGGCAGCGAACAGATGCAGGTGCAGCGCGAGCAGATCGGCAAGACTCGCCAGCAGTTCCTCAAGGTGGTCGCCAACCGTGTTCAGGAGCGCGAGAAGGACCTGGCGGTGGTGCAAGGGGTGATCGCGCAGAAGAGCCAGCGCATCGCCGATTACCAGACTCGCGTGCATCAGCTGCAACAGGTGCAAAGCAAGGCGCGTCAGCTCGACACCGAGATCGACGCCCTGCACAAGGCCTTCTTCACCTATACCCAGCGCTATGAAGAGGCCCGTGGCGAGCGGCAACTGGCAGGTGATCTGTCCAACGCGCGCATCCTAAGCGCACCGTACGAGCCTGCGGAGCCGGCCTTCCCACGGCCGATCCTGATCATTCCGTTCGGGCTGCTCAGCGCCCTGCTGCTGGCGGTGGCGGTGGTGTATCTGCGCGAGTTCTTCGACCGTCGCTTCAAGCACCCGGCGCAGATTGGCCAGGAACTCGACCTGCCGGTGCTGCTGGTGCTCAACGATCAGACCCCGCAGCGGCGCAACCCCCACGGCAGCTGGTCGGTGCCGCGGCTGATGCATTGGGTGCGCAATTGAACAGCCCCACACACCTGAGCCAACCGGTGCTGCACCTGCTGGGCAGCGGCGGCTTCTATGGCGCCGAGCGCATGCTGCTGGACCATTGCCAGAGCGCGCCGGGACGCCATCAGGTGCTGTTTCTCGGCGCGCCGCACGCGTTGTTGGCGCGCTTTCGCAGCGCCGGCGTGGCCTGCGTCAACTGTCCGGGCCTGGGCGCGGCGCTGGCATACCTCGGCGCCCGCCGGCGCCAACGGCCGCTGCTCAACAGCCACAATTTTCGTGGCCTGGCGCTGGCCTGGCTGGCTGGGCTGCTGTGGCGGCTGCCGCTGATCAGCACCCAGCATGGGTTCACCCCCAGCAGCCGCAAGCAGCGGCTGTACGGCTGGCTCACCGTGCAGATGTGCCGCAGCGCGGTGGTCGATCAGGTGGTGTGCGTGGCCCGCAGCATCGCCGAGCAGTTGCGCACAGGCGGCGTCGCGCCGAACAAGCTGCAGGTGATCGCCAATGGCCTGCCCGACAGCGCCCCTGCACCCCAGGTCAGCACACCGAATGGGCAGTGGCTGGCGGGTTATGTGGGTCGTCTGAGTCAGGAAAAAGGCCCGGATCTGTTCCTCGATTGCCTGATCCCGCTCTGCCAGCGCTACCCCCAGTTGCACGCGGTGATGCTAGGCGACGGCCCGCAGCGCGCGGCGTTGCAGGCACGCATCGACGCTGCCGGGCTTGCCACGCGCATTCGCCTGCCCGGTTTTCAGGACGACATGCCGGCCTGGCTGGCGCAGCTCGATGCACTGGTGATCAGCTCGCGCACCGAGGGCACGCCGATGGTGCTGCTCGAGGCCATGCAGCAGCACCTGCCAGTCGTGGCGTTCGCTGTCGGCGGCATTCCGGATGTCATCGAGCACCGCCACAGCGGCCTGCTGGCTGCGCCTCTGGCCGTCGGCGAACTGGCCGAGCACCTGCAGACGCTGTTCGCCGACCCGGCGCTGGCCCGGCAGCTGGCCCAGGCAGCCTATGCCCGGCAGCGCCAGCACCATCACCTGCCGACCCTGGCACAGCGCTGGGAACGGGTGTACCTGGATGCCGCCCTGGAGGCCTGCCGATGATCCTGCCCCTGTCGTTGCTCAGCCTGTTGGGTCTGCTCAGCCTGGGCCTGCTCGCCAGCCCCTGGCCGTACCTGGCCCCTGGCGCGGTACTGGGGCTGGCCGGCCTGCTGGCGCTGTACCGCAAACCGGCCTGGGGGCTGCTGGCGATCATCGCCCTGGTGCCGTTCGAGGGTGTGTTCAAGGACAGCGAGCTGACCGGTGCCAAGCTGATTGGCGCCTCGCTGGCGGTGATTGTGCTGCTGCAACTGGCGGTCGGCCAGCTCAGCGGCGAGCGCCTGCGCAGCAATCAATGGCGCCTGCTGCTGCCCTTGCTGGCCTTGTACGGGCTGAGCCTGTGGCTGAGCGACGACAGCGGCGTGTCTTTGGGCCATCTGCGCATGATGGCGGTGGGCTTTGTGCTGTTCGCCATCACCTTGCTGGTCGGCCGCGAACTGAACCTGACGCTGTTGTGCCAGGCGATCAGCGTCAGCGTGGCCATCACCTGCGCGTTGGCGGTGTTCTCCGCACGCTTTCAGGAACTGGGCCGCGCCAGGGGCCTGCTGGACGATGCCAACGTCTTCGCCATGCTCATCGCTGTCGCCGTACCGCTGGCACTGTGGGCGCTGCTCAACAGCCGGCGATGGCTGCTGCGCCTGCTGTGGCTGACCTGCCTGGGACTGCTGCTGGTAGGCATGACCAAGACCGAATCGCGCTCGGGGCTGGTGGTGCTGCTGATCAGCCTGGGCATCGCGGTCGTGCACTACCGCGCCTGGTTCAAGCGCATTCGCCCGCGCCATCTGGGCTTCGTCATGCTTGGCCTGGCGCTGCTGCTGCCTGCGGTGGCCATGGTGATGCCGGCCAAGTACGTCGAGCGCATCGAGTCGCTGGTGCTGCTCAAGTCGGGTGCCAGCGGCAACAAGGATGATTCCCTGGGTCGGCGCACGTCCTATCTGGTGGTCGGCAGCCGGCTGATCCGCGACAACCCGATGCTCGGCGCAGGCCCTGGCACCTTCCCGCTGCACTACGCCACCACCGGCTACGCCAACCGCTTCGCACCCAACGCCAAGGCTTCGAACCTCTATCGCCAGGCCCACAACACCTATCTGGAGCTGTTCAGCGAACTCGGCATACCGGCCGGTCTGCTGTTCTGCGCGATGATCGCCCTGGCGCTGCACAACCTGTGGCAGGCCCGTGGGCTATGGCTGGCGCAGGGCGATCAGGGCCGTGCCGATCTGCTCACGCACCTGAGCATGAGCATGCTCGCCATCGGGCTGTTCCTGATGTTCCTCAGCGCGCCGAACCACAAGTACCTGTGGATCATGCTCGCGCTGTCGAGCGTGCTGCGGCTCCAGGCCGAGCAGGCCATGACCCGGTGGCGCACGCGGGCGCCGTCGCAGGAGGCTGCGCCATGGTCCAGCTGAGCGTGGTGGTGCCGATGTACAACGAGGCCCGGCACATCGCCCGCAGCCTTGCGGCCGTGCGCCGGGCGGCAGTGCGTGCAGGACTGTCCTTTGAGCTGATCGTGGTCGACAACGGCTCCGACGATGACGGTCCGCGCATCGCCCGCCAGGCCGGCGCACGGGTGCTGAGCCGGCCTGGCTTGCGCATCGGCGCCCTGCGCAACCAGGGCGCGGCGCTCAGTCGCGGCGAGTGGCTGGCGTTCATCGACGCTGACATCGAGGTGCCCGAGCGCTGGCTGACCCGCCTGCTGCGCCTGCACCGTGAGCAACGCGGCGAGGTGTTCGCGCTGGACTGCGATACGCCAGCGGCCGCGCCCTGGTATGCGCGCGCCTGGCAACGCCGAACCTTGCGCAGCGGCGCCTTGCAGCAGGCCGCGCGCTGGCTGCCCAGCGCCAATCTGCTGCTGCCACGGGACTGCTTCGAGGCGGTCGGCGGCTTCGACGAGGGCCTGACCACCGGCGAGGACAAAGACCTGACCGTGCGCCTGCACCAGGCCGGTGTACGCCTGCTGGCCGTGCGCGAACCGGTGGTGCTGCACTGGGGCTTCGAAGGCCGCTGGGGCGAGTGGCTGGGCAAGGAAATGTGGCGCCAGGGCAGCCATCTGCACCTGCTGCGCAGTCATGGCCACAGCGTGCGCATGCTGCGTTTCCCGCTGCTGTCGGTAGCGGTCTGGGCGGTCGATGGCGCAGCTGTGCTGAGCGCGTTTCTGGGCTACGTGCCCGTGGCGCTGGGCCTGCTGCTGCTCGGCACCCTGCCCGCGCTGATCCTCAGTGCCCGGCAAAGCCTGGGCCAGCGCGACCTGTTGCTGGGCCTGCAACTGTGGTGGCTGCACTGGATTCGTCTGCACCTGGCAGGCATCGCGCTGCTGCTGAGCCTGTTCAATCGCCCGACAAGGAGGCCTTCGCGTGGCTGAATCGATCTTCTGGAGCTGCCTGTTGCTGCCGCTGTACGCCTGGCTCGGCTACCCGCTGCTATTGGCCGTGCTGGCCCTGCGACGCCCGACGCGGCAGCTGCCCCCCATTACCCCGTTGCACGTCAGCGTGGTGGTGGCGGCGCACAATGAACAGCGTCACATCGAGGCCAAACTGGCTAATTTGTTAACCCAGGAGGTGCAGCTCGCCAGCCTGCAGATCGTCGTCGCCAGCGACGGCTCCAGCGACGCCACCGTGGCCCTGGCGCGCGGCCTGAACGATCCGCGCATCAGCGTGCTCGACCTGCCGCGCCAGGGCAAGAACGCCACCCTCAATGCTGCCGTGGCGCATTGTACCGGCGACATCCTGCTGTTCACCGACGCCGACGTGCAGTGGCAAGGCGGCGCCTTCGCCGCCTTGCTCGGCCCGTTCGCCGATGCGCAGGTCGGGGCCACGGCGGGCAACCTGCTGATGCCGCTCAGCGGCACGGGCATGAGCTATGGCGAAGCGCTGTACCGACGCCTGGAGGCCTGGCTGCGTCGGCTGGAGAACCGTGTCGGCTGCTGCGTGTCGGCCGATGGCGCCCTGCAGGCGCTGCGCCGCGAGCTGTTCCAACCGATTCCGCCGCGGGTCAACGACGATTTCTTCATCAGCACCTGCGCCCCGGCGGCCGGCCTGCGCCTGGTGTATGTGGATCAGGCGCGGGGCATCGACCATGGCACCGATGAGGTCGAGCGTCAGTTCAGCCGCCGTCAGCGCGTCACCGTCGGCGGGCTGCTCAGCCTCAAGGCACGCCGCGCGCTGCTCGATCCACGCCGCCATGGCCTGTACGCCATCGCCCTGATCAGCCACAAGCTGCTGCGTCGCCTGGCCCCGGTGCTGTTGCTGCCATTGCTGCTGAGCAACCTGTGGCTGTTGGATGAAAGCCCGTTCTACCGCCTGAGCCTGGGCGCGCAATTGCTTGGCTACGGCGCGGCGCTGCTCGGCCTGCTCGACCGCAGACGACGTCTGCCCCGCGTCTTTCGCCTGGCTGCCTTCGTGCTGGTCACCGTGGCCGGCATGAGCAGCGGCCTGTGGCAGTTTCTGCGCGGGCGCAGCTACACCCAGTGGAACCCCACCCAGACCCGTTGAGTGACTGCCATGTCGATCAAGACCTTCGTGAAGTGCGCCTGCGGCTGGCTGTACCTGAATTCGGCCAAGGGCCGTCGGCAGCTGCGCGAGCGCGGCGTCATCCTCATGCTGCACCGGGTGGTGCAGGACGATGCCAGCGCCGAACTGGCACACCGCAACGAGCTGTGCGTCGGCGCCGAAAGCTTCGCCGGTCTGCTGGAATGGCTACGCGAGCATTTCGACTGTGTGCCACTGATGACCTTGCTCGACCCGCCCACCGCACCCCGCCCCGGCCAGCGTCCGCCACTGGCGCTGACCTTCGATGATGGCTGGCGCGACAATGCCGTGCATGCCTTTCCGTTGCTGCGCCAGTACCAGGTGCCGGCGAGTATCTTCCTGTCCACCGACTACATCGACAGCCGCCAGCGCTTCTGGTGGGAAAGCATTGGCGAAACCCTCTGGGGCAGCCACGGCGTGGCCTCGATCAACCCGCTGCTCACGCAATTGCAGGCGCTCGGTCGGCCCGTGCCGGCAAGTGTTCTGCACAGCTTCTCGAATGAGGCACGCAGCCGCGTACTGGCCGGTTTTCTGCAGAGCCTGAAGTCACTGCCGCCGGCGCAGTTGCACGCGCTGACCGACGCCTGCCCGCTGGAGTCGCTGCCACAGGCGCTGGACTGGCACCAGGTGCGTCAACTGGAAGGCTCTGGGCTGATCAGCTTCGGGCCTCACGGTGCCAGCCATGCCCTGCTGCCGGGGCTGAGCGATGAGGCGCTGCACGCCGAGTTGAGCCGCTCCAGGGTGGCCTTGCAGGAAGGTTGCCTGCAGCCGCTGCCGGTGTACTGCTACCCCAACGGCGATCACGACGCGCGGGTGCGTCGCCAGGTGGCTGCGCAGCAGTACCGCTACGCCCTGGGCACCCGCGCCGCAGTGTGCGCCGTCAACGACGACCCCCTGGCATTGCCGCGCATCGGCGTCAGCCAGCGCAGCGCCCGGCATCCGTCGCTATTGGCCTGGCGCATGAGCCGCGGGGTACCGGCATGAAGCGCGATGGCTACCTGCGTCACCTGGCGCTGAGCCTGGGTACCAACCTGGCCATGCTGGTCCTGCGCCTGCTGCGCAATGTGCTGCTGGCGCGGGTGCTGGGGCCTGCCGAGCGCGGGGTGTTCGCCCTGCTCAGCACCCTGCCCGATCTGATCAGCGCCGCCACCAGCGGCGGCCTCAACACCGCGCTCGGCTACCAGGCGGCCAAGCAGCGCAGCATGGGTCTGCTGCTGACCCAGGTGCTGGTGTACGGCTGCCTGCTCGCAGGGCTGATGACGTTGCTGTGCATCCTCGTCGCGCGCCAGTTCGGCACTCACCTGGAGGCCAACGCGCAGTTGGGGCTGCTGGTCTGGTTGCTGTTGCTGGCGGTGCCGCTGTCGGTGCTCAAGACCGCCCTGCTGACCCTGCACAATGCCTGCGGTGCCACCGGCACCTACAACGCCCTGCGCCTGCTCGAGTCGCTGCTGCCACTGCTGCTGTTCGGCGCGCTGCTGTGGCTGTGGCGCGATGCCGCGCTGGAGGCGGCGGTGCTCAGCTGGCTGTGCGGCCTGGGCCTGTTGGCAAGCCTTGGGGTTTACTGGCTGGGCCGCCAGCACTCGATCGCCCTGTGCTGGGACCGCGCCGGCCAGCGCGAACTGCTTGCCTACAGCGCCAAGAGTCATCCCGACGTGCTGCTGCGCCAGGCCGTGCTGCGGGGCGATTACCTGTTGATCAGCGCCATGCTCGGCAGTGCCAGCCTGGGTCAGTACGCCATGGCCACCGCCGCCGCCGAGCTGCTGTTCATCGTCCCCGAGGCGGTGACCACCCCGTTGATGAAGCGCCTGCTGCAACAGGAAACGGTGATGAGCAAGCTGACCCCGCTGGCCCTGCGCCTGACCTCGACGATCATGCTCGGCGCGTGCCTGTTCATGGCGCTGATCGGCGAATGGCTGATCGTCACCTTGTTCGGTGCCGAGTATCGGCCGGCCTATCCGGCGCTGCTCGGGCTGCTGCCGGGGCTGCTCGGCATGAGCCACGCGAGCATCCTGCGCCTCGACCTGCTGGGCAAGGGGCGTCCAGGCGCGGTGTCATGGATCATGGGGCTGGGCGCAGCGCTGAACCTGGTGCTGAACCTGCTGCTGATTCCGCACCTTGGCATCCTCGGCGCCGCGCTGAGCTCGTCGGCGGCCTACCTGGCCGCGGCGCTGGTGATGCTGGGGATGTACTGCCGGCTGAGCGGCGTGTCGATCTGGCAGACCCTGGTGGTGCTGCCCAGCGACTTGGGGCCACTGCGGCAACTGCTGCAACGGCGGCCGGCATGAAGCGCCTGCTGCTGTGCGGCCTGTGCGCGCTGGCCGTCAACGCCCACGGCCAGGTGCTGAGCTGGGCCGACATCCGCGATGGCAGCCTGTACTTGCAGCCTGCCCAGAACGACACCGTGCAGGTGCGCTGGCAGCCGGCGTGGCAGGCCGATGCCGTCGAGGAATCGCTCTACCTGCTCGATGGCCAGGGCCGCTTGCAGGGCGAGCGACCTATAAGCCGTCAGCAGACCCGCGGCGAGCAGGACTGGCCGCTGGCCGCCAGCGCCGGACCCTATCAGCTGGAAGTGCCCGGCTACAGTTTCCGTCGCTACAGCGTGACCCACGACGCCGACACGCGCGCGCTGTTCGCTCCGGCCAAGGTGCATTTCAGCGTGCAGGCGCAACCCGACACCGAGTTGTACTTCCAGGTGCCTGCCGGTGAACAGGCGAGCCTGGCCGGCAAGTACCATGGCGGCGTGCGCGCGCTGGAGGTCGAGCGCCTTGGCGATGGGCGGCGCTGGCACCTGGCACTGCTGCCCCACCAGGCCTACTGGGAGTTCGAGCGCCTGGCGCTGCCGCAGGCAAGCACCCCGCAAGTCTTCCGCCTGCGTTTGTCCGGCCAAGGCAAGGCCGCTTTCTGGCTCGACGGCAGCGCCAACCTGTTCGCCCAGCGCGTCGAGCACCTCGGACCGCTGGCGCAACGCGAGGGTCAGGTGCATCTGCGAGTCGGCAATACGCGCCGCGGCAGCAGCGCCCGCCTTGGGGTCAACCTGCCCTACCTGCTGCCGCCCAAGGCCAGCCATGCCGTGCTCGATGAGGTGCAGCCACACGCCGCCGGCTGGTACAGCTTCGTCGACGTGTTACAGCGCAAGCCCGACTACGAGCAAGCGTTTCGGCGGTTCTACCTGCAGCGCTATCCGATCGACCAGGACATCACCCTGCTTGCCGCCACCGGGCGCCGCTCGGTGCTCGACGCCGAACCCACCACCAGTGCAGGGCTCGATGCCTGGCTGCGCAGTGCCACGCAATGGCCCGGCCACGCCCTTCATTACCTGGCCTTCAGCGACGAGCCGAACCTCAGCTACCCGGACTACGCCAGCTACGCGCGTTATTTCGCGGCGATGCTGGAACAGGTGCAGCGCTTTCCCGGCGCCCGCGACGCCGGGGTGCGCATTGCCATGCCGGCCAGCTCCAACCTGGTCAATGGCCCGATGCGCGAAGGCAGCCGAGAGCGCGTCGGCCTGGACTGGGCGCGGCGGCTGCTGGCCGAACACGGCGAGGGGATCGACGCGCTGGCCTGGCACACCTGGATGGTCCGCGACCTGCTGGCCACCCGCAGCTACCGCCAGCAGGTACGCGCCGCCGCCGAACTGGTTGGCCTGGATGCCAATGGCCGGCCACGCAAGGCGCTGTTGCTCGACCAGACCAACATTTCCAGCGGTTCGAGCCTGAGCCCCTACGAACAGGACACCCAGTTCGCCGCATTGTGGTGGGCATCGGTGGCGATCAACGCCTCGGCCGATGGCCTGCTGGACATGCTCAACTGGTTTCAGCTGGCCGATGAGCCACAGTGGCCCAAGGGCATGATTCAGGTGCACGGCGAAGGCGCCGGGTTTTCCGCCAAACCGGTGGCCCTGGCCCATCGGTTCATGCAACGCCACTGGTTGCCCGAGGTGCTGAGCCTGGATAACGACGCCTTCGAGGTCGATGCCCTGGCCATGGCCGAGGGCGACCAGCGCAGCCTGCTCGGGGTGAACAAGGCCACGCGCCGGCAGCAGTTGCAGGTCGACGGCCTGGGGGCGGCGTGTAGCCGGGCGCAATTGCAGCTGCTGGGCGCCGACGACCCGCCGCGCACCGCCAGCCTGGACTGTCACCAGGGCCGCGCGCATTTCATCGTTCCTGGGCAAACGCTGTTTGCCCTGACCTGGCAAACAGCCGACACCCACCCCGCCACACGATCCAAGGAGGCACCATGATTCTTGCCCTCGACACCCTCAAGCGCGCACTGCAGCGCAAAGGACTACGCGGTATCTGCGTCAGTGCCTTTCGGCATTTCGTGTATCGCCAAGAGCAATTGCTGTGGCTGGAGCGCGATCTGGTTACCCCGCCTCCGCCGCATCAGCTCAGGCCATCGCCGCCGCTGCGCATGGCGCGCATCAGTGCCGACAACGCACCGGCCTTCGCCCGCCACTTCGGCGATCGTGTCGAGACCATGCGCGAATTGGCGCAGGAGGGCCATATTGGCCTGATGTGGCTCGATGAGGACGACGATGCCTGTGCCTTCGTCTGGGCCAGCCCTGGCGACTATCACGACCATCACTATTACGGTTGCTGGTTCCGGGTACAGCCGGGGGAATACTTTCAGTTCGGCGGCGAGTCGATCCGTCGCTGCTGGGGCACACAGATTTCCACCGATGCGCAATTGACGCTGTGGCAGGAAATGGCCGGGCGCGGCTACCGCAAGGTGGTGGATGTCTGCGAGAGCCAGAACATTCCGGCCCTGCGCCTGCACTTGCGCATGGGCTACCGCGAACAGGGGCGGATTCAACATGTGCACTACCTGTTCGGGCGCTGGAAGCTGTTCCATCAGAGTCGCTACAGCGGTTCGCGCATCGAGCATCTGCGCAACCTGTCGCGTCCGCCGCAAGCGGCCACACAGGACTGAAACATGGCCATCGAACTGCGCTGGTGCGCCTCGCTCCTTGACCCGAGCTTTCCTGCCGAGCACTACGAGGCGCTGCGCCAGCGACTGGCGGCCAGCACCCCGTTCAATCACCTGGGCTGGCTGCACGCGGCCGAACAGGCGCTGCAACCTGGCCAGCGCCTGGCCGTCCTGCTCGGCTGGCAGGGCGAGCAGTTGCGAATGTGTCTGCCGCTGGTACACAGCCGTGAGGCGTTCGGCCCGGTGCGCCTGGCGGTGGTGCGCCACTTGGGCTATCCACTGAGCGACCGCATCGGCCTGCTCAACGAGCTGCCCGCCGCGGCTGCCGCGCAGGCCCTGCGCGCGATCCGCCGGCACCTGCCGCACGCCGTGCTGCAACTGAACGAAATCCCCGATGCCCAGGCCAGTACGCCATGGCTGGCATGCTGGGCGCGGCGCAGCTCGACTTTCGAGCGGCGCCTGGCGTGCCGCGTGCCGGTGCACCAGATCAGCGCTGCCGATGCCCAGGAAGTGAGCGGCGACCCGCGTTACAAATTGCGCCGTGCGCGCAAACGCATTACCGCTTGCGGCGCGGTGCAGCGCCGGGTGCTGGCCGACGCGAGCAACATCGACGCCCTGCTCGACGCCATCAGCGCGGTGGAAGCAGCCAGCTGGAAAGGTGACGATGAAGTGGGGATTTTTTCCGGCCCGCAACGCAGGCTGTGGATGTACCAGGCGCTGCGCGCCCTGGCCGAACAGGGCATGGTGTGTCTGGTGCTGCTGGAGCTGGACGGTCGCTGCATCAGCTACCGCCTGGGCTTGCTGGAGCGCGGCCGGGTCTATGACTACAACCTGGCCTTCTGCCCGGAGTATCGCGAACTAGGCAGTGGTCGCGTGCTGCTCGATGAACTGATCCGCTGGGGCCTGGAGGCCGGCTGGCAGCACATCGACGCCTCGCGGGTGAGCCTGGACAATTCCAGCCATCAGTTGCACGAACGCCAGAGCGCCAGCATCGCGCACTGGCGCCTGAGTTGCTGCAGCTGGCGCCCGAGCGGCATCTGCCTGGGGCTGGCGCTGCGCAGTTGGCAATGGATCAAACCGCGCCTGCGTGCAATGCGCTGACTGTTCATGCAGCTTCGAGCTTTTCGCGGCTGACGCCGCGCCTACAAGCCTGCAACGCAGGCCCAGCATGAGCAATCCCCCTCCCCACACGGTCACACCCGCAAGCGGCAGCAGCCGTTTGCAAGGCAAATCTGCATGAATCCACTGCATATTTATCGATTGTGTGGCGCAAATGCGCGTGCCAGCATCGGCCTGCTACTCTGCGCCGCCGGACCACCGGTTTCATTCGGAACAATCAATAACAAGGCAGGGAGATCACCATGACCGCGTCCACTCCACCGTTGCAGGCCAGCCAAGTGCTGGCGACGGTGCGCAACCGCATCGGCCACCTCACCCTCAATCGCCCCGCCGGGCTCAACGCGCTGACCCTGGACATGGTGCGCAGCCTGAAAAGGCAACTCGACGCCTGGCGCAATGATCCGCAGGTGCTGGCCGTGATGCTGCGCGGTGAAGGACCCAAGGGCTTCTGCGCCGGCGGCGACATCCGCTCGCTGCACGACAGCTACAAGGCCGGCGATACCCTGCACGAAACGTTCTTCGTCGAGGAATACGCCCTTGACCTGACCCTGCATCGCTATCCCAAACCGCTCATGGTGCTGATGGACGGCTTCACCCTGGGCGGTGGCATGGGCCTGGCCCAGGGCTGTGATCTGCGCATCGTCACCGAACGCAGCCGGCTGGGCATGCCGGAAGTGGGCATCGGTTACTTCCCGGATGTCGGCGGCAGCTATTTCCTCTCGCGCCTGCCCGGCGAGTTGGGCATCTACCTGGGCGTCAGCGGTAATCAGATCGGCGCGGCCGATGCGCTGTACTGCGGTCTGGCCGACTGGTACCTGCACAGCGAAGCGCTGCCAGCACTGGACAGCGGCCTCGATCAACTGCACTTCGGCGACCATCCGCTCAAAGACCTGCAAGGCCTGCTCGCCAGCCTTGGCCAGCAGATCCTCGACGCGCCGCCGCTGGCCGAACTGCGACCGGCCATCGATCACTATTTCGCCCAACCCGACATCCCCTCCATCATCGAGCAACTGCGTGAGGTCAACCTCGGCAACAGCCATGACTGGGCGCTGGCCACCGCTGAGCTGCTGGAACAGCGCTCGCCGCTGGCCATGGCCGTCACCTTGGAGCTGCTGCGCCGCGGTCGGCAGTTGAACCTGGAACACTGCTTCGCCCAGGAACTGCACGTCGACCGCCAGTGGTTCGCCCATGGCGACATCATCGAAGGCGTGCGTGCGCTGATCATCCACAAGGACAAACAGCCACGCTGGAACCCGCCACGCCCCTCCGACGTGACGGCGGCGCAGGTCAACCGATTCTTCGACGGCCTGTGAGCCGGGAGGCAGCCATGCAAGACCTGGAACTGAACGAAGAGCAGATCATGATCCGCGACATGGCGCGCGATTTCGCCCGCAACGAAATCGCCCCCCACGCCCAGGCCTGGGAGAAAGCCGCGTGGATCGACGACGGTGTGGTGCGCAGCATGGGTGAGCTGGGCCTGCTGGGCATGGTCGTGCCTGAGGAGCACGGCGGCAGCTACACCGACTATGTCGCCTACGCCTTGGCAGTCGAGGAAATCTCGGTCGGCGATGGCGCCACCGGCGCGCTGATGAGCATCCACAACTCGGTCGGCTGTGGTCCGCTGCTGGCCTATGGCAGCGCCGAGCAGCAACAGGCATGGCTGCCGCGCCTGGCCAGCGGTGAGGTGATCGGCTGTTTCTGCCTGACCGAACCGCAAGCCGGCTCGGAAGCGCACAACCTGCGCACCCGTGCCGAGCGCGTGGGTGATCAATGGGTGCTCAATGGCGCCAAGCAGTTCGTCAGCAATGCACGGCGGGCGGGGCTGGCGATCGTCTTCGCCGTGACTGACCCTGAGCTTGGCAAGAAAGGCCTGTCGGCATTTCTGGTTCCGACCGACAACCCTGGCTTCAAGGTCGAGCGCAGCGAACACAAGATGGGCATCCGCGCCAGCGACACCTGCGCAGTGAGCCTGGACGACTGCCACATTCCCGCGGGCAACCTGCTGGGTGAGCGCGGCAAAGGCTTGGCGATTGCCTTGTCGAACCTGGAAGGCGGGCGTATCGGCATCGCGGCCCAGGCCCTGGGCATTGCCCGGGCAGCGTTCGAGGCTGCGCTGGTATACGCCCGTGAGCGGGTGCAGTTCGGCAAGCCCATCAACGAACACCAGAGCATCGCCAACCTGCTGGCCGACATGCAGGTCCAGGTCAATGCTGCGCGCCTGCTGATTCTGCATGCCGCGCGCCTGCGCAGTGCTGGCAAGCCGTGCCTGTCAGAGGCCTCGCAGGCCAAGCTGTTCGCCTCGGAAATGGCCGAGCGGGTGTGTTCCATGGCCATTCAGGTGCACGGCGGGTATGGGTATCTGGAAGATTATCCGGTCGAGCGCTACTACCGCGACGCGCGCATCACGCAGATCTACGAAGGCTCCAGCGAAATTCAGCGGCTGCTGATCGCCCGCGAGCTCAAGCACTATCCGATCTAGATCGACGCGCTTTGGCGCGCCGCAGCCGGCACAGGCGCTGCGCGCTCCACTAGCCAGCGACGGTCGCGATCTGTGGTGCCTAGATGATTGATGTACGAGAGCCTTTGCGCGCGTGGACCATCGCAGTTCTCGCGCCGATGCCGACCACAAAGCTGAGTGGATGCGACCGGGCATATTTGAGTCGTGAACTTGTCGAAATCCACCTGACTGACCGCAACAGCATCGGCAAAGCGCTTTTTGTACACAGATCGCGACTGTATCTACTGATCTACTGATCAATCCTGAGCGAGTGAGCCTAAGGATATTCATGTGCTTCCGGGTAGAGGGCCAACGCTATGACCTGTAGAGATTCGTTGGCTTCAGGACCGCTGTTTCGCCTGCGGCGACATCCTTTTGCGCAGGTCCGTCTCACGGGCAAAAGGATGCAAAACCGCCGTGCTCCACTAGCCGGCCCTGCACTGCGCTGCGCTCCGTTCCGGGTCCCCTGCGCTCCGGTGCTCTACGGGGCGCCGCGGGCAAGGGTTGCTGCGCAACCCTAACACCTCGCGTCCTCGGCTGCGCCTCGGGTGCGCTGACGCGCACGCCCCTTCGAACACCTACGCTCCGGCCGGCTACAGTCGCGATCTGTGGCGTCTGGACGATTGAGGTACAAAAGCGTTAACGCGCTTGGGACATCGCAGCTGTCGCTGGCGAGTATCTGGTGCTGGCGTCACGAGGCTGAGCGGCTGCGGCCGGACTAATAGAGTCGTGAACTTGTCGAAATCTACCTGACTGCCCGCAACAACATCGGCAAAGCGCTTTTTGTACACAGATCGCTCAGGCGACACCGATCGCGACTGTAGCCGGCCTTCGTTCCGGTACTCGTAGGGCCGTGCGCGAAGCGCACCCGAGGCGCAGCCGAGGACGCGAGGTGTTAGGGTTGCGTAGCAACCCTTGCCCGCGCTGGCCCGAAGAGTGCCGGAACGCAGGGAACCCGAAACGGAGCGCAGCGTAGTGTAGGGCCGGCTAGTGGAGCACAGGGTTTTGCCGACTTTTGCCCCCAAAAGTCGGTCGCCGCAAGGCGAAACCTGCGATGTAACGCCCATCAGCATCGATGTCGATCTACCGATCAATTCTGAGCGGGTGAGCCTAGGGATATTCAGGTGTTTACGGATAGTGGCGCCTTGATGATTGATGTACAAGAGCCATCACGCGCCTGGGCCATCGCAGCAGTCGCTGGCAAGGATCTAATGCTGGCGTCATTGCCGATCCTGGCGCTGAGCGGCTGCGGTCAGAGATCCGCTCACCCTGCACAATTGCGTCTGGAGCACTCCGCCTCGGCATCGGGGCGGCTTTGCAGGCTCAGCGTCAGGCGCTGTTTTTCCAGATTGTCGTAGAGATCGAAGCGCGCCGTTGAAACACCACTCCAGACCGTGGTCTTGCGCTGAATCACATCCTTTTCCTTCGGCAATGCCGGCACGATGACGAATCGCTGTTGCATTTCTTACAGCCTCCCCCTGGCAATGTGCTCACTATTAGCCAGACTCTGTTAAACCTTCAAGCTGCCTAATGATGAAGCGACGAGCGGAAGGCAGCTCGGCGACATGGCCATCCGCTTGCGTGCTTCAAACGGCTGATAAACACTCAAGCGAGTGGCCCGGCTGTAGCCCTCCAAGACCGGCATTTGCCCTGACTCGTGGCGACCGACGCACGAGCGACTTGGCTAATTAGCGGCGCTGCGGTAAACCGTCTGCTCGCCCGCTACCTCCCAACGTTTGCCGAGACGTCCCATGAGCGATCACGCCCTTCCCTCGCCCCATGACTGGGTCCGACGCCACAGCCCGCCTGGCGGCATCGAGCGTATCGAGGCCTGGTTCGGCGGGCATGGGTACGACCCCCATCGCCACGACACCTACGCCATTGGCCAGACCCTGGCCGGAGTGCAGAGCTTTCACTACAGCGGTGCGCTGCGCCACAGCCTGCCGGGCGCCACCATGGTGCTGCACCCGGATGAACTGCACGACGGCATGGCCGGCAGCGCAGCAGGCTTTCGCTATCGCATGGCCTATATCGACCCGGCCTCGATTCAGCAGGCGCTGGGCGGCGAGACGCTGCCGTACATTCGTGGTGGGCTGTCCGACGACCTGCGCCTGCGCTGCGCCAGCCAGGTCTTCGTGCAGGCCCTGGAGCATCCGTTGCAGGCTCTGGAAGAACAGGACGCGCTGTACGACCTGGCAGTGGCCCTGCGCGTGGTCGCCGGCAAGCCGCGCGGGCGCAAGCGCCCGGACTACCAGGCGGCCGAGCGCGCGCGCGGGTTCATCCTCGAACATGCCGAGCAGGACATCACCCTGGAGGCGCTGGAGCAGGTCAGTGGCCGCGAACGCTGGAGCCTGTCGCGCGACTTTCGTGCGCTGTACGGCACCAGTCCCTACCGCTACGTCACCCTGCGCCGGCTGGATCGGGTCAGGGCAATGCTGCTCGACGGTTTCAGCCTGGTCGACGCCGCGCTGGCTGCAGGCTTTCACGACCAGAGCCACATGACTCGCTACTTCACCCGCGCCTATGGCGTTCCGCCGGCGCGCTGGTTGCAGCGCCTGCGCGCCTGACTTGCAGGATCGTACAAGAATGGTCGTCGCGGCCTGTCTACTCTGGCGCCTCACTGCAAACCGATGAGGACGCCCCATGAACACGCCCGTACCCGTTCCAGTCAACCCGCTGCACAAAGCCGGACTGATCGATCGGCAATGGTCACCCCGGGTGATCGCCGAACTCAACGACTACCAGTTCAAGGTGGTGCGCATCGAAGGCGAATTCATCTGGCATGACCACCCGGAAACCGACGAAGCCTTCATCGTCCTCGACGGCACCCTGCGCATCGACTTCGAGCACGGGCCGGTGTACGTCGCGCCCGGCGAGTTGTTCGTGGTGCCGCGCGGTATCAGCCACCGCACCGCCGCCGAAGGCGAGGCGCGCCTGCTGATGATCGAGCCGCGCGGGGTACTCAACACCGGCCATGAAGGTGGCGAACGCACGGCGACTAACGACGTGTGGATCTGAGACGTCTAGCGCTCAGGATCGTAACCGGTCATCTCCAGGTATCCCCGCCCGCCGCTGCTGCCCTGTATCTGCAGCGGCCCTTCCCAATAGGCGAAGCGGGTATTCATCCAGGCCCTGGGCTGCAGCGCCTGCACCTCGACATCCACGCCTTTGCCAGCGACCTGCACCCGCCAGCGGGTCGGTACGCGCTGGCCGCCGCTCTGGCGGGTCCAGGCCAAGGGCTGCAGCTCGACCTGCTCGGCGGCCAGCGCCTGGCTGCGGCCATCGGCGTCGATCCAGGTGCCGGCGCGGTACGGCGCCTGGCTGTCCTGGCGCACCTGAAACAGCATCAGCTTGGCGCCGCTGTCCAGGTGCAGGGAAAACCAGTCCCAGCCCGACTGCCCCTCGGCCAGGGGCTGACTGCTCCACTCGCGGTCGAGCCAGGCGTTGCCGCGTACCGCCAGGCACTGCCCGGCGTGCTCGATCACCCCGCTCACCTGGTAGAACGGTTGGCTGTAGTAATACGAGGCCTGACCGTGCCCGGATTTTTCGCTGTAGCCACCGTCGCCGTGCAGCACCAGCGGGCGCTGGGTGGACAGATCGAGGTCATAGGCGAACCCCTCACCCTGGGCGCGCATGTTCAGCCGGGCGATGGTCGGGTCACCCGTCAGCACCCAGTCATCGATCCAGGCGCGAAACGGCGCAGTGCTCACCCCGGCCTGGCCGATACCGCCACGGGCCAGCCGTTCGGCCGACTGGTGTCCGTCCGGTCCCGTCAGCGCGGCATGGGCCATCCACAGGTTGGGACTATTCCAGTCGCCGGTTTCCGCGCCAGGGCCCAGCGCCGAGCGGAACAGCGTCCACTGCGCGCCCCAGTCGCGGCCCTGCATGTCGTGCAGGTTGCTGGTGACGTACCACCATTCGATGCGAAAGCCATCATGGGCGCCGTGGTCGCGCGGGAACACCAGCGGCTGGCCGCGCTGCACCTGGCGAAAGGCTGCCGCGTCCTGACCGAGACCTGCATAGCTGGCCGGCGGTGCCGCGGGCTGATCGCAAGCGCTCAGGCCCAACGCCAGCAGCACACTGCACAATCCCTTAGCGCTCATCACTGAATTGCCTCAACAGATCCACCGGACGCTGGCGCGTCAATCGCCACAGCGGCCAGGCACTGGCCAGCAGGCTGGTCAACAGCCCAAGGCCGGCCAATTGCAGCAACTGCAGCGGGAACACCTGCAGCGGCAGGCGCCAGCCGAAGGCCTGCACATTGACCATCGCCACCAGGCACCAGGCCAACAACACGCCCAGCGGCAAGGCCAGCAGCACGGTCAAGGTGGCGAGCAGCAGGGTCTGGGCCAACGCCAGCAGCACCAGCCTGGGCCGCGACACACCCAGCGCCCACAGCGGTGCCAACTGGCCAAGGCGGCTCTGGGCCAAGGTCAGCAAGCCCAGCAGCAAGGCGACCCCGGCGATGCCCAAGGTCAAACCATTGAGCGCAGTGGTGGCGGCGAAGGTGCGGCTGAACACCTCGCTGGACCAGGCTTTGAGGCTGGCCTGTTCGACCATGCGGCTGTCGTCCAGGGCGAAACGTTCTCGCAACTGCGCTTGCACTGCCGACAACTGCCCGGGTGCGACAGTCAGCGCAATGCCACTGAGGCTGGCCTGCGGCCAATGGCTGCGCAGCCAGTCGGCGTTGAGCAGGATATGGCCCTTGGGATTGCCGTAGTCGGCATACAGACCGACCACGTTCAGGCTGACGGTCGGGTGCAGCGGCAAACTCAAGCGCTGGCCGAGCCCCACATGCAGGCGCCGCGCCAGCTGTTCGCTGAGCATCACCCCGCGCCCCTCGCCCAGCGCCGTCCAGGCATCGGCGGTGTGGCTGAGCAGCGGCCAGTGCTGCCGATACCAGGGCGCATCGAGTACCCCTTGCACCTGCGCCGGCCAGCCTTGCACGTGGATTTCGCTGCGCCAGGTGGGCAAATGCAGGGTCACCGCAGCCTGCTGGTCCAGCCACTGGTCGATGCTGGCCGCCTGATCGCTGTCGCCCAGGGTCAGGTACAGGTCAGCCGACAGGCGTTGCTCCAGCCAGCCATTGAAGGTGTTGCGAAAGCCCTCGGTCATGCTGCCTACGCCCACGCTTGCGGCCAGCGCCAGGAGCAAGGCCATCAGCGCCAGGCTCAGCGCTGGCAACTGTTGCCGGCTGTCGGCGACGAACCACTGCGCCAGCGGGCGTCGCGCCCAGCGGCCCAAGCCTGCCAGCATGTGATCGAGCAGCACCGGCAATGCCAGCGCCGCGGCCAGCAGCAGGCTGGCGAGCAAGGTGAAGGCGGCCGGCAGGCTCGCGCCCCAGTACCCGCAGCCCAGCGCCAGCAGCCCCAGGCCCAGTGCCGCGAGGGCCTGACGGCGCAGCCACGGACCCTGCGCGCTGCGCCAGGCCTGGGCCTGAGCCAAGGCCAGCAGCGGCAGACGTGCTGCACGCAGCACCGCACTGACCCCGGCCAGCAAGGCACCGACCACACTGACCAGCACGCCGGTGGCCCACCAGCTGGCCGGCAGGCTCAAGTGCCCGGCCACTTGCGCGCCATACAGGCCACCCACGCTGGCGGCAAAATCCGGCAACAGCGCGGCAGCCAGCAGATAACCGCCCGCCACCCCAAGCAACCCACCGAGCACGGCGAAGCCGCCCAGCTCCAGGCTCAACGCCAGCAGCACAGTGCGCAGGCTGACGCCACAGGCGCGCAAGGTACGAATCAGCCCGCGGCGTTGCTCCAGCGCCAGCCCAATGGCGGCATGGGCGATGAACAGGCCGACCACGAAGGCCAGCAAACCCAGTGCGCTGAGGTTGAGGTGGAAGCTCTCGGTCAGCCGTTGCAGATCGCCCTCGTCACTGGCAGGCGCCACGCTCAGCCAATGCGCCAGTTCATCCGGCAGGCCAGGCGCCGGGCCGTCCAGCAACAGTCGCGACACCTGCCCAGGGGCTTGCAACAGGCGTTGCGCCTGACCGATGTCGACCAGCACCACCCCCGGCGCCAACTCGGCCTGCACCTGCAGCGACGGCAAGGCCAGGCCCTGAGCACTGTACGCGGTCTGCCCCGGCGCCAGGCCGAGCCGGCGCAGCGTATCGGGGCCGATCCAGGCTTGCCCCGGCGGGCCGATGAAGGCCTGTATATCCAGGCGCTCGGCGCTGCTTCCTGCCAGGCGCAGGTCGTGGGGCAGCGTCAGTGGCTCGATACCGATCAGACGCAGGCTCGGTGCACCCTCCCCAGCCATCACCAGGCGGCCTTCGAGCACCGGGCTGACCGCCCAGCCGAGGCTGCGCAGCTCAAGGTACAGCGCTTGTGACAGATGCTGGCCGGTTCGCGGTAGCAGTTGCACCTGGCTCGGCGCGGCCAATACCGCGCTGGCGCGAGCGTAATCGTTACGGGCCTGGCTGTTGAGCGCCTGCACGCCGGTCCACAACGTGGTCGCCAGACACAGGCCAAGGAAGATGCTCACGCCCTGCACGCGATGCCGGCGCCAGTGGCTGAGCAGCGCCTGCAGGGCCACCACCAGCCCGGTCATGGCCTCGACTCGGCCAAGACCCGCCCGGCTTGCAGACGGCAGCTGCGTTGCAGGCGTGCGGCCATGCGCGCGCTGTGGGTCACCATCAGCACGCTGCTGCCGGCCTCGCCGATCAGGTGCAGCAGCAGCGCCAGCACCTCTTCGCTGCTGCCTTCATCGAGGCTTCCGGTCGGTTCGTCGGCCAGCACCAGCGGCGGTCGCGGCGCCAGTGCGCGGCCAATCGCCACGCGCTGCTGCTGGCCGCCAGAGAGCTGCTCCGGGTAGCGCTGCAACAGGCCGCTCAGGCCCAGGCGTTCGGCCAGGTGGCGGCTCCAGGCTGGGTCATGGCGCCCGGCCAGACGCGCCTGGAAGCTCAGGTTGCTGGTCACATCCAGGCTGGGGATGAGGTTGTACTGCTGGAACACCAGGCCGATGGAGTCGCGCCGCCACTGCGCCAAGGCCATCTCGCTGCGAGCGTCCAGGGCTTGGCCGTGGATCAGAATGCGCCCGCGATCAGCCCTGTCGAGACCGGCAATCAGATGCAGCAAGGTGCTCTTGCCGCTGCCCGATTCGCCCATCAGGGCCAGGCTGCTCTGCGCCTCCAGGCGCAGGTCGACCCCCTGCAGCACCGGCAGCGGGCCTTGCGCAGTCAGGTAGTGCTTGTGCAGGTCTTCGATCAGCAGCATGGCGCTTCCTTGGCGGCAATGGGGTGAGCAAGTGATTGGCACAGGCCGCATCCGGCTTGGACAGCGGGGTCATGCTGGCGGTGCGATCAGGCGCTGGCGAGCTGGCTGTGCAACAGCTCGCCGAGCACCTCAGCCAGGGCCTTGACCAGCGGATCGGCGGTGGTGCGGTGGACGATGACGATTTCATAGCTGTCGATCACCGGCAAACCCTCGGCAGCACCCAGCACTCGGTGGCCGGGACCGGCGGCGCGCGGCGGCAGCAGGCTGATGCCCATGCCGTCGGCCACCGCCGCCTGAATGCCACTGAGGCTGGAGCTGGTGAAACTGATGCGCCAGCGCCGTCCCAGCCCCTCCAGGGCGTTGATCATGTCGTCGCGGTACAGCCCGCGCGGCGGAAAGGTCACCAGCGGCAGCGGGTCGATGGCAAACGTCGGCGTGCGCGCGCTGTCGATCCATTCCAGACGCTCGGGCCAGCGCGCCACGCCTTCGCGGCTGCCGCGGCGCTGCTTGAGCAGCATCAGGTCGAGCTCGCCGTTGTCGTAGGCCTGGCTAAGGTCGCGGCACAGGCCACTGGTGACCTCCAGCTTGACCTGTGGCTGACGCCGGCTGAAGGCTGCCAAGGCGCCGGTAGTGGCACCGCCGACGAAATCTTCCGGCACGCCGAGACGTACGCTGGTACCGACCCGCGCACCGGCCAGGGCTTCGAGCATCTGGTCATTGAGCGCCAGCATGTGCCGGGCGTAGCCCAGCAAGGTCTGCCCGGCGTCGGTGGGCAGCACGTCGCGGTTGCCGCGCACCAGCAGGCGCTGGCCGACCATGTCTTCCAGACGCCGAACTTTCTGGCTGATGGTCGATTGGGTGGAGTGCAGGCGAGTCGCAGCGGTGGTGAAACTGCCGCAGTCGGCAACCACCACAATCGCGCGGAGCAGGTCGAGGTCGAACAGTGGGCTATTCGATTTGGCAATGGAGGGCATGGAGACATTCAGCGAAACGATGGCGATGCAGGGTTCTAACATGCTCACCAGGCGGCGGCAATGCCGGTGGAACTCAAGTCATGGCGCAGCCTCTTAAAGAGGAGTGGATGGCCGGATGGCCCCACCTTTTTCCCTTCGGAGGATACGTCCATGCGTCACCTTATGCTGGTACCTGCTTTGCTGCTTCTGCTGCCTGCGGGCGCTGCCCTGGCCCGTGTCGATGGTCGTGATGTCGCGACCTCCGCCGGGATCTCGGCGTCGCTGTACTCAACCTTCAAAGATGACAAACGCATCATCCCTGCTCGCGATGAGCTGTCGGCCTTCGTCGCCAGCAACGGCGCTATCCGTGGTGCCTATGTGGAGTCGGCGCTGCAGCAAGTACGCCAGGCCAATCCGGGCTTGCAGATTGGCGATGAGGAGTTGGCACAGGCCATCTTGTCGCAGGAAGATCCGCTGGCTGCCAACTGAGGTGTAGCGTTGCGGTTTTGGGGCATTCGCGGGTGAACCGCAGCGGCGGACCGTCCGTTCCTACAGGGGTTATAGCGACCCGCGAAATGCCTTAGGCAGACCTTGCCCTGATTATTTCTGCAACGTCGCCATGTCGATCACGAATCGATACTTCACGTCCCCGGCGATCATGCGTTCGTACGCTTCATTGATATTGCGGATATCGAGCATCTCGATGTCGCAGGTGATGTTGTGCTCGGCGCAGAAATCCAGCACTTCCTGGGTTTCGGCGATGCCGCCGATCAACGAGCCTGCCAACACCCGACGCTTCATCACCAGATTGGCCGCATGCACGGGCGGCTCCACCGGCTCGATCAGACCGACCAGGATGTGCACGCCGTCGAAGGTCAGGGTTTCCAGGTAGGGGTTCAGATCGTGCGGCACCGGAATGGTGTCCAGCAGGAAGTCGAAACGCCCGGCTGCGGCGCGCATCTGCTCGGCATCAGTCGAGACGATCACGTGGTCCGCGCCCTGGCGGCGGGCTTCTTCAGCCTTGGCCTGCGAGCGGGTGAACAGCGTCACCTCGGCGCCCAGTGCCTTGGCCAGCTTGATGCCCATGTGGCCCAGACCACCCATGCCCAGTACACCGACCTTGTGCCCAGGGCCTACGCCGTGGTGCTTGAGCGGCGAATAGGTGGTGATGCCGGCGCACAGAATGGGGGCGGCGCTGGCCGGGTCCAGGCCTTCGGGGATGCGCACCACGAAGTGCTCGCTGACCACGATGCTGCTCGAATAGCCGCCCATGGTGTTGCTGCCATCGACCCGGTCGGGGGTGGCGTAGGTCATGGTCGGACCTTCTTCGCAGTACTGCTCCAGGTCCGACTGGCACGCCCGGCACTGGCGGCACGAGTCGACCATGCAGCCGACACCGACCAGATCACCCACCTGGTAGGCGCTGACATCGGCGCCGACTGCCGTGACGCGACCGATGATTTCGTGGCCCGGCATCAGCGGGTAGACGGCAATGCCCCACTCGTTGCGCGCCTGGTGGATGTCGGAGTGGCACACGCCGCAGTAGAGGATGTCGAGGGCGACATCGTCGGCACGTGGGCTGCGGCGCTGGAACTGCATGGGCGCCAGTGGGCTGGTGGGGGATTGGGCGGCGTAACCGATGGCGGTGTACATGCGGACCTCTCAGGCAAGTTAAACGATTCAGTTTGGGCAACAGTGTGCTCGCGCCAGCCGCCACCGCCCACCGACGATTCTCCGGCATGCATGCCTTTTTCTCCGAAAGTCGCCGACAACCGCTGGCGCCCGCCGTTCAACCTGCGATGATGCCAGTGTCTGATTCTCTACCCAGGTGCCCCATGCAGCTGACCCGCTACGTCGATGCCAACGCCCCGCTCTGCCGCCTGATCAGCGCCCTGGCCTGGCGTCCGGGTTTCGTCCCCACGCACCTGCCGCAGGTGCAGGTGCTGAGCTGGGACCACTATGTGGCCAGCAGTCCGCAGATCTACGAACCGAGCCTGATGATTCTCGCCCAAGGCAGCAAACTGGCACGTCTCGGCCCGCGCACTTTGGAATACGGGGCGGGACACTACCTGGTGCAGGCGCTGTCGGTGCCGTTCATGTGCGAAACCTTCGCCACTGCGCAGGCGCCGCTGCTCGGGGTGGCGGTGGACATTGACCGGACGGTGCTGGCCGAACTGGTCCAGCACCTGCCCGCCGAAACCCCGGCGCCGCAGGCGCAGACCCCGCAGTCGATGACCTCGGCGGCACTCGATGCACCGATGCGCGCCAGCGTCGAGCGCCTGCTCGAATGCCTGCAAGATCCGCTGGACGCTCAGGTGCTGGGCCCGGCGCGAGTGCGCGAAGTGCTCTATACGGCCCTGCGCGGGCCGCAGGCCGGGGTGCTGCGGGCGTTGGTGGAACAACAGGGGCATTTCGCGCGCATTGGCGCGGCATTGAGTTTTCTGCGCGAACACTACAGCGAGCCGTTGGGCGTCGAGGCGCTGGCCGAGCGGGCCAACATGAGCGTGTCGACCTTCCACGAGCACTTCAAACGCTGCACCGAGCTTGCCCCGATGCAGTACCTCAAGCGCCTGCGCCTGCTCAAGGCGCAACAGATGCTGCTGGGTGAAGGCGTCGGTGTGGCCCAGGCAGCGCACCGCGTGGGCTACCAGAGCAGCTCGCAGTTCAGCCGCGAATACAAACGCCAGTTCGCCCGCAGCCCAGGGGAAGAACAGCCCTACCAGAGCCTGCCGGTGTAGGCGGGCTAACGGTCCAGACCAAGGCGCTGCTGGCGCTTCCAGCGCTCGAGATTGCGTTGCACCAGGCGCTCGGCCAGTGGGCTGTTGACCAGCGCCTGCATCAGCGTCGCCAGGCGCTCGCGCAGCGCAGCGCTGTTGCACAGCGAACGCTTGGACAGCGCCAGGTACAGCGGCTCGCTGGACACCGGCGGTTCGAGCACGCTGAGCTGTTCGTCGATGCCCAGCGCCTGAGTCAGCGCAGCGCCTGGATGGCGTTCGTACAGCAGGTAGTCGTTGCGTTTGTGCAGCAGCTTTTCGAACGCCTGGCTGGCACCCGGCACGGCCTCCAGTTGCAGGTGGGCGCTGGCGTATTCGTCGAAGCGCTGGCCGTGACTGTTGTTGACCAGGGTTCCGCCGATGCGGCCTTGCAGATCGTCCCAGCCGGTATAGGCAAAAGCACCGTCACTGCGCACCCAGACCACGCTGTCGGTGGTCAGGAAGGCCGGGGCGATGAAATCCATCTGCTGCTCGCGGGCATCGGTGCGAAAGTACCCCGCCAGCCAGTCGACCCGTCCCAGGCGCACTTCTTCCTGCGCCCGCGACCACGGCCCGGCATCGATCACGGTCACTTCGATGCCCAGTTGCCCGGCCAGATAGTCGAGCAATTCGGCATTGGCGCCGATCAGCCGTCCGGGGTGATTGGGATCGCGCCACAGGTACGGCGGATATTCCGGGTTGCCGGTGGCGCGCAGGTGCTGGCAATCGTCGGCCGCCCGTGCCGGCAGCAGGCCCAGCAACAGCGGTAGCAGCAGACACAGACTTGCGCGACGCTTGACCACTGGCGACCCCCGGCAGATGACCGATGAACAGCAGTGATGCTAGTACAGAGTGAATATTCCGTTCGTTGCGCTGCGACAGTTTTGCCACAGGTAGCCGCGTGCCAGCGGCTATTCTCATGACTGTGCCCCCTCGCTTACGGAGCCCCGCATGCAACTGACCGGCAAAACCGCACTGATCACCGGTTCTACCAGCGGCATCGGCCTGGGTATTGCCCAGGTGCTGGCCGAGGCCGGTGCCGACATCCTGCTCAATGGCTTCGGCGATCCGGCCCCGGCACTGGAGCAGATCGCCGCCTGCGGGGTCAGGGTCGCGCATCATCCGGCCGACCTTGCGCAGCCGGCGCAGATCGCCGAGCTGTTCGCCTGGGCCGGCGAGCACGGCGGCGTCGATATTCTGCTGAACAACGCCGGCATCCAGCACGTCGCGCCCGTAGAGCAATTTCCGCCGCAGGCCTGGGACAGCATCCTGGCGATCAATCTGTCGGCGGTATTCCACTGCACCCGGCTGGCGCTGCCGGGCATGCGGGAACGTGGCTGGGGACGGATCATCAACATCGCCTCGGTGCATGGCCTGGTCGGCTCGCTGGGCAAGGCGGCGTATGTGGCGGCCAAGCATGGGGTGATCGGCCTGAGCAAAGTGGTGGGCCTGGAAACGGCCACCAGCAACGTCACCTGCAATGCGCTGTGCCCAGGCTTCGTCCTGACGCCGCTGGTGCAGCGACAAATCGATCAGCGCATCACCGAGGGCGTCGATTCGCAGCAGGCGCAACAGCAATTGCTGGCCGAAAAACAGCCTTCCGGGGCGTTCGTGACACCCCGCCAGCTGGGCGAGTTGGCGCTTTTCCTCTGCAGCGAGGCCGGCGCCCAGGTGCGCGGCGCGGCCTGGAACGTCGATGGCGGTTGGCTGGCGCAGTGAGTGGGGAGGCAGGTCATGAACGAAATACTCTGGCGCCCGCAGCGCGGGCAGATCGACGCCAGTCGCATGAACGCCCTGCGCCGCCGAATCAACGTGCGCTTCGGCCTGGCGCTGGATGACTACCCGGCGCTGCATCGCTGGAGTGTCGAACAGCGCGCCGCGTTCTGGCAGACCCTGAGCGAGCACTTCAAGGTGCGCTGGCACAGCCGCGCAGCCCAGGTGCTGGAGGAACCGGGCGCGATGCATGAAGCGCGCTGGTTCACAGGCGCTACGCTCAATTACGCCGAGCACCTGTTGCAGCGCCGCGATGAACAGCCGGCACTGGTCTCGATCAACGAAGACGGCCAGCGCCAGGTACTCAGCTTCCGCCAGCTCGCACAGCATGTGGCGGGTCTGCAACGGGCGCTGGAAGAGCTGGGGATAGGCGCCGGCGACCGCGTGGCGGCGATGATGCCCAACCGTTGGGAAACCGTGGTGGGCTTTCTCGCTTGCGCCAGCCTGGGGGCGGTGTGGTCCAGTGCGTCGCCGGAATTCGGCGGCGCGGGGCTGATCGACCGCTTCGGCCAGATCGAGCCGAAACTGCTGATCGCCTGCGCTGCCTATCAGTACGCCGGCAAGACCCTGGATCAAGTGCAGAAGATCGACGCACTGGTGGCCGCCCTGCCCAGCCTTGAGCACCTGCTGGTAGTGCCCTGTGCAGCCAAGGACATCGCCGCTGAGGCGTTCACCGGGGTGCCAACCTCGCTGTGGAGCGACTTCTACCAGGCCAGCGGCACCCCGCGCTTCGCCTCGCTGGACTTCGATCACCCGCTGTACATCCTCTACTCCAGTGGCACCACTGGGCTGCCCAAGTGCATCGTCCACCGCGCCGGCGGTGTATTGTTGCAACACCTCAAGGAGCATGGCCTGCACTGCGACTTGAAGGCTGATGAAGGCCTGTTCTACTACACCACCTGCGGCTGGATGATGTGGAACTGGCTGGTCAGTGGCCTGGCCCTGGGCGCACGCCTGGTGCTGTATGACGGCTCACCCTTTCACCCTGCCCCGCAGCGCCTGTTCGACCTGATCGACGCCGAACGCATCAACGTCTTCGGCACCAGCGCCAAGTACCTGGCGGCGATCGAGCAGGCCGGGGTGGAACCTGCCCACAGTCATCGCCTGGACAGCCTGCGGATGATGCTCTCCACAGGTTCGCCACTCTCGCCCCACAGCTACGACTACGTCTACGCCAAGGTCAAGGCCGAGGTATGCCTGGCATCGATGTCCGGCGGCACCGACATCGTTTCCTGTTTCGTGCTCGGCAACCCGCTGCTACCGGTGCGCCGGGGCGAAATCCAGTGCCGCGGGCTGGGCATGGACGTGCAGGTATGGAATGCGCAGGGTCAGCCGGTAGTGGACGAAAAGGGCGAGCTGGTGTGTACCCGCAGCTTCCCCAGCATGCCGCTGGGCTTCTGGGGCGATGCCGACGGCAGCCGCTACCGCGCCGCCTATTTCAGCCAGTTCGACGGGGTGTGGGCGCAGGGTGATTACGCTGAAGCCTGCGCCGAGGGCGGGCTGGTCATTCACGGTCGATCGGATGCGGTGCTCAACCCCGGTGGCGTACGCATCGGCACGGCGGAAATCTATCGCCAGGTGGAGAAGGTCGATGAGGTGCTGGAGAGCATCGCCATTGGCCAGGCGTGGCAAGGCGATGTGCGCGTGGTGCTGTTCGTGCGCCTGCGCGACGGCCTGAGCCTGGATGAAGGGCTGAGCCTGCGCATCCGCCAGGTGATTCGCCAGTACACCACGCCACGGCATGTCCCGGCGGTGATCGCTCAGGTCACTGACCTGCCGCGCACCCTCAGCGGCAAGCTGGTGGAACTGGCAGTGCGCGAAGTGGTGCATGGGCGTGCGGTGAACAACACCGATGCGCTGGCTAATCCTGAATCACTGGCGCAGTTTGCTGATCGTGCAGAGCTGAGGTAGCAGGCATAATGTCGGCTTTTTTTCACCCGCCCCGCAGGTATCCACATGAAAGCCCAAGCCCGCCATATCCTGGTCAAGACCGCCGCCGAGGCCGAACAGCTCAAGCAGCGCATCGACAAGGGCGAGGCCTTCGACGTGCTGGCCAAGCGTTATTCCACCTGCCCTTCAGGCAAGCGCGGTGGCGATCTTGGCGAAATTCGCCCGGGGCAGATGGTCGGCGCCATCGACCAGGTGATCTTCAGGAAACCCCTGCGGGTCGTGCATGGACCGATCAAGAGCAAGTTCGGTTATCACCTGGTACAGGTGTTCTACCGCGACTGAATCCGCCCTCAACGTCGCGCCGCCAGCAGCCCCAGCCCGGCACAGCCAAGCAACCCGGCACTGATACGGTTGAACAGTCGGCGCGGGCGTGGCTGCTGGAACCAGCGCTGCATATAGGCACCCAACCCTGCATAGAGGGCGATGGCCGCCCACTCCAGCAGCAGGAACAGCACGCCCAGGTAAAGGAACTGTTCGGCCACAGGCGTTGGACTGTCGAGCCGGACGAACTGCGGCAGGAAGGCGGTGAAGATCAGAATCGCCTTGGGGTTGCCCGCCGCCACCAGAAACTCCTGGCGCGCCAGTTGCCAGCCACTATGGCTGACCGCGTTGGCCTGCGCCGCCTCGCCCACCGGCGCTCGCCACAGTTGCCAGGCGATGTAGAACAGGTACGCCGCACCGAGCAGCTTGATTGCCAGGAACAGGTATTGGCTGGTGTGCAGCACCACGGCCAGGCCCATGGCCGCCAGGGCGATCATGCCGCTGAAGGCCAGCAGTCGACCGCTGCCGGCCAGGCACGCGCGGCGCAGGCCATAGCGGCTGGCGTTGTGCAGCGATAACAGGTTGTTCGGGCCTGGGGCCATGTTCAGGGCAAAGCAGGCAGGTACGAACAGCAGCAGGCTGGACAGGTCCATTGGTGTTCTCCGTGGCGACCGCTGGAGTGTCGATCGCGGCTGTATGAAGGGTCAAACACAGTCACGCGGCGAATGACCGCAACAGTGCAACGCGGCTAGACTGGCCCTTCTTCTCCGACCCTTGCCTCAGCCCATGTCCACCTCCTCGACCGATCACTGGCACGACCCCGCCCTGCCCTTCGTCGAAGCGCGACGGGCCTGCCACAGCCGCGCCTGCTACAAGGCGCACAGCCATCCGAGCTTCTCCATCGGCGCGGTCGATGAAGGCTTCAGCCACTTCCGCGGCGCCGGGCATGGCAGCCAACGACTGTGCCCAGGCACCCTGGTGCTGGTCCCGGCGCACCGCGTGCACGCCTGCAACCCTGAGCCGAACAGCGCCTGGAGCTACCAGATGCTGCACCTGGACGCCGAATGGCTGCAGCGTCTGCGCGGCGAATGCGGTTTGCCGGACGAACCTCGAGGTGCGCCAGCGCGGATCAGCGCCGAGCCTGGGTTGTACCGGCAGTTCTGCCAGTTGGTGGAGCGTTTGTTTTCGGCTGCTGGCGCGCTGGAAAAGGAAACCGCGCTGGTGACCTTTCTCAGCGAACAGGCCTGGGACGACTGCGCGCCGTTGCCCATGGCCCCTGCCGCCGATAGCGCTGCGCTGGAGCTGGATGACGCGCTGCACACGCTCGACGATGAGCGACTGGCGCAACTGACCCTCGCTGAGCTGGCGGCCATGGCCGGGCTTGGGCGCTATGCGCTGATTCGCAGCTTCCGCCGCGCCACTGGCCTTACACCCCACGCCTGGCTGCTCAACGCGCGGGTCAACCGCGCCCGGCAATTGCTGCGCGAGGGCGGCGAACTGGCCGAGGTCGCCTACCGCCTGGGCTTTGCCGACCAGAGCCATTTCCAGCGGGTGTTCAAGACCCACGCCGGCACCACACCTGGCCTGTATCGCCGCACGCGCTGACTGCCGCGCGCACTATTGTCCAATACAGCCGCCCAAGCCCGCGCCATCCTCCGGCCTTTGCAGCCTGAGGACCCGAGCCATGCAGTTGTTTCTGATCATCGCCACCGCCCATTTTCTCGCCTTGCTGTCACCGGGCCCCGACTTTTTCCTGGTGGCGCGCAACGCCGCCAGCAGCGGCTGGAAGATCGCCAGTGGCGCTTGCCTGGGGATTGCCCTGGCCAATGGCCTGTTCATTGCCGTGGCTTTCGCCGGGCTGTCATTGCTGCGTGAGGGCAGCGCGTGGTTCATCGCACTGCAACTGGCCGGTGGGGTGTACCTGGTGTATGTCGGCTGGCTGTTCATCCGCCATGCCAACAGCAGTGACCTGGGCGCACTACCCACCGCGCAGGCAGCCCGGCGCGGCTGGCTGCGAGGGGTGCTGGCGGGTTTCCTGTGCGCCGTGCTCAACCCCAAGAACGCGCTGTTCTACGCAAGCCTGGCGAGCCTGGTCAGCGCCAGCAGTGCTGGCTGGAAATGGCTGTACGCGCTGTGGATGTTCAGCGTGGTGCTGCTCTGGGACCTGCTGGTGGCCATCGCCATCGGCCATCCACGGGTGCTGCGCCGCTTTGGCGCGGCGTTGCCGTGGCTGCAAAAGGTCTCTGGCGGGTTGCTGTTGTTGCTCGGCCTGCTGGTACTGCTGCATGTGTGGCTGGCCTGGGAGTGATGCCCGTTACAGCGCCAGTGCCAGCGATTCACGCCCTTCCAGGCTCAGCAGATGCTGCTTGACCGGCAGCCCACCGGCAAACCCGGTGAGGCTGCCCGACGCGCCGATGACCCGGTGGCAGGGCGCGATGATGGAAATAGGGTTGCGTCCGTTCGCGGCGCCCACTGCGCGCACCGCCTGGGGTCGGCCGATCTGCTGAGCGATCTGCGCGTAGCTGCGGGTTTCACCGAAGGGAATGGTCAGCAACGCCGCCCACACCTCACGCTGGAATTCAGTGCCCTGGAAGTCCAGCGGCAATTCGAACCGCTGACGTCGACCGGCAAAGTAGTCGCCCAGTTGCCGCGCTGTTTCCTGCAGCAATGGGTGCTGATCGTCACGCTGCAGCTCGCCCAGGCGCACCCGGTTCTCCCGTTCGTTCTCCCACAGCACGGCGGCCAGGCAGTCGCCACGGGCAACCAGGGTCAACGTGCCGACGGGGGAATCCATCAATGTGTAGGCGCAGGACATGGCAGTGTTCTCTCGGTGGTGGGCGGCGACTTGATGGTGTACGAAGCGCTGAGCATGGCGCATCAGACAGATGTCAGACGCCAACCCCGACCAGTGGCAGCTGAGGTCATTTCGGGTTGAGGCGACTGCGTACTACCCACGCGCCCGCCCAACCTGCGAAGGCGTAAAACGCATCGAGGTAGAACCGGCCCAGGTAGTTGGGTTGCAGCGCGCCAGATTCGACCGGAGCCGTACCGGGCAACGCCGCATACAGGGCGTTGGGCGCAAACGCCAGGGCCAACAGCAGGCCGTAGCTGACGCTGCGCCACAGCCGTTGCCCGCCAGGCGAGGCATCGGCCTGGCGCAGACCGAAATAGGCGATCAGCCCCGCCACCGGCAGCACCCAGAGCTGGATCGGCATCGACAAGAACATTTCCGCGACCAGGTTTCTTGTTTGCATGGCGAGCCCCTAGGACAAAGCCGCGGATTATCGCCATGCAACCGGTGCCAATGCAAACTGCCGGGCCCTGATGCCGATCTGCGCCTAGTCGTACGCCTCAGCCGAGGATCTTGTCCACGGTCAGCGGAAAATCCCTGACCCGCCGCCCGGTGGCGTGGTACAGGGCGTTGGCCACCGCTGCCGCTACACCGACCACACCAATTTCGCCGACGCCCTTGGAGCCGAGCTCGTTGACGATATCGTCCGGCTCGTCGACGAAGATCACCTCGACCTCGCCCATGTCGGCGTTTACTGGAATGTGGTACTCGGCCAGGTTGTGGTTCATCGTGCGGCCCAGGTTGTGGTCCACCTCAGCCTGCTCATGCAAGGCCATGCCCACGCCCCACACCACACCGCCGAGAATCTGGCTGCGTGCGGTCTTGGGGTTGATCACCCGGCCCGCGGCCACCGCGCTGACCACCCGGCTGACCCGCAAGGTGCCCAGCGCTTCATCGACGCGCACCTCGACGAACACCGCCGAATGGGTGGCGCAGGCAAAGCCCTCGCGCTTGGTGCCTGGCTCTGCGGTGATCTGCACCTGCAGTGCGTCCTCGCCAGCGCCTTGCAGCAGGTCGGCGAAGGCGAACCGCTGCTCACCCACCTGCAACTGCCCATCGGCCACCACGAAACGTTCGGCCGGCTCGCCTGCCAACGCCGGATAGCGCGCCTGGGCGAGCGTCACCAATTTGCTGCGCAGCACCTGGCAGGCCTGGCGCACCGCCGAGCCGACCGACGACACGGTGAACGAGCCGCCTTGCAGGGGCGCTGTGGGCAGCGAGCTGTCACCGAGCTGGAAGGTGATGTCTTGAACCGCCATGCCAGCGGCATCAGCGGCGATTTGCGTCATGACGGTGTAGGTGCCGGTGCCGATGTCGGTGGTGGCGCTGCTTACCCACAGGTGGCCGTCGGCATCGAGCCGCGCCTTGGCGCTGGCTTTCATCTGCATGGCCTCCCACACACCACCGGCCATGCCCCAGCCGATCAGCTCATCGCCCTCCTGTTGGCTGCGCGGAACGGGATTGCGCTGTTGCCAGCCGAAGCGCTCAGCCCCCTGCTCATAGCATTCGCGCAGGGCCTTGCTCGAATAGGGTTTGCCCTCGTTGCCGTTGCTGTCGGCGAAGTTGACCTGACGCAGTGCCACCGGGTCGAGGCCAACCTGCTCGGCCAGCTCGTCCATGGCGCACTCCAGACCGATCAGGCCCAGCGCCGCGCCGGGCGCACGCATGTCCAGCGGGGTGTAGACGTCCAGCGGCACCAGTTGATAGGCCATGGCGACGTTGTCGCAGCGATAGAGCATGCCGCTCCACTCCACCACGTGCTCGCTGAAATCTTCGAAGCGCGAGGTCTGACCGGTGGCTTGGTGGTGGATGGCAAGCAAGCGGCCATCCGCGTCAGCGCCCAGTTGCAGGCGCTGCAAGGTGCGTGGACGGTAGCCGAAGGTGAACATCTGCTGGCGGGTCAGGGTCACCCGCACCGAGCGCTTGAGCTTGAGCGCGCCCATCACCGCCAGGGCCAGCTGGTACTGCGGACGCAGGCCCGAGCCGAACGCACCGCCAACGAACGCCGCGCACACCCGCACCTGTTCCTTGGGCAGCTTGAACACCTCCTGCACATAGGCCTGGCTGTTTTGCGTGCCCTGGGTCTTGTCATGGATCAGCAGGCTGCCATCGGCTTGGACGATCACCGTCGAGGCGTGGGGCTCCATCGGGTTGTGGTGCTCGTTGGGGGTGCTGTACTGCGCATCGATGCTAAACGGCGCAGCACTGAACGCTGCGGCAAAATCACCCCGCGGCTTGGGCAGTTCGGCGGGGGCGTCATAGCCCTGGTCGCGGGCGGCGCAGAGGTCGGTCTGGTGTGAATCGGCCTCGATATCGACGCGCACCAGGCTGCCGGCATAGCGCGCCAGTTCGAGGTTCTCGGCGATGACCAGGGCCACCGGCTGACCGCTGTACAGCACACGATCGTTGAACAGTGGGCGGAATGGATGACCATCGGCCGCATCGTCGTCTTCGTAGGGCTCATCATCGGCCGCCATCGGCGGTCGATTGCCGTGGTGCAGCACCTCGAGCACGCCCGGCAAGGCCAAGGCGTCCTGGCAGTCGATATGGCGGATGCGGCCGTGGGCCACAGCGCTTGAGACCACACTGCCGTAAAGCAGACCCTCGGCGGGATACTCGCCGGCATAGCGGGCCTTGCCGGTGACTTTCGCCGGGCCATCGGTGCGGTCCAGTGGCTGGCCGCTGATCGCTTGCGCACTCATGCTGTGGCTCCTTGTCGACGCTGGGCCTGGCCCAGCGCGCGGATGATCGCGTTGTGCGCCAGGGTGACCTTGAAGGCGTTGTGCGCAAGCGGCTGTGCGCCGCTGAGCATGGCCTGGGCAATCTGGGTGTAGGTGGCGGGGGTGGCCGGCTGGCCCTGGAAGCGTGCCTCCAGGGCCGGGTCGCGCCAGGGTTTGTGCGCGACACCGCCCAAGGCCAGGCGCAACTCGCCGATGCGCTCGCCCTCCAGGCGCAACGCCGCCGCCACCGAAATCAGGGCGAAGGCATACGAGGCGCGGTCGCGCACCTTGAGGTAATGCACATGCTCGGCAAAACTCGGGGCCGGCAGCTCGATGGCGGTGATCAGTTCGTTGTCGGCCAGCGTATTGTCGCGCTCGGGCTGCTCGCCCGGCAGACGGTGGAAGTCGGCAAAGGCAATCTGCCGGCTACCGGCCGGTCCTTGCACCTGCACCGTCGCCTCCAGTGCCGCCAGGGCCACGCACATGTCCGAGGGGTGGACGGCGACGCAGTGTTGGCTGGCACCGAAGATTGCATGGTTGCGGTTCAGACCGCTGCGCGCCGGGCAGCCACTGCCTGGGGCGCGTTTGTTGCACGGCACGTTGCTGTCGTAGAAGTAGGCGCAGCGGGTGCGTTGCAGCAGGTTGCCACCGCTGCTGGCCATGTTGCGCAGCTGTGGCGAGGCGCCGGCCAGAATGGCTTGGGCAAGCAGCGGGTAGTCGGCCTCAATGCGTGGGTGGCGGGCCAGTTCGGCATTGCCGACCAACGCGCCGATCGACAACCCGCCGCTGTCCGTGAGGGTGACCTCACGCAGCGGCAGCCCGGTGATGTCGATCAGCCGCTGGGGCTGGGCGACGTTTTCTTTCATCAGGTCGAGCAGGTTGGTGCCGCCGGCGATAAAGTGCGAATCAGGGCCGGCCAGTTGCAGGGCGCCGGCGACATCGGTGGGTTTGCTGTAGGCGAAGGGGATCATGCGTGCGGCCCTCCCTGATTGCTGGCAATCATGTGCGGCAGCGCTTCTTCAACGGCCGCGACGATATTGCCGTAGGCACCGCAGCGGCACAGGTTGCCGCTCATGCCTTCCTGGATCTCGGCGCGCGACAGCGCCCGGCCTTCGCTGGCCAGCGCCACCGCCGAGCAAATCTGCCCAGGGGTGCAGTAACCGCACTGGAAGGCGTCGTGGCGAATGAACGCCTGTTGCAAAGGGTGCAGGCGCTCATCCTCGGCCAGCCCTTCGATGGTGGTGATGCGATCGCCCTCGCACATGATCGCCAGGGTCAGGCAGGCGTTGACCCGCTGCCCGTTACGCAGCACGGTGCAAGCGCCGCACTGGCCATGGTCGCAGCCTTTCTTGCTGCCGGTCAGGTCGAGTTGGTCGCGCAGCAGGTCAAGCAAGGTCATCCACGGTGCCACCTGCAACTGATGGCGCTGGCCGTTGATCGACAGCTCGAGCGGCTGGTGCGCCGGTATGCAGTCTGAATCGCTCATTGTTCATGCCTCACGGTCGGTATGCTCATCGTCATGTGCAGTCTTGGCTGCATTTTCAGGTCCGACCGGGAGCCAACGGCATGCGTTCAAAGCAACTCCAATCCATCTGCCCAGAGGCGCAAGCACGCTGCGTGGCGCTGTTGCTGGCCGCCGGCAAAGGGCGACGCTTCGGCAGCGACAAACGCCAGGCACAGCTGAGCGACGGACAGACCCTGTTAGCCGCCAGCGTCAGCAACGCGCAGGCGCAGTTCGCCGAGGTGTGGGTGGTGATAGGCGCCGATGACGACCCACAGGCCCTGGGCTTGCCGGCGTCAGTGCAGCTGGCACGCGCACCGCGCGGCAGCGATGGCATGGGCGCCAGCCTGGCCGCAGGCATCCAGGCCCTGGCCGGCTCTGCGGCCGAGGCGGTGGCGGTGCTGTTGGGCGACATGCCGTGGATCGCCAGCGCCACCCTCGCCCGCCTGCAACAGGCCGCAGGCGCCGAGGTCATCGTCATGCCGCAGTACCAGGGCCAACGTGGCCATCCGGTGCTGTTTGGCCGGCATTTCTGGCAGGCGCTCGGCCAGGCGACGGGTGACCAGGGCGGGCGCCATGTGCTGCACGACAACCCTGCTGCCTGTCAGCGGGTGAAGGTGGATGACCCAGGGGTACTGCGCGACGTCGATACCCCTGACGATCTTTCCCCGCCCTGAGCCGACCGCAACGGGGCAGGCAATTGCCCGGCAGGCGTTTCCGAACCTGCCCGGTTTGTATTATCGTGACGCGTGCGCATCAACCGCAGCCCGCACGCAACGGGCGCTGCAAGACAATCGAGGGTGTCATGAGCAACGAAAGCATTAACTGGGACAAGCTGGGCTTTGACTACATCAAGACCGACAAGCGCTACCTGTCCGTCTGGCGCAATGGCGAGTGGGACAACGGCACCCTGACCGAAGACAACGTGCTGCACATCAGTGAAGGCTCCACCGCCCTGCACTATGGCCAGCAGTGCTTCGAAGGCCTGAAGGCCTACCGCTGCAAGGACGGCTCGATCAACCTGTTCCGCCCCGAGCAGAACGCCGCGCGCATGGCCCGCAGCTGCGCCCGCCTGTTGATGCCCCAGGTGCCCAGCGAGGTCTTCGTCGAAGCCTGCAAGCAGGTGGTCAAGGCCAACGAAAAGTTCGTGCCACCCCACGGCAAAGGCGCGCTGTACCTGCGCCCGTTCGTCATCGGCACCGGTGACAACATCGGCGTGCGCACCGCCCCCGAGTTCATCTTCTCGATCTTCGCCATCCCGGTCGGCTCGTACTTCAAGGGCGGCATGAAGCCGCACAACTTCCAGATCTCAAGCTTCGACCGTGCCGCGCCGCAGGGCACCGGCGCTGCCAAGGTCGGCGGCAACTATGCCGCCAGCCTGCAACCGGGTCTGGACGCGAAGAAGGCCAACTTCGCCGATGCCATCTACCTCGACCCGCTGACCCACACCAAGATCGAGGAAGTCGGTTCGGCCAACTTCTTCGGCATCACCGCCAACAACGAGTTCGTCACGCCCAAGTCCGCGTCGGTCCTGCCAGGCATCACCCGCCTGTCGCTGATGGAACTGGCGCAATCGCGCCTGGGCCTGACGGTCATCGAAGGCGATGTCGAAATCAGCAAGCTCGACCGCTTCGTCGAAGCCGGCGCCTGCGGTACCGCGGCGGTCATCACGCCGATTGGCGGCATCGAGTACAACGGCAAGCTGCACGTTTTCCATGACCTGGAAAAAGTCGGCCCGGTGACCCAGAAGCTGTACAACGAGCTGACCGGCATCCAGAGCGGTGACGTCGAAGCCCCAGCCGGCTGGATCGTCAAGGTCGTCTGATTCGTCGGCGCCGCCCCGCGCGGGGTGCCCTGGCCGCGGCCGATGCCTGACATCGGCGGCAGTCAAGGCACCCCGCGCTGCATGTGCGCAGATGAATTTTTCTTAAATCGACCAGCGGCTATTCTTTGGCACAATCGACTCTCCACACCGTTGCCCAGGTATAAGCATGCCCCGCGTACTGACCATCGAAGACGACGCCGTCACCGCCCAGGAAATCGTCGCTGAATTGTCCAGCCACGGCCTGGAAGTCGACTGGGCCGACAACGGCCGCGAGGGGCTGTCCAAGGCCATCGGCGGCGGTTACGACCTGATCACCCTCGACCGCATGCTGCCCGAGGTCGATGGCCTGACCATCGTCACCACCCTGCGCAGCCTGAAGATCACCACCCCGATTCTGATGATCAGCGCGCTGTCGGATGTCGACGAGCGTGTCCGCGGCCTGCGCGCTGGCGGTGACGACTACCTGACCAAGCCGTTCGCCTCGGATGAAATGGCCGCCCGCGTCGAGGTACTGCTGCGCCGTAACAGCGTCCCGGTGACGCAGACCCGCCTGCAGGTCTGCGACCTGGAGCTTGACCTGATCAGCCATGAAGCGCGGCGTGGCGAGCAGGCGCTGAACCTGCTGCCCACCGAGTACAAACTGCTCGAATACCTGATGCGCCACGCTGGCCAGGTGATTACCCGCATGATGATTTTCGAGGAAGTCTGGGGTTATCACTTCGACCCAGGCACCAACTTGATCGATGTGCACATCGGCCGCCTGCGCAAGAAGATCGACTCGCCTGGCCAGACCCCGCTGATTCGCACGGTACGGGGCTCGGGCTATGCCATTGCCGAACCCGTCTAAGGGCTGGAGTTCGTCGACTAGCCGGCTGCTGGCGCTGTACAGCTTTCTCTTCGTGGCCTGGAGCAGCATCCTGATGGGGGTGTTGTACTTCGAGGTGTACAGCTACCTGAACAAGCTGACCCGCCATTCCATGCTGCAACGCCAGCACCTGTTCGCCCACATGAGCGGCAAGCAACTGGACGACGCGCTGCTGGCCAGCGAGGCGTTCGAGCAACGCTCGTTCGATGCCTACGGGCTGTTCGACGCGAAGCTGCAACCGCTGGGCGGGCGCATCGGTGCCTTCCCGGCCGGCCTGCAGCTGGATGGTCGCATCCACGAACTCAACCAGTGCCTGGTCGATACCCCACACCTGCCGCAAGACAGTTGTGACGCGGTGGCGATCCACATCGCCGACGGCCGCTGGCTGGTGCTGATCCGCGACAACGGCTCGCTGTTCGTGGTCACGCGGATCATTCTCGACGCCTTGCTGTGGGGCATTTCCCTGACCCTCATCCCCGGTTTTGCCGGCTGGTACCTGCTGCGCCGCCGCCCGCTCAAGCGCATTCGCGCGGTGCAAGCCAGCGCCGAATTGATCGTCGCCGGCGACCTCACCCACCGCCTGCCACTGTCGGCGCGGCGCGACGAGCTGGACATGCTGGCAGCCATCGTTAACGCCATGCTCGACCGCATCGAGCGGCTGATGCATGAGGTAAAAGGTGTGTGCGACAACATCGCCCACGACCTGCGCACGCCCCTGACGCGCCTGCGCGCCCAGCTCTACCGCATCCGCCAGCAGAGTGGCGACGACGATCCGCTGGCCGAGCCGCTGGACCAGGCCATCGGGGACACCGACACCTTGATGGCGCGTTTCCGTGGCCTGCTGCGCATCAGCGAGCTGGAGGACCGCCGCCGCCGCGCAGGGTTCGTCGAGCTCGACCCCCATGGCCTGCTGCTGGAGTTGCACGATTTCTACCTGCCACTGGCCGAAGATGGCGGTATCAGCCTGAGCCTCGAACTGCCGTCACGCCTGCCGGCACTCAACGGCGACCGTGAACTGCTGTTCGAAGCGCTGGCCAACCTGGTCGGCAACGCCATCAAGTTCACCCCTGAAGGCGGCCAGGTGCGCATCGTCGCCAGTGTCGATGAACAGGCGGTCAGCGTCGCGGTTGACGACAGCGGTCCGGGCATTCCGGCAGAGGAACGCGAAGCGGTGCTCAAGCGCTTCTACCGCAGCGAGGAAGGCCATCGCCATGCCGGCTTCGGTCTGGGCCTGTCGATCGTCTCGGCCATCGTCGACCTGCATGGCTACCGCCTGTTGATCGATGCCAGCCCGCTTGGCGGTGCGCGTCTGGTGCTGCGTTGCGCAAGGCCGCTGAGCCCGGCCGCTCAGGCGTGACGGTTCAGGGCCTGACTGACCTTGTCCAGCAGGTCGGCGATATGGAAAGGTTTGATCAGCAGGTCCATGTCCTCACCGAGAAAGGCCTGGCGGTCCAGGGCCGTTTCCGCGTAGCCGGTCATCAGTAGCACGGGCAATCCGGGACGGTAGGTACGCGCCATATCGGCCAGCTCACGGCCGCTCATGGCCGGCAGGCCTACGTCGGTCAGCAGTAGCGCGATGCCTGGATTTTCCCGCAGTTGGTCGAGGGCCTGTTCGATGGTCTCGGCCTGACTGCACTGATAACCGGCATCGAGCAGCACCTCGGCCACCGATGAGCGCACAGAGGGCATGTCCTCGACGATCAGCACGTGCTCACCGTGGCCAGGCTGCTCGATACGTCCCAGCGGCGTGCCGCTGTCGGCAGCCTCGCCGCTGGCCGGCAGCATCAGGGTGACTTCGGTTCCGCGCCCCACCAGACTGCGCAGCGCCACATGACCGCCCGATTGCCGGGCAAAACCATAAATGGTCGACAGCCCCAGCCCCGTGCCCTGGCCCAGCGGCTTGGTGGTGAAGAACGGGTCGAAGACTTTGTCCTGCACTGCCGGATCGATGCCCATGCCGTCGTCGCGAACGCTCACCGAGACGTACGGGCCGTCCTTGAGATGCGGATCACCCGAGGCCCAGGCCGCCGAGGTGTTGACCCAGATGGTGCCACCCTTGGGCAGCGCATCCCGTGCGTTGATCACCAGGTTGAGCACGGCGCTTTCCAGTTGCACCGGATCGACCAGGGCGATGGCCGGACGGCTCGACAGCGACAGCTCCAGACGGATGCGCTCGCCGATAGTGCGGGCCAGCAGGTCTTGCAACGACAGCACGTGACGATTGACGTCCACCGGCCGGGTGTCGAGCGGTTGCTGGCGGGCGAACGCCAGCAGACGGTGGGTCAGCGAGGCGGCGCTCATGGCGGAATTGAGCGCAGCATCGGTGTAGGCCGGAATCTTCTCCAGGCGCCCTTCACCGACCCGTTTGCGGATCAGCTCCAGGCTGGTGATGATGCCGGTCAGCAAGTTGTTGAAGTCATGGGCGATACCCCCGGTGAGGCGGCCGAGGCCGTCCATCTTCTGCAACTGCAGCAACTGCGCTTCGGTGCGCACGCGCTCGGCGACTTCCCGGGCCAACTGACTGTTGGCATCGTCCAGCTGCGCCAGGTGCGAACGTTCGCGGTGGCGGTGCTCGGTAATGTCCTCGACGAACACCAGCGACAACCCCGGCACGCGATACGGCGACAGCTGCCATTCGGTTTCCCGCGGCTGACCATGCTGGGCCATCGCTACCGTACCGCGCCAACGCGCGCCGGCGGCAAGATGCACCCGCAGCTCTTGCAACATCGCTTCCTGGCCGGTGCCGAAGCACTCATCGAGACGTTCGGCGTTGCAATTGTCCTGCACCAGCGTGGCGAAGGCGTGGTTGCACTCATGCACCTTGAGCTGGGCGTCGAGCAAGGCGATGGGGGCAGACACGTTGTTGAAAATTTCCCGGAAGCTCGCCTCGCTTTCGCGCAGCGCACGCTCACTGTCACGCACCCGCAGCAGGGTGCGCAAGGTGGCCAGCAGTACGTCAGGGTCAACGGGGTGAATCAGGTAGGCATCAGCGCCATTGTCCAGGCCGGTGATGATGTCGCCCGTCTGGATCGATGCCGCAGAGACATGAATGATTGGCAACAGCGCCGTCTCCGGCGCCTGACGCAGAATGCGCACCACGTCGAAGCCGCTCATGTCGGGCAGGTTGACGTCGAGAATCAGCGCATCCACCGCCGTTTCCGCCAGCACCGCCAGACCTTCGGTGCCTGTGCCGGCTTCGAGCACCTCGAACCCGTGCATGGCCAGACGCCGGCGCAGGGCGTAGCGGGTGACGATGTTGTCGTCGACGATCAGCAGGCGCACGTCATTGCCCATCGGCGCCCTCCTGCTCCAGGGCCAGAGGAATGGTCACGTAGAACGACGAACCCACGTTCGGCTCACTGTGCACCCCCACTTCCCCGCCCAGCAGCTCGGCGAAGCGCTTGCACAGTGAAAGCCCAAGGCCAGTGCCGCGCAGGCGTTTCTGCAACGGCGACTCGACCTGGCTGAAGTCCTCGAACAGCGAGGCCAGCAAATCAGGGGCGATACCGATGCCAGTGTCGCTCACGGTGAAGCGCACCCGGTCGTCACCCACGCGCTGGGCCGACACCCGCACTTCCCCGCGCACGGTGAACTTCAGCGCATTGGCGATGAAGTTGCGCAGGATCTGCGACAGCTTCTTGTCATCGCTGTAGAGCTGCGGCAGGCCTTGTGGTTCTTCGAAGATCAGGTCGACGGCAGTGGCGTTGACGATGGGCCGGAACATGCCGCGCAAGGCAGCGAACAAATCCAGCATGTCGAACCAGGCTGGCGAAATGCTGATGCGTCCGGCCTCGATCTTGGCAAGGTCGAGCAGGTCGTCGACCATGTCCGACAACTCTCGGGTAGCCGTGCTGACGAATGCCACCTGCTTGTGTTGCTCATCCGACAGCGGCCCGTCCAGTTCGTCGGCGAGCAGACGAGTGATGCTCAGGATCGAGCCCAGGGGGGTGCGAAATTCATGGCTCATGTATGACAGGAACCGGCTTTTCAGGTCGGACGCCTGACGCAACTGTTCGGCCTGATTGTCCAGTTCGGCGTACAACGCCAACACGCCCTGGTTGGTTTCATCCAGCTCGGCGCGCAGGGCCTGGGTCTCGGCCTGCAGGCGGGTGATCAGCGCCGCCTGGGCGGCGCCGTCGAGGGAAAGCGGGTCAGGCATGGCTGAACTCCAGGTCGATGACCAGCACCGTCACGTCATCACGGCCACGGCAGAAATCGCGGTGCAGCACAGCGGCGATGACGGCGGGATGGCGATGGACCAGACCGGGGTAGGTGTGCAGGTTCCAGCGCGACTGCAGGCCGTCGCTGTACATGATCAGCAAATGGTGGTTGAGGTGAGCGTAGTCGAACACCTGGCTCTTGCGGTATTGCCCGCCGACGATGCCCGGCAGCGAGGCCAGGCCGTGGCTGTGTTGGGCGTCGGCCAGGGTAGCGCCGATGTTGCCAACGCCGACGTAGTGCAGTGTGCCCTGTGTGGCATCGAACTGCGCGATGGCCACCGCGCCGCCGCGGGTACCGTTCATGTCCACGTGCAGCCGCTCGAGCACGGTCTGCGGCGGGTCGAACGGCGCCTCGGCAAAGCTCCGTGCGCCGGCCAGCGCGGCCTGTTCGGCCTCTGCGCCATGGCCCAGGCCATCGATCACCAGGGCACTGAGCAGTGGACCGTGGAATGCGACTTGCCAGGTATCGCCGCAGGCCGGATCGTCGTGCAGCGAGTGCTGGCTGACGCCGATTCGCACATCGTCGCTGCCCTGCCCAGCCGGGTACAGCCGGGCCAGCACTACCGAGCCGTGGTCGTCGCTGTAAAGGTCGAATACTTGGGCTGAACGCGACACGCTGCCCAGACCAATGCCCTGAGTGCCGCCGGTGGAAAAGCCATCGGTCATGCATTGCGAGCGATCGAAACCGGCAGCGCCATCGACGCTCAGTAGCTCCACCCCCGCCACGCCATCGGCGCGGCTCAGCGCACGCAGGTGCAGCGCGCCGCGCTGGGCGTGCTTGAGCACGTTGCTGGCAAGCTCGGTGGCGACCAGCGCCACCCGTCCGGCATCGGCCTCATCGAAACCCAGCCGCTCGGCCAGGCGCTGGGCGACCCGCCGCGCATGGCCGACCTGGCTGGAATCGTCGAGGGCCAGCACCTGGGTCAGACTGGCGGTCAGGGTCATAACCATCGCGTGATGGTGATCCGCGTGCCCTGGCCAGGCGCCGTGTCCAGGTCGAATTCATCGACCAGACGCCGTGCGCCGGTCAGGCCCAGTCCCAGGCCAGAGCCCGACGTCCAGCCGTCGGTCAGGGCCAGGCGGGTATCGGCGATGCCTGGCCCTTCGTCGCGAAACAGAATGCGTACGCCGGCACGCCCGGTCTGCTCGATGACCTGCCAGTCCATATCGCCACCACCGCCGTAGACCACGGTGTTGCGGGCCAGCTCGCTGACTGCGGTGACCAGCTTGGTCAGGTCGACCAGGCGCATGCCCTGCTCACTGGCGATCTTGCGCGCCTGTTGCCGGGCCAGCACCACGTCCTGTTCGACACGCACCGGCAGGCTGCCGCTCTGGTTGACGTTGACGTTCATCGACCAGCCACCCGTTTGCGCAGCACCTGCATGCCGCGCTCGACCGTGAGCGCGGTGCTGACGCCCGGCAAGGTCAGGCCCAGCTCGACCAGGGTAATGGCCACCGCCGGCTGCATGCCGACCACCATGGTTTCGGCGTCCATGATGCGCGACAGCCCGGAAATGCTGGCGATCATGCGGCCGATGAACGAATCGACCATGTCCAGCGCGGAAATATCGATCAGCACGCCGCGCGCCGAAGTGCGGCTGATGCGATCGGTGAGGTCTTCCTGCAGGTTCAGGGCCAGTTGGTCATGCATGTCGACCTGAATGGTCACCAGCAGGAACTCGCCCATCTGCAGAATCGGAATCCGTTCCATGGCTCAACCCCGCGCGGCGTCGCCGACATCCAGGCGTTTGATCGCCAGCTTCAGGGCATCGGCCAGGTTGGCCTTGGTGGTGATGCTGCTCAGGTCCAGACCGAGGTGGACGATGGTCTGCGCGATCTGCGGACGCACGCCGCTGATGATGCAATCAGCGCCCATCAGGCGAATGGCGGTGACGGTCTTGAGCAGGTGCTGGGCGACCAGGGTGTCGACGGTTGGCACACCCGTGATGTCGATGATGGCGATTTCAGAGCCAGTGTCGACGATGCGTTGCAACAGCGACTCCATGACGGTCTGGCTGCGCTGCGAATCGAGGGTGCCGATCAGCGGCAGGGCCAGTACCCCATCCCACAGCTTGACCACCGGGGTGGACAGCTCCAGCAGTTCTTCCTGCTGACGGCGGATCACCGCTTCGCGGGTGATCTGGTACGCGCGCACGGTATGCATGCCGAGGCTGTCGAGCAGCTCGGAGATCACCAGCAGCTGTTCGGCGAGCAGCGCAGGCTGATCGGCGTAGAGGCGTTGCAACAGGCTGAACAGCGGACCTTTGAGGGCGAAGATGAAGAACGCCGTCTGGTGGGAATCATGGCCCAGTTGCGCACGCGAGGCCGAGAGTTTTTCCAGGAAGCGACGCACCTCTTCGGCGTTGCTGACCTGCCCATCGGCAGACTGCATGCCGTCGGCGAGCAGTTGAAGGAAACCGCGGGTCTGCTGACGCAGATCCTGCTCCTTGAGGTTGCGGGTGGCGCCGTTGCTTTCGAGGCTGGCGATCCATTCATCCAGTAGCTGGTCTTGGTTGTTCTTGATCGCTTCCAACGTACTGCCCTGCAATGTCGCCATAAACCCTGTGCTCCAGAATGGAAGAAACCCGAAAACGTTCTGTCTGCAGTGAATGACACTGGCAGGTTCGAATAGTTTGTGCAGATTCAAACAGATAATCGCAATGCGCCATCGCGAGTGCGGCGCATTCTAGGTTATCGGCAGGATTTTGCCGAAGATTATTACAGACAGTTCGCCTTGGACTGCCTCCACTGATTTCCGTGGGGCAGTCCAGTCTGAGGCTCGATACGAGGCTTAGAACGCCACGGTGGTCGACAGCAACCAGGTGCGTGGTGCCGACAGGGTCAGGCCGGCTTCGCTGTCGTCGGAGGCACCGGCCGAGGCCCAGTAACGGTCGTTGAGCACGTTCTCGACGCTGGCGCGCAGGGTCACGTCGCGACCTTCGACCTTGAAGGCATAGCGCGCACCAAGGTCGTAGCGCTCCCAGCCGTCGATCTTCTTGCTGTTGGCCTGGTCGAGGTACTGCGAGCTGGAATGAATACCCCGCGCGGTCAGGGTCAGACCCTCGACCGTGGGCACGTCCCATTCGGCACCGAGGTTGACGTTGTAGCTCGGGGTGGCCGGGGCGCGGTTGCCGTCGAAGCGGCTGTCGAGGGTGTCCTTGAGCTCGCTGTGGATGTACATCACCCCACCGAGCAGGCGCACGCCCTTGACCGGTTCGCCGAACAGGCTCAACTCAAGACCGGTGTTCTCGCGCTTGCCATTGGGGCCGAACACCCGCGTGACGGCGTTGGTCTCGTAGGCCGGCTGCTTGATGCGAAAGGCGCTGGCGGTCAGCGCGTAGCGGCCAAAATCGTACTTGGCGCCCACCTCCAGCTGACGGCTGATGAACGGCGGGAAGATTTCGTCTTCGTTGCTCGCTGTGCCGGGTGCGATCTTGCCCTGGCTCAGGCCTTCCATGTAGTTGGCGTACAACGACAATTGATCGGTGGCCTTGAACAGAATGCCGCCGGACGGCGAGAGCTTTTCTTCGTCGTAGGCGGTCTCGCCCTTGACGCCGTCTTCCCAGTCATCCACCTGCACCCGCTGCCAGCGCGCGCCGAGGGTCAGCAGCAGGCGGTCATCGAGAAAGCCCAGGGTGTCGGACAGTGCCACGCCGGTGAAGCGGTTTTCCGTGTAGGTGGACGACGATGGCCGGGTCGGCAACCCGGGTTTGGGCGTTGCCACCGGGTCGTACAGGTTGCTGTTGCCGGTGGCGTAGCGGGTGTCGCCGTTCTCGAAGTCCATGTAGAAGTAGCTGGCCGAGAGGTTCACCTCATGGCTGACCGAGCCGGTATCGAACCAGTTGCGCAGACCCGCTATGGCGGTGCGCACGCTCTCGTCGCGGGTGAAGCCGCGGGGGGCGACGACGAAGTCGCCGGCATCGTTGCTGATCGGCACATTGTGGCGCAGGAAGTCGTGGTTGCTTTCGCGTGCGCCCACGGCGCCGTAGACCATCAGCGAGTCGTTGACATCGAACTCACCGTTGATCATGCCAAAGGTGTCATGGGTGCGCGCCTTGCTCCACTTCTGCGCATAGTTGTGGCGCACCTTGTCGGCGTCCGGCACCTTGGCCAGGGCGCCGACCAGCACCCGTTCCTGCGGCGCATCGGTATAGCGCTCGGTGTGACCGAAGTCGGTCGACAGGCGCAGCCGCTCACCGCGAAAATCCAGGCCGACCACGGCCATCTGGCGATCGACGCTCTGCTTGTCCCACGGGGTATCGCCGGCCTGTTTGACGCCGTTGAAGCGCACGCCGAACTGGTCTTGGTCGCCAAAGCGGCGGCTGACGTCCACCGCGCCGCCCAGTTGACTGTCAGAGGCGTAGCTGGCGGTGAATTCGCTGAGCGGTGCGTCGCCTGCGTGCTTGGGCACGATGTTGATGCCGCCGCCGACGCTGCCGCGCGGCGAGATGCCGTTGATCAGCTGACTCGGACCTTTGATGATGTCGACCCGGTCGGCCATTTCCATGTCGATGCTGTAGGTCGGCAGCACGCCGTACAGACCGCCATAGGAGACATCGCTGTTGAACAGGCTGAAACCGCGTACGGTGAACTGCTCGAAACGTCCACCGGCCGGGTTGGTGGTGCGCACCGAAGGGTCACTGGCGACCATGTCGCTCAGGGTGCGCGCCTGCTGGGCCTTGATCGACTCGCTGCTGTAGGTGGTCATGCTGAACGGCGTGTCCATGAAGTCCCGCGAGCCCAGCAGCCCCTGGGAACCGCGCCGCACCACCTGGCCGCCGGCATAGCGCTCGCCCTCCAGCGCCGCGCCGGCTTGCAGGCTCTGGATGGTGGTCGGCGCGATTTCCAGGGCGGCGCCTTCGCTGGCGATCGGCACCAGGGTGTAGCTGTCGGTGCCAACCGCCTGCAGTTGCAGGCCAGTGCCTTGCAGCAAACGCGCAAAGCCTTCCTGCACGCTGTACTGCCCGGACAGCACCGGGCTCTGCTTGCCAGCCACCAGAGCAGGGTCGACCGACAGGCTGACCCCGGCCTGTCCGGCAAAACGGGTCAGCGCGCTGCTCAGGGTGCCGGCAGGAATCTGGAAGTGGCGCGGCTGCGTCTCGGCCAGCGCCAGCTCGGGCACGGCGCTCAGGCCCAGGACCAGACACAAGGTGGGCATGGAAATCGAAGACGCCAGGCGCGGGTGCTGGCGCGGCAATAAGGACATGGTAGGGCTCTCGTGTGGGGCTCAATTGCCCTACATGACAGCCGACTTGAAAAAAGGGGACACGCAAGCTGCATTTTTTGCAGATGCCGTGTGGGCGTCGGGCACCAGGGTGCGTTCTCAGTCCCGCCCGCTCTTGTTCTTCGCCGCGAGTGCCCGGTGTTGCAGCAGGCAGATGTAGCCCAGACCGAACAGGGTCAGCAGCAGCCAGCCGAGGGCCACGATCAGTTCCACCGCATAGCGGGCAACGCTCGCCTGCAGGCCGGCGAAGGCTTCATGCACGCGCACTTCGGTGTCACCGTCGGCATGGCTGATGCGTGCGCCGGCCTGGGTGATCTGCCCATAGTCGCCGTCGAAATAGATCCATACCCGGGTCTGGGCCTGCGGCCCGATCAGCGGAATGTCGACGCTGCTGGTCGCGGCTTCGAGGAGGGTGTCGTTGCCGGCTTCATCGCGGACCTGCACCAGGCCCTTGGCGGGCAGGCGGATGCGCACGTCCTTGATGGGCGTGTCGCCGGCATTGTGCAAGGTGATGAACAGGCCAGTACGGTGATCGACCAGGCCTGCCTCGAAGGGTTTGGCGAACAGCCTTCGGTACGGGGCCTGGGCCAGGTCGACCAGCTTGTCGAGTTGCTCGTGGCTCAGCGTGTTGTCACTGATACTGCGGGCACGGTCGTAAAGTTGCTCGTACTTGAGCGCATCGTTGGTCTGGGTGATACGTTCGCTGAATTGGCTGGGATAGGTGAGCGTCTGGTAGGTCAGGTCAGCCTCGAGCCGGGCATTGTCCCTGAACAGCAGGAACAAGGCGGCGATGCACAGCAGCGCGAGCAGCACGCCGGCGAGGGTCTTACCGACTTTTTCCCAGTTCAAGCGCAAGCTTCCTTCAGGTGGAGAGGTGAAACGGCGCAGCAAGCGTGCCAACTTCGGAGGGTCTGCGCAACACGCATCTGCGCGGCGTGCCACTCCAGCAGCGTGGCACGCCCGTCGCCTTCATCTGCCAAGCCGGACGAACGACCACGTCGCAGCGTCGTCATACAGGGACACCCGGAACCCGCGCAGAAGAGGACGCCCGATGTCGCACCCTGATCCGTCGTACGTGAACTGGCTCGAACAGCAATCGATGCTCAAGGTCTCGCAGGACCGCGCCCGCCAGTATTCCGGGCAGTCGCGGCTGTGGCTCAACCCCTACGCCGAAGCCCAGCCGCGGCGCGCTACGCAGATTGCCTCGGTATGGCTGACCGTCTATCCCGATGCGATCATCGCCCCCGAGGGTTGCTCGGTGCTCGCAGCACTGGGCCATGAAGCGCTGTGGAAGCGCCTGTCGGAAATCGGCGTGCAAGGGATTCACACAGGTCCCATCAAGCAGTCGGGCGGCGTGCAGGGGCGCGGCTTCACGCCCAGCGTCGATGGCAACTTCGACCGTATCAGTTTCGACATCGACCCGTTGTATGGCACCGAGCAGGAGCTGGTGCAGATGAGCCGCCTGGCCGCCGCGCACAACGCCGTGACCATCGATGACCTGATCCCCTCGCACACCGGCAAGGGCGCCGACTTCCGCCTTGCACAGATGGGCCACGGCGCTTACCCCGGCCTGTACCACATGGTCGAGATTCGCCAGGAGGACTGGCACCTGCTGCCCGATGTACCGCCCGGCCGCGATACGCTCAACCTGCTGCCGGCGCAGTGCGACGAGCTCAAGGCGCGGCATTACATCGTCGGCCAGTTGCAACGGGTGATCTTCTTCGAGCCGGGGGTCAAGGAAACCGACTGGAGCGTCACCGCACCGGTGACGGGCAGTGACGGCGTGGTCCGGCGGTGGGTCTACCTGCATTACTTCAAGGAAGGTCAGCCTTCGCTCAACTGGCTCGACCCCAGTTTCAGTGCCCAGCAGATGATCATTGGCGATGCCCTGCACGCCCTCGATTGCCTCGGCGCCCGCGGCTTGCGCCTGGACGCCAACGGCTTTCTCGGCGTGGAAATCCGCGCCGAAGGGACCGCCTGGTCGGAGAGCCATCCGCTGTCGCTGGTGGGCAACCAGCTGATCGGCGGCATGATTCGCAAGGCCGGCGGCTTCAGCTTCCAGGAACTGAACCTGACCCTCGACGACATTGCGCAGATGTCCAAGGGTGGCGCGGATCTGTCCTACGACTTCATCACCCGTCCGGCTTACCAGCATGCGTTGCTGACTGGCGATACGGAGTTCCTGCGGCTGATGTTCAAGGAGATGCAGGCGTTTGACATCGACCCCGCCTCCCTGATTCACGCCTTGCAGAACCACGATGAGCTGACCGTGGAACTGGTGCACTTCTGGACCCTGCATGCCCACGACATGTACCACTACAAGGGCCAGACCCTGCCGGGCAACATCCTGCGCGAGCACATCCGTGAAGAGATCTACGAACGGTTGTCCGGTGAACACGCGCCCTACAACCTGCGTTTCGTCACCAACGGCATCTCGTGCACCACCGCCAGCCTGATCACCGCAGCCCTGGGCATCCGCGACCTGGACCAGATCAGCGCCGCCGACATCGAGCAGATCCAGAAGGTGCACCTGCTGCTGGTGATGTACAACGCCATGCAGCCAGGGGTGGTGGCGCTATCGGGCTGGGATATGGTCGGCGCCCTGCCCTTGCCAGCTGAAGCCGTGGCCGAGCGCATGCTCGATGGCGACACCCGCTGGATTCACCGTGGCGGGTACGACCTGGCCGGCCTTGCCCATGACGCCGAGCACTCGGTACGCGGCATGCCCCGTGCACGCGCGCTGTATGGCAGCCTGGATGAACAGCTGGACGATCCCGATTCGTTCGCCAGCAAGGTGAAGAAGCTGCTGGCGGTACGCCAGGCCTACGGCATCGCCACCAGCCGCCAGGTGCTGGTGCCAGACGTCGCGAGCCCTGGCCTGCTGGTGATGGTCCACGAATTGCCTGCAGGGCGCGGCATTCAGATCAGCGCGTTGAACTTCGGCCAGAGCGTGATCGCCGAAGAGCTGCAACTGAGCGGTTTCACACCCGGCACGGTGGTGGACATGATCAACGAGACGGTCGAGGGCGACCTCACCGAAGACGGCCGGCTGATGATCAACCTCGATCCGTTCGAGGCGCTGTGTCTGCGCATCGTCAACAGCAGTGGGCATGTGTGAGGGCAAGCGTGCGCGCTGCACACGTGCGGGGGCGGCCAATAGCCGTTCCTGCTGTGAAGGAGCGCCATACCTGGCTGGATGTACGCCCGTTCATCCAGTAGATACAACGACTTGGCAAGTTTTTTTGAATCCCTCATACCCCCGCCAGTCAGTCATTAGGAGAGGACCACAAAGCAAAGGAGCTTTATATGAGCCTGGCGATGACCCTTTTGAGCCTGATGAGTGCCTGGGTAGCGGTAGCACTGGCGATGTTGTGGGGTGTGATGCGCATCGTGCGCCGTCATGCAGTCCCTGCCGAACCATCACAGCCCGCGCGTCGTGTGTATCGCCCGATCCGTCGGCCCGTACATATGATCTACGCCCACGGCTGATGGAGCCGCCGTTCGAGCGCGCATCGATCAGACTGATTCGAACCAGGGGCGCAAGCCCCGTTCTTTTTCCCCACTACCCCACGCACGGGTGCGTTGAGCCCGCCCAGACGTCGTCTATCGCCCCGCGTATAGAAAGCCGCGTACCTGTGCGGCGGTGGCCTCGACATGCTCCTGCATGAAACAGTGTCCGCCTGGCACCTGCCGCTGCTGCACCTGCGGGTTGATCCGCGCCAGGCGCTGAGCTGACGGGCCGACGAAGGGGTAGCTCCCCTGGCCATGCAGGATCAGGGTGGCGCTGTCGATACGTTGCAAGCTAGGCCAGAGCCGCTGCGGCATGCTGGCAAACACATCCGCTTCGCGGCTGGGCCGGCACTTGAGCACCACGCCTTCGGGACCGTCGCCCAGGGCATGCTCGACATAGGCTTGCAAAGCCTCGTCCTGCCAGCCCTTGAAGATGCCTCGCCCGCGCAGGCCGGCAAGCGCCGCCGCGCGGTCAGGCCAGTGGCTGCGGCGCTGGGCGGCCTTGCGCGCCAGGCCATGGCGACGTTCCAGACCAAGCAGGCTGGCGACTTTCATCAGACCGATCATGCGGCGGCTGAACAGCACCGGATCGAGCAGCACCGCGCGCTGGAACAACCGGGGATGTGCGGCCAGTATCAAACCGCTCAACACACCGCCAAAGCTGTGGCCTATGGCATAGCGTGGCACGTCGCCGTACTCGCCACGTCCGGCCTGGAACGCCTCGACCGCCAGCGCTGCGGTGCGGTCCCAGCCACGAAACGCGCCGCCATGGTCGCTGTCGCCGTGGCCCTGGACATCGCTCAGCCACAGGTCGAAATGCCCGCTCAACTGCAGCAGCAGCGGCTGATACACCAGGCAGCAAAAGCCGTTGCCATGCAGCACATGCAACAGCGGCTTGCCGCTGGCCGGTGAGCGCCAGCCGCGCAAGGTAAAGCCTTCGGAGCTGCGGTGGGACCACGGGATCAGATGCATGGCAGATGGCGCTCGCGCTCAGGAAAACCCTGATTCTACGAACAGCAGCGGGTACAGCGATATCACCAGCAAGGCGGCCATCAGGACATTGAACAGCACCAGCCAACGCGGGTTGCGCAGCACGTTGCGCAAGGCGCTGCCGCACATCACCCAGACGCCAACGCTGGGCAGGTTGACCAGCATGAAGATCAACCCGATCAACAGCACGTTGAGCAGATAACCCTGCGCCGGCACGTAGGTGGCGATAGCGCCCACTGCCATCACCCAGGCCTTTGGGTTGACCCACTGAAATGCCGCGGCGCCGAGAAAGCTCAGCGGCTTGCGCGTGCTGCCATCGTCTTCGGACATCGGCCCAGACGTGGCGATCTTCCAGGCCAGGTACAGCAGGTAAGCGGCGCCGACGTAGCGCAGCACGGTGTAGAGCACCGGCCAGAGCTTGAACACTTCGCCCAGGCCAAGGCCCACGGCAATCACCATGACCATGAAGCCAATGCTTACCCCCAACGCATGGGGCAGCGTACGCCACGCGCCGAAATTGACCCCAGAGGCCAGCAGCATGGTGTTGTTCGGGCCGGGGGTGATGGAGGAAACGAAGGCATAGAGCACGAAGGCAGTGAGCAAATCATAGGAGCCAAGCATGGCGAGAGGTCCGCACGGGTTGTCGTTGTCAGTGCACGGTAACGGAGCGGCGCCCCTCTCAGACATGTACAGTTACCTTATATTTTTCCAATACACCTGACTGTACTGCCAGCAGAACGCCGCTATTTGCCTCCAAAGCATCGTCAGCACGGCCTGGCGCCGCTAGAATGGCCCCCCCCCCCGCACTGAGGAAGCCTTGTCATGTCCGTCTCGATCCGCCCGGCGCAGCGCAGTGACGCTGCACAGATTCTGGCTTTCATCATCGAACTCGCCGAATACGAGCGGGCGCGGCACGAGGTCATCGCCTCGGTGGCCGACATCGAGCGCAGTCTGTTCGATGAAGGCAGCAACGTCTGCAGCCTGATCTGCGAGCGCGACGGTGTGGCGATCGGCTATGCCGTGTACTTCTACAGCTACTCGACCTGGCTGGGTCGGCGCGGCATCTACCTGGAAGACCTGTACATCACCCCCGAGCAACGTGGCGCCGGCGCTGGCCGTGAACTGCTGCGGCACATCGCCCAAGAGGCTGTGGCCAACGACTGCGGACGCCTTGAGTGGAGCGTGCTGGACTGGAACGCCCCGGCCATCGGCTTCTATCAGTCACTGGGCGCCGAGCCGCAGGATGAGTGGATCAAATACCGCTTGGAAGGCGAACGCCTGCTCGGCTTCGCCGAAGGCCGCAAGCCTCAGGCCAGCCGTTGACCCTGTCGCATCGACCACTGCGCGAGCACGCCTGAGCGGCTCGCCTCCCGGGAGCCTGGCATGCCCTACCCCATCGAGGAAAAACTGGTGGTCGGCGTCGCCTCCAGCGCGCTGTTCGACCTCACCGAATCAGACCACATCTACGCCACCGAAGGCGTCGAGGCGTATCGCCTGCACCACGAGCAGAACATCGATACGCCGTTCGCCACCGGTGTAGCGTTCCCGTTCATTCGCCGTTTTCTCAGCATCAATCAGGCGTTTCCCCAGCAGTTGCCCGTGGAGGTGGTGCTGCTCTCGCGCAACTCGCCGGAAACCGGCCTGCGGGTGTTTCGCTCCATCGAGCACTATGGGCTGGACATCAGCCGCGCAGCGTTCATGTCGGGACGCTCGCCGTACGAGTACATCCCGGCGTTCAATGCGTCGCTGTTTCTGAGCGCCAACGAGAGCGATGTGCAGCGCGCCATCGATGCCAGCTACCCGGCCGGCCGTGTGCTGCCCTCGCGCATCTACGACGACGCGCTGGACAACGAGCTGCGCGTGGCCTTCGACTTCGATGGGGTGATAGCCGACGACGAGGCCGAGGCCGTGTACAAGCAGGCGCTGGACCTGGTCGCCTTCCAACACCACGAGCAGACGCGCAAGGCCATCCCGCACCAGCCCGGGCCACTGGCCGACCTGTTCCGCAAGCTCTCGCTGATTCGCGGCCTGGAAGACCAGAAGCTTGCCGAAAACCCTGACTACCAGCGCATTCTGCGCATCGCCATCATCACCGCGCGCAACGCACCCTCCCACGAACGCCTGGTGACTACGCTGAAAGACTGGGGCGTGTCGCCGGATGAATCGTTCTTCCTCGGCGGCATGGACAAGCGGCGGGTGCTGTCGATCCTCAAGCCGCACATGTTCTTCGACGACCAGCGCAGCCACCTCGACTCCGCCGCAGCGGACCTGCCGATGGTGCATGTACCGTTCGGGATCGCCAATCGGGTGGTGAAGGACGGGGATGAGTGAGGGTCGCCCCTACAGGTGCTGCGCCCCTGTAGACGCGGCCCTGGCCACGAACCTCACCCCGGAAACACGAACGGATTCAGGCTGCTGCGGGCAAAGCCCTGCTGTTCCAGCTCGGCATCCAACGCCAGCGAGGCGAGGTCATCGGCCACCGGGTCAACCGCCGGGTCGTGCTCGCTGTACATCACCTTCAAGTAGCTGTCGCAGTCGCCGCAGCTTTCCGCTTTTACCGCGCTGTCGTGCTGATCGAGCGACCAGTAGTCGAGCTTGCCGGTGGCCTCGCAGTTGCTGCACTTGACCCGCACCATGTGCCAGCGGCTTTCGCACAGGCCGCAGTGCAGATAGCGCAGACCGGCCTGCTTGCCGCTGAGAATCACGCTGGCCACCGGGGCGCTGCTGCACACCGGGCACAGCTGGCGTTGCTCGCCCACCGCCGCCTGGGCGCTGAGCGGCAAGGCCGCGGCGATCTGCGTGAAGTACACCATCAACGCCGCCCACAGCAGCACCGCCTGGCCGCTTTCTACCTGCCCGTAACGACCCTGCAACAGGTGCTCTGCGCACACTTCGCGCTGCTCCGGGCCCATGGCCAACAGCCCTTGAATCACCTCATCCAACGCGCCATCAGGCTGAGCGTCGAGTTGGCCGAGCAGGTACTCCAGCGCCATCTGCCAGTAGCCCGAGCGCTTCAGCCGATACACGTCCAGCGGTGCGCCGTGGCCGAAGTTGGCCAGCAGCGGCTGCACGCTCTCGGCCCGCAGCGGCAGGCTATCGAGCAACGCTTGCTGGGCCTCGGCCACCTGCGCGGCAAAGCCCAGGTAAGCGCCATGCTCGTGGGCCTCGGCCAGTCGTCGCAGGCGTACGGCGCGGCGCCCGTAGTGCTGACGCAGGTCGGGCAGGAGCAAGGCGGCGATATCGCCGACGCCACCGCTGGGCTGCTCGACGGCGCTGAGGGTGATACTGCTCACTGTTCGTCACCTTTGGAGATCTGCTGGTACCAGCGGTCGTGGTGGGATTTGGCCCAGCGCCGCGAGACATAGCCGGTGACCATGCCGCGAATCGAGCCTTTGACCCAGAACGCCAGGTAGGCATGGCCAATGATCAACAGCATCAGGGAAATCCCGGCCAGGGCATGGGTGAACAGCGCCAGACGAATCATCGGAATGCTGAAGTAGTGGGCGAACCACGGTCGCCAGATCACCACGCCGCTGAGCAGCAATACGCTGATCAGCGCCATGATTCCCCAGAACAACACCTTCTGCCCGGCGTTGTACTTGCCGATCTGCAACGGCTTGCTGTGGTCGCCGGCCAGCACGCTTTTGACATTGCGAAACCAGATCGCATCCTCGCGCTCGGGCAAGTTGTACCTGACGAAACGGGCGAACAGGAACATCAGCACCACGAACACCACCACGCCGAGGAACGGGTGGAAGATCCGCGCCAGCTGCGGCGTGCCGAACACGCCGCTCAGCCAGTTCAACGAGGGGAAGAACCACGACAGCCCGGACAGCGCCACCAGGAAGAAGCAGATCACCATGAACCAGTGGCTGGCGCGGTCGATGAAGCGGGTGCGCAGAATCAGTTTGTCCTTGTTCATCACACGTGCTCCTGCTGGTCTTCTTCGACCTCGTTGGGGCCGACGCCGATGTAGTGGAAAATCGTCCCGGCCAGGGTGGCGAAGAACGCCGCGGCCGCCACCGGCTTGAGCCAGCCCTTCCAGCCCTCGACGGCATTGCTGATGCGCGGGTCGGTGTTGAGCTTGTGGTACAGCTGCGGCTTGTCGGCGTGTTGCAACACGTAGAACACGTGGGTGCCGCCCACCGCTTGCGGGTCATAGATGCCGGCGCCGGCATAGCCGCGGCCCTGCAGCTCGGTGACGCGGCCTTCGGCCTGCACCAGCATGTCGGCCTTGCTGCCGAAGTTGATCGCACCGGTGGGGCAGGTCTTCACGCAAGCCGGCTCCTGGCCGACGCTGACGCGGTCGACGCACAGCGTGCACTTGTAGGCCTTGTTGTCCTTCTTGCTGATGCGCGGCACATCGAACGGGCAACCGGCCACGCAGTAGCCGCAGCCGATGCAGTGCTCGGACTGGAAATCGACGATGCCGTTGGCGTACTGGATGATCGCCCCCGGTTGCGGGCAGGCCTTCAGGCACCCCGGGTCGGCGCAGTGCATGCAGCCGTCCTTGCGAATCAGCCATTCCAGTTTGCCGGCCTCGTTTTCGTGCTCGTCGAAGCGCATCAGGGTCCAGGTGTCCGGGGTCAGGTCAGCCGGGTTGTCGTACACGCCGACGTTGTGGCCGACCTCGTCGCGCAGGTCGTTCCATTCGTTGCAGGCGACCTGGCAGGCCTTGCAGCCGATGCAGATGCTGACATCGATCAGCTTGGCCACCTCGGCCTGATGGTCGCGGGCGCGCGGCGCCGGGGTGAAGGCATTCGTCGCTGAACGACGAATGATGTCTTGGGATTGCAGGGACATGTTCGGTCGCTCCTCAGGCCTTTTCCACGCTCACCAGGAACGCCTTGTATTCCGGGGTATTGGTATTCGATTCGCCGACCCCAGGGGTCAGCGTGTTGGCCAGAAAGCCCTTGCGCGTCGCCCCTTCGAAGCCCCAGTGGCAGGGAATACCGATGGTGTCGACGGGCTGACCGTCGATTTGCAGACGACGAATGCGCTTGGTCACCACGGCCTTGGCCTTGATGTAGCCGCGCTTGGTACTGACCTTGACCAGATCGCCCTGAACGATGCCCTTGTCCCGGGCCAGCGCCTCGCCGATCTCGACGAACTGCTCGGGCTGAACGATGGCGTTGAGCCGCGAATGCTTGGTCCAGTGGCGGAACAGTTCGGTGATCGAATAGGTGGTCGCCACGTGCGGGAACTCCTCGCGGCTGCCCATGCGCGCCCGGTCGCCGTCGTACAGCCGCGCGGTCGGACTCTTGCTCACCGCCGGGTGCAGCGGGTTGCTCGCCAGCGGGCTTTCGGTGGGTTCGTAGTGCTCTGGGAACGGGCCGTCATTCATCGCCCCCACCGAAAACAACCGCCCTACCCCTTCGGGCAGCATGATGAACGGGCTAGTCTGCGTGCCAGGGGCGACCGTGACCGGGAAGTCCGGCACGTCGATGCCGCTCCAGCGCTCGCCGTCCCAACTGATGACCTTGCGCTTGGGGTCCCACGGCTTGCCTTGCGGGTCAGCCGAGGCGCGGTTGTAGAGAATGCGCCGGTTCTGCGGCCAGGCCCAGGCCCAGCCCGGTGTGCAGCCCAGGCCGCTGTCGGCGTTGTCGCGCCGGGCCATCTGGTTGCCCGCCTCGGTCCAGCAGCCGGCGAACACCCAGTTGAAGCACTGGGTGCTGCCGTCGTCACGCAGCTGGCCGAAGTTATCGAGCAACTGACCCTTGCGCAGAATCAGCTTGCCTTGCTCGTCGTGCAGATCGGCCAGGGCGTAGCCGTTGGATTCCTTGGCCACCTCTTCCGGGTCGGGGTCGTAAGGGTCTTTGTAGTCCCAGGCCATGTTCAGCACCTGCTCTGGACAGGCGCCGCCTTCCTGGCGATACAGCTCGCGCAGCTTCATGAACAGGTGGCCGAGAATCTTGCCGTCGTGCCAGGCCTCGCCCGGTGGCGCAGCACCGGCCCAGTGCCATTGCAGCCAGCGCCCGGAATTGACGATCGAGCCGTTTTCTTCGGCAAAGCAGCTGGACGGCAGGCGGAACACCTCGGTCTGAATCTGCGCCGGGTCGACGTCGTTGGACTCGCCATGGTTCTGCCAGAAACTCGAGGTTTCCGTGGCCAGCGGGTCGATGATCACCAGGAACTTGAGCTTGGCCAGCGCGGCCGCGGCCTTGTTCTTGTCGGGAAACGCCGCGATCGGGTTGAAGCCCTGGGCGATGTAGCCGTTGACCTTGCCGTCGTACATGCGGTTGGCGAAGTTCAGTACGTCGTAGCTTTCATCCCACTTGGGCAACCAGTCGAAGCCCCAGTCGTTGGCTGCGGTGGCCTTTTCGCCATACAGGCTCTTCATCAGGCTGACGAAGAATTTGGGCGTGTGCTGGTAGTAGTTGACCTGCTCGGGCAACTGCGCCGCCGGGGTGGTCTGCGCCAGGTAGGTGGCCAGGTCGTGCTGCTCGTCGGACGGCAGGTTCATGTAGCCCGGCAGGCGCTGGGACAACAGCCCCAAGTCGGTGTAGCCCTGGATGTTGGAGTGGCCCCGCAAGGCGTTGACCCCGCCGCCAGCCATACCGACGTTGCCCAGCAGCAGCTGGATCATCCCTGAGCCACGGATCATCTGCGCACCGGTGGTGTGGTGGGTCCAGCCCAGGGCGTAGAGGAAGGTCGCGGTCTTGTCCGGCACGCTGGTGCTGGCCATGATCTCGCAGATTTCGAGGAAGTCCTCCACCGGCGTGCCGCACAGCTGGCTGACCATGTCCGGGGTGTAGCGGCTGACGTGCTGCTTGAGCAGGTTGAACACGCAGCGCGGGTGACTCAGGCTCAAGTCGCGTCGGGCGTGGCCCTGGGCGTCGAGCTCATAGGCCCAGGAGCTACGGTCGTAGCGCTTGGTCTTGGCGTCGTAGCCGCTGAACAGGCCGTCGTCGAAACGGTAGTCGTCACGAACGATCAACGAGGCGTTGGTGTAGGCGCGCACGTATTCGTGCTGGATGCGGTCGTGGGTCAGCAGGTAGTTGACCATGCCCATCAGGAAGGTGATGTCGGAGCCGGCGCGCACTGGCGCGTAGATGTCCGCCACCGAGGCGCTGCGGTTGAAGCGCGGGTCGACCACGATGACCTTGGCGCCGTTGCGAATCTTCGCCTCGATCACCCACTTGAAGCCCACCGGATGCGCCTCGGCCGGGTTGCCGCCCATGATGAGCACGACGTTGGCGTTCTTGATGTCGACCCAGTTGTTGGTCATCGCCCCGCGGCCGAAGGTCGGCGCCAGGGCCGCCACCGTCGGCGCATGGCAGACCCGCGCCTGGCTGTCGGTGCCAAGGATGCCCAGTGCACGGGTGAAGCGCTGGTCGAGGGCGCCGGTTTCACTGCTGGCGGCCGACGAGCAGAGCATGCCGGTGGACAGCCAGCGGTTGACCGTCACGCCCTTGGCGTTAGTGGCGATGAAGTTGGCGTCGCGGTCGTCTTTCATCAGTCGGGCGATGCGCTCGATGGCGTAGTCCCAGGTGATGCGCTGCCAGGTGCTCGAACCCGGCGCGCGGTATTCGGGGTAAAGCAGGCGCTGTTCGCTGTGGATGTAGTCCACCAAGCCTGCGCCCTTGGGGCACAACGAGCCGCGGCTGACCGGATGATCCGGGTCGCCCTCGATGTGGAAAATCCGCGCCTTGGCGTTCTTGGCACCGTCGCCCAGGCTGTACATGAGGATGCCGCAGCCCACCGAGCAGTACGTGCAGTTGTTGCGCGTTTCCTTGGCCCGCAGCAGCTTGTACTGACGGGACTGGCTGGCATTGGCCACGGCTGGCGCGAAGCCCAGTGAAGCGGTGGTGGCCGCTGCCGCACCGGCGGTGCAAAGTTTGAAAAACTGTCTTCGGCCAAGTGCCATGAACCATCCCTCGTGCACACCCGCGACTTTATTCAGGTCGAACGGGCGCGGTGGCAGAAGCCACGCAATAAAGAAGTGCGAAAAGTGCGGCGTGAAGTTCAAGGCTCAGTTGAAAGTTTTATCAGCGGAGCAGAGTATTTATTTCACGCCGACTAAATGTTCGGGCGAACGATGCGTCAATAAGGCGCGGTCGCCATTCTAATAACCCTACGGGGAACAAGCCAATTTACAGCGTCAATTGACTGATAAATAAAATTGATGAACTGACTGATATGCCTATTTTATTTGAAACTGTATTGATTCAGATCAAGTGGCCACGTTATTTATCCCGAAAGTTGCCAGTTCAATACGACTATTGGCGCAGACGTTTAACAGCCCCATTGGCCATCTAAACACCCGACTCGGTACTAAACCGAGTCGGGTGTGGCGTTTCAAGGCCGCAGCAAGGCGTCCAGCGCATCCAGACGAGTCTGGTTGTCTTTGCTCATGTGCACCAGCCCACGGGTGATGAACAGAATCAGACCCGAGATGCGGAAGCTGAACTCATCACCGGCCGATCGCGTCTGCACCCGCTGACCCTCCACCGTCTCGAACTCGTCGTCCCAGCAGTCGTGGCAGATGAACGAATAGTTGAACGGGTCCAGGCCGTGTTCCTGAAACACTTCGATCACCCGCTGCACTGTCATGCCGCAGTGTTCACGCGCGTTCTCACCTGCCTTGCGCTTGTCCTCGATCGCGGCGAGGAACTGGTAGAAACCGATTTCACCGCCCAGTGCCATAGCTGCGCCCAACTCCTGCGCAGTGAAGGCACGCACTGGCGTTTTCAAGCGCGCATCCGAGGTGCTGATCGAGCCGGTTCTGGCGAACACGGTGCCGCATTTGCGCGACGCTGAGCCCAGGTTCATTTCGTTGTAGCTTTCCAGGCTGGTACCCAGGTAGCGCATGCGGTAGGTGCTGAGGTCGGCGTTGAAGCCGTAGCGGTTCACGAATACGTTGAATTGAGGGCTATCGCAGTTGAACGACACCTCGTCACTGGCCGTGGCCAGCAGTTGCCTGCTCGTCGAGGCAAGGCCTGCGGTGCGTAGATAGCGAGTGTGGGTGGTTGGACCAAAGAAGGCGTTCAACGGGCCGGCAGTCTTGAATGCCGTCTGCCCAGAGGTTTGCACCGCCTCACTACGGTCAGTGGCATAGAAGCCGCCGTTGGCCGCAGTCTGCCCGGCTGCTTGACTGAGCGCCTGCCCCGCGCTGATCGAGCCCTGGACTGCGCTGGTCATCAAGTAGGCGCGGCCAGTGACCTGATCGAAGTTGACCCCGCTCAGCACGAAGCTACCCGTTTCGGTCGTCCATGTGGCGCCGATCCTGACGGCCTGCTGGAGCACGTCGATCCGACTGGAATCAGTCAGATACACCCGATAGGTCACCGGGTTACCGTTGCCCCAGTCACCGCCAAAGTTGGCAGGCACCGCGACCACGCCAAGATCGCCAATCGTCTTCTCGACAGCTTGAGTGACACAGCGCTCAGCGCGGGTCTCCCCATAAAAACCGTCGAACTGCTCGAAGCGGCCGCGATCGAGAAAGATGCCGTAGGCGGACTGACTGCCGATCCGGCAACTGAAATGCCGCCTGTTCTGAAAACCGTTGTGGAAGTCGCGATAGTAGCCACCCGAATCTTCAGGAAAGTTGGGACGCTCGCCCAACGGCGTGTTGTCGATACGACTGGCGAACCCGACCAGATCGGAGACACCGCCAGGTGACCAGATATCCGCACTGGTATCGGTGCGGTCCGTACCTTTGGCGTACAGGCCCCAGTTACCGCCTTTGAACCAGCAGTTCTGATAAGTGAACTCGTTCGAGGCCTGGTCTGACGGCACGTCGCGCCCGTAGGTATCGCGGTGAATGTTGCGCAGTGCCGTGTTGGTTTTCGACCAGGTACCGTCGACATATACACCAGCCTTTAGAAAAGTACCTACGACGTCGATGCGATCGAGCAGCGTTCGTCGTACGCCCGCGTTGAAGATGCCCGCGAACCAAGTGTCGGAGCCATCGGTTGCTGAACCACCCTCGACAGCGAAGTTGGACAACATGATGCCCGAACCACACAACGCGAACATGATGGCCACCGGCGCGTCGACCAGGGTACCGGCAGGCGTGTCCGGCGCACCGACATCGGTCCAGATACGTTTCACCCCCTCACCCGACAGCTTGAATCGTGCCCCCTTGACAGATGAAGTCACCGCCCAGTTATCGCCCACCCCTACGCCATAAACGGTGGTTCCCGCATTGACGTAGCAGGTATCGGTCAGCAGATAGGTGCCTTGGGGTACGCGAAGCGCCGAGCCCGCACAAGCATCCAGGCCGGCCTGGGTAGCGGCCCAGTCGATCGAATCGGAAGATTGCCGTACATGGGGATAGTCGACTTGAACGGCGGCCAGGTCGGCATATCCGCGATAGGCTGCAGCGCCCGGCGTATACCATTCCGAAACGAGGTGCAACGTGCCGTCACCGATGGCGCCGAAGTCTTTGATACTTGGCTGATCGGCAGTAATCGCTTGCAGTGTTACTTGAGTGTCATCAGACATTTTTCGTATTCCTTAAGTAAGAAACTACAACGGTGTGCTGGGTGAAACAGTCGCGAATACTGCTAGAGAGAAACAACGACGTGGAGGCTTACGCGCTCAACGATCGGGCGGTCAATGAATGCGATTCAGGCAGCCCCGACACGTCTTGAAAAAGGTCGGAAAAACAAACACTGAGAAGCTGGATTGCGCGCAAAAACCAATAGGCCCTTGAACTGAACAGCAACTTTTTGATTGATAGAGCCGTATGTTCAATGATCCGGAATCGATGACGGGAGTTATTCGAGCGGACGGGCCAATGCAGTGTAAGACGCTTCACACAGCGAACCGGCTATTCGGGCTGCGTCATAAGCCTTCGCCAGTTCTCCCGCTCGCGCATCAGCCCGTGCGAGCAGCTCGGAGAGCACCATGGCGGCGCGGGTGGCTGCCTTGCCTCGAGTGGCAGCGGCGGTATCCACGCCTGGGCACTCGGCGCGGGCAGCGAGCTGGGCCGCGGCGTGCTGCAGGCGCTGACCAGCAGCGGCAGCAGCACTAGCCTCAGCAGTCGCTGCCTGTCGTTGTTCGTAAGCATGGGTTCTGACCTGCTCCTGAGCTTGTGCGCGTTGCTGCTCGAACGCGCGCGCACTGCGCTGTGCCCTCGCTTCGGCCCGGCTAGCGGCGCTGGCACGTTCGGCGGCTACGAGGCTGGCCTGGGCACGCTCCACCGAGCGGCCATGCTGATATGCGCCCCAGCAGGACGCCAGGATCAACAGCAACGCGGTGCCTTGGGCCCAGGCGATCATGTGAGTACGTTTCCGCCGCAGGCGGTGAACATGGCTAACAAATCGGCCTCAGGTGTGGTCTCGGTACTACGCTGCGCCTCGAAGATACCGAGCAGTACCGCCAGCTTGTGCTCGCGCTGGCCGTAACCGGCGCCGGGCAGGCTGGCCCAGATCGGCGCGGCCTTGGTGATGGCATGACTGATCTCGCCGTCCTGGATCAACGGCAGCGCGCTGCATTCACCGAGCAGCTTGATCGCAGCCAGGTCTTGCGCTTCGGGAATGAAGCGACCCTTGAAGCCGTAGTTCTTGACGATGGCGTCCCAGGTGCGGGCCAGAAATTGGTAGCGACCGGCCGCAGTGCTGTGAATGCCGTACTTGGGTAGCCAGACCTTGATTCGCGGATGCTGGCTGTAGTCGGTAAAGAGCTTGCCGCCGACCAAGACGTTATAGCCGTCGTCGCTGGCGCGCAGGATTGAAGTGCCTTCCGACCACGCGAGCATGTCGAGGAAGGCGAGTACGTCGGGGCCACCAGCCTGGGCGGCGGAAAGTCTGGCCATGGGGTTCTCCAGCTGTAAGTAAGCCCGCGCTGACCGTAACAGGGTTCATTTGAACCATTAGGGCCGCCAGGCGGCCCATCGCGGCTAAAGCCACTCCTACAATCCACCTGTATCCCGTAGGAGCGGCGTTAGCCGCAATGGACCGCGCAGCAGTCTTGGCGCATGTCGTTTCAAACGTGAATGAACCGCGTCAGGCCAGGACAGGCTTGAAGATTGACGATTCGAGTCAGGCCGCGGATTCGTCGACCGGCGGTTGCAGATCAGATGCGGGTTCAAGCGGATCTTTTGCAATGATGGACACGTGAGCGCTGTACTCCTTCAGCACCTGTGCCACAAATACCTGTGCCGAGGGCGCGAGGCCGAGAATGTCTCGGGCGCGGGCGTCTGCTTCTTCCTGAGTGGCGTAACGGGTCTTGTTGGACTCGTCATAGTTGTTGCTGGCGTTCACTGCGATATAGCGCATAGGGATTTCTCCGGGCAAAAAAATACCGCCAACCGGCGGCATGGAAAGACTGCCGAGTCATTGGAAACGGCAGGATTGAGCAGCTGACCTTGAAGGTACAGCTTGCGTATAACTCGTTACGTTGACCGTAACTCAGCAGCGCTTACAGCATTGACCCAGACGGTTTTATTCCAGGCCTGCATCAATAATTCTCGACATCGATAACCATATGACAGGCATTGCCCCCATAGATGTATTTCTGCCAGTCGTACGGCCCTGCCCGACGGCTCGAAGTCACCCGGTGCTGGGAAAAGACCTCACCGCCATTGACCCAAAGCATCGAAGAAAGCGTGCTCTGCACCACCTGATTGGCTTTGATCTCCCACGCTCGATTGACCATGATGACGGCAGGAAGATTTGCGTACAGCGTGCGTCGAGGCGCCTTCTCGGGAGCAGCCTCCTGCACAAAGTCCATGACCTTCAAGTATTTGTTTCTGGAATCGAAAACCAATTGCTGGTCGCTCGGGCGCCGGATCAGCATTTTACCGGCGGTTGCAAAGTGCTGTGCGTACTGCGGTAGATCAAAAAGCCACCAATCAACCGCAATGGGCCCTGAGGAATGGATGCCTTGAAAAAGATACTCAAAGCGCCCCTCTTTCCGAACACCTCTGTTGACCGCTACAGGGTGCTCGGCCCGGTAGGCGATTATTGCCTGATCGCCCTGCACGCTGAGCGTTCCCCACCACAGTGATTGCTCACCCCCCGATGCCAAACTCAGCGAGCCCTTTGCCCTCAATGCCAGATTGAAATAATCGGCGTCGATAGCAACACTGCCATCGGGTCTGCACACGCGAAATCCAGCCATCAGTAAATCCCCCAGACAAGTAACGAACCTAGCGGCATTCGTAGCCATTCCAGACGACGCTCCTTGAGTTCAATACTGCGTCCTGGCCCAATACCTTCACCTCCATCCTCGCTGAAAGAGCAGTAGTAAAAGGGATGACCTCGCACAGTCTCAGGAATATCCAGATAACCTGAGGTGTTGTCGGCGGTGATAACCACACTGCCCATCAACACGACCATGCGATCAGTCAGTTCAAAGGTGACGCGCCCTTGCGCGTCCCTGATCGTGAACCCGGCCATCAATCGAGACTCATCTCGACCATGACCACACCGTTGGCGATAATGAACACTCCGTTATCCTTGATCACTGTGTAACTCCCACTCGAAGTTTTACTGCGCAATACAATTTCGCCGCTGTTGTAGTTGGTGCTCAGTGCTGCCTGGCCATTTGCCGCTCGCTCGGCGGAGACGATGCTGCTGCCCACCACTGCATTGGTAATCATCGCCTTATTGATCAATGCCTCGTTCAAGAACACTTGTCCGTCTTGCACAACGAACGGCAATGAGACCTCGTTCTTTCCTCCAGGGTTGACGATGGCGAACCGATTGGCATAAGCGAGAATCTCCGACGTGTTCGCGCCACTGCCCAATGTCAGCCCGGCCAAGACCTTGCGGCCGTCTACCAGTGTTTCGGTTTTGATGGAGGTCATTGCAGCGACCCGCCCATCAAGACTGCTCAGAACTTGGCTGCTTTGGCTGATTGAAGCTGCGTTACTGCCGGACTGGGCCGTCAACAGGTCGAGCCGGCTGGTTTGAGCAGTGACAGTGCTACCCATCTGCTCAGTCTGAGTCTGTAACTGGCTGATTGCCGTTGCCTGACTCGCTGCCTGATAACTCGATGTCCCTGGTGTGAATGAGCTAGGCACTGCGCTCGCGCCGATTTGCTCTTCCAGCATGAAGCCATCCCACCAACTCTCTTGCGACCTCGGGCCAGGCACCGTAAAAATCAGCAAACCGGCGCGATCGACCAACTCCGCAGGGCTCGTGAACGGGACAGCCACACGGGTGCGCTGGGTAGTCAATGGGAAATTCGCGAGCTGAACTTCGACCTGCTCGCCTGATGAGTTGACGTAGCGCTGGCGCAATCGTGCAGTGCGGGCCTCCCCGGCGCTCTGCACCCAGGCGGAGAAGATGTACCGGGTATCAGGCTTCAACCGCAGATTCAGCATCTCGTTGTTGGCGTACAAGGAGAAGTAGCCTGTGCCATTGCTCGTAGAATCAGACACCTTGAGCCGCTGTGTCGAATAGGCGGCCGCATAAGACTCCGCAGCGACGAGCGTTGTGGATCTGCGCTGTATGACGGGCAGCGTTTCGCTGAACGAGCAATACTCAGCCGGGATCAGATTCGCTCCACTGCCGCTGATCGAGTCCAGGCTACTCTGCAGTCGAGTGACCGCCGTCCCCTGCGCAGTCAACGATTCCCCCTGCTTGCCGACCGCTGAAACCAGACTCTGCAAAGCGCTGTTGTCCGCCTTACCCGCCAGCGTATTGCTCAACTGCGTAAGCTGACTGCTCTGGCTGGTAAGGCCTTGTTCGGTCTGAGTGACTCGCCCTTCCAAGGCCGTGGTAGCCGTAGCCTGGGTGATGGCCTGGTAACTGGAGGTTCCTGGCGTAAATGAGCTGGGAAAGGCGTTGGCCCCTACTTGCTCTTCGAGCATGAAGCCATCCCACCAGCTGTCCTGCGATCCACTCGCCGGGTTGGTGAAGATCAACAGTTCAGCGCGATCCACCAGCGCGGCCGGCGTGATGAACGATACAGAGATGCGCGTCCACTCGGTGGTCAGCGGCAGGTTGGCGAGGTGGACTTCCACCTGTCCGCCGTCAGAAGTCACGTAGCGCTGACGCAAGCGCGCCAGGCGCGCTTGCGAAGCACTTTGTACCCAGGCCGAGAAGAGGTATCGCGTGCTCGGTTTCAACCTCAGGTTGAGCATGGCGTTGTTGGCGTACAGGCAGAAGTAACCGGTGCCGTCATCCACAGACTCCCTAACTTTGAGTCGGTGGGTCGAATAGGCCGCCGCAAAAGGTTCTGCCGTTACCAGGGTGGTAGATCTGCGCTGAATCACAGGCAGCTTGTCGGTGAACGAGCAGTACTCTGCGGGGATCAGGTTGGTGCCGACGCCGCCGAGCCCGCCCAGTGTGCTTTGTAGCTGAGTGACCGCCGTGCCCTGTGCCGCGAGCGTGGTGCCTTGCTGGTTGACCGAATTGGACAGCGCCTGGAGCGCCGTGGACTCAGCCTTGGTGGCAACCTGGCTCAACGCTGAGGCGGCGGCCGCCGCCGCATCGCTGGCCACCTTGTCGGTCACCGTCACCCAGGCCGAGCCGGCCCAGCGCTTGGGCGTATTGGCATTGCCCGTGGTATCGATCCAGAGGTTCTGGGCCAGGCGGTCAGCTGCTACCGGGGTGGCCGGCTGCACGATGACCTTGCCTTTGCTGCCGGCCAGCTCCGACGCAGCCTGAGCGGCTTGCTGTGCAGCGCTGACGCTGCCATTGGTGGTCGTCAGGCTGTTCTGCAAGTCGGTGAGCGACTTACCTTGGGATAGCATGCCGCCTTCGGTTTTCTCGACGCGACTGGTCAGTGCCTGTACCGTCGCCGCCTCGGCCTTGTTCGCCACCTGACTCAGTGCCGACGCCGCCGCTGCAGCGGCGTCACTCGCCACTTTGTCAGTGACCCCAACCCAGGCGCTGCCGTTCCAGCGTTTAGGCGTATTCGCGCCACCTGTGGTATCGATCCAGAGATTCTGCACCAAGCGATCGGCACTGCCTGGCGCTGGACTCTGCACGATGACCCTGCCTTTGCTGCCAGCCAGGTCCGAGGCCGCCTGAGCGGCCTGTTGCGCTGCGGCGGCATTGCCGGTCGCGGCCTGCAATGAGTTACTCAGTTGCGTCAGAGACTGGCTCTGCGAATTCAGCCCCGATTCAGTCTGCTGGACCCGGTTGGTCAGCGCCTCGGTCGCAGAAGCCAGCGCAGTCTGTGCTGCCGTGCGCCGGGTCAGGCGAGGATTGGCAACCCACATCTTGAAGCCAATGGGCGCGCCGCCGTCGTTAGGCACCAGATAAATCGACAAACGACCGGCGGTGGCGGGTACGGTGTGTTCGATCGACAGTGTCTGCCAGCCACCCTGGGACCAGTTGTAATTGAGCAAGCGCTGATTACCGTTGACCCACTGCGCACCGCTGTCGCCCTCCCAGTACGTGAAAGCGACACGGCCAATGGACTGACCGTTGTTTTCACACAGCATCTGGCATTCGAAACACATCACTTCGCCCGGTGTCACCGGGGTCTGCTCGGTGCCATTGCTGGCGATCAGACTGAAGCCGCCCCAGCCGGTGAACTCACCCGTCTTTTCATAGCGCAGCAGCCTGTCGGCTGGCGCACCGGCTGGGGTATCGGCGGTGCCCCGGTCGAAGTAGGACAACGTCGAGGTCGAGGTAGAGAAGCTTTTCAGCTCACCGCCAGCGTTGAACGCCGGGTTGCGCAACAAGTTGTCGTGGCCGGTATTACCGATGCTGGTGGCAAGCGACACCAGCGACTGGCCTTGTGCAGTCAGGCCTTGCTCGGTCTGACTCACGCGGTTGCCCAACTGACTGACCGACGCGGCGTCGGCCTTGCCGTCGAGCGTACCGTTCAAGCGCGTGAGCGTCTCTGCCTGACTGGTGGTGATGCCTTCATTGCGCGTCACCCGGGCGTCCAGCGCCTGGGTAGCCGTCGCCACGCTGGTCAACGCCTGCGCCGACGGGCCCGCGACGAAGGCTGACGGCGCGCTGCCATCGCCCAGCTGGCGCTCCAACATGATCGAATCGATCCAGAGCACGTCACCTTCGCTGCCTGTGGGCACATAGAACAGCACTGCCGCCACCGTCTCGGCACTGACAGCGACGACCGAGGTGTAGCGTGTGCGCCTGGTGGTCAGGGCGAAGTCGGTGAGGCCGAAGCTGCGGCTGTCACGCAAGGCGCTACGCAGCGTCAAGCCATTGGCAATCGCTGCAGGATTGCCATTGGCCCAGAACGACAGCAAATAGTTGCCTGCAACGAGCGGGATATTCCAACCTGCGGAATCGTTGGACGGGCAGAGCATCACCCAACCGTTGGCCGCCGCCGAGCGCACCAGGCGCAGCCGATAGCCGCTGGCCGCAACCGGATCAGCCGCCGCGCGTACGTCTCCGATGCCATTGGTCATCAAGCCCGGCAGCGCCGCCGAAGACAACCAACTGTAGGCATCCGGCAGCAGGTTGGTGCCCGCCCCACCTAGGCCGCCCAGCGTGGCCTGCACACGGGTCAGCGCGCTGCCCTGTGCGTTGAGCACCTCACCTTGCCGGCTGACACCAGAGGCCAGGCTTTGCAACGCGCTGTTGTCCGCTTTGCCTGCCACAGTGTTGCCCAGTTGGGTGATCTGGCTGCTCTGGCTGGTAATGCTCTGTTCGGTCTGCGTGACGCGGCCATCGAGTGCAGTGGTGGCGCTGGCCTGGGCATGGTCAAGGCTCTGGCGCCGACGCACCCCGGGCGCAGCGATGAACACCTCGGTTGCGTCGCCCTGCGAAACACGCAGGGCAACGGTCATGCGCACGCCATTGGCAGGTACCGTGAGCGACCCACTGAGCCGGCTCCAAGTGCCAGCGACGCTGGTCGCACGCACGCCATCGCCACTGCTGTTGGCCCAGCTCTGCGCCAGGTTGGTGCCAGCGGCATCGTAAAACTGAATCCACAGGCCCTGCTGACGTGCCGTGCTGCTGAAGGCGTACAGCTCGAAGTCATAGACCTCGCCTGCTGCCACCGCGATGTGGGTGGCAGTGCGGCCTTCAGGGGCGCGGGCGTTGTCGGCGGGCAGGAACGACCAGTACTGGTTCCCAGCCGTACTCGCCGGCAGTGCCTCATAGAGCACCCGCGCACTGGGCGCACCTGCCGGTACTGGCGTCTCGGTGCGCAGCAATACGCGGGTGCCCGCGCGACTGGCGATGCCAATGCCCTGAGCAAACGTCGGATCAGCCAACAGATTGTCACTGCCCAATGCCCCGACACTGGCCTTGAGCGTGGTCAGCTCGCTGCCCTGGGCATTGAGCGTGGCGCCTTGCTGGCTCACCGTGTTGCTCAACGCCTGGACGCTGGACGCCTCGGCCTTGCTCGCCACCTGGCTCAGTGCCGAGGCTGCAGCCTGGGCGGCGTCGCTGGCGACCTTGTCGGTCACCGCAGTCCACGCCGAGCCGTTCCAGCGCTTGGGGGTGTTGGCATTGCCGGTGGTGTCGATCCACAGGTTCTGCGCCAGGCGTTCGGCCGCCGCCGGTGCAGCGTTCTGCACGATGACCTTGCCTTTGCTGCCGGCCAGCTCAGTTGCGGCCTGGGCTGCCTGCTGCGCTTTGCCGACATTGCCGTCGGTGCTACTCAAGCTGTTCTGCAGGCCGGTCATGGCCTGGCTTTGCGAAGACAAGCCGCGCTCGTTTTGCTCGACCCGGCCAGTCAGTGCTTGCACCACCGACGACTCGGCCTTGCTCGCCACCTGGCTCAAGGCGGCCGCAGCCGCTGTCGCCGCGTCGCTTGCGACTTTGTCGGTGACGGCCAGCCAGGCGCTGCCGTTCCAGCGTTTCGGGGTGTTGGCTCCAGCGCTGGTGTCGATCCACAGGTTCTGCCCCAGGCGTTCGGCAGCAGCAGGTGCAGTGTTCTGCACGATCACCTTGCCTTTGCTGCCAGCCAGGTCCGAGGCGGCTTGCGCCGCCTGCTGCGCTGCAGTGACGTTGCCATTGGTGCTGACCAGGCTGTTTTGCAGGCCGGTCAGCGCCTGGCCCTGACTGCTCAGGGTGGTGCCCTGCTCGCTTACCCTGGAGGACAGCGAATCGACCACCGAGGCATCGGCTTTGCTGCGCGCCAGGGCCAGCGCATCGGCAGCTGCGGCTGCGGCGTCGCTGGCGGCCTTGTCGGTCACCGCCAGCCAGGCTGAACCGGACCAGCGCTTGGGGGTGTTGGCATTTGCGGTGGTGTCGATCCACAGGTTCTGCGCCAGACGATCCGCCGCCACCGGCTGCGAAGACTGCACCAGCACCTTTCCCTTGCCACCGGCCAGCGCGTTGGCGGCATCGGCCGCCGATTGCGCGGCACTAACGTTCCTGTCGGTGCTGAGCAGGCTGGCTTGCAGCCCCGACAGCTGCGAAGCCTGGGCCGTGAGCGTGCCGTTGACCGAGCTGACATCGCTCTCGACCTTCTGCACCCGGCCGGCCAGCCCATTGACGCTGCCGACCGTCTGCCCGACATCCAGCCAGTACCGGGTATCGGGTGGCGGACTGTCGACCGGCACCGCCTTGATTGCCTGGTACAACCTGCCGTCGGCGCCCTGCACGCTCTGTCCGCTGCTGTAGACCTTGCCCTTGGCATAAGGCACTGAGCGGGCAATGGCGTCGAGGTCGGTAATCTGCGTTTGCAGGTTGCCGCGCACCTGCTCCAGTTGCTGGCCAACCTGCCGCACATTGGCGTCTAGGCTGGCTGCACTGCGATCAATCTCGGCCTCCAGCGTACTGACGCTGCGCTCAAGCTCGGCATCGAGGTTTTGCACGGTCTGCCTGACCTGGCCGACGTCGTTGCGCACAGTGCCCAGATCGGTCTGCACCTGGGTCTGCACCTCGCTTAGCCGGGCATTGACCGAGCCGGCAAGTGTCGCTGGCGCGGAGATCTTGTCGATTTCCTTGAGCAGTTCCTTGCCCAGCTCGCTGGCGGTGATCTGCTCTTTGATCTGTTCGAGAATAGGCCCGGCCTCGGCGCTGGCCACGCCGGTGACCAGCTTGCCGTCAGCCGGGAACCAGGCGCCGAGGTTGCCCAGGCGGTCGACCAGACGCGCCCAGAAGAAGAAGCGTTGCCCGGCACGCAGGCCTTGCAGCACATGCTTGTCCTGCGGGTAAGCGAGGTCGGCCAGCTTGCTGGCCTTGGCCCGGTCGCTGCCCTCGCTGTACCACAGCTCGGTGCGCTGGGTATCTTCGGCGCCGTTCGGCAAGGTCCATTTCAGGGCGATGCCGAACAGCTGGCTCTGGGTGGTCAGGCTGGTCACCGCTGGCGGCACGCCCTGCTTGCCCTTGAGCGTGGTCAAGGGCGAGTCGCGCCAGCTGGAGCTGATCTCCAGGGCGCTGACCGCACGCACCCGGGCCTGGTAATCGCCGGCATAGATGCCCACCACCTCGACCGAGGTGGCACCTGTGCGCGGCAAACGGATCCAGTTGCCGTTGTCCTTGCGCCACTCCACCTCATAACCGCCCGCGCCGGCTACCGCAGGCCAGGCGATGGTCAGGGTAGTGACGGCGATGCCCTGGTCCACCGCATGGGCGGCGCTCAGGGCAACGCTGGCAGGCGCTGCCACGGTGCTGCTCGGCAGCACACTGACCGGGGTCGCGTCGAGCTTGGCACCGGTGTCGATGGCGGCGAACTTGCTGGGGTTGAACTCCAGCGCGGTGATCTCGAAATCGCCTTGGGCGGTGCGAGTGGTCTTGAGCACACGGAACAGTTGCACCGCAAGGTCGGCGTAGTCGATGGCCCATTGCAGGTGCGGCTCGGGCTGCACGCTATAGGCCACCGTCAGCGTCACCGCACGGCCACGCACCGAGCGCACGGTGCGCGCCTGGGCCGTGCCGTTGGGCAGGTTGACGATCAGGCGATCGCCGGCCTTGATCGGCGTATCGCGGTCGAGGGTGACGACGCGCCCGCTGGCAGCGCTGATGCGTCCGCCGTTGGCACGCCCGGCGACCAGCTCATCGGCCACCGGAATGACGTGCCCTGGCAGCGGGATGCGCCCTTCCATGCCGGTGCGGAAGGTCACGGTGCGGTCCTGGTCGTTGCTCAGCAGCGCCCATTTGCCACGGCGCTGGGCTTCGGAGGCGCGGGTACAGGCGATGGCCGACAGCTCGATCGGGCGGTCGCGGTAGCGACGTTGCAGGGCTGGGTCGGTGACTGCGATGACATCGGTGTCGTAATTGTTCGCCGGGTTGTCGTAGCTGACCAGCGCGCGGCTGTAGTGGCTGCTGCGCTCGGCACCGCCATAGATGAACTCGCCGTCGATGACGTTGGCGCGGGTGAAGACATAGTCGATGTCCCGCGCGCGGGGCATGTCGGCCTGCATGAACAGGGCGCCATGGGCCCAATAGACCATGCCGCGGTAGATCGCCGACAGATCGCGCAGCAGGGTCCAGGCCTCGGCGCGGCCCTGCAGGTTGAGGTCGCAGAGAAACCGCGGTTCCTCCCCGCCGGTGCCGTCAGGGACGCGCTGGTCACAGTACTGGGCGATGCGGTACATCTCCCATTTGTCGACCATCCACGGCTTGATGCGCTTGCCCAGGCCGAAGCGGTTTTCCACGCACAGGCCATAGGTGACCAGGGCCGGGTTGTTGGTCCAGGCCTGTTTGAAAGTGCCGTCCCAGATGCCGCTGTAGGTGCGCGCGATGGGGTCGTAGTTGCTGGGCACCGGCCAGCGTTTGGCCTTGCAGTTGACCGTCACCGCGGGGATGTTCTGGAACTGCTGGGCATCGAACTCCAGGTACAGCAACGCGGTGTTCGGGTAGCGCAGCTTATGGTCGATGATTTCGGTGTAGCCGGCGATGTTCATGGTGTCGGCGATACTGCCGCTGTTGGCGTTGGCGGTCAGGCGGCGCACGCGCAGCATCCAGCCGGAACTGGCCGACGGCAGGTTGACCCGCACCGAGCGCTGGTAGCCGTTGTTGGTCTTGCCGTCCACCGCCCCGCGGTGCGCCTCGACGTAGGCACCGCCGTCGGTGGCGATGTCGATGGCGTATTCAATGCGATAGCCATTGGTGTTGCCGTTGCTGTCCTGGCGCAGCAGCCGTGGCCAGGCCAGGCGCACCCGCACGGCCGACAGTTTCGGGTCGCTGAGGGCGCGGCTGAACGGATTGTCGCTGCGCAGCTCAAGGCCGACGCTGATCTCGTTCTCCACCGCCGGGATGCCCTGGATGTAGGCCTGTTCGACGCTGCCGCTGCGCCATTCCCATTTCACCCCAGGGAAGTTGACGGTGCCGTTGGCGTCTCTGATCGGCGTGTTGTCCAGGTAAATGTCGCGGTCGGTCGGAACGCCGTCGAACTCGCCTTCACCGACGGCCAGAAGAATCTTGGCGATGTTGGTCGATTGTAGGCTGTCGGGGGCCTCGACCGGGGCCTTGGGCTGTTTCTGGCCGCCTTTGGCGCCAGTGATGTCCAGGTGAGCTGATCCGCCCATGCTTTCCTCCGGGCAATAAAAAACCGCCCTAGGGCGGCGGGTTGACGAGTCAGGCTTGAGGCCTCAGGCCTTGTCCTGCGCCTCGATCGAGGCAGAAATGATGGCCCCACCCCAGCGCCGCTGGCCGATGCAGATCGGCACCGGGTTGCCGCTGGCGGTGGTGTTGCGGGCGCTGCCGAAGGCGTATGACGGCAGGTTGCGGGGTGAGCCGCTCATCGACAGGCCCTTGGCCTGGGGGCTGAGCATCTGCACCACGCCGCCGAGCAGCATGACGGCGCCGGCCTTGTAGAGAAATGGCGACACCCCGCGAACGGGGTGAAGCTCAGTACGAACGCTGCAGCCACCAGCACCGCGCCGATGACCGTCTGCAGCGTGCCGGCGCGCTTGCTGCCCTGGGCAACCGGCACGATGCGGATTTCGCGGATGCCGCCGCGCTGGAACTCCTCTGCGGTGATGTTGCGCCCGTTGCGAAAGATGGCGAAGGTCATGCCCAGGCGGTCGAGTCGGCTGATGGCCTCGTCGAAGCCTGGCAGGGTCACGCTGAGGGCGCGATAGGCATCGCCGACGTTGCGCACCTGCAGCACCCGCCGATGAACCTTGCCGAACGCCTTGCCCAGCGCCCCGTACAACTTGATTACGGTGATGGGCTCGTAATGAGCCGCAGTTGCGTTCATGGTGTCATTCCTGTGATGAAAGCGGCCTAGGCTTTGTCCTGCGCCTCGATGGAAGCGGAAATGATCGCCCCGCCCCAGCGCCGCTGGCCGATGCAGATCGGCACCGGATTGCCGCTGGCGGTGGTGTTGCGCGCCGAACCGAAGGCATAGGACGGCCGATTCTCGGCAGCGGCGCTGGTCGACAGGCCCTGAGCCTGCGGGCTGAGCAGCTGCATCACCCCGCCCAGTGCCATGGATGCCCCGGCCACGGCCACCGAGCCCCAGCCACCGGCGCTGGCGGCAAATGCTGCGCCCAGGCCGCCCGAGGCGATCGACGCGACGATGATCAGCGCCAGGCCAATGACCGTCTGCATGCCACCGGCGCGCTTGCTGCCACCGAGCACCGGCACGATGCGCAGCTCGCGGGTGCCGGAACGGGCGAAGGCATCGGCACCGACATTCTGCTGGTTGCGGAACACCGCAAAGCGCAGGCCCAGGCGGTCGAGGCGCCTGATCTCTTGCTCGAAGCCTGCCAGGGTACTTTTCAGCGCCTGGAACACCTCCCAGCTGGAGCCTGAATCGATCGCCCGTCGATGGGTGCGGCCGAAACGCCTGGCCAGGGAACCGGAGAGTTTGATCACGGTAAGGGGCTCGTAATGAGCCGCGGTTGCGTTCATGGTCTTTCTCCAAACGAAAAAAACCGCCTTGCGGCGGCTCGATAGACGTGCGTTCGATCAAGGGCACGACTGGGCAAGGGCCTGCAATGGGCAGCAAATGCGCCGTGCTCGGACGCAGTCGATCATGAATCGGTTGTGGCGCTTTCATGCCGCAACACCAACCGCGTCCGCTCAAGCCAGGGCCCGCCAAACACGATCAGTTCCGAAGGTCGGCCCAGCAGGTGATGCAGCAAAAAGGGCCCGGCGCCATACACCTCGCTGGACTCTTCAGGCAAACCCGGATCGTTGCCCAGGTAGATACCCGCGTGGTTCGGGTGGGCGGTGCGGCCGATGGCCATGACGATCAGGTCGCCGCGCTGTGGCTCGCTGACCTGATGAAAGCCCGCCGCCGCATAGGCCTGCTCGTACAGACTGGGACCGTCGGCGTGCTCCCACCAACCCTCCTCCCTTGCATAGCTGGGAAAGCTCAGGCCCCACTCACGCTGGTACCAGTCGGCGCAGACCTGCCAGCAATCCCAGGCGCCGTGAACGAACGGGCGTCCGAGCAAGGGCGTATGGCCGGTGGGGGTCAGCGTGCGCAGATCGCCTTCCGGCCAGGACAGGATGTGCCACGGTAGGCCACTGGCTTCGCACATCGCCAGGTCACGGGGCGATGGCTGGCTGGTGGCGTCAGGATGGGAATGGACGATGGCGATGATCTCGCCAGTGTCCTCTGCCTCGGCGTACTGCTCGGGGCTGATGCGAAATGCCTCGCTGGGGTCGCCGGCGACGTTGTCGCACGGCAGGTAGCGCTGCTGCTCGCCGACGGCAACCACCAGCCCGCAACACTCGCGGGGGTACTGCGCGGCGGCGTGCAGCTGCACGGCGTGGAGAAGCTCAGGGTGCATGATCAACTCCGCGCAATCAGCGAGACGGCGGGAAAGCCGCCGAAAGGGATAGGGTTGCCACGGCCCCAGCGCACCGTGCAGCCTGAGTCCAGGCAACCGTTGCAGTGGTCTTTGGCAGGATCGTCGGTGGGCTTGCCGTCCAGGTCGAAATAGGCGCCGGTGTAACCGCAATCAGGGCCACGGTAGCCCGCGGTCATCGCCCAGTGGCAGAGCTGAGTCATCTGTCGGCCAATGCTCTCGCCGCCCACATCGCCGGGGCTGGCCAGCTCCCAGCTGACCGCAGTACCGTTCTCCGAGACTTTCTGATCGATGTACCAGACCTCGATGGCCTCCTCGTTGGGGTCGGCCTGGGTGTTGCCCTCGGGGAAATTGGCGGCATCCAGGTAATGCGCCAGGGTATGGCGGATGGTCAGGCGAAACTCCAGCAGGTTGTCGAAGGCCAGGCACAGCGCGGTGATGCGCCCGCCGATGTTGCCGACGGTGAGCGTGGGTCGCACTGCCGTGCCATCGCCATTGGCGGCGATGCCGTCGAGCTGCATCGGCCAGGCGGCGTATTCCTGGCCCTGCCACCAGATCGACTTGGCCGGCAGTTGGTCGGCATCGGCGCCGGCCTGGCGCAGTTCTTCAGCGCTGTGGGCAATGGCATGGCCGTGGAAGCGCAGCACGTCGGTGCCGAATTCCGAGCCATCGAGCTCGAACAACAGCACCTCGTTGCCCGGCTCCAGGCTCTGCAGGTCTTTGATCAATGACATATGACCTCCTCAGGGATGAAACGCACGGGCGAAGGTGGCGCTGAGCTTGAACAGGCCGGCACCGATCGGCGTCGGACGCGGATCGGCGCAGGTGAACAAACCGGTGCCACCCAGCGGTGGCGTCCACAGGAAGGCCTTGGCGCCAGCATGCCGATCGAAAAATGCCAGGATCGTGCGCAACTCGGCCGCCGAGCCGGTGAGGGTCACCGGGTAACGGTCTTCGCGGTTGTTCGGGCCGTCGCCGACCACTTGCCGGTAGCCCCCGGCGAAGCGTGCTTCGCGGGTGCGGTATTGAATCTCGGCGGCCTCGCCACGCTCGGTCGGCCAGGTAAAGGTTTCGATTGCCATCAGCGCCTCCCTTGACTGCTGCGATGACTCAGGCCGCCCGGTCGCCAGGAATCGGCCACCGCCCGTTCTGCTGCGCTTTTCATCTGTTTCTCCATCTGCTGTTGCAGGGTCTGCTGGTCGAGCTGCATGCCCTGCCCGCTGCGATCCTGGGTATGGACGTTGACCTGCGTGCTGACCTGAATCGCCGTGCCACCGCCCGTCGTCATCTGCATCAGCAAGGGCTGGCTGGCACTGCCGCCACCACTGTCGATGGCGCCGCCGCCGTTAAGGTTTTCCAGGTAGTCGCGCATGCCGGGACGGCTGACGATTTCCTTGCGCAGGACGAACTCACCGCCATGGACGATGCCGGCAGGCTCGTACTTGCCGCCGTTGCCGGTGTAGCCGCCTTTGGAAAAAGGGGTGTTCGGCACGAAGTCCGGGCCCGGCTCGAGTGCGAAGTTGAAATTGTCCATAGTGGGAAATGTGGCTGGAGTTGCCGCAGGTGTACTGGTGAACATGTTGATCGCCGCCCCGGCCAGGCTCGACAACAAGCTCGACGCAGCCTGGCGCGCCGCCAGCTTGGCCATGTCGGCCAACACCGACTGAGCGAAGTCAGAGAACGAAAACTTGCCGGTGGTGGCGAAGGCAACCACGGCGTCTTCCATCGAGGTGAAGGTCCTGGCGAACAGCTCCTCGGTGTCCTTGGCGACGTCCTGTCCCTGGTTGCGGAATTTTTCGAAGGCCTTCGACGCGCTCTCACCCCAGATGACTGCGATCTCGCCCAGACTGTGCGCGGTCTTGGATGCGTCCTTCTCACCCTTCTCGTCATCCTTGTCCGCAGGCGGCTCCAGGCCTGGCAACGGCGTGAACAGCGGCTTGCCGAGGCGATAATCGACGTTCTCCATTGGCTCATTTGCGCAGGCCGTAGCTGGCACCTTTGCCGGACGCGCGGTCTCGCCAGGGCAGGTGCAGGGCTTGGCCTCCAGTGCACTGACTGCGCGCGCCTGGGCTGCAGGGCGGGGGGCGGCCGACCGAGGCGCTGGGGTTGTAGTCTGGCGTTTGGCGCGCTCGATCTGCGCCTGCAAGGCCCGGTCGCTGCGTTCAAATTGCGCCTGTACATCAGAAGCGATCCCGCCGACCGCGCCTGCCGCCTTGTTGCGTGCTGCATGCAAATCGTCGAGACGGTTCTGCAACCGTTCGACCTGCGTGATCGATGCCTTGGCCTCGCGGGCGATCACTTGCACACCCGCCATGGCCTCGTCCTCAGTGCGCTGTTTCTGCGCTTTGAGTCGAGCCGCCTCCTCGGACTGCTTGAGCTCAAGCTTCAGGCGCTCCAGCTCCTGCTCATCCGCCTTGCGGTTACTGCCAGGCCCAAAGTACGGATGCGTGGAATAGTTCGCTGGCCGCGCCAGCTTGGCTTCAAGCTTGGCGATCTGCTGGGCTTCGGTGGTCTGGCGCCCGATATCGAGTACTGTGTCCAGTGCCCCTGCCGCTTCGTTCTTGATGCTGCGCCAGGCACGTTGCACCGCGCCGAGGTTCTCGGTGACTTGCGCCGAGCGGCTTTCAAGAGTCTGCGCGTAGGTCTCGGTGAGCAACTGCGCCGCGCCGGTTTCATCGCCCTGTTCCTGCAGCGCAGCGATTTGCGAATACACCGAAGCCGTCAGGAAGTGGTATTGGTCGTTGAGCGCCTGGGCAGCACTGACCGGGTCCTCGGCGATTTTCACGAACTCGTCGACGGTGGTGGACACTGCCTTGCCGGTGGCGTCTTCCATGGCCAGCGCCGCGCTGGCGATCTGCTCGAAGTTATCCCCGGCGATCTTGCCGCTGCCGGCCAGCTGGGCGAGTGCCGCTGCGGCTTCGCCCACCGTGGCGCTGCCGCCACCCAGACGCTCGGCCATGTCGGCCAGGGCATTGGCACTCACCCCCGCGACTTCGCCGCTGAGAATCAACGCCCGGTTGTACGCCTCGGTTTCCTGCATGCCGGCGACATAGCCATAGGCCAGTGCCCCGATCGCGGCGACCGCCGCTCCAGCGCCGGCAGCGACCGTACCCACGCCCATGGCCAGCGGCGGCATCATTCCGCTCACTTCGTTGACCGCATCGCGGGCATTCCTGAAGGCGTCGGCTGTGGTGTTGGCGCCTTCGAGCACGCCCATCAGCCCGCCACCGTCAGTGCTCGCTGCCGATGGCGCCGTGTTGCCTAGGCTGGCCCTTTGCTGCGGCAGGTCGAGGGCGGTGAACTGTAATGTTTCGAGCTGCTGCTGCAGGGACTCACTGCTACGTTGCAGGCCGCTCAGGGTCAGGTCCCAGGCGCGACCGGCCTGGACGGCTGCCTCGCCGCTGCGTTTGACCGCAGCGGTATATTTGTCGAGATTGATGGCCGCCTGGGCGGCCTGTGTGGAGTCAATCCGGATCCCCAATTCGGCAATCGTTGTCATTGTCTACTCCATGGATTGCGTCATGACGGCCAACGCTTCGGCCTCCATGACTCGCAGGTCGGGAAACAGCGCAGCCAGGTCGCGGCGCCCGATGCCAAGCATCGAGGCCACGACCGGCAGCGTGGTGTAATCCAGACCCGATGGCCCCCTGGGTGCCAGCCGCCACTGGGTGCCCAGCGCTTCGAACAAACGAAACGCCGGCCATCCATCGGCCCAGACCTCGACCTCGTCAGCGACCAGGTCGGACGAGGTCAGGCCGAACGCGGCCAACTGCTCCAGCCGGGGACTGGGGCTGTAGAGCGCGCGGGCGGCGGCCCTCAGTTTCCCAGGCGAGCCGAGCTGTAGGCGCCCTGATAGGCATCGATGACCGCCTTGGGTGCGCCAGCGCAGGTCTGCACCAGCTCACGCAAGGCGGCATCGTCGAACGGATCGTCCAGCTCCCAGCCCAGCACGATCGCCTTGAGCTGTTCGGCCTGGAAGGCGATCTCGTCGGCGGTCATCTCAGCCCAGCGGGTATCGGGTTGCGCTGCACGTGCCGCCAGCGTCTCCCGGGTGCTGTTCCACTGATCGAACAACTCGGCCAGGGCCAGGCGATCGAGGTAACGGAACTGGAACTGCACCGCCACCGCTTCGCCGCCCACCCGCGGCAGCTGCACGGCAGCGCTGAACGTAGGATTTTGCGCAATGCTGATCTTCGCCATGGGAACTCCTTAAGCTGCCAGGTAGCGCACGGGGCGGTTGGACAGCGCAATGCTGACGGTGCGGGTCATCAGGTTGTTGCGCTCCATGGTCGGCGAGCTGGTGATGGTCACGTAGCCGGTGTAGAGAATCTGATCGCCGCTTGGCAGCTTCAGACGCACCACCGCCAACTGGCGGGCGTCACCGTAACCTTCGACCAGGCCGACATAGGCCGCCGAAGGCTGGTCTTCGACCGTGATCGCCAGGGTGGTCGGGGTACGGTTGGTGGGGTACTGGCGGTCGTCATCGTCATCCAGGTAGCCGACGGTGAGGTACTGCTGCTCACCGCCACTGGAAGCGAAGGCCGTGACCTTGGAGATCTGCGTCCAGTTGGACGCTGCCACCACCTTGCCGATACCGGCACCTGGGGTGTAACGGGCAACGCTGGAGGTGTCCAGGCCGTCGAGGACGAAGGTATCGGTCGCCACGTCGCTGACGCGGGTGGCGCGGTTGTTGACCAGCGACCAACCTGAGTTGATCAGCACGATGTCGCCGTTTTTCAAGGTGTGGCCTTTGGCGGTCGCTGCCGGTTTGGCCGCGTTGCTCAGGGCGCTGAAGGGGACGGCCTGGCCGAGGGTGCCAGCGATTTCCAGTACGGCGCCATTGGGCAGAGGGAAGCGTTCAGTCATGGTGTTTTCCTTTGGATAGAAACGAAAAAACCCGCTCGGGGCGGGTTGTGGGTGTTGCGGTGCAGCGGTGGAACTCAGTGGTCGCGCTTGCAGTGCGCGCCGGTGATACGTCGCTCAAGCCAGCGCCTGAACGCTGGCCAGTAAGTGAGCATGAACATGTGCCGCAGACCGGCAAGCGCAAGGGCGATGTGCAAGGTCACCCCTGCCGTGCCGACGCTGAACAGCGGGTACTCGGCGCGGGCCAGCAGCGCATAGCCGCTCAGGGCGATCACCACATAGAGCAGCTTGCCGATGACCCCGTCGCGAACCTTGCCGCTCAGTACCGCCCAGGTCGCCCACCAGGCGATCGCACCGGCGGCAGCGGCATTGCTGTATTCGAGGATCATGCGCTTGGCCCTCCGAACTTCGACTTGATCACCGCCCACAGATCGGCGGCCTTGATCGCACGGGTGATGGCGGCGATCAGCGAACCGCCGAAGGTTCCGAGCAAAAAGCCCACACCTGCCACGCTGCGCGGTTCGCTGATGGCGAAATAGCTGCTGACCATGCCGGTCAGATAATGCGCGCAGGCCATGCCCGTGAGCAGAAACAGCAGCCAGGACTTGCGATCGGTGAGGTCATCCTTGTGCCAGCGGGTGGCGATCAGCGCGCCCATCAGGCCGGCAATGCCCAGATCGAACTTGTCGAGCAGGCGGTGAAAAAAATCCATGCGCTCGGCTCCTGTGGCGGGCAAGAAAACGGTCGGTGGTCACAGCACATTCTCCATAGGCAGAAAAAACCCGGCGCGTTGGCCGGGTCTGTGTCAGTGCGGGTCTGGAGGTAAATCTGTGACGATGGAGAAATACTGCCACCAACCGAGCTTAAACACAATACGTGATTGTCACTTTTTTTTCATTGCGTGGATTCTTGTGGCTATTGGCGCCAGTGCCTGCTTGTCCAGGTCCTCGCAGCAGTCGAACGCCAGGCGTACATAGCCGCCCCACTCCCGTTCCCAGCGCACCGCGCTCAGGCTGAGTTGGTAGTGTGCTTGCAGCCAGCCGCGAAACGCTTCCGGGGCGGCCAATGGATCGACATTGGCCGACTGTCCGCCCTGGTGCATGTAGCGGTAGCGAAGCAGTACGCCCTTGACCAGCACCTCGAGCTTTTCGCGCTTGGTGGCGGTCATGCGCTTGCCGCGCTGCTGGACCAGCAAGAACACGGCCAGTTCAGCGGCTTGCTGTTCCCACGCTTCCACGTGCGGCGCATAAAGGTAGTTGCCGAACGCTCGCAAAGGCCGGCTCAAGCTGGCGATGGCGGCCTGAATAGCGCCGGCCAGCGCCTGATGCACGGCGCGTGCGGCATGTCGCTGGCCGGTGGTGGTCTGGATGCGCGTGCCCAACTGAGTCAACTGAGCTGCGAAGGCGCTCTGCGCGCCCCAACTGCCGTAGGTGCAGTCATGCCAGGCTTGACGAGCGGTGTTCAGTTGCATGGCGCGGCCTCCTGGGTGGCGTTGCCAACTCGGAGCGTGGTGGGGACCGGTCGAGGGTTGAGGTTGCGACTCCAGAGTGAAGATGCAACGCGGGGAGATGAGTGATGCATGGTGGGCCTCGGATTCGTGCCCTGCCCCACCGGATGTGAAGCGCAGGCTGGCGGATGAATTCAAGCGCCTGGTGGGAAATGCGGTGACCTCGGCACGGGCGCTGAGGCGGCAGAATAATCACTATTCGTGGTCAATGTAAACACGATAAGTGAAAGCCAGATATCTCGTTTCGTGATGAAATTCGACCCTATGAATGAATCGTTGAGTCAACGCATCAAGCGTCTGCGCAATGCCTGCGGGCTGTCCCAAGCACAGCTGGCCGAGGCCTGTGGCTGGAAATCCCAGTCGCGCGTCGGCAACTACGAGGCAGGCACCCGTGAGCCCACCCTGGCAGACATCTCGGCCATGGCCGCTGCACTGGGCGTCGACCCTTCGCAATTGCTGTTGGACACTCCAGCACCCAGTGCAGCGTCGACGACGCCCCTGAGTGCAGCCGACATGGTCAGGGAAATGCTCGCCAAGAAAGGCACCGCACTTTCCAGCCAGGCCCGCGAGCGGCTGCTGGCGGCCGCAGAAGAACCCGCCACTGGCAATCTGCTTGCCGAGGTCGACTCGGGCACCCGCCTGGTGGGCGATGAAGTCTGGGTCGCCCACTACGACATCCGCGCTGCCATGGGCGGCGGCCAGGTGCCCCACGACTATCCCGAGATGCTGCAGGATGTGCGGGTGAGCCCCAAGCGTCTACGCGAGATGGGCGTGTCGTTCACCGAGCACTACCACCTGAAGCTGGTCACCGGCTGGGGTCAGTCGATGGCGCCGACCATCAAGCATCGCGATCCGTTGCTGGTGGACATGAGCATTCGCGAGTTCGTCGGCGATGGCATCTACCTGTTCTCCCATCACGACATGCTCTACATCAAGCGCCTGCAACGCAAAGGTCGTGACCACTTCAAGATGATTTCCGACAACACCCATCACCCGGTGGAAGACATCCGCGTCGACGACACCTACATTCAGGCGCGCGTGCTGTTGGTGTGGAACGCGCATCTGGTCTAGCGCTCACCCTGCGCTCAAAACGGTGGCGTGGCTGTGGAGTCTTCGTCGCCGTCCCGCTCACCGTCGCCCAGCGCGCCTGCCCCACGCTGCCAGCGCACCGTCACGGTACCATCAGCGTGATGCTGCAATTGCAACTCCGGCGTCTCGTCCAGTTGCCCCAGCACCTCCTGCCAGTCGGCCTGGGCGTCCGAGTCCAGTGGGTGGATCGTCACCCAGCGCTGCATCTGCGCCACCGGATGGTTGATCATCGAGGAAATCCTCAGACTCAGACGCTCAACGCCGGTCATCTCTTCGCGCAGCGTCGGCGTTGAAGTCCATTGCGTAGCCATGCCCCACTCCTTTAACTGTATATCTATCCAGTAATGTGGCGAGCATACCTTACCCCTGCGGAAACGTGAACCTGGTCTGTAAGGAAAATAACTCGGGAATGTAGGCGCAGCCGCTACATGACGGCTGGCCGCGCATCCAGCCTGGACGCAAAGCCAGTACCCCTCTCAATCAGGTCCGTAGTAGCGTCTGCCTTCCAACGAACTTCCAGGCCCGTTGCCTGCAAGCCAGCGGGTCTGGACGATTCCGACCAGGAGGTCAAATGCAACAGGTTCACGAAGTCGATCAAGCCGCGCTGGACTCGGCACTGATAGCGTTCACCCGCTTCAAGATCGGCGAGATCAAACTGTTCGATCTGGAACAGGCCATGAGTTTCGAAGTGGGAGAAGCCCTGTCCAGGAGCGGGCTGGTCAGGTTCTCCATCAGCAAACTGCCTTCAGGTCGCTACCGCATCAGCGACGACGGAGAAACCGCCATCACCGATGCCGGACGCGCTCGCCTGCAGCGGATTCGCGGGTAGTAGCGCAGCGTGTGAAGTGTCCTGGTTCCGATCGACTGCCTGACGTCTAGCGTGTTGTTGGAATGGGCTTGCAAGGAATCGGGACACCTGTGAAAGCAATGGCATTCAACCCGCTTCAATTAACCTGTTCGTCTGTAGACGCAGTCCTTGCCCTGCAGTGAATCGCCCCTGGTGTACTGAACACTCCCCAAACGCTGCTCACCTCACCCCCCGCTTCCGCGCCGCATAACAGAAATGATTTTCATTTGATAACAAGTTGCATTGCGACTTGATTTTTCCTACCGTGGCCTTCTGATATCTACCGAGGTTTCCATGGACCGCCCTGCCTCTGCCCCTGCTCTTCGGATCCAGCCACTGCAAGGCGGTGGCAGCCTGCGCTATGAACAGGTCGAAAGCGCCAATGGTCTGAAGCTGCCGATAGGCCTGATCGAAACCCATGTCGAAGCGCATTGGAGCAGCGAAACCTGCGCCGGTATCTGTGCCGGGTTTCTGGTGGGCAGTGGCATCAGTTTCAGCCTCGGCCAGCATCAAGTGATCGATTGCAGCGGCGCGCGCAGTTTCGTCGTCCACGCGCTACAGCCTTGGCAGGCGCGGCATCAGGTCACCCGTAACAGCCGCGTACAGGCGGTGTTTCTGCAGTTTCCCACGCAATTACTGCACGCGCTTGAGGCAGACATACATCACGCGTCACTGGCCGTGGTGCATGACTGGGTGCCTGATTACCGGCTGATGGCCATGCTGGAACAGATCGTCTCCTGCCCGTTTCAAGGGGTCGCCCGCACGCTGTACATGCAGGGTAAATCCCTTGAGCTTTTGGCCACGGTGATCGACAGCCTGAGCGAAAAGGGCCGCGAACAGCGGCAACACAACGCCCTGCCACGTCCGGAGGTCGAGCGTCTGCAACAGGCTTACGAGCTCTTGCAGAACCATCTGGACAAACCGCCAGGGCTCGAAGAACTGGCCCGTCAGGTGGGCATGTGCAGCAGTCGGCTGACCGCAGGTTTTCGCCGCCAGTTCGGCCAGTCGGTCACCGAATGCCTGCAGGATCTGCGCCTGGCCCAGGCCTACCAAGACCTGCAATCCGGGCGTTTGAGCAGTTCCCAGGCCGCGTACCGCATAGGCTACAGCCCGGCCTATTTCTCGACCCTGTTCAAACGCAAATACGCCTGCTCGCCCCGCGACGTGGCGCGGGCCAAACCGTCGCGGTGCCAACCACTGGCGGATCGCGAAAAACAAACAGCAGATTGCGAAAGATTCTCATTTGAAGCCCCATGCTGAGCCTGCCACCATCGCCGCACTTCAGATCTGAAAGGGGAAAGGCGGCATGGGTGTTCCAATTTCGCGCGGTGCATCGTGGGTATTCGCGGTGCTGCCACTGGTAACGGCACTGGACGCCATCGCCGCGTCCAATGCCACGCAGCAAGACACCGCGCCTCAGGTGGTAGAGCTTGACCCCACGCGCCTGAACGCCAGCCAGCAACTGGGTCGCGAGCAAGCCGAGAAGGCTCAGGCGGCGCCGTCGTCGATTTCGGTGGTATCGCGCAAAGACATCGACGATGCCGGTTTGACGACCCTGACCGACATCGCCGGACGCACGCCGAACCTGGTGCTGACCCATCAAGGCTCGCAACGCTTTTCCATGACTTCAGTGCGCGGCATCGGCAGCACCGTGCGTGAGGACTACTTCAACAGCACCTTGGGCGTGTACCTGGACGGCGTGCCGCTGACCAACGCCGAATACACCCGCCGCCTCGGTGACCTGGAGTCGGTGCACGTGCTGCGCGGCCCCCAAGGCACGCTGTACGGACCCAACACCAACGCCGGGGTGATCGAGCTGACCAGCCGCGAGCCGGGTCACGAGCCCGAGGCCAACCTGCACGGCAGCGTCGGCAACCACGGTCAGCGCGAGGCCAGCGTTGCCGCCAGCGCCCCCTTGGTCGAGGACACAGTCTTCGGCCAGGTGTTCTTCGATCATGCGCAGAACGACGGTTTCACCGACTACGCCGATAACGGTCATGGCATCGACGACCTGGACGCCTGGTCGGGCAGCGGGCGCCTGCGCATCCGTCCGGGCGATGACTGGTCGCTGGACTTGGCAGCCTCCGCCGAGCGAGTCAATCAGGGCGGCTATGCCTACCTGCCGTTCGATGACTACAAAAAGCGCAAGGTTGACATCCAGCCGAAGAACGACGAAGTGCGCGACGCCCATGCCGCCAGCGCCACCCTGAATTACGACCTGGGCTGGGCGCAACTGCGCACCATCAGCGCCTGGCGCGACTACGACATCACCGGGCATCAGGATTTGAGCTACAGCCCGATGGTGGCCCAGACCGGTGGCGGCAAGGCCGACTCCAAGGAGTGGGGTCGGCAGTTTTCCCAGGACGTGCGTCTGCAAGGCGGCGAAAGAGGTCACCTGACCTGGCTGGCCGGTGTGTATTGGGAAAAGAAAGACCTGACCTACGACTACCTGATGGATGTGGCCATGTACGGCGGCCCGTTCACCAGCACCAGCAAGTACCAGACCAAAAGCACCGCGGCCTACGGCGAAACCACCCTGAGCCTGACCGACCAGCTGGACCTGACCCTGGGCGCGCGCGTGTCCCATGACAAGTACAAGATGGAGAACAACAACCCATTCTCCGGCAGCGGCTCGGCGACCATGACCACGCCCAAGCTCGCCCTCGCCTACCACCTGGATGAGGACCGCCAGGTGTATGCCTCCGCCACTCGCGGCGCGCGCTCCGGTGGCTTCGACCGGCTGACCTCCAACGTGCGCGAGTACGACCCTGAATACCTGTGGAGCTACGAAACCGGCTTCAAGTCGCAGTGGCTCGACAACACGCTGATGTTCAACGCTGCCCTGTTCTACATCGACTGGCGCGACCTGCAGATCAAGTCCGTCGCCGGACCTGGCCAGGTGGTCACCGACAATGCCGGTAAAGCCCATAGCCAAGGGCTGGAGCTGGAGTCGCGCTGGGCGCCCACTGAAGGTCTGGAGTTCTCTGGTTTCTTTGCCGCCACCCACGGCAAGTACGACGACCTGACCGACGCCAAGGGTGTCAGCCAGTCCGGCAACCGCCTGGTCTACACCCCCGACATCAGCGCAGGAGTTGCCGCGCAGTACAGCTGGCCGCTGCAGAGCCTGCCGGTACGTGCGCAGGTTCGCGCCGAATACCAGTACACCGGCAAGCAGTATTTCGACATCCAGAACGAGCTCCAACAGAACGCCTACGGCCTGACCAACGTGCGCGCGGGCCTGAGCAAGGACGGTGTGGGCGTCAGCGTGTTCGTCAACAACCTGTTCGACAAGGACTACCGCACCTTCGCCGCCCTGGACAACTGGGGCTTTGACTACACAACCGCTGGCGAGCCGCGAACCGTGGGCGTCGCTGTGGACTGGAAGCTCTGATGAAAGACACGACACAACATTCGCCGCGCCAGCGGACCCGACGCACGTTGATCATGCTCGGTGCGCTGTACGTCTCGCAGGGCTTGCCCATCGGCCTGGGCTTCGTAGCACTGCCGGTCATCCTGCGGGCTCAGGGCGTTTCACTGCAAATGATCGGCATGCTCGGTCTGCTGGTGCTGCCGTGGGCGGTGAAGTTCCTCTGGGCGCCGTGGGTCGACCGCTTCGACGGCGGGCGGCTTGGCCCCCGACGCAGCTGGATCGTGCCCATGCAGGTGGGCCTTGCGGCGATCTTCTTGGTCATCGCGCTGTTGCCGCAAAGCGGCGGCGTCGGGGCCTGGATGCTGGCGCTGCTGTTTCTGGCCAACACGCTCAGTGCAACACAGGACATCGCCACCGATGGCTTGGCCATCGAGCTGCTGCAAGGCCGCGCACTGGGCTGGGCCAACGCCCTGCAGATCGGCGGGTTCTCGGTGGGCATGATGCTCGGCGGCGCCTTGACCGTGACCCTGTACGAACACGGTGGGCAAGCCCTGACCTTCGTCATTCTGGGCGCGCTGGTCTTGTTGTGCACGGCGCCGGTGATCGGCGGCCCGGACGCGCCCCGACAGCCTCGCGCCGTGGGGCCTGAAGGCAGCGGCGCACGACACGCCAGCCTCTGGCGCATGCTCGCAAGGCCGGGTGCCGGTTGGGCGATTCTGGTGGCGGCAACGTTCTTCTTCGCCACCACCATGAAAGGCAGCATGATCGGCCCACTGATGGTCGACGGCGGCCTGTCGATGAGCGAGATCGGCACCATCAACGGTGCGGGCACGCTGTGCATCGCCCTGTTCAGCGCGCCCTTCGGCAGCCTGTTGATCGAGCGTTTCGGCGTACGCCGGGTGGCCTGGATCGCCGGTCTGCTGTCGGCCTGCTCGATCCTGCTGTGGCTGTTGCCCGCCACGGGGCTGAAACTGGACTTCAACCTGGCGCTGGTGGTCGAGCTGATCAACTCGGTGGCCGCAGGCGTCGCCTACGTGGCGTTCTTCACACTGTTCATGCGCTGGGCGTCCACTGAACAGGCCGGCACTGACTTCACCGTGCTGCAATGCACCGAGCAGGTGTTCAACATCGGCGCTGGCATGCTGGCCGGCATGCTGGCCGGTTGGCTGGGTTATGCCAGCCTGTTCATCTGCACCGCAGGGCTGGGCCTGGTGCTGATGATCGTGATCGGCATCGCCCTGCAACGCATGCCGCTGCGCGAGGGCACTCACCCATCCGCCAACACCGCACTGGAGGTACGAAATGCCTGATAAGGACATCATCGAGCAACTGATTCGCTACACCGTCGAGGGCCGATCCGAAGCCGCCTTGCTGGCGTTCTACGCTGAAGACGTGGTTATTCAGGAGAACAACCAGCCACCGCGTATCGGCCGTGCCGCGAGCCTTGCGCGCAACACAGAAGCTGCCGAGTGGACCAGCGCCGTCCATGAAATCAGCGCACCCAGCGTGCTGATCGACGGCAACCTGGTGGTTATCGAATGGCACGCCGAATGGACGCTGAAGAACGGCGAGCGGGTACGGATCGAAGAGCTGGCCCTGCAATCCTGGAAAGGCAATCAGGTGGTGTTCGAACGTTTTTTCTATGACCCGACGCCGCTGTTGAAGGCAGGCTTTGCGATCAACTGAGTGATCTGAAGCCCCGGACTGCAAGGGTCCGGGGCTTGGTTTTGTCTGCTGTCCGTGCCGGATTCGCGTCGCCAGACATGAAATGCGGCACCTGCAAGCGTCGTCGCAAAAGCAAACTCCAGATCAGCTGCAGCGGCAAGCACGCTCCCGCTGTAGCTGCGCAGTTGTTTGGTTATGACCACCAAGCCAATGGTTCTAAAAAATCCGGATCGGGTTACGCAAAACCGGTTTTGGGTATTGGCCTGATATGCGAATCATTATTGTTTGTTTTTGCGTGCCGAACAGCGCAAGGGCCTGTGTATTTGCGCCGTGAATCGGCACCGTCACTCACGCAGCCGGGCCTCGTGCCGGGTGCGGTTCTTCTGGAGAGCAGCGATGACGAACACCGACTTCACTTTCTGGCCCGATGCCCAGTGCGATGAGTTCGAGCGCCGGGGCCACTGGCAGCCCTTCACCTTGGGGCAATGCCTGCGGCAGTGGGCGCAGGCTCGGGGCGAAGCGGTGGCGCTGGTTGAACAGGACACCCGCCTGAGCTACGCGCAGCTCGACCGGCAGGCCGATCACCTGGCGTGGGGGTTCGCCCGCCAAGGCATCCAAAAAGGTGACCGGGTGTTGTTGCAACTGCCCAATGGCATCGCCTTCGTCACCACGCTGTTCGGCCTGCTGCGTCTGGGCGCGCTGCCGATTCTGGCCATGCCTGCGCAACGCCGCAGCGACATCGGTGCGCTGTGCGATCTGGCCGAGCCGGTGGCCTATATCTGTAAAGAGCGCTTCATGGGGTTCGACTACGCAGCCCTGGCACGGGAGGTCGCTGCCGAACGGCCCTGCATCAAGCAGGTGATCCTCGACAGCGATGAGGCCGCTGGACCGACCCTGACCAAGATCGCGCACAGCGGTAGCCAGTGGGCCGGGCAACCGCCGGCGCTGCCCGAGCCGCACCACCGCGATCCGGCATTGCTGTTGCTGTCAGGTGGCACCACCGGCACGCCGAAACTCATTCCGCGGACCCACGCCGACTACGCCTACAACGCTCGCGCCTCGGCCGCACTGTGTGGCCTCGACGAACACAGCGTGTACCTCGCGGCTCTGCCCGTCGCGCATAATTTTCCGCTGGCATGCCCCGGCGTGCTGGGCACATTGTCCAGCGGCGGCACAGCGGTGTTGGCGCACACACCCGGGCCTGATGAGTGCTTTGCGCTGATCGAGCGCGAAGGCGTCACCCTCACCTCGCTGGTGCCACCGCTGGTGCAGGTCTGGCTGGAAGCGCGGGAATGGGACGACGCCGATCTCGGCAGCCTGAAATACCTGCAAGTCGGCGGCGCCCGCTGCGAGTCGTTGCTGGCCAGCAAAGTCACGCCAGGCCTGGGCTGTGGCCTGCAACAGGTGTTTGGCATGGCCGAAGGTCTGCTCTGCTACACCCGGCTGGACGATCCGCTGGAGCAAGTCCTGCACAGTCAGGGTCGGCCGCTGTGCGCCGATGACCAAGTACGGCTGGTGAACGAGGACGGTCTCGACGTCGCGCCTGGTGAAACAGGTGAGCTGCTGACGCGCGGCCCTTACACCCTGCGCGGTTACTACCGTGCTCCGGCGCAAAACGCTCGGTCGTTCACCCCGGACGGTTACTACCGCTCCGGCGATCTGGCGCGCTGGACCGCCGACGGCAACCTGGTGGTCGAAGGGCGCATCAAGGAACAGGTCAACCGTGCGGGCGAAAAGATCGCGACCGAAGAGGTCGAGCAGGCGCTGTGTTTCCACCCCTCTATCGTCAGCGCCGCACTGGTGGGCCTGCCGGACGAGCGCCTCGGTGAGCGCAGTTGTGCGTTTCTGATCACCGACGGTCAACGACCGGACCTTGCGCAGGTGCGGGCATTGCTCATGGCCAGGGGCCTGGCAGGGTTCAAATGCCCGGACCAGATCGAATTCGTTGATCACTGGCCACTCACGCCCATCGGCAAGGTCGACAAGCGCCGCCTGGCCCGCAGCCTGGAACCACGCCCGGTCGAAACCCGCGCGCCACTGGACACCTTCATCGAACAGGCACTGCCACTGACCGCCAACCCCATGGAGCTGGCCAGTGAGTTGCTGCGCCGCCACCTGCAAGATGACGCCACGCTCTACGAGCGCGAGGGTGTCTGGCACGTGGCGCTCGGACGCAAGGCGAGCCTGCTGGCCAGCGGCAACCGCGTCACCCTGCACCACGGCGAGCAAGAGTTGACACTGCACGCGGACGATCCCTGTCAGATGATCGCCCAGGCATTGGGCACCCTCTCGCTGCAAGGCTGGCGCGCCTACGGTGCCGCCCGCTTCGAAATGGCCAGCGTGATTCACGGCGTCGACAACCCCGCCAGCCAAGAGACCCTGCTGGAACTGGTGGTGCCACAACGGGAAGTGCGCTTTTGCGCCAACCAGGCGCTGGTGCGCGCACTCGATCCTCAGACCCTCGCCGCGCTCTGCGAAGAAGTCGCCGCGCTTGACCGCCTGCTGAGTGTGCCGGGCAATCTCCCGGCATTGGCAGGCCGCGCTTTGCTGGTGCCTGCGATCGAAAGCCACGGCGCGGCGCAGTATCAGGCCCAAGTGGCACGCGCCGTGGACGAGATTCACGCCGGGCGTTATGACAAAGTCATCTTGTCACGCAAGGTGCCGGTGCCCGGTGACGTCGATCTGCTGGCGAGCTACCGCCTGGGCCGCAGCCAGAACACGCCGGCGCGCTCCTTCGTGCTCAACCGCAGCACCTTGCAGATCGTCGGCTTCAGCCCGGAAACCGTGGTCGAGGTCAGCGCCACTGGCCAGGTCAGCACCCAACCCCTGGCCGGCACCCGGGCGATGGGCGAGACCTTCGAGCAGACCCTGGACCTGCGCCGCGATCTGCTGCGCGACGTCAAGGAAATCGCTGAACACGCGGTGTCGGTGAAGCTTGCCGTCGAAGAACTGCAGGCCATCTGCGAGGCCAATTCGGTGCAAGTCTGCGAGTTCATGACGGTCAGCGAACGCGGTCCGGTGCAGCACCTGGCGTCGCGGGTCAAGGGCCAGTTGCGCGCCAGCGCCAACGCCTGGCACGCCTTCGCGGCGCTGTTCCCGGCGGTGACCGCATCGGGTATCCCGAAACAACCGGCCATCGAGGCCATACAACGCCTGGAAGACCAGCCGCGCGGCCCTTACAGCGGCAGCATGATGATGGTCGATTGCGACGGCTCGCTGGATGCCGCGCTGGTGCTGCGCTCGCTGTTCCGGCAGAGCGACCAGACCTGGCTGCAAGCCGGGGCCGGCATCGTCGCGCCGTCCACGCCTGCGCGCGAGTTGCAGGAAACCATCGAGAAATTCGCCAGCATTTCCCGTTGTCTGGTGGCCGTCGAGGCGCCTGCCGATGCGCCTGCGCGCAGTGCGCGGACGTTGACCTCGGCGCTGCAGTGATGGGCCCGCACGCTGTTGTATTGATCGCTGCATTCATTGACTTTCGCACCATCGAGGGACCGAGCACGTGAACACCCGACCCACCGCACCCAGTACTCGCCCGCTCAGCAAAGCGGCTCTGACCGAGCAGGTGCAGGCTTTGTTGCCCGAAGCACAGACCGAGATCGCCGAGCACGATAATCTGATCGAACGCGGGCTCGACTCCCTCAGTGTCATGCGTCTGGCCAGCGTCTGGCGCAAGCTCGGCGCAGCGGTCAGCTTTGCCCATTTGATGGAAACCCCGAGCGTGGCCGCCTGGTGGGCGCTGATGGGCCAAGTGCAGGCAGACAGTGCCAGGATCGAGCCTTTGGCGCCGGTGACCGGGTTCGATCCACAGGCACCGTTCGCCCTGACCGATGTGCAGCATGCCTACTGGATCGGGCGTCAGGATCAACAGACCCTGGGCGGCGTCGGCTGCCATGCGTATCTGGAGCTGACCGGCCCCACGCTCGAACCACAGCGCCTGGAGAATGCCTGGCACCGCCTGCGCTGTACCCACGGCATGCTACGCGCGCACTTCGATGAAGACGGCCAGCAACGCATCGCGGCCAAGGCGTCGCGCCTGAAGCTGCCGGTGCACGACCTGCGACAGTTCGACGAACAGGCCACCACGGCGGCGCTCACTCAGGTTCGTGAGCGGTTGTCCCATCGCCGCCTGAACGTCGCGGACGGTCAGGTGATGGGCCTTGAATTGAGCCTGCTGGGCAGCGGACGCAGCTGCCTGCACGTGGACATCGACCTGCTGGTGGCCGATGTGCAAAGCCTGAACATCGTGCTGCGTGACCTGGCGCGCTGCTACGCCACCGATGCCGACTCAGACACGCTCGAGCCAGAGCCGACAAGGTGGCATTTCGGCGAGTATCTCGCGCAGGAACAGCGCCTGCGCAGCCAGGCACGAGCGCAGGCCCAAGCGTATTGGCAGGCCCGCTTGGACAGCCTGCCGGGCGGCCCTGAACTGCCGCTGGCGGTCGCGCCGCAAACGCTCGAGCAGACCCGCTTCACTCGACGCACTCACACGCTGCCGATGCCGGTCTGGCACGCCTTGCGCCAGCGCGCGGCCGAACAGCAGATCACCCCGGCAGTGCTATTGCTCAGCGCCTACGCCGAGGTGTTGGCGCGTTGGAGTTCGCACTCGCGGTTTCTGATCAACATTCCATTGTTCGACCGCCAGATCGAACACCCCGGCATCGATGACGCCATCGCTGACTTCACCAGCCTGGTGCTGCTGGAGTGCGATTGCCGCACGCCGCAAACCTTCAGCCAACGCGCCCGACAATTGCAGAGCCAGCTGCACGCGGACGTGGCCCACGGCAGTTACTCGGGGGTCAGCGTGCTGCGCGATCTGGCCCGAGCACGCCCTGATGAACAGCTCGTCGCGCCGGTGGTATTCGCCTGCAACCTGGGCACTGCGCTGGTGGGCAGCGACTGCGCTGCCCATTTGGGCGAGCTGTCGTACATGATTTCGCAGACGCCGCAGGTCTGGCTGGATCATCAAGTGTATGAAACCGATCAGGGCCTGCTGCTGGCCTGGGACGCGGTTGAGGCGCTGTTCCCCGAGGCCCTGCTGGATGACATGTTCGTCGCCTACACCCACCTGCTGAACGGGCTGGCAAGCGACGCCGATGCCTGGCGAAACGCGGCCGTTGAGCGACTGCCTGAGCGCCAGGCACGGGTGAGGGCGCAGGCCAATGCCAGCGAGCGGCCGCGCCGCGTGCGCACGCTGCATGCCGATGTTTTCGCCTGCGCCCTGCACGCCCCCGAACGCACCGCGCTGATCGACGATGCGGGCGCCCTGAGCTTTGCTGACCTGACTCAACGCGCCCTCGCCGTCGCCGCCTGCCTGATCGAATCAGGCGTACAGCCGCACATGCCGGTCGCCGTCAGCCTGCCGCGCGGGCGTCAGCAGATCATCGCAGTACTTGGCGTGCTGGCCGCAGGCGCCTGCTATGTGCCCATTGGCATCAAACAACCGGCCAGCCGCCGGGCGAAGATCCACCGCACAGCAGGCATTGCCCATGTGCTGTGCAGCGCTGAACACTGCCCCGAACTGCTCGCCGATGATCAGGTGACACTGATTTCAGTGGAGCAAGCGCAGAAGTTCACCCCGCTGGCAACAGCGATGGACGTCGATCCAGCGGGACCTGCCTACGTGATCTTCACTTCAGGCTCGACCGGTGAACCCAAGGGCGTGCAGATCGCGCACCACGCCGCAGCCAACACCATCGATGATCTCAACCGCCGCTACGACATCGATCAGTCGAGCCGTGGCCTGGCCGTCTCGGCACTGGATTTCGACCTGTCGGTGTATGACCTCTTCGGCCTGCTGGGCGCCGGTGGTTCGCTGGTGCTGCTCAATGAGGAGCAGCATCGCGATGCCGCCAGCTGGCTGGGATTGATCCAGCGCTACCAGGTCAACCTGTGGAACTCGGTGCCGGTGCTGCTGGACATGCTGTTGGTGGTCGCGCGGCACGAGCAGGCGCTGTTGCCGCTGCGCAACGTGATGCTGTCGGGCGACTGGATAGGCCTGGATCTCCCGGCTCGCTTGCAGCACTGCACCCAGGGCCAGGCGCGGATGATCGCCATGGGCGGCGCCACCGAGGCGTCGATCTGGTCCAACGTCTTCGACGTGCCCGCCCAGTTGCCTGCCCACTGGACCTCGATCCCGTACGGCAAACCGTTGGCCAACCAGCACTACCGCGTGGTCGACGAGCTGGGCCGCGACTGCCCGGACTGGGTGGCGGGCGAGCTGTGGATTGGTGGTGTCGGGGTGGCCGACGGGTATCGCGGTGCGCCGGAGCTCACCGCCCAGCGCTTCGTCGAGCACGATGGCCAGCGCTGGTACCGCACCGGAGATCGCGGGCGCTACTGGCCGGACGGCAACCTGGAGTTTCTCGGTCGGCTCGACCATCAGGTCAAGGTACGTGGCCACCGCATCGAACTGGGCGAAATTGAAACCGCCCTCGCCGCCTTGCCGGGTGTCGACCATGCCATCGCGGTGACCCTGGGCTCACCACTGACCCTGGCCGCCGCACTGGTGGTGCCTTGCCTGCCGGAGAATGAAACGGCCTGGATTGCTGAGGTCAAACTGCAGTTGTCTGCCCGGCTGCCGGATTACATGGTGCCGTCTTGCCTGAGCCTGTTGAGCGCGCTGCCGTTAAGCGCCAACGGCAAAGTTGACCGCAAGCAAGTGCTGCAAAGCCTCCAGGCGCAAGCCACGCAGGTCACCGTTGACCATGAGCCACCCCAAGGTGAGCGGGAACGGCGGGTCGCCGAGGTCTGGCAGCAGATCCTGCAGCGCAACGACATCAGCCGTCAGCAGAGCTTCTTCGCCTTGGGTGGCGACAGCCTGCTGGCCACGCAAGTCATCACCCAACTCAAACGGCTTGGATGGGGCACGGCGCACGGCCTGCGCGTGCTGTTCGCTCAGCCCAGACTCGCTGATTTCGCTGCGCAGTTGCAGCCGATGCAGGCGGGCGAGTCGGTGGCACCGGTGCTGGCCGAACCGGCCCAGCGCCATGCGCCCTTCCCGCTCACCGAAGTCCAACGCGCTTACTGGATGGGCCAGCGCAGCGGTCTGCCGCTCAACTGCGGCACCCACTACCTGGTGGAGCTGGACGGCCAGGATGTCGATCTATCGCGCATCGAACAGGCCTGGAACCGCTTGCTGCTGCAACACGACATGCTGCGGGCGGTGATTGACGAAGACGGTCAACAGCGAATCCTGCCACACGTACCTGCCGCGTCCATTGAGCAGCAACAGCTCGGTACCGTCGATGCAGAACAACTGGCGGCGCACGTGAACCAGGCCTGGCAACAGGCCTGCTGCCACACCGCGCCAAAGCACGGCCTGCACGCCTTCCTTTACGGCGACCGGCGCTGTCGGCTGGCGATCATCTTCAACTACATGACACTCGACGGGTTCAGCATCAAGCGCGTACTGGAGCAGCTGGCGCGATTGTATGCCGACCCGCAAGCAGTCACAGAAGTGCCGGGTTTGACTTTCCGTGACTACGTCAATCAGGTCCGGCCCTCGGCCAGCGCGATCGAGCGCGCCGAAGCGTACTGGCGCGCCCGCCTGGAGGATCTGCCCGGCGCCGCAGCGCTGCCACTGGCCTGCGACCCGCAGAGCCTGGGCACCGTGCACTTTCACCGGCGCCAGGTGGTACTGCCTGCGGCAGACTGGCAGGCCCTGTGCAATCGGGCGCGGCAGCACGACATCACGCCGTCGGTGCTGTTGCTCACCGCCTATGCGCAGACGCTCAGCCGCTGGAGCGGCGGTACCTCGCACACGCTGAACCTGACCCTGTTCGACCGTCAGGAGGTGCACCCTGACATTCATCAGGTGCTCGGTGACTTCACCTCGCTGGCGCCGGTGGCGTTTCATCCACAAAAGGATGCGGGACTGCTGGCTCATGCCCGGGCTCTGCAACAAGGCATCGTTGACGCACTGGAGCACCGGGAGGTCTCCTCGATCTGGATTCAGCGCGAACGCAGCCGTACCGGCGACCGGGCCAGCGCCGCCCTGCCCATCGTCTTCACCAGCACGCTTGGGCTTGGGGGCGGCCTGTTCGAACGTCCGGCACCCGGTTTCCCGGAGATGGTGGCAGCGGGCATGTCCGAGACACCGCAAGTCTGGCTCGATCATCAGGTATACGAGTACAACGGCGCGCTGGTGCTCACCTGGGACGCGGTCGATGCATTGTTCCCCGCAGGTCTGCTGGACGACATGTTCGGCGCTTATCAGGCGCTGCTGGCGCAACTTCAGCACGCCACCTGGGAACAGCCGTTGCACCTGGCGCTGCCCCAGACTCAGCGCCAGGTGCGTCAGCGGGTCAACGCCAGCGAAGACCCACGCCGCCTGCGCACCCTGCACGCCGACACCTTCGCCCAGGCCATGGCCCACCCGCAGCGCCCGGCGCTGATCGACGAAACCGGCGTGATGACGTTCGGCCGATTGCGACAGGCCGCGCTGGCCGTGGCTGCCTGCCTGGTCGACGCAGGTGTGCAGGCCCACATGCCGGTCGCGGTGAGCCTGCCTCGGGGTCGCCTGCAGGTCATCGCGGTGCTCGGCGTGCTGGCCGCTGGCGCCTGCTATGTGCCCGTTGGCATCAAGCAACCGGCCAGCCGCCGGGCGAAAATCCACCGGACAGCGGACATCGGTCATGTGCTGTGCAGCATCGAGCAGCGCCCCGAGCTGGAAGCGGGCGACGCAGTGGCACTGATGCCAGTCGAGCAGGCGCTGACCTTCAAGCCCTTGCCAGCGCCGGTGGATGTGCCCCACAGCGCTGCCGCCTATGTGATCTTCACCTCAGGCTCGACCGGTGAACCCAAGGGCGTGCAGATCGCGCACCACGCCGCAGCCAATACCATCGATGATCTGAACAGCCGCTACGGCATCGATCGGTCGAGCCGTGGCCTGGCTGTCTCGGCACTGGACTTCGATCTTTCCGTGTATGACCTGTTCGGCCTGCTGGGGGCCGGCGGCTCGCTGGTGCTGCTCAATGAGCAGCAGCAACGCGATGCCGCAAGCTGGCTGGGATTGATCCAGCGCTACCAGGTCAACCTGTGGAACTCGGTGCCGGTGCTGCTGGACATGCTGTTGGTGGTCGCGCGGCACGAGCAGGCGGTGTTGCCGCTGCGCAACGTGATGCTGTCGGGTGACTGGATCGGCCTGGATCTCCCGGCTCGCTTGCAGCACTGCACCCAGGGTCAGGCGCGGATGATCGCCATGGGCGGCGCCACCGAGGCGTCGATCTGGTCCAACGTCTTCGACGTGCCCGCCCAGTTGCCTGCCCACTGGACCTCGATCCCGTATGGCAAACCGTTGAGCAACCAGCACTACCGCGTGGTCGACGAGCTGGGCCGCGACTGCCCGGACTGGGTGGCGGGCGAGCTGTGGATTGGCGGCGTGGGCGTGGCCGACGGTTATCGCGGCGCGCCGGAGCTGACCGCGCAGCGCTTCGTCGAGCACGATGGCCTGCGCTGGTATCGCACTGGCGACCGCGGGCGCTACTGGCCGGACGGAAACCTGGAGTTTCTCGGCCGCCTCGATCATCAGGTCAAGGTGCGTGGCCACCGCATCGAACTGGGCGAAATCGAGACCGCCCTCAGTGCATTGCCCGGGGTCGATCACGCCATTGCCGTGACCACCGGCTCACCGGCATCCCTGGCCGCGGCGCTGGTGGTCGAGCGCCGGCCAGTCGACGAACGCGCCTACCTTCGGCAACTTAACCAGCAATTGAGCGCAGCGCTGCCCGATTACATGGTGCCCAGCGCCCTGGTGCTGCTCGATGAACTACCGCTAAGCGCCAACGGCAAGGTGGATCGCAAGCGGGTGCTGGCCAGCCTCGCGCAGCGGGCGCAACCTGCGAGCGATGCCTACGAGGCGCCGCAGGACGCCCGTGAGCGACAGGTCGCGGCAGTCTGGGAAGAGGTCTTGCAACAACCTCGCGTGGGTCGCCGTGACAGTTTCTTCGCCCTCGGTGGCGACAGTCTCTCGGGCACTCAGGTCATCGCCCGCCTCAAGCAATCGGGACTTGGCAGCGAGCAAGGCTTGCGCCAGTTGTTCGCCAACCCGCAACTGCCTGACTTCGCTGCACGGCTAGGCACCCAAACGCTGAGCGACACGCCCCGCCGGCTCACGGCCAACATCGAGGCGCGCCATGCGCCGTTCCCGCTCACCGAGGTGCAACGGGCGTACTGGATGGGTCAACACGGCGACCTGCCGTTGAGCTGTGGCAGCCATTATCTGCTGGAGCTGGACGGTGAGCAGGTCGATCTGCCGCGCCTCGAACAGGCGTGGAATCACCTGGTGCAACGTCACGACATGCTGCGCGTGGTGTTCGACGCCAACCGCACGCAACGGGTGCTGGCCCAGGTGCCGCCAGTGCGCATCGACATCGACAGCCAGGCCGCCCCGGATCTTGCCCAGGCCCGCGCTCGCCTGCATCAGGCCTGGCACGGTCAGCCGGTCAAGCTGGGGCACTGGCCACTGTTCGCCCTGCGCGCCGTGCCCTATGGCCAGGCACGCTGGCGGTTGGGCATTTTCCTCAACTACATGGCGCTGGACGGCTACAGCATCAAGCTGCTGCTCAATGAACTGGCCACGCTGTTCGCTCGGCCGGGCCAGGCGCTGCCCGACATCGGCATCGGCTTTCGGGACTACGTCGAGCAGGTACGTCCCGACCCCGTGGCCCTACGCCGGGCGCAAGCCTGGTGGCGAGCGAAACTCGAGCACTTGCCCGCCGCTGCCGCCCTGCCTCTGGCCTGTGATCCGCAGACACTCACCGACGTGCAGTTCACCCGCCGTTCGGGGCGGCTCGATCAGACCACCTGGCAACAGCTGCGCAGCCTGGCCCGCCAACACGCGGTCACACCGAGCGTACTGGTACTGGTGGCCTACGCCCAGGTCTTGAGCCAATGGAGCGGTGGCACTGCCCACACCCTGAACATGACTTTGTTCGACCGCCAGGATGTGCATCCGGACATCCATCGTGTGCTGGGCGACTTCACCTCGCTGGCGCCGGTGGCCTATGACCCGCACAACGGTGCCAGCCTGTTGCAGCAGGCCCAGGCCATGCAGCAGGAGATCGCCGACGCGCTGGACCACCGCGAAGTGTCCTCGATCTGGGTGCAGCGCGAGCGTGCCCGGCGTCTGGGATCGAGCGGCGCCGCACTGCCGGTGGTGTTCACCAGCACCCTGGGGATCTCCGACAGCCTGTTCGATCAAGCACTGCCAGACGGTTTCCCGGACCTGGCCGACGGTGGCCTGTCGCAGACGCCGCAAGTCTGGCTCGATCATCAAATGTACGAACACCATGGCGAGCTGCTGTTTTCCTGGGACGTGGTCGAAGCGCTGTTCCCCGAGGGGCTGATCGACAGCCTGTTTGCCGCATTCGTGGCGCGGCTGGAGGGGTTGGTAGAACAGGATTGGAGCGCACCGACCTCACTGGTCCTGCCGCCCCGTCACCTCGACGCGCGGCTAAAAGCCAACGCCACTGAACGCCCGCGCCGCTTGCGCGGCCTGCATACCGATATCTTCGCCCGCGCCCTGCACGCCCCCGAACGCACCGCGCTGATCGATGATGCAGGCACCCTGAGCTTTGCTGACCTGACTCAACGCGCCCTCGCCGTCGCCGCCTGCCTGATCGAATCAGGCGTACAGCCGCACATGCCGGTCGCCGTCAGCCTACCTCGCGGGCGTCAGCAGATCATCGCCGTGCTCGGCGTGCTGGCCGCAGGCGCCTGCTATGTGCCCATTGGCATCAAACAACCGGCCAGCCGCCGGGCGAAGATCCACCGCACAGCGGGCATTGCCCATGTGCTGTGCAGCGCTGAACACTGGCCCGAACTGCTCGCCGATGATCAGGTGAGATTGATTGCGGTGGAGCAGGCGCAGGAGTTCACCCCGCTGGCACAAGCGCTGGACGTGGATCCAGCGGCGCCTGCCTACGTGATCTTCACTTCAGGCTCGACCGGTGAACCCAAGGGCGTGCAGATCGCGCACCACGCCGCAGCCAATACCATCGATGATCTGAACAGCCGCTACGGCATCGATCAGTCGAGCCGTGGCCTGGCCGTCTCGGCACTGGATTTCGACCTGTCGGTGTATGACCTCTTCGGCCTGCTGGGCGCCGGTGGTTCGCTGGTGCTCATCAGCGACGAACAGCAACGCGATGCCGCCAGCTGGCTGACGTTGATCCAGGTCCATCAGGTCAACCTGTGGAACTCGGTGCCGGTGCTGCTGGACATGCTGCTAGTGGTCGCGCGGCACGAGCAGGCGGTCTTGCCGCTGCGCAACGTGATGCTGTCGGGCGACTGGATCGGCCTGGATCTACCGGCTCGCTTGCAGCACTGCACCCAGGGTCAGGCGCGGATGATCGCCATGGGCGGCGCCACCGAGGCGTCGATCTGGTCCAACGTCTTCGACGTGCCCGCCCAGTTGCCTGCCCACTGGACCTCGATCCCGTACGGCAAACCGTTGGCCAACCAGCACTACCGCGTGGTCGACGAGCTGGGCCGCGACTGCCCGGACTGGGTGGCGGGCGAGCTGTGGATTGGCGGCGTGGGCGTGGCCGACGGTTATCGCGGTGCGCCGGAGCTGACCGCCCAGCGCTTCGTCGAGCACGATGGCCAGCGCTGGTACCGCACCGGGGATCGCGGGCGCTACTGGCGGGACGGCAACCTGGAGTTTCTCGGTCGGCTCGACCATCAGGTCAAGGTGCGCGGCCACCGCATCGAACTGGGCGAAATCGAAACTGCCCTGGCCGCCCTGCCGGGTGTCGACCACGCGATTGCCGTGACCACTGGCTCGCCGGCAACGCTGGCAGCGGCGCTGGTCATGGCCGTTGTGCCAACCGATCCGGCGCCGTGCATCGGCGCCTTCAAGCAGCGGCTGGGCGAAGTGCTGCCGGACTACATGGTCCCCGCACACCTGCTGTTACTGGCGCAACTGCCGCTCAGTGCCAACGGCAAGGTCGACCGTGCCACGGTGCTCGCGCAGCTCGCTGATGTGCACCCGCAAGGCAGCGGTCATCAAGCGCCACTGGCAGGCCTGGAAAGCGAAATCGCTGCAGTGTGGCGCGCGGTACTGCAGCGCTCGGCCGTGTCACGCCATGAGGATTTCTTCGCCATGGGCGGCGACAGCCTCAGTGCCACGCGCATCGTCACCCTGCTGCAGGAGCGTCTTGGCGCCCAAGCGGTGACGTTGCGCACACTCTACGCCCAGGCACACACAGTGGCCGCGCTGGCCGCTCATATCCAAGCCTGCGGGCGATCCCATCCATTGCGTCCTGCGCACGTTGAACAGGCGCTTTACGAAGAGGGCATCCTGTGAACACTGCCACCCCATCCGTTCCGGCCGACGACAGCATCGCCGCGATACTCGCCAACGCCCGCAGCCTGGGCGTGGACCTGTGGAATCAAAACGGTCAATTGCGCTTTCGTGCGCCGCAAGGCGCGCTGACCGATGCGTTGCGCGAGCAGCTCAAACGCAACCGGCAGCAGGTGCTGGCGTGCCTGGCAGGCACCGCGCCTGGGCCTGCGGACACGCCCCAGGGCGGCATCGCGGCGGACTGGTTCAAGACCTGGCAGCCACGCCCACACGCCACGCAGCGGGTGATCTGTCTGCCCCATGCCGGGGGTGCGGCCAGTTTCTTTCGCCACTGGGGTGCGGCCTTGCCCGCCCATGTCGAGCTGATCGCGGTGCAATACCCGGGCCGTGAAGAACGCATCGACGCCCCTCTGATCAGTGACCTGACGCTGCTGGTGGCGGCCATTGCCGATGCCCTGCAGCGGACGCCTCACCTGTTGCAGCAACCGTACCTGTTGTTCGGCCACAGCATGGGTTCGGCGCTGGCGTATGAACTGCATCGCGCCTTGCAACAGCGCGGCTTGCCGCTGGCGCGGCACCTGTTGCTGTCTGCCTGCGAAGCGCCCAGCCGGCGCAAGGCCGAGGCGTTTCACCTGGCGAGCGACCAGCGCTTGATGGACGAAATGTTGCGCCTGGGCGGCACGCAAAACGCCATGGCGCACTCGCCGGAACTGATGGAACTGGTGCTACCAGCGACCCGCAGCGATTACCAGGCCATCGAGACGTACGTGCCGGACCCGCAACGCTCGCCCGTGTCCGTACCGATCACCGCCTTGACCGGCGACCAGTTCCACGAGCTGGACCTGGACGATGCGCTGGCGTGGGCCGATGAAACCACGGCGGGGTTCGTTCATCGCGGCTTTCCCGGCGGGCATTTCTACCTCATGCAACAGCAGGACGGCGTGCTGGACGTGGTCAGGGCGGCACTGGAACAACTGCCACGGGGCTGAAAAGCTCCGGATCCGGGGGGGCCACTCCCGGATCGGGTGGTCGGCGCTGGCTGGCGATTCCATAGTCGGATTTCTTGAGAACGATTCCCATTGAATCGAGCACTCTCCCCTCTTGTCGGGATAGCAGCATGCACAATCAAACAAACAACCGCCCCATCATCGTCATGGGCGGCAACGGGCGGGTCGGACGCGAAGTCGTAAGGTACCTGCTGCGGCACACCTACCACGAAATCATCATTGCCTCGCGCAGCGCGCACTCGGCATCCGTTACGACACCGAACGAGCCGCGCCTGGCCAACCTGGTGCTGGACGCCAACGATCATCAGGCGATGAGGCAGGCGTTTGCCGAGGCGGCCTTGGTGATCGCCTGCATCGGACCTTCCGGGGTGCTCGGTGAACGGGTCGCGCGCGCCTGTATCGAGATGGACACGCCCTTGATTGACGCCGGGGGCTACGACCCGTTGCTCAAGGCCCTGGAAGCACGCCAGCGCCAGGAGCCGGTCAATGTGCCGTTGATCATCAGCGTCGGCCTGATGCCCGGCCTGACCGGGCTGTTTCCCAAGTACGTGATCGATTCCACGGCCCACGGACGTACTCCGCTGCGCCTTGATACCTGCTGCATTGGCCGCGATGCCTGGACCTACAACTCGGCGTGGGACATCGTCCACAGCCTCGGCGACTTTGGCCAGGACCGTGGTTTTCCGATCATCCGTCACGGCGCACATCAGTCGGTGGGCTTTTTCAGGGCCATGCGCAAGGTGAACTTTCCCGGGCAGATTGGCCGCGTCAGCACAATGCTGATGCCCAGCGAAGAACTGGCGCGCCTGGCCGGGCGGCTGAAGATCCCCGAGGCCCGCGCCTACGGCAGCAACGTCGGTCCGCGGGCGGCGCTGGCGTGTCTGCGGGCCAAACTGTTCGGCCAATTCCGCACCCCCGAGCAGATCCACCGTGCCGCACAACGTCTGGCCAGAGCATCGGCACGGGACTTGCGCAATCTGCAGCCGGTGTATGGCTTACGGGTCGATGTGACCTATGCCGATGAACAGCGCGAAAGCGCCACCTTGGTGATCGCCGACACCTACCAGGCCACTGGCGTTGCAATCGCCATCACCGCGCGCTGCCTGCTGGAAGGTGATCCGCTGGCCAACGGCGTACAGCTGCTGCACGAGGCCATCGACAGTCGCCGCTTCATGCAGCTGTTCAGGGCCGAAGGCTTGCTCGCTATCGACGGCCTCACGGCGCAGCCCCACCCCGAATGGCAAGGAGGTTTGTCATGAACGCGTTGGACAACGGCGTACCGCCCTCCAGGAACGTCATCGTGATCGGCGGCACCGGCGAAACCGGACGCCGCATTCTGCGCGCATTGCACAGGCGCTGCCCGCACGTACGCCTGAGCTGCGCGTCACGCCGCCCGGAGCGCGGCGCCCCCCTGCCCGCCGGAGTCTCACGGGTGGGGCTGGACATCGATGACAGCCAGAGCGCCGTGGCGGTGCTTCGCCAGTTCGACCTGGCGATCATCGCGCTGGGGCCGATGGATGCCTATGGGGCGCGTCCCCACGCCCTGTGCCTGCAAGCGGGCATCGATTGCGTGGACGTCAACGACAGCCTGAGCGCCGCCGACGCCATTCAGGCTCTGAACCCCAGCGCACGTGCGCTGGGTCGCCGAGTGCTGACCGGCATGGGACTGACGCCCGGGCTGTCCGGCATCCTGTTGATGAAACTGGTCCGCGAACAGGCGTCCGCCAGCGGCACCTACCGCAGCCGGTTCTATGCGGGCGCAGCCTACGGCGGAGGCGAAGCCAGCCCCTACGTGCTGCTGGACAGTTTCAAGCCAACGCTGACGGCCTTCATCGACGGCAAACGCCAGACCCAGCCTGCGCCCTGGGGCGATGCCCACAGTCGGTTCACCTTCCCTGGCCACGCCGCGCCTGCGCCCCTGATCGCCTACTCGGCACCGGAAATCGCGACCCTGGGCGAGCGTGACACCAGCCAAGCGACCCATACGATCAACACCCTGGATTACCGTTACAGCATTCAATTCCTCTCGCCACGCAGCGCCCGGTTGATGGGCCGCTTGAGCCGCTGGAAAGGCTTGCGCGAACGGCTGGCGAAGATGTTCTACAGCAGCGGCCAGTCGATGAAAAAGCGCAAGAAAGCCGACCCCGACTGCTGCCTGTGGGTCTACCCCGACAATCGCCCGGAGGACGGATGGGTGGTGCATGGCTGCATCTCCTCCTACGACTTCACCGCCCTCACCGCCTGCGCGGCAGTGCAGTGGTTATTGGCCGAATCGGGCGAGATCGGCGCCGGCGTCTACAGCATGGAACAACTGCCCGCCAGCGCTCATCAGGCGATGGAAACGATTCTGCGCCAGCACGGCATCAGCGCACGCCGGGCCAATGAACTCGACACCGCCAAGGACCCGTTGCAGTTCGGCTGGTGCCAGGTGGTCAGCGGCAGCAGCCATGAGTTGGCGCATTTCGGCCAGTGCTGGTACGACGCCGCGATGCATCCGCGCATGCCCGCTTTGCAGACCACTTACCTCACCGATTCGGCCGTGTGGGCACGCCTGCGTGAGAAAAAACCCGGGCTGGCCCTGGGCGGTTTCGTGGCCAGCTTTGTGTGGCGCTGGCGGGACCATCACCGGCGCCTTGCCAGCTTTCGCAGCCGTCACCCGACCTACGCCGCCGAATGGGCGAAGATCACCCGCGATATGAGCATGTTCACCGCAGGTTACAGCCGCGTACGCGACCTGCTGGGCCAGCAGCAGGCCTATGCCTTGTATCGGGAGATGTTCCTGGCCACGGGTAAGATGGAAATGCGCTGGCTGTGGCCGGTACCTGAAGTCATCGCCGCCACGGACGATCCGTCGGATACGGTGCGCCGCTACTGGCAGGCCTTCATGGCACGCTATCAGACCTTGGGGTTGCTCGAGGGCCAGCGCACCGAGGACGGCTATCGCATCGACCACTGCACCTTCGCCGAAATGTTCACGCTTCTGGGCTGCCCTGAGCTGAGCACCCTGATGCGGGAAATGGAACATGAAGCGCTGTCGTATATGGCGCGCCTGACACCGCTGGAAATCGACTGGCAATCGGCTGCCGACGGCTGTGCCATCGTCAGCTTGACCGCCCCCGCCGCCGCAGCGTTGCCCGGCCTCACCACTACCCCGCTGGCCGCCTCGCTATGAGGCTGGATCTGGCTTGTCAACAAGGAACCCACCATGAACGCTGCGGTTGACCTCGAACGCCTCTCACCGGGCTTGCAAGGCGTGCCGGAAACCATGCTGCTGACCATCTGGACTCGCTCGGCCTATTCCGACGGCCCGCACAGCCTGCTCAACGACCCGCTGCTGATGGCGCTGATGCAGCGCATCGACTACGACTTTCGCGGGCGTTTCGGCCCGCCGACCCCTGTGCATGCCGTGCGCTCGCGCTACGCCGATGAACGCATCCATGCCTTTCTTGCGCGGGAACCTGAAGGGTCGGTGGTGGTGTTGGGCGAAGGCCTGGAGACCCAGTTCTGGCGCGTCGCTCATCCCCGGGTGCAGTGGTATTCGGTTGATCTTGCCGAGTCGATCGGCATTCGTCAGCGTCTGCTCCCCGCTCACGAACGCAACCACCTGATCGCCTGCTCGGCACTGGACGATCAGTGGCTCGACCAGGTCGCGCAACAGATCAGGGGCCCGGTGTTCATCAGCGCGGCGGGGTTGCTGATGTACTTCACCGAAGCGCAGGTGCTGGCATTGTTGGAAAAGATCACTCGTCGTTTCGGACGCGGCGAAGCGTTCTTCGACACCATTCCGCCATGGTTCTCGCGCAAGACGCTCAGAGGCTGGAAGCTGTCAACCGGCTACACCGCGCCGCCCATGCCGTTTGGCATGCCGCTGGGCCGGGTGCCGTCATTCGTGAAGCAGGTGCCAGGGCTGCGGCTGTTGTCCTGCCCGACCTTTGCCCAGCCCTACCCGCGCTATATGCGCCTGTTCGCCCTGCTGTCGCATATCGGCTACCTGCGCAGGCGCTTTGCGCCGGGGTTGATTCACTGCGCGTTCGACAGCGGCAACTGAGCCACTCGCTCAACGCTGGGGCGGCGCACCGAACAGCAGGCTGTCCGGATCCTGGCGCAAGCTGCCGGGCAGCACGCCAAACTGTTTGCGAAACGCGCTGCTGAAATGACTGACGTTGCTGTAACCGAGGATCATCGCGGTTTCAGTGACGTTGTGCTGTTGCAGCAGCGCCTGCGCTTTCTTCATCCGCTCACCCTGAAAGTAGGCGTAGATGCTGTTGTTGAAGAGCTTCTTGAAGCCTTGTTTGAGCTTGAACTCATTCAGCCCGACCTTCTGCGCGATCTGCGCGATAGTGGGCGGCGAACCGAGATCCTGCAGCAGGAAATCACGCGCTTCGAGCAACCGGCGCCGCTCGAACTGTGCCACCGGCTCATCGTCAGGTTCGCCCTTGAAGGCGTGCAGATGCCAATACAGATAGTCCAGCGCAGCCGAGTGGATGAGCAATTGCGGGTACTGCGGGCTGCTCAGGTGGTAGCACAGTTGCGCCGCCGCAAAGCGCGCCCGGTTGCTGGCCGGGCAACTGAGCGTGAAAAAGCGTCCGAGCGTGGTCGGTGTCACCAGGTGGCAATCCTCGCCGGCCAGAGACAACAACAATTCGGGGTCGACCAGCAGCTCGATATTGGACAGGTCAGAGCAATGGGCCACATTGAAGTGTTCACCATTGGCATACCCCACGTTCAGGTCACCGGTTGATAATGAAATCTCGTGGTTTCTGACCTTCGCCTGAAAGCTGCCCTGCAACAGGCAATTGAAGTGGATGTACTCGCTGGTGTGCTGGTAGGACGTCCGCGTGACGCTGGTGTTGTCGGGGTTGGCGCAAGTCAGGTTGACGATGAGCCCGGGCTGAAGCTGCAGGCCCTTACTGGTGATTTGCAGTTGGGTGTGCGTCGCTTCTCGATGCTCCATAAGCATGCCCTCGAGCCTGACCGATATCGTTAATGATTCTCATTGGCGTCGATGGTAAGGCGAGGCTGCGGCGATGTAAATCGAATGTGTAGGAAATTTCCACATGGACTACGCTCCCCCTTGAACGCGGGAAGTGCCCAAACTCCCAACCAGTGCGTTAGATCCCGTGATGAATAACTGCCCGGTGTGGTGGTCTACCTACCCCGGAGGCCCTTCCAGGCGAGAATGCTTGCCACAGGGAGGTGCTGGATGACCCAGCACGCCGTACCTTTACGCCTTGATTCAACCGCGAAGCTGCGTGTTTGGTGCTGAGGTATGCGCCCTCTCCCTGCACCTGTACAAGCGAGCGAGTTGGAAAAGACGGTTAGAAGATCGCTGGCCATGCAACCGAAGGCATGACCAGACATTACGAGGAAGATCGAGGTGGGCCTGGGTATCGGCGATATCGCCAGGTATGTTTACGTGGGTTTTGCGCACACTCGCCCATAAAAAAATCCAGTCACCGTTAAGTGACTGGATTTTCTAGGGTATTTTGGTCGGGACGGAGTGATTCGAACACTCGACCCCTTGCACCCCATGCAAGTGCGCTACCGGGCTGCGCTACGCCCCGAACTGTTCTCGATGTTGCCGAGAACGAGAAGAAAGGTACCCTAACCTTTTGATAATTGAAAGCTTTTTCTCAAAAAACTTTCACTCTTAAAGCAGGTTTACTTCTTCAGCACTACCAGCACATCCTCCAACTCGACAATCATCTGTCGAATCAGCTGCTTGTACTGAGTCGTGTCTTCCTTGGCTTCATCGCTGGACATGCGCAGTCGCGCGCCGCCGATGGTGAAGCCCTGATCATACAGCAAGGCGCGGATCTGGCGGATCATCAGCACGTCCTGGCGCTGATAGTACCTGCGGTTTCCGCGGCGCTTGACCGGGTTGAGCTGTGGAAATTCCTGTTCCCAGTACCGCAACACGTGCGGCTTTACCGCGCAAAGCTCACTGACTTCACCGATGGTGAAGTAGCGTTTGCCCGGGATGGGGGGCAGCTCGTCGTTATGGCTTGGTTCCAGCATAGGCCTCAACCCGGGCTTTCAGTTTCTGCCCTGGACGAAAGGTGACGACTCGGCGTGCGGTGATCGGGATCTCTTCCCCTGTCTTGGGGTTGCGGCCCGGCCGCTGGCGTTTGTCGCGAAGATCAAAGTTGCCGAAACCGGACAGTTTGACCTGCTCGTTATCTTCAAGTGCGTGGCGAATTTCTTCGAAAAACAACTCGACCAACTCTTTGGCTTCGCGCTTGTTGAGCCCCAGCTCCTCGTACAGCCGTTCGGCCATCTCAGCTTTCGTCAGAGCACCCATACGCTATTTCCTTAACGTGGTGTTCAACCTTTGTTCGAGCGAGGTGAGAATGGTTTGCAGGGTGGCGTTCACCTCATCGTCGTTAAGAGTGCGCGATGGATGCTGCCAGGTCAAGCCGACCGCCAGGCTTTTTCTATCAGGATCAATACCTTTACCTTGATAGACATCAAACAGCCTCAGGTCTGTCAGCCATTCCCCAGCATTGTCACGAATGATGTCAAGCACATCGTTGGCCGCCACTTCCCGACCGGCAATAAGGGCTAGGTCGCGACGGGTTTCCGGGAACTTCGACAATTCGCTGAACGCGGGCACCTGACCCTCGACCACATGGGCCAGAACCATCTCGAAGACGAATACCGGACGATCCAGGTCCAGTGCCTTGGCCAGCTCCGGATGCAGAGCACCGAGGTAGCCAACCTCCTCGCCGTCTCGTTCGATGCGAGCGGTTTGGCCGGGGTGCAAGGCGGGGTGCTGCGCCGCGGTGAACGTGAAGCGATGCAGCGCGCCGGCGTACCCCAGAACGGCCTCGACATCAGCCTTGATGTCGAAGAAATCGACACCCTCGCGACCGTTGGCCCAGCCCTCAGGCAGGCGGCTGCCGCTGATCAGGCCAGCGAGCATCGGCTCCTGCTTGAGATCGCCCAATTGACCGACGAAGCGAAGCCCGCTTTCGAACAGGCGTACGCGGTCTTGCTGACGGTTCAGGTTGTGCTGCAATGCCTTGACCAGGCCCGGCAACAAGGAACCGCGCATCGCCGCCATGTCATTGGAGATCGGGTTGGCCAACAGCAGAGGCTCAACGCCCGGATTGAACAGCTCGAACAACTTGGCATCGATGAAGCTGTAGGTGATCGCTTCCTGATAGCCACGCGCTACCAGCAAACGTCGCAGGGTTGGCAGTTCGCTGCGCGACTCAGGGCGCGCCTGAGGCGCCAGACGCGCCTGGGGATAACGCACAGGCAGACGGTTGTAGCCGTACAACCGGGCGAGTTCCTCGATCAGATCGACTTCCAGGCTGACGTCGAAACGATGGCTAGGGACGCTGACAGTCCACTGCCCTGCCCCGTCAGCCTGAGTGGTCAAGCCCAAGGCATTGAGCAGTTGCTCGATCTGCGCAGGCTCCATCTCCATGCCCAGCATCTGGCTGACACGCTCGGCGCGCAGGGTGATGGGTGCGATCTGCGGCAGGTGCTCGGCACTGACACTTTCGATGACAGGACCGGCGTCACCACCCACGATGTCGATGATCAGACGCGTAGCACGCTCCATCGCTTCACGGGCGAGCTGTGAATCCACGCCACGCTCGAAGCGGTGCGAGGCATCGGTGTGCAAGCCGTAGGAACGCGCCTTGCCAGCAACCGATACAGGCTCGAAGAACGCGCTTTCAAGGAACAGGTCGCGGGTCTTGTGCGTATCGACGCCGCTGTGCTCGCCACCCATGACGCCGGCGATCGCCAGCGGCCGCGCGTGGTCGGCAATGACCAAGGTGTCGCTGCGCAGGACGACTTCCTGACCATCCAGCAGCACGAGTTTCTCGCCCTCTTCGGCCATGCGCACACGAATGCCGCCATTGATTTCGGCGAGATCGAAGGCATGCATTGGTTGCCCGAGTTCGAGCATCACGTAGTTGGTGATGTCGACGGCGGCGTCGATGCTGCGCACATCACTGCGGCGTAGCCGCTCGACCATCCACAGCGGCGTCGGCCTGGACAGATCGACGTTGCGAATGACCCGCCCCAGATAACGTGGGCAGGCGGCAGGCGCGGTCACCTCGACCGAGCGCACTTCGTCGTGGCTGGCAGCAACTGCCGGCACCTCAGGGCGCTGCACGGCGACATCGTAGAGCGCGCTGACGTCACGTGCCAGGCCGGCGATTGACAGGCAGTCACCACGGTTCGGGGTCAGGCCGATCTCGATGCTGGCATCATCGAGGCTCAGGTACTGACGGATGTCCTGGCCGACTGGCGCGTCACCGGCAAGCTCCAGCAGACCGTCGTTTTCTTCGCTGATCTGCAGTTCGGCCGCCGAACAGAGCATGCCGAACGACTCGACGCCGCGCAGCTTGGCCTTCTTGATCTTGAAATCGCCAGGCAGCTCGGCACCGATCATGGCGAAAGGAATCTTGATGCCTGGGCGAGCATTGGGCGCGCCACACACCACCTGGAAGGTGTCCTTGCCGTCGCTGACCTGGCAGACGCGCAATTTGTCGGCGTCCGGGTGCTGTTCGGTGGCAAGGATTTCACCGACCACGATGCCGCTGAACTGGCCGGCGGCAGGCGTGACACTGTCGACTTCCAGGCCGGCCATGGACAGGCGGGCGACCAGATCGTCGCGGGAGACTTGCGGGTTTACCCAACCACGCAGCCACTGTTCACTGAATTTCATGCTGTTCTCCTAAATGTGCGTCAAGTGCGGACCTAGCGAAATTGCGCGAGGAACCGCAGGTCGTTGTCGAAGAACAGACGCAAATCATTGACACCGTAACGCAGCATCGCCAAGCGCTCTGCACCCATGCCGAAGGCGAACCCTTGATAGGTTTCCGGATCGATGCCGGACATGCGCAACACGTTCGGATGCACCATGCCGCAGCCCATCACTTCCAGCCAGCCAGTCTGCTTGCACACCCGGCAGCCCTTGCCCGAGCACATGACGCACTGGATATCCACCTCGGCGGACGGCTCGGTGAAAGGGAAGAAGGATGGGCGGAAACGTACCGCCAGCTCTTTCTCGAAGAACACCCGAAGAAACTCTTCGATGGTGCCTTTGAGGTCAGCGAAGTTGATATCCCGGTCGATCAACAAGCCTTCGACCTGATGGAACATCGGGGAATGGGTGATATCCGAGTCGCAGCGATAGACACGCCCTGGGCAGACAATCCGAATGGGCGGTTGGCTGGACTCCATGGTCCGCACTTGCACCGGCGAGGTATGCGTGCGCAGCAACATGTTGGCGTTGAAATAGAAGGTGTCATGCATCGCCCGCGCCGGATGGTGGCCAGGGATGTTGAGCGCTTCGAAGTTGTGGTAGTCGTCTTCAACTTCAGGGCCTTCGGCGATGCCGTAGCCGATATGCGTGAAGAACTGCTCGATGCGCTCGAGGGTGCGGGTGATCGGATGCAGCCCGCCAGTGGTCTGTCCGCGGCCCGGCAAGGTCACATCGATACGCTCTGCCGCCAGACGGCCGTTTAGCTCAGCGGCTTCGAATGCCGCCTTGCGCGTGTTGAGCACGACGGTGACGCGTTCCTTGGCATCGTTGATCAGCGCTCCGACCTTGGGGCGCTCTTCGGCCGGCAGATTGCCCAGGGTCTTCATCACCTGAGTCAGCTCGCCTTTCTTGCCGAGAAACTGGACCCGGATCTGTTCCAGGGCATTGATGTCTTCAGCGCGCTCCACCGCCTCAAGGGCTTGGGAGACCAGCGCGTCCAGGTTTTCCATGTACAGACTCCAGATACAAAAATAGGGGAAGAGCTTTTGAAGGCTCTTCCCCTATCGATGACGTTCTACACCCGCCAGCGCGAGGCGCCAGCGGATGATTGTCGTGGGTACTTAAGCCAGAACGGCTTTAGCTTTCTCGACAATTGCAGCAAACGCCGCTTTTTCGTTCACTGCCAGGTCAGCCAGAACCTTGCGGTCGATTTCGATCGACGCTTTTTTCAGGCCAGCAATCAGACGGCTGTAGGACAGACCGTTGGTGCGTGCACCGGCGTTGATACGAGCGATCCACAGTGCGCGGAACTGACGTTTTTTCTGGCGACGGTCACGGTAGGCATATTGACCAGCCTTGATGACAGCCTGCTTGGCAACACGGAATACGCGCGAACGGGCGCCGTAGTAGCCTTTAGCCAGCTTCAGGATTTTCTTGTGACGCTTACGAGCGATAACGCCGCGCTTTACACGAGCCATGAGTAACTTCCTCTATCTTTGACCAGAATTAACGAACGCGCAGCATGCGCGCGACTTTTGCGACGTCAGACGGATGCAGCATGCTGCTACCGCGCAGTTGACGCTTACGCTTGGTCGACATTTTGGTCAGGATGTGGCTCTTGAAAGCGTGCTTGTGCTTGAAGCCGGTTGCCGTTTTCAGGAAACGCTTCGCAGCACCGCTCTTGGTTTTCATTTTTGGCATGTTGGAACTCCGCATTCGATAAAATTACACAATAATCATCAGGCCTGCCGTGCCCGGGAGATTACTTCTTCTTTTTGGGGGCGATGACCATCATCAGCTGGCGTCCTTCCATCTTCGGATGCTGTTCAACAGAGCCGTATTCGACGAGGTCGGCTTCGACCCGCTTCAACAGCTCCATGCCCAGCTCCTGGTGGGCCATCTCACGACCACGGAATCTCAGAGAGATCTTGGCCTTGTCCCCATCGGCAAGGAAACGTACCAGGTTGCGTAGTTTTACCTGGTAATCCCCTTCTTCCGTCCCTGGACGAAACTTGATTTCTTTAATCTGGATCTGCTTCTGGTTCTTCTTGGCTTCGTTGGCCTGCTTCTTCTTCTCGAAGAGGTGCTTGCCGTAGTCCATGACCTTGCAAACAGGCGGTACAGCGTCTGCAGAAATTTCCACCAGATCCAGCTTCGCTTCTTCAGCGATACGAAGCGCTTCATCGATCGAGACGATGCCAATCTGCTCGCCATCAGCACCAATTAACCGAACCTCGCGGGCCGAGATATTCTCGTTGATCGGTGCTTTCGGTGCAGCTCGTTTATCGTTTCTCATATCACGCTTAATAGTCATTACTCCGATTCTTGGCGACCACGCCGGGAAACCGCTTGCGAGAGGTGCTCAGCGAACTGCGCGACGGACATCGAGCCCAGGTCAGCGCCTTCGCGGGTGCGCACGGCAACGGTTTGCGTTTCGACTTCGCGATCCCCTATAACCAAAAGGAACGGGACCTTGAGCAAAGTATGCTCGCGGATTTTAAAGCCGATCTTTTCATTTCTCAAGTCGGACTTGGCACGCAAGCCGCGATCAGCCAGGTTTTTTTCCACCTCGAGGGCAAAATCGGCCTGTTTGTCGGTGATATTCATGATCACCGCCTGGGTCGGCGCCAGCCATGCGGGGAAGACCCCGGCATAGTGCTCGATCAGCATGCCGATGAAGCGCTCGAACGAACCCAGGATGGCACGGTGCAGCATGACCGGGCGCTTGCGGGCGTTATCTTCAGCGATGTAGCTGGCGTCCAGACGCTCGGGCAGGTTCGGATCGTACTGCAAGGTACCGCACTGCCAGTTCCGTCCCAGGCAATCGCGCAGGGTGAATTCGATCTTCGGACCATAGAACGCGCCCTCGCCCGGCTGGTATTCCCACTCCAGACCCGACTCGTTCAAGGCGTCGGCCAGCGCAGTCTCGGCGCGATCCCACAGCTCTTCGGAACCGACTCGTTTGGCAGGACGGGTAGACAGCTTCATGGCGATATCGGTGAAGCCGAAGTCCTTGTACACATCCAGGGTCAGCTTGATGAAGTCAGCGGCTTCTTTCTTCACCTGCTCTTCGGTGCAGAAGATATGCGCATCGTCCTGGGTGAAGCCGCGCACGCGCATGATGCCGTGCAGCGCCCCGGAAGGCTCGTTACGGTGACAGGCGCCGAACTCGGCCAGACGCAGCGGCAGGTCACGGTAGGACTTCAGGCCCTGGTTGAACACCTGCACGTGACACGGGCAGTTCATCGGCTTGACCGCATAGTCGCGGCTCTCGGACGAGGTGGTGAACATGTTTTCCGCATAGTTCGACCAGTGCCCGGAGCGCTCCCAAAGAATGCGATCGACCACTTGCGGGGTCTTGATTTCCAGGTAGCCGTTGATGCGCTGCACGGTACGCATGTACTGCTCGAGCACCTGATAGACGGTCCAGCCGTCCGGATGCCAGAACACCATGCCCGGCGCTTCTTCCTGCAGGTGGAACAGATCGAGCTGCTTGCCGATCTTGCGATGATCGCGCTTTTCGGCTTCTTCGATGCGCTGGATATAGGCGGCCAGTTGCTTCTTGTCAGCCCAGGCCGTGCCATAGACGCGCTGCAGCTGCTCGTTCTTGGCATCGCCGCGCCAGTAGGCGCCCGACAGCTTGGTCAGCTTGAACGCTTTGAGGAAGCGGGTGTTGGGCACGTGCGGGCCGCGGCACATGTCCACGTACTCTTCGTGGTAGTACAGGCCCATGGCCTGCTCGTCGGGCATGTCTTCGACCAGACGCAGCTTGTACTCCTCGCCACGGGCGGCGAACACCTCAATGACCTCGTCGCGCGGGGTCATTTTCTTGATGACGTCGTAGTCCTTGTCGATCAACTGATGCATGCGCTTCTCGATCGCAGCCAGGTCGTCCGGGGTGAAGGGACGCTCATACGCGATGTCGTAGTAGAAGCCTTCGTCGATCACAGGGCCGATCACCATGCGCGCGGTCGGATACAGCTGCTTGACTGCATGGCCGATCAGGTGAGCGCACGAGTGACGGATGATCTCCAGTCCCTCTTCATCCTTGGGGGTGATGATCTGCAACGTGGCATCGCGCTCGATCAGCTCGCAGGCATCGACCAGCTTGCCGTCGACCTTGCCGGCCAGGGTGGCCTTAGCCAGACCTGCACCAATGGATGCGGCGACTTGAGCCACGGTTACGGCATCGTCGAACGAACGCTGACTGCCATCGGGAAGAGTAATGGTGGGCATGGCGCCTCCTCTCCTAGTGGTGACCCCTACCAAAGGTCACGTGGGTTGGGATGAGCCAGTACAAGATCCGACCTGCCCTCGCTGAAGCGAAGCCTGCCTCACAGTGGCAGAAGCCTTTCGGCATGTCAGGGACGAACCAGAGTGACTGGAGAAATAAAAGGTGAGATCGCCAGCACGCCATCATCACTGGCGCGCTGCGAGCCGAGCATGCTAGCACGCGGGTTTGCGATGGCGCAGGATTATTTGAACGCCGTCGCCTGCGGTGAACTCTTGGGGATTCTTCGCCTCTGACCTACTGAACGTCCCGTCATTGATGAATCACCCAAAGGAGTTTCAAGCTATGCGACTTAAACCGCTTCTGGCCATCGTCGCTGCGACCGCCCTGTCTCTGCCACTGGCGGCACATGCCGGCAAGTTCTCTGCAGAGGCCGAGCGCTCGTACACTGCATCCTGCGTCAAGTCCTCGACCGACAACGGCCTCAGTGCCGAGGCCGCCAAGCAGCATTGCGAGTGTGGCAAGAAAGTACTGGAGAAAGACTTCAGCGATGCGCAACTCAAGGAATTGAACGGGCAGAACCCCAAGCCGACCCTGGTCGAGCAGGCCCAGACTGCGGTAGCCATGGCGTGCTCGAAGAAAAGCTGAGTCGGCGCACTGAAAAACCGACTCCGCGATTGACCTCAATCAATGTTCGAACAAGGTAATTGGCGCTAGATGCGAGGAAATGCACTATCATGCCCCTCGTGCTCAGTGGCCTCGGCAACACTGCACTACTGAAAAACTAATGTCTGGAGATCCACCCATGTCCAATCGCCAAACCGGCACCGTCAAATGGTTCAATGATGAGAAAGGCTACGGCTTCATCACTCCACAAGGCGGCGGCGACGACCTGTTCGTTCACTTCAAAGCCATCGAAAGCGACGGTTTCAAGTCTTTGAAAGAAGGCCAGACCGTTTCGTTCGTCGCTGAGCGTGGCCAGAAAGGCATGCAGGCAGCGCAGGTTCGTCCGGAATAATTCGGCTCGTCCTACAAAAAACCCGCCAGCGATGGCGGGTTTTTTGTTGCCCTCCAATCGGGCGATGCGCCTCAACCGCAATTGACGCGATTGACCACACCCTGCTCGTTGACGTTTAGGTTCAAGCGCTCGGAGCGATACTCCAGGGTGACCATGTCGCGGGGCGTAAGCAATCGGGCAATCTGCGCACCGCTGGCAGCGCGTGCTTGCTCAAGCAGCTCAGGCGTACCCTGTTTGCCAATGGCGAAGTCTGCGCCGCTGGCCTGGCAGCGGCCATCGTTTGCCTGTGCGGCGTCAGCCGCCGGCGCCGCATCGCGGCCTGCGTCCGTGGTGCTGCCGCCCGTGCTGCAACCAGCCAACATAGCCAGCACCAGTAGCGACGCCAGAGAAGCGCGAGTACCAAGCATGAACCCTCCTAATCAATAACGGAAACTGCCTAATGCGACAGCCCACAGCTCTTTTCGTTGCACAATCGCGCAATTCTGCCTGCCGAAGCGTCGCCAAGGCTCAACGTAATCGTGACTGAATTTTGCACGACATGATAACTTTGCCAGTACTGACCTGATGCCTTGGTCGCAGCGCTTGCACGCCAAAGGCATGATTCAATGCGAGAAAAGTCGCTGAGTTCGTTGCTTCAAGCAGCGCCAGCGCCCGAACGCCTTATCCGCGCCTGCCACGAGAGCCGCACATGAGCACCATCACCATCGATGCCGACATCAAGGTCAAACTGGCCGGCGGCCATCGCGCCTACAGCCCGGCGAGCCCGGAAGAGCTCATGCTCATCGCCGTCGACCTGTTGGTCCGGGAACTGGGCAGCGATGCCGCGCGCAGCTTCATCGAGCAGGTCATAGAACGGCATTCGCCGGCCGCTCAGGACGACGCTGCCAGACTTCCGACTGCCTGACTCGACGACGCATGGCGGTCGCCATGCTGCACATGCCCAGTGCGATCGGAAACCCGACCGAGCGCAGCAGTCGAAGTCGGGATTCCGAACGCTCAGCACGTCGCACGCCTCCCCTTCATCGGAGTATCACCCGACGTTGGACCCCTTGCCCCGAAAATGGCGGTGCAGCCTCGCAATTGGTACGAAATCTGCGTGGTCGTGCTTGCGATACAGCAAACGCTATCTCAACGGAAAAGAGAGCCAACAATAATGAATGCTGCACTAAAGACATTTGCCCCCAGCGCACTGGCGCTGCTTTTGCTAATCCCGGCCGGTGTTTCGGCCCAGGAAGCACAGACTCAACAAAAACGCGCCAACGTGGTCATCCTTGCAACTGGCGGCACCATCGCCGGTGCTGGGGCCAGCGCGGCCAACAGTGCCACCTACCAGGCAGCGAAACTGGGCGTCGACAAGCTGATTGCCGGCGTCCCGGAACTGGCTGACCTGGCCAACGTACGTGGCGAACAGGTCATGCAGATCGCCTCGGAAAGCATTGGCAACGAGGACTTGCTCAAGCTCGCCAAACGTGTCGCCGAACTGGCTGACAGCGCGGACGTGGACGGCATCGTCATCACCCACGGCACCGATACCCTCGAAGAAACGGCCTACTTCCTCAACCTGGTCGAGAAAACCGAGAAGCCGATCGTGGTCGTCGGCTCGATGCGCCCAGGCACGGCAATGTCGGCCGATGGCATGCTCAACCTGTACAACGCGGTAGCGGTGGCCGGGGACAAACAATCCTGGGGCAAAGGCGTGCTGGTTACCATGAACGACGAGATCCAGTCGGGTCGCGACGTCAGCAAGGCGGTCAACATCAAGACCGAGGCCTTCAAGAGCGCCTGGGGCCCGATGGGCATGGTCGTCGAGGGCAAATCGTACTGGTTCCGCCTGCCGGCCAAGCGCCACACGATCAACTCCGAATTCGACATCAAACAGATCACCAGCCTGCCGGCAGTGGATATCGCCTATGGCTACGGCAACGTGACCGACACCGCGTACAAGGCCCTGGCCCAGAACGGTGCCAAAGCGTTGATCCACGCAGGTACAGGCAACGGCTCGGTGTCGTCGCGGGTGGTGCCGGCGCTGCAGGAATTGCGTCATAACGGTGTGCAGATCATCCGCTCGTCCCACGTCAATCAGGGCGGTTTCGTACTGCGTAACGCCGAACAGCCTGATGACAAGAACGACTGGGTCGTCGCCCATGACCTTAACCCACAGAAGGCACGTATTTTGGCCATGGTCGCCCTGACCAAGACCCAAGACAGCAAAGAGCTGCAGCGCATCTTCTGGGAGTACTGAGTCCGCCCCGTCAGCACGTGCTCGGCCGCCCTTCGTGCGGTGGTCGAGCCCCCTCCCCTCAGCGCCTGTCGACATCCTGCGTCGGCAAAACCTTTCGACTCCGCTACGCCAAGCTTTTCAGACCGCGTTAAACTGCCTGGCGCTGCTGCGTCAGGAACGGACGATGCGCCGCGGCGTACTTCAATGGGTCTGGTAAAGGGATGTGCGCGAGCATGGCTAAGTGGCTGGTAGGCAGTGGCATGATGGCGGAGCGGATCAGGCACCACGATTGGTCTGCCACCCCGCTAGGGCCTTTGCATAGCTGGCCACAGGTGCTCAGCACCAGCGTGGCGTTGTGTCTGGCTTCACGGTTTCCCCAGGCCATCCTATGGGGGGAGCAGTTGATCACCCTGCACAATGACGCGTTCACCGAAATCCTTGGCGACAAGCCGGCAGCCATCGGCCGACCTTTCAATGAGGTGTGGCAGGAAGCCTGGAGTGACATCGGCCCCATGGTCAGTCATGCGATGAGCGGCGAAGCCGTGTTCATTCAGGATTTTCCGCTGCTGATCGAGCGTCAGGCACGTCCCGAACGAGCCTACTTCACCTTCTGCTACAGCCCGATCCGTGACGCCGAAGGCACCGTCGTCGGCATGCTCGATACGGTTGCCGAAACCACTGCCACCGTGCTCGCCAACCAGCGGCTGACGTTCCTCGATGCCCTCGGACGAGCGGTCGCCAACGCCAACGATCCTTCACGGATTCTCGACATCAGCACGCAAATGCTCGGGCAATACCTGCAATTGGCCAGCTGTGCCTACGCGCTGATGGATGATGACCAGGACGGGTTCACCATCAGCGGCGAGTGGGTAGCCGATGCCTCGACCCATCTGCTGGGCCGCTATCGCCTCAGGGACTTCGGCGAGCTGGCGTTGCAACGTCTGCGCGACGGGCTGCCCGTAGTGATCAGCGATACGCTGCGAGAACTGCCCAGCGAGGCGGCCGCGACCTTTGGCGATATCGGCGCACGTGCCACCGTGTGCGTGCCCTTGGTCAAGAATGGGCGGCTGACCGCGCTGATGGCCGTCCACGACAGCCGGCCCCGTTGCTGGACCGCTGCCGAGCAGAGCCTGATCAGTGAAGTCATCGAACGCAGTTGGGCACACATTCAGCGCATCCAGGCGCACCTCGAAGTACGCAATACCATGGCCGCCATGGAAGCGCTCAATGCCACCCTGGAGCAACGCGTGCAAGAACGCACTGACCAACTGCTGCACACCGAGGCGGTACTGCGTCAGAGCCAGAAGCTCGAAGCGATCGGTCAGCTCACTGGCGGCGTTGCCCACGACTTCAATAACCTGCTGACCATCATTCGCTCATCGCTGCACTTTCTGCAACGCCCGGAACTGGATGCCGAGCGGCGCAGCCGTTACCTCACGACCATGGTCGACACGGTAGACCGCGGCGCCAAGCTCACCGGCCAGTTGCTGGCCTTCGCTCGCCGTCAGGCGCTCAGCCCGCAGATATTCGATGCCGGGCAACGACTGTCGGCGATCAGTGAAATGCTCGACACCGTCACCGGCGCCAGGTTGCAGGTGTCGCTGGAGCTGCCGCAAACGCCCTGCTATATCTGCGCAGATCTTGGTCAGCTGGAAACCGCGGTGATCAACATGGTGATCAACGGCCGCGATGCCATGGCCGGAGAAGGCGCCTTACGCCTGCGCCTGACGGCCAATCAGCAGCCGCACCTGCCGGGCCAGCCGAGCCTGATCGGGCCGTTTGCCGCCATCGCCGTGATCGATCAGGGCCCAGGCATCGCACCGGAGCTGCTCGAACGCATTTTCGACCCCTTCTTCACCACCAAGGCGCTGGGCCAAGGTACCGGTCTGGGCCTGTCTCAGGTATTTGGTTTCGCGCGGCAATCGGGTGGCGATGTGCAGGTCAGGAGTGTGCCGGGCGAGGGAGCGACGTTCGTTCTTTACCTGCCACAGACCCACGCACCGCAGGCAACGTCGGCAAGCACTCTGGCACCGACCCGGAGCGTGTCCGGCCAGACTTCGGCCAAGCGAATACTGGTGGTTGAGGACAATCCTGACGTCGGCAACTTCACCACACAGATTCTGAGCGAGCATGGCTTTCAGGTCAGCTGGGCCGACTGCGGTGAAGATGCACTGGTGCAACTGGAGCATGCGCAGGTGCCGTTCGACGCAGTGTTTTCCGATGTCCTGATGCCCGGTATGGGCGGACTGGCAATGGCCCAGGAGATTCGCCGGCGCTACCCCGAGCTACCGGTAGTCCTCACCTCCGGCTACAGCGAGGCTGTTGCCGGAGGTGGACATGCGGGCTTCGCATTTCTGGCCAAGCCCTATTCCGCTCAGCAGGTCTGCGCCCTGCTCGCCGAGGTATCAGGCACCTGATGCCGCATGATGGGGCGTCGTACCTGCATGGGGGGTGTCGTCATGCAGTGAGATGCGCGAGGTTTCCGGTAAGGCCAAGCCGCCCACCAGCGCCAGCAAGGCGATGACCACCAGGTAGAACGCAGGTGCCAGGCTGCTGCCGGTCTGGCTGATGAGCCAGGTCGCGACCAAGGGTGCAGTACCTCCGAACAGCGTATAGGCGACGTTGTAGGTAATGGCCGATGCGGTGTAGCGGCTGCGAGTAGGGAAACTTTCCGAAAGCAAGGCAGCGGTCACGACGCCACTGGTCAATGCACCAACGGCGAGCAGAATGACGCCTACCAAGGCGTAGGGCAGCGACCCAGAGCTGGCCAGCCAGTAAGCGGGGAACACACAGGCGATGACCCAGAAGCAGGTGAACATGATCGTCCGGCGCCGGCCAAATCGATCGGACAGTGCACCCGCCAGAGGACAACCACCCGCTGCGAACAACAACGCGACGGTGGTCACCAGCAGCGACTGGGCGCGGCTGAGATGGCCGACCAGTTGCAGATAAGTGGCGAAATACGTGGTGAACATATAGAACGACAGCGCCGTCAGCGAAATGAACGCGCCCAGGTTGCAGATGGTGCGCCCGTGATGGCGCAGGGTGTCCTTGAGCGGCGAATGCTCATGCTGCTTGCCTTCGGCCATGGCGGCGCGAAACGCTGGGGTTTCTTCCATGCGCCAGCGCAGGTAGAGCCCCACCAGACCCAGCGGCGCTGCCACCAGGAAAGGCACGCGCCAGCCCCAGCTGGCCATGGCTTCGGCGGACAGACTGGCCTCCAGGCCATAGGCCAGCACCGCAGCGCAGGCGAAGGCCGAGAAGGTCGAGACGGGCACGAAACTGCCGTAGAACGCGCGTTTTTCACGGGGTGCGTGCTCCATCAGGTAGGCGCAGGCACCGGCGTATTCGCCACCTGCCGAGAAGCCCTGAATGCAGCGGGCCAGGGTCAGCAGCACTGGCGCCAGCAAGCCGATGCTGGCATAGGTAGGCAGTAGACCGATCAAAGTGGTCGAGCCGGCCATCATCAGGATGGTCATCGACAGCACGCGCTTGCGGCCAAGGCGGTCACCCAGCGCACCGAATACCACGCCGCCCAACGGACGCAAGGCGAAGGCCACGGCGAATACGGCGAAGGTCTTGAGCAACCCGACACCGGGGTCGGAACTGGCGAAGAACTGGCTGGCGATCAGGGTGGCGAGGAAGCCATAGACTGCAAAGTCGAACCACTCGACGAAATTGCCGACCGCTGATGCGGCGATTACCCTGCGAAGGGTGGCTGGGGGAACCTCATGTGTGACGGACATGCGCGTGCTCTCCGGTTTCCATAGGCAGCCTGTGGGGTGTGCTGCAAATGGGCAGCGTTATCGTTGTTGTGCACCCAGTAAAGCGCCTGCGAACGACCTGCACTTCTACGTGAGCGACACCGGGATATCTGTTTGAACCCACCGCTGTACTGCAAAGGGAGAATTTTCTACGCAAGAGGATATTTCAGGAATTTTTGTTCTGCATCAGCGCCACACCTGACAACAAAATGAAAAACTTCCACCGCGCTCTCCCCGTAGCCTGTCCACTCACCAGCATCTCCACCTTGCACGGACCTGCACAGCACCATGAACTCGCACTTGCCTCTGTATTTCGACTACGCCGCCACCACCCCTGTCGATGACCGTGTCATCGAAATGATGCTCACCTGCCTGGGTCGGCAGGGCGACTTCGGCAATCCGGCATCCTCCGGCCACGCCTACGGCAGCGCTGCGCGGGCACGGGTCGAGCAGGCTCGCCAGCAGGTGGCGATGTGCATCAATGCTACGGCCGGGCAAATCGTCTGGACCTCCGGCGCCACCGAATCGAACAACCTGGCACTCAAGGGCGCCGCCGAGGCCTTCGCGCAGCCCGGGCATCTGCTCACCAGTGCCCTTGAGCATAAAGCGGTACTGGACACTGCAGCGCAGCTCGAGCAGCAGGGCTGGACGGTGACTCGGCTGCTGCCGGATGCCGACGGCCTGATCCAGCCCCATGCCGTGAGCGCTGCGCTGCGCCCCGATACCCGGCTGGTATCGTTGATGGCGGTCAATAACGAGCTGGGCACCCTCACCGACTTTGCCGCCATCGGCGAGCGGGTGCGGGCCCACGGGGCGCTGATGCATGTCGATGCGGCGCAGGCGGTGGGCAAGCTGGAGATCGATGTTGCGCGTCAGCCGGTAGACTTGATGTCGTTCTCGGCACACAAGGCCTACGGCCCCAAAGGCATTGGTGCGCTGTACGTCGGGCCGCGTGCGCAGCCGGTTCTGCGCGCGCAGATGCACGGCGGGGGCCATGAGTTCGGGCTGCGCTCAGGCACGCTGGCCAGCCACCAGATCGTCGGCATGGGCTATGCCTTCGAACTGGCTGGCAAACCCGGCGATGCCGAGTATCAAAAGCTGCAGCGACTCAGCCAGCGCCTGCATGAGGGCTTGCTGGCGCTGCCTGGCGCAAGCGTCAACGGCAGTATCGCCCAGCGAGTACCGCACACCTTGAACCTGCGCATCGCGGCGACCGGGTTCAAGCCTGCCGCGTTGAGCACTGAACTGGCGTTGTCGACCACCTCTGCCTGCAATTCGGCCAGCAATGCGGCATCCCATGTGCTGCTCGCGCTAGGGCTCGATGAGCAGGCGGCGCGCAGCAGCGTGCGCCTTAGCCTGGGTCGCTACAGCAGTGAGGCTGAGGTGGACGCCGCCATTGCGGTGTTCACCCGGGTTATCACTGCGGGGACCAAGGCGCTCTGGTAGACGTTGTCAGGGCCGACCCGCCAAGGGTGGAAAAACGGTAGACTGACGGACCCGCGTCACCGTGCGCGGGTCAGTCAGTCCTGCCGGAGCCGTAACTGCGATGTTCATTCTTCACCGCCTCGACGGTGTCCCCCCTGAATCCTTCCAGAACCAGATTCGCCAACTGGTGATCGACCATGTGGGTGAGCTGAGCAGCGTCGCCATCAGCGCCGACAACCCGCTGTATCCGCTGTATCAGTACGGCGTTGGTCTGGAGGTACATCAGTACCTGCAGGCTCTGGACGGCACGCGCGGGTTGTCAGTGGTACTGACCTTGGCGCTGGACGCCGAGGCTCCAGAGCGCCTGCTCGGGTTCGCCCTCGCGATCAGCGCAACTGACGACCCGCAGGCCTGTGCCGTGGCCTTCCTGGCGGTCGACCCCAGCCACCGTCGGCAAGGTATCGCCCAGGCCCTGCTGGCTGACCTGCGCACGCGTTATCCCCGTCTGGAACTCAGCGCCCTGCCCCATCAGGTGCCCTGGTTCGAAGGCATGGGCCTGCAAGTGGTGCACGCCAGTGGCCCACAGGTCTTGATGAGCAGCACCGGCCAGGCCATTGGCGCGCTGATCGGTCGACTTGACATCGCGCCGATCTACCAGACCGTCGAGGTCCGCCAGATTCATGCGTACCTGCTCAAACAGCATGGGGAGCAGGCCATGATCGCCGCGCAAGATCAGCGCGACGAACGCCTCGACCAACTGACCGAACGCGCTGCAGCCTGTGTTGGTGAGCGGCGCAGCCTGCACTGAGTGCGGGTGCCGGCTTAGGCGTACAGGTAGTTCAGGTCACGGTTCAGCGCTTGCGGCACCTGGCTCAGCAGGTAGTCGCGCAGCTTGTGCATCTGCCGCGCCTTGGGGCTGGATTTGAGCCACGTCATGTAATAACCGTCGCCGGTCGACACCGCCTGCTTGAACGGCGTGATCAGACGCCCGCCCGCCACGTCGGCACTGGCCAGCACCAGGTCGACCACCGAAATGCCGAGGCCCTGCTGCGCGGCGGAAATCCCCTGGTCGAGGGTATCGAACACCTGGCCGCGGTCGATACCGATGTGCAGCGCGTCCAAACGCGCCAGCCAGCGCCGCCAGTCGCGCCGGTCAGGTGATGGGTGCAACAGATCGCAGTGCGCGAGCACTTCAAGATCAGCAGACGGATTGGGCAGGTAGTCCGGGTGACAGACTGGAATCAGCCATTCATCGAACAGTTTGCAGCTCTCCACATCGGCGGGGAATCGACCATTGCCCAGCAGGATCGCGCAGTCATAAGGCTCGGAGTAGAAGTCCACCGAGTCGATGTCCATCCACACGCTGGACAACTGCACGCTGCAGGTGTCGTCGAGCTTCTTGAAACCATCCAGGGCACGCAGCAGCCAGCGCACCGTCAGCGTCGAGGGTGCCTTGAGTCGCAAACCGTAACGGTCCTGGCGCAGCAGCGCGCAGGCGTTCTCGATGATCTTGAAGCCGACCTTGAGTTCCTGGGCGAGCAAACGCCCGTGCTCGGTCAGGTGCAGCTTGGGTCCGCGGCGCTCGAACAGGCTGCAGCCGAAGAGGTCCTCCAGGGTCTTGACGTGATGACTGACCGCGCCCTGGGTGAGTGCCAGCTCCTGGGCGGCGCGGGTAAAGGAGCCATACCGAGAAGCGACTTCGAACGCGCGAAGGGCGTGAAGAGCTTGAATCCGTTCCGACATGACCACCCTTCCATCATGAGTAAAACTAATATTAGGTCATAGTTCCACCGGTTTTACAACGCCTGGGGCATCTCTGAAAATGCGGTGATTACCTACTACCTCTGTCTCAGGCGCCCTGGCGGCGCCTGCGAGCAGTGGGCGACGCCCTTGAGGGAATAATGTTTACGGGTTATGGAAAATGCTATCGCCTGGATGCGCTAGAGCTGGCCGATGAACATGCCGATGATCAGCAGCACTGGACCTGCACTGCCTTGCGCCAGTTGCGCGCACGCCTTGCCGACCCTGCCTTTCCGTGCCTGTTCGGGCGCAAGGCGGTAGCGGCACAGACCTGCCACCTGGTGTTCGCCCGCGCCGGGGCGCTGGCAGCGGATATCGCCAATGGGCTGCGCAGCTATGTCGAGCTGCTGCAGCCAATCGCCCTCAAACAGCGTATCGGCAATCCTCTGCTGGTGTTCCTGCAGACCGAGCCCGACAGCGATCTGGCCGACCAGCAGTCGCTGGCGTGGGGCGTCTTGCAGCAGGTGCATAGGCTCGACCCCTACCCCTGGCCGGATGAAGTCGCTCGCGACCCCCATGACACGCAATGGGCATTCTGTTTCAACGGCATGCCCCTGTTCATCAACATGAGCTTTCCCGGCCATGTGCGGATGCGCAGCCGCAACCTGGGTCCGCACACGGTCTTCGTCATCAACCCCAGAGAAAGCTTCGATGAGGTAGCGAGCGCCCATAGCGAAAGCGGTCGACGCATCCGTGAGCGAATCCGCCAGCGGGTCGCTGACTACAACGACGGAACCATACCCGCAAGCCTCGGTTTCTTTGGCGCTGCGGACAACTATGAATGGCAGCAATACCAATTGCAGGAGCCCGGCTCGCTGAACCCGCAGCGTTGCCCGTTCCGTGCGCTGCATGCCGACGACACCCTCAACGAGAACGAACCGTGAATACCGCGCTGACCGCCACCTACGCCCTGACTGTCCTGCTGCTGATCGCCACGCCTGGCCCGGTGGTGGCGCTGATCGTCAACACTGCCGCCGCATCCGGCTCGCGCAAGGCATTGTTCACCGCACTTGGCACGAACTGGGCATCACTGGTGCTGATCGCTGCGGCGGCGTGGATCATCATGACCAGCGCGGCCATCGACCGCGCCTGGCTCAGTGGCATGAGCCTGCTGGGCTGCCTGTTCATCGGCTATATCGCCTTCGGCACCCTGAGGGAGGCCCTTCAGCAGCCGGCGCCCGCAGCACAGGTGTCTGCGCACGAGCTGCCACGTCAAGGTCGCGGCGGGCTGTGGCAAGGTTTCATGGTGGGCATCTCCAACCCCAAGGACATCATCTTCTTCATCTCGTTCTTCCCGCAGTTCATCCAGATCACCGAGTCGTTCGAAAAAAGCATGGTGGTGCTGTCGCTGCTGTGGATCGCCATCGACTTCGCCGTACTGAGCCTGTACATCTTCGCCATCGGCAAGATCGCGTCGCCGCGCAGCAATCGCCTCATCACCCTGGTGTCGGGGGTCATGCTGATGTTGATCGCTGCTGCAGGTCTGGCCTACAACCTGCGCGCCTTGCTGGAATGAGGATCAGGCTGCAATGACTCAGCCGTCGATCCCGCCTACCGAACCAGGCGCTGCCAGCGCGGCAGCGCTGGCCGAGGACTACCAGCGTTTCATAAGGCTTGGCCACCGGCGCCTGCCGCTGACCCTGTACATGCAAGAGCGTGACTACCGGTCGGCAACGCTCAACACCGACGCGCTCGGGCTACGCTACAGCCACTGGTCGAGCAAACGGCTTTCTCTGGCCGAGCGCGGCGGGCTGGCGCGAGTGAATTTGCTGGTCGGGGGCTCGACGGCACAAGGCATCGGCGCCAGCTGCGACGCCCGCACAGTGGCTTCGTTTCTCTCGACCTTGAGCGGCGAAGCCTGGTTGAGCCTGGCCGGATGCGGACTGAACGCGACCCAGGAACTGATGCTGTTCCTCACCCATCAGCATCGGCTGAGCAAGGTTGGCCACGTAGTCGTGCTGAGCGGGCTCAATACTCTGGCCCACGAGGCGCTGGCAGAATGGGTCGGCAGCGATCCGGCGCAGACCGAGTTGCGAGCCTGCGAGCAGTTCCTCAGCACCTTTCACGAAGGCATGCAGGTACAGCCGCGTGCCGACTCGATCTGGCAACGTCTGCGTGAGCGGTGGTTCTGCACGCCTGCGCCGCTGCGGATCGCCGCAGCGCCCTGCACGCCCCCCGAACAACGGCTGATGCGTGCGGCCGACTGCATTGGCCGAACCCTGCGACAATGGCAGCAGTTGCTGGCCGGCAGCGATACCACCCTGACCTTCATGCTGCAACCGTGGCTACCCTGGTGCCGCGAAGAGCTGCCGCCCGGCGAGCAGGTCATGCTCGCCGCCTTGCAACGACAGGCAAAGCCTTTCGACGGCCTGCTGGCGGGCATTGGCGCCGAACACCACGCCGGTTTCTTTCGGCGCATCAAGCGTCAGGCCGACGAGGTGCCCTGTTATGACATGAATGGCATGCTCAGCAGTTCGCCCGTCTTCGCCGAGCAGTTGTTCATCGATCGCCTGCACTTCAACGACCTGGGAAACAACGCGCTGGCCAAGGTAATCACTGCCAAGCTGGGACTCGCCCAGGAAAAACACCCGGGACGCAAAGGCGTGCCAGTCAAGCTCGTCTGATTCCCATGACCCGGACTTTCGACATTGCGCAAAGCGTGTCTAGAATAGGCCGCAGATTCTGTCAGGCTCGAGGCATACGTTTGTCATCCATGAACTCCCCAATCGTTGTCCTGCCACACGCTCCCGTTCGCGCCTGGCAAACAGCCGAGGCTGGCCTGTGATTCGCCGCTCGCGGGCCACGTTGCTGGTGCTGGCGTGCGCCCCCTTCACCGTGCAGGCACTGGAGGTGCAGATCGACGCCCATGCCGATCTGCTCTACCGCCAGGCATTGCCGTTGCTCGAGAAGGCCGACGCCCAGGGCAACGGTAACCCATTGCTGCCCGTGCTCGACAGCGATCCAGAGCTGACCCGCCAAGGCCAGGCCATGGCGCACACATTGCCGGCAGCGGTGGCGCTGCTGAAAAAGTCCGTGGCGCTGGATCATCCGGTCGCCAAGTACCGCCTGGCCCTCTACTACATGACCTACCTGCCTGCCGCGCAGATTCCTGACGCCGCCTGCCCGCTGCTGGAACAAAGCCTCAGCCAGGGCTTCGCTCCCCCCGCTTCGGCCATTGCTACCTGGTGCCCGCCCTACAACGCCAGCCAGGCGTACCGCGATGCGCTGGATGCACTGCCGGGCATGGCCTCCGTCTACGCCTCGTATTATCCGCAGCCTGCTGCGGTGCTGGCCTGTAGTCGCAGCCGTCCGCAGGGTTTGCAGATGCAATGGGGCCGCCAGCGTGATTTCCAGGCCGAGGTCTACCGCTTGCTGGGCGACCTGGACCCTGCCCGACGCCAGGCACTGCTGCAAAAGGCAGTAGAGATCAACGGCTGTGCCACCGCCCAGCGCCTGCTCACCAGCTACCGTTGAAGCGCCGCTTGAGCAAGAACGTTCAAGCCCGCGCCGCGAAGGTTCAGGCATGCTGAACGTCCTTGCCCAGTCGTTGCCCTGCCCATGAAAACTTCTACCCTCGCCCGCCAGGCTTTTCTGCGTGGCGCCATTGCCATCCTGCCGCTGAGCCTGGCCGTTGCCCCCTGGGGCCTGCTTGCCGGCTCAATGGCTATCGAGGCTGACCTCAGCGCGTGGCAGGGCCAAGGCCTGTCGGCCATCGTGTTCGCCGGCGCCGCGCAGCTCGTGGCCATCGGCATGCTCAAGAGCGGGGCCGGTCTGTTATCGATTCTGCTCACCTGCCTGCTCTTGACCTCACAGCACCTGCTGTACGGGCTGTCGATGCGCCCGGTTCTGGCAGAGCAGCCCCTGCGCTGGCGGCTGGGTCTGGGATTTCTGCTGACGGACGAATTCTTCGCCCTGATCAGCCAGCATGACGCCCGTCAGTTCAACCGCTGGTATGCCCTGGGCGTGGGCCTGACCTTCTATATCGCCTGGAACCTGTTCACATTCGCCGGCATCGTGTTGGGTCAACGCATTCCCAACCTGCAGGGCCTGGGTCTGGACTTTTCCATCGTCGCCACGTTCGTCGCCCTGATCGCACCACGGGTGCGCGATGTGCCCACTGCCGTGTGCGTTGCAGTGTCACTGTTCTGTTCGGTGTTGTTCAGCCTCTGGCACTGGGAGACCGCGCTTGTCGCCGCGGGTCTGCTGGGCATGGCCGCAGGCTTCGCCTGCCAGAAACTGCAAGGGGTACGCCGATGATCTGGTTGCTCATCGTTGCCTTGGGGATTGTCGTGTTCCTCAATCGCTATGCCTTTCTCGAACCTCGCCTGCCGCTGCGCCTGAGCTCCAACACACGGCAGTTCCTGGGCTTCGCCGTGCCCGGTATGCTCACCGCCATCTGCGGACCGATCATCTTTCTACCTGAGCATCAGCTCAATCTCGACCCGCTCAACCCCTACCTGCTCGGTGCGCTCGCCGCCGTAGCGCTGATGCTGTGGACCGGCCGGGTGTTGCTCAGCCTGTTGCTGAGCATGGGACTGTTCCTGATCCTGCGCGCGGCACTGACATGAGCACCTCATCCGGCGAGCGTACGCACCTGTGGCAGGCGCCAGCGCTGGGTGACGTGGAAATGCTCCATGCCCGGTACTTGCAACAGCGCTTCGCCCCGCATGTGCACGAAGGCTATGTGTTTACCGTGATCGAATCCGGCGCGCAGCGCTTCTGCCACCGCGGCAGTGAGCATCTGGCGCCGGTAGGCAGCATGGTGCTGATCAACCCGGACGAACTGCACACCGGCGCCAAAGCCCACGAAGCGGGCTGGGGCTATCGGGGTTTCTATCCCGACATCGAGCGGGTCACAGGGGTTCTGGACGAGTTGCAAGTGTCCCGCCGCGGCACGCCGTTGTTCAAGGACAGCGTCATCCATGACCCACCCCTGGCCCGCGCCTTGAGCCAGGTGCACCAGCTGTGCGAAGCACAGGCCAGCGCCTTGCAGCAGCAGACTGCCTGGCGCCAGGCCGTGCTGATGCTGGTGCAGCGCCATGCCCAGGGCCCTGGGCTGAGCCTGGCCACACCGGGGCGCGAGCCGCTGGCGGTGGCGCGGGCGCGCGAGCTGCTGGACAGCCAGTTGGCCAACCCGCCGTCCCTTGAGGCGCTGGCCAGCGCGGTCAACCTCTCGCCATTTCACTTCGCCCGGGTGTTTCGCCAGGCCACCGGTTTGCCGCCCCATGCCTGGCTCAAGCAACGCCGCCTGATGCGCGCGCGGGAGCTGCTCAAGCACGCGGCGTCTGCGTTGGAAGTCGCCTGCTTGCTGGGTTTTGCCGATCAGAGTCACCTCACCCGGCAGTTCAAACAGGCCTACGGCGTGACGCCCGGCGCTTACCGCCTGGCATGTGGCAGAGCCCTGAGCGCTTCGGTGTGATTCAAGCTGCCAAACCTGACTCAATCGAGCACGTAGACCCCCACGCTGCGGATGCCGTTGTCGTCACGTCGGGAATGCACGCCCTGCACTTGCGGGGCGAACTGCGGGTAGTGCGCCTGCAGCGCTTCGATGCCCTCGAGGTACGCCAGCAGCGCTGATGTCCAGCGCTCGCCGGGCGCTATGCAAACGCAGCCGCTTGGCAACGCAATCACCGCTTCGGCAGCCACACATCCAGGGGCCTCGCCGAGGCTGATCCAGCGCGTGGCGTTGCCGATGAACAGCTGGTTGGCGTGGTAGGGCGAACACACGTAGGAAGCTTGCTCGTCGGTGCTGAAGATCGCCGCCTGCAAGTAGCCCAGACCGTGTACGGCCATCAGTCCATTGAGGCGGCTGCACAGGTCGGTCAAGCTCATGCCGGCATACCGCGCGCAATCGCGCCGCAGCGAAGGCAGGACTTCGAGCACGTCGGTCTGCAACTGCACATGCTGCTCGAAGGCCACCAGGCAATCGACCAGCCGCGCGAGCCCGGCCTGATCGCTGAAAGGCGTTACCACCAGGGTGAAGCTGTAGAGCTCAGGGCGGTCGACGGTAAAGCCGTGGTCATGCAGATACGCCACCAGTACGGCTGCCGGAATGGCTACGGCTTGACCCGCGCCGTCGCTGATCAAGGTGACCTTGCAGGGGTCATGGTAGTGCAGGCGTGGCTCCTGGGACTGTGCCTCGTCGCCGCTCACGGCCAGGTACTCGCAGACCGCCGCGTGCGCTTGAGCGCTCGCCAGTGGCCGCAGCAGGCGGCAACGCGCGCTTACCGCCAGACACAACTCTTGGGCACTGAGCAGCGCCTGCTGCCACAGGCGCTGGCCCTCTCCTGCAGCGAACATGGCGGCGTTGATTTCCAGCGACATCAACGGCGGGCAAGACAGATTCGCCGAAGCGTGCTGCCCACAGGCGCTGCTGAACACCGCCGCACTGCAGTAGCGCGGCAGGTGGCGCAGGTGCCGATCCTGTTTGTGAATTTGCGCCGCCGTGGTCAGCCCAGCCATCTGCTGGTGTACCGAATGGGTGACGATGATGCCAGGTGAGGTGTCATCCACCGGCGCTGCCAGCGGTGAGAGGTGCGCCAGACGGTCGATGAACGCCTCGTGTCCACCGCAGCCGGCATCGAACAGCACGTAGTCACACAGATGCCCGACGCGTGCCAGCCAGGCTGCGGCATCGAGCAGCACACCGGTGCGCGTGACGGCCTGCACCACGGCCAGCCGGAACGGTCTGCGGCGACTGCCCTGGGCATCACTGCGGGCAGCCGCAGCCTGGCGCAGGCGCCCTTCCTGCAACGTGCCGCAACGATAGCCGGCCAGAATGCCACGGGCGTCATGCAGGGTATCGAGGTACACCGGCAAGGCACCGCTCTGTAACAAGGCCCCCTGAAACACCGAAACATGGCACGCGCGATCCATCAGGATCAGGTCACCTGCGCGCAGCAGCGCACTGGCCACGATGCGGTTGGCGGTGGCGGCGCCGTTGAGCACGAACCACGTCTGTTCAGCGCCGAATACCCTCGCTACCAGACGCTGGGCGTCATGCACCAGACCCGCCTGCCAGTCCAGTGCGCAGTTCTCGACGGTGCCTTGAGAAAGGTCGGCCTCGAACACCTGGCGGCCCAGCAGGCGTCTGAAACGGGCACCGGCCGGATGCTGACTCAGCGCCGAACCGCCCCGATGGCCGGGGCCGGCGTAGCGTTCGGTGGTGGCTGCGATGAGCCCTGCCAATGCCCGGGTCAAGGGCGGCAAGGCCTGCTGCTCGTAGGCCCGCGCTGACGCGATGATGCGCGGATAATCACTGGCCCGCAGGGGTAGACTCAGGTGCACTGCCCCTGGCACTTGCAGCCGCGCAGGCTCGGTGCCGATCACGATGAACAGCGGCAGCGCCCAACGTGCTACCGCATCGGCGACGCCTGGGTGCCGCGCGTCGTCCTCGCTCAGCAGCAGCGCCGACGCCTCAGCCAGGCACGCCGGCGCATCGAATACCCGTCCTGTCGCATCACACCATTGCGGCAGCACCAGTTCGGCGCTGTGCACGATCAATACACTCACGGCGAAACCCTCCTATCAGACCACACGACGGGGAGCCCCTCGCTTCCACGCTAGGAGTCGATGAACGACACTGAAAGGCCCAGCGAGGTAACAAAATGTGTACGATCACCTCGGCCATCTCGTGGGCAGCGGCAGGCCGCTTTGACCAAACGGGGCGTTCACTCGGCCAGCGTTGCAGGATCGGCGGTCAACGGAGGGGAAGGTGCAGACGGGTTGTCAGACGGGGGCGTAGACGAACGATCCGTTGTAAACGTAGGCGGGCCTGTAGGATCGGTCTGATAAGCGTGCGGAGGTGCTCGGCTGGAGCTGCGGTACGGCGACGCTCGCCCGTCCGCCTGTGGCAGCGCTTGCCCAGGCCACTGCTACACTGTCTGGGCCGACCGGAGGAACTTGCCATGTCTGCCAAAGAGATCAACACACTGCTCACTCTGATGAACCAGCGCCAGGCTCGTCTGACCAGCACTTGCAAGCAAATCGCCGAGTGGATCGATCGTCAGGGCGACGTACCGACTGCCGGACAGATCCGCGCCAGCCTAAGGGCCCTGGAAGAAGAAGAAGCGCAGGTACGCAAGACGCTGTCCAGCCTCAGGCAAGACCGGCCACTGCCGCGTTTTCGCAGTTGAGTTTGCCTGGTACATCAAGCGACGGGGCCGGCTGAGCGACCCCGCCAAGCGTATCAGTGCATGCTGCCGTGGTCGTGACCATGATCCGAGGATTGGCTAGTCAACCCGCGCACGGGAGCCTGTACCTTGAGGGTCTGGGTTTCGCCCGCGGCGGTCTTGATGGTCAGGGTCAACGGCACGTGCTCACCTTCTTTCACTTGTTGCTTGAGCCCCATCAGCATCACGTGATAACCGTTGGGATCGAGGGTCACCGGCTTGCCGGCAGGCAGGGCCAGCACTTTGACCTGCTGCATGCCCATTACGTCGCCATTCATGGTCATCTGGTGAATCTGCACGGTCTTGGCCACTGGCGAAGCCACGCTGACCAGCGCGCTGTCGCGCTCGGCCGTCAACACCATGAATGCGCCAGTCGCCTGTTGCTGCGGCACGCTGGCGCGGACCCACGGCTCACTGACGGTGGTGTCGGCCATGGCCGAGATCGAGCAGCTCAACAGCGCCACGGCGGCCAGACGACGGGTGAACGAATGCAGCGAAACAGCCATTAGCAGATCTCCATCAGGGTGAGCAGGTCTTCGGTGCATTCCTTGGCGTTGAGCGAATGGCCCAGGCTCAGGCGCAACGTACCGCGAGAATCATAGACGTAGCTGGTGGACGTATGCGAGATGGTGTAGGTATCACCGGCCGGCACTTTCTCGTAGTACACCTTGAATTCACGGGCCACCTGATCGATTTCTTCCGGTGTGCCGGTGAGCGCGGTGAACGAGGGATCGAAGGCTTTGACATAGGCATCGAGCACTTCGGGTGTGTCACGTTCCGGGTCGAGGGTAATGAACACCACTTGCAGGAAACCGGCATCGCGGCCCATCAGCTTCTTGATCTGTGCGGCGCGGGCCAGCGCTGTCGGACACACGGCCGGGCACTGGGTGAAGCCGAAGAAGATCATCGGCATGGTGCCGTAGAAACTGGACAAGGTGCGGACGTTGCCTTGCGGGTCCTTGAGGCTGAACGAGCGACCGAGAATTTCGTTGCTCATGTTCTTGCCGTACTTGAACTCGAGTCCGCGCGCCGGGTTGCAGCCTGCCAGCAGGCCAAGCCCGAGGACGCCCATTCCGGCGACCACGGCGCGCCGGCTCAACAGATCAGTCATGAAACCATCCTTTACAGGGAAGGTGCCGGCCCCTCGACGGGGCTGGTCGGAAAACCGGGGCATTCTTGCATGACGTCTCCAGCACAACCACCGGGCATTGCCCTGATCGGCCGCAAAGCCCCGTGAAATCAGGCTGCGGCCTGTTGTCGCAGCGCTTGTAAAAGTAACAGTTTGTTGCTATCGGCCACTGGAAACGCAACGGGCCCGGTGCTGCAAGCGCCGGGCCCGTTGCGTGTCACCCACTTAGTAGTAGGCGTTTTCTTTCTGCGTATGATCGGTCACGTCACGCACGCCCTTGAGCTCGGGAACGCGCTCGAGCAAGGTGCGCTCGATGCCATCGCGCAGCGTCACATCGGCCTGACCACAACCCTGGCAACCACCACCGAACTGCAGCACCGCAATGCCGTCGTCGACCACATCGATCAGGCTGACCTGGCCGCCGTGGCTGGCAAGACCCGGATTGATTTCGGTTTGCAGGTAGTAGTTGATGCGCTCGTTGAGCGGGCTGTCGTCACTGACCATCGGCACCTTGGCATTCGGCGCCTTGATGGTCAGCTGGCCGCCCATGCGGTCGGTGGCGTAATCGACCAGCGCGTCCTCCAGGAACGGCTCGCTCAGTGCATCGATGTAGGCGGTGAAACTCTTCAGGCCCACCGCGGTGTCTTCAGGCTTTTCCTCACCCGGCTTGCAGTAGGCGATGCAGGTTTCTGCGTACTGGGTGCCTGGCTGGGTGATGAATACGCGAATGCCGATGCCCGGCGTGTTCTGCTTGGAGAGCAGATCGGCCAGGTAGTCATGGGCGGCGTCGGTAATGGTTATAGCGCTCATGGAAGTTCCTCACAGACTTGCCGGCAAGTGTACGCCAACCGGCTCGACGAACAAAGTCCTAGCATTCTAGTCAGGAAAGCGCAGGCTGGCGGTTTTCCTCGGCCCGCGCCTCCATCAGCGCCCTGCCCTTGCGGTACAGGCCGCGCTCCAGCCACTGGTAGCTGGCCCACGACGCCAGGGCGATCAACGGCACGCAGAAGGCGAAGGTCAGGTACGGGTCCAGTTGCAGGCGCTGGCTGATCAACCAGCCGCTCCAGAGCACCAGCACGTGGATCAAATACACCGAGTACGAGCAGTCGCCAAGCACCTTGAGCAGCTGATTACCGCGGAAGTACGGCTCGAGGGCGATGAATGCCAGCACGATCAGCGCGCTGGGCAGGCCCCAGTGCAACAGGCGACTGGAGGCATCGAGGTGATAGATCGCGTAGCACGCGGCGGCCAGCACCGTGAGCGGCAGCCATAGCCCTTCACGGATCAGACCACGGCGGTAGGCCACCCCGATCCCGATGCCCAGGAGGAACTCATAGATGATGTTGTTGCTGTAGAACGTGCTGAGCACACCGAAACGTCCCAGCACCTCGCTGGCGATCAGCAGCGCAACGCTGACCAGTATCAGTTGATGCCGCTGACGCACGAAGAAAGCCAGGGCGAACAGCGCGTAGAAGAACATCTCGAAATTGAGCGTCCAGCCGACGTTGAGGGTCGGGTACATGCCGTACCCCCCCGGATTCTCCGCCGGGATGAACAACAGCGACAGCAGCAGGTGTTGCCATTCGAACACCTGATGGGGCATCCAGCGACTCGCGGCCAGCATCAGCAGGCCCATCAGCGCGGTGTAGAACCAGTAGGCCGGAACGATGCGCAGCAGGCGTTGCAGCATGAATTGGCGCGGAGCGATGTCTTTGTCGCGGGTGGAGAGGTAGATCACCAGCCCGCTGATGACGAAGAAGATGTCCACCCCCACCGCACCGCGTTCGGTGAACAGACGGCCGATGGGGCCGGAGGCATGGAAGTCGAAAAAGATCTGCATGAAGTGATGGCAAACCACCACCCAGGCGGCGAACGCCCGCAGTGCCTGAAGGGAATACAGCATGCGTGTTCCTGCGTCGTTGGTGCATTGCTGCCCCGACGGGCCGGTCGCGATGACCAGGCTGTCAGGGCGATTCAGGCAATACGACCGCAACAGGCCAGGAAAGGTCAGTGCCCTCCCCGGCCTTTGTCTTACAGGTTCTCGTAGCGGTTCATGTCCAGCACCCCGGCCTCGACCGGCTGGGTCTGCTCGATGTAACGGCTCAGGTCGTGGAAATAGTCCCAGAATTGCGGGTGGCTGCGGCGAATGCCCCAACGCTCGACGATGGCTTCGAAAGCCTGTTTGTCATCGCGCGCGTTCTGCAGCGCATCGACGAACGCCGGCACCTGATCACTCGGAATATTGAACATGAAGTTGGGGTAGCTGCTGAGCACCCCTGGGTACAGTGTCAGGGTGTCCAGCCCTGGCTGGTAGCGGTAGGCCTCGCCGAGCAGGAAGGCGACGTTGCTGTGGGCGCGGTTACGCAGCAGGCTGTACACCTCACGCTGGCCGTTGGGCAGCTCGATGCGCAGCATGGTCGCTTCGGGCAACTGGCCAATCACCTCCAGGCCCGCTGCCGGTCGCGACACCAGGCGGCTGAGCGACTGTTCGGCATTGCGCAGCGCCTCGGGCTGATCCGGACGCGAGCAATACGCGCCCGTGCAGCGGTTGATCGGATCAGGTGCGACGTTCAGGCCAGCGGTGCGCTGCAGCAACTTCAGGCCGAAGTCGCGGGTGGCGTGGTGCGGGTCGATGCCCAACGCACTCGCGGTGCTGGTGTCGATATCCTCATAGTCGAGCCACATCTTCAGCTTGCCGCTGTTCTGGTACCAGTCGCTGAGGATGTCGCCGCGCTTGCTGGCCGGCAGCAGGCGCAGGAAGTTGACCTCGGCGCCGTTGCGAATCAGGTCGAAGTACAGCCGCGTCTGCAGTTGGTGCGAAACGTTGCCGAACACGTCGAAGTTGACCGCCAACTGGTAATAGGTGCGTTCCAGCAACGGGTAGTCGAACAGCCAGGTGGTCAGTGGCACGTCGCCGATCAGGCCCTTGGTCACCGAGGCGCTGTCGAAGTGCCGGAAGATGCTCAGCAGTGCGTTGTCGTTGCCGCTCCACAAGGTTTCCCAGGTCGGCGGTGGCGTGTCGGCATAGGCGTCGCGGCGCAGCATCTCGTAGTCGTTGCGCTTGTCGCGATAGGCGCGCCACAGGCCGAGCACGCTGCCGACATCGTCGTTCTGTCCGGGCATGGCCAGCAATGGCGTGGCCTCGCCGCGGTAGCGGGCATCGGTGATGTACAGGTCGTGCTCCGGGTCCTGGAACAGCGCCCAGAAATTGTCGCGAATGACATCGGTGGCGATCTGCCCGCGGCACACCGAGCCGCGAATGAACGTGCGCACGAAGTACTCGGCGTTGTCGAGCATGAACTGATAGCGCGAGCGCGCCGGAATGGCCTCGAAGGTTTCGAACGGGTTGGCCCGACGCTGCGGGCCATAGCCAGGCAGCGAAGCCACTTGCCAGTCCCCGGCATAGAACAGTTGCTTGATTCGCGCGAGCTTGTCGGGGCTTGCCGGATAAGTGATGTGGGTCTTGTGAACGATCACCCCCTGCACCGGCACCAGGCGGTAGTAGAAATCGCTGCCCGGCGGGTCATTGGGGCGGCGGCTGGCGATGATGTCCACCGGCTGACCCGATGGCGTGCGCGAACGCACCCACTGGAAGAAGTGCCCGCGCTCACCGTTCTGGAAGTGGATGTGGGCCAGGAACAAATGCTCGTACAACCAGCGCGCCGCCAGCGCCTCGCTGGCCCCCGGACGGTTGAGCAAAGCCTCCCAGTCGGCGATCTGCCGGGCTTCGGCGGCGCTTGGCTTGACCGCGCTAGATTCCACCGGCGCACCGGCGGCCAGCCAGCGTTGCAGGGTCTGGTGTTCCTGATCGGTCAGGCCAGTGACCGCCAGCGGCATGCCTTCCCTGGGATGAGCGCCGGCGTAGGCGTCGAACTCGATGGGCGCCGGGCACATGTTCGTGCGGTTCAGGCCCAGCACGATGTCATCGGGAATCTTGGCGTTGGGCGTCAGCGGGGTCTTGTGCCCCAGTTCGAGCATGCGCGCCATCAGCGCCGCTTGGCTGCCCTGTTGGTCGAGCACCGAGTAAAAGCCCTTCTTGCGCCAGCCTTCTTCGCTGGTCGCGTCGTAGAACAGCCGCGTGGTGGGCACCGCGGAACTGCGCTCGCCCTGGTACACCGGCACCTTGGAACCGCCGCGCTGCACGCCCTCGGCACTGCCCAGGTTGAGCTGGCAAGCGGCATCGTTGCAGGCATGGCAGGCAACGCACTTCTCGGTGAGGATGGGCTGGATGTCACGGGTATAGGAAATCACCGGCGATGACTGAGGGCCACCCGCCAGGCCCGCAGGGCTCAGCAGCAAGGCCAGGGCGCAGACCACGGCGCTGGCAAGGGTACGACAACGATGCATCATGTACGGAGAATCCTGGTTCTAGAAGGCCATCACGATTAAGGACGGTTGGAGCACTTGCGCGGCGTGGGTGCGTGAACATGAGCGTCCTTCATGCAAAGGCACGGATCGTCTAAAAACCGTGCAACTTTGCTATCATCCCGCACCTTCTGATATCCGCCCGACCAGGTAGTTTGCCATGTCCGACCGCAGCGTTCGCCTTCAAGCCCTCCAGCATGCACTCAAGGAGCGCATCCTGATTCTTGACGGCGGCATGGGCACCATGATCCAGAGCTACCGCCTGGAAGAAGGCGACTATCGTGGCACGCGCTTCGCCGATTGGCCAAGCGATCTCAAAGGCAACAACGATTTACTGCTGCTGACCCAGCCGGACATCATCGCCGCCATCGAGAAAGCCTACCTCGATGCGGGCGCCGACATCCTCGAAACCAACACCTTCAACGCCACGCAGATTTCCCAGGCCGACTACGGCATGGAAAGCCTGGTGTACGAGCTGAACGTACAGGGCGCGCGCATCGCCCGCCAGGTGGCCGACGCCAAGACCCTGGAAACGCCCGATCGGCCGCGCTTCGTCGCCGGCGTGCTCGGCCCGACCAGCCGCACCTGTTCGATCTCCCCGGACGTCAACGACCCAGGCTACCGCAACGTCACCTTCGACGAGCTGGTCGAGAACTACATCGAAGCCACCCGCGGCCTGATCGAGGGCGGCGCCGACCTGATCCTGATCGAGACGATCTTCGACACCCTCAACGCCAAAGCGGCGATCTTCGCCGTGCAGCAGGTGTTCGAAGACGACGGCGTGGAACTGCCGATCATGATTTCCGGGACCATCACCGATGCATCCGGCCGGACCCTTTCAGGCCAGACCACCGAGGCGTTCTGGAACTCGGTGCGCCACGCCAAACCGATTTCCGTGGGTCTGAACTGCGCCCTCGGCGCCAAGGACCTGCGCCCCTACCTGGAAGAGCTGTCGAGCAAGGCCGACACCCATGTCTCGGCCCACCCCAACGCCGGCCTGCCCAACGCCTTCGGCGAATACGACGAGACCCCGGCAGAAATGGCCGCAGTGGTCGAAGAGTTTGCCGCCAGCGGCTTTCTCAACATCATCGGCGGTTGCTGCGGCACCACCCCTGGGCACATCCAGGCGATCGCCGAGGCGGTCGGCAAGTACGCGCCGCGGGCCATTCCCGATATTGCCAAGGCCTGCCGCCTGTCGGGCCTCGAGCCGTTCACCATCGACCGGCAGTCGCTGTTCGTCAACGTCGGCGAGCGCACCAACATCACAGGTTCGGCCAAGTTCGCCCGGCTGATCCGCGAGGAAAACTACACCGAAGCGCTGGAAGTGGCCCTGCAGCAGGTCGAGGCCGGTGCCCAGGTGATCGACATCAACATGGACGAAGGGATGCTCGACTCCCAGGCGGCCATGGTCCGTTTCCTCAACCTGATCGCCGGGGAGCCTGATATTTCCCGGGTGCCAATCATGATCGACTCCTCCAAGTGGGAGGTGATCGAGGCGGGCCTGAAGTGCATTCAGGGCAAGGGCATCGTCAACTCGATCTCGATGAAGGAAGGCGTCGAGCAGTTCAAGCACCACGCTCGCCTGTGCAAGCGCTACGGCGCTGCAGTGGTGGTGATGGCGTTCGATGAAGTCGGTCAGGCCGACACCGCCGAGCGCAAGCGGGAAATCTGCCAGCGCAGCTACGACATTCTGGTCGATGAAGTGGGCTTCCCGCCGGAAGACATCATCTTCGACCCGAACATCTTCGCCGTCGCCACGGGTATCGAAGAGCACAACAACTACGCCGTCGACTTCATTGAAGCCTGTGCCTATATCCGCGACCACCTGCCCCATGCGCTGACCTCCGGCGGTGTGTCCAACGTGTCGTTCTCGTTCCGCGGCAACAACCCGGTGCGCGAGGCGATCCACTCGGTGTTCCTCTTCCACGCCATCCAGAACGGCCTGACCATGGGCATCGTCAACGCCGGGCAGTTGGAAATCTACGACGAGATCCCGACCCAGTTGCGGGAAAAAGTCGAGGACGTGGTACTCAACCGCACGCCCGAAGGCACCGATGCGCTGCTGGCCATTGCCGACGACTACAAAGGCGGCGGGGCGGTCAAGGAAGTGGAAAACGAAGCCTGGCGCTCGCTGCCGGTCGATAAACGCCTGGAACACGCGCTGGTAAAAGGCATCACCGCGTTCATCGTCGAAGACACCGAGGAGTGCCGCCAGCAGTGCGCGCGGCCGATCGAGGTGATCGAAGGCCCGCTGATGAGCGGCATGAACGTGGTCGGCGACCTGTTCGGTGCGGGCAAGATGTTCCTGCCCCAGGTGGTCAAGTCGGCGCGGGTGATGAAGCAGGCGGTGGCCCACCTGATTCCGTTCATCGAAGCCGAAAAAGGCGACAAGCCCGAAGCCAAGGGCAAGATTCTGATGGCCACGGTGAAAGGCGATGTCCATGACATCGGCAAGAACATCGTCGGCGTGGTGCTCGGGTGCAACGGCTACGACATCGTCGACCTCGGCGTGATGGTGCCGGCCGAGAAGATCCTGCAGACCGCCCGCGAGCAGAAGTGCGACATCATCGGCCTGTCCGGGCTGATCACCCCATCGCTGGATGAAATGGTTCACGTTGCCCGGGAAATGCAGCGCCAGGACTTCTGCCTGCCGTTGATGATCGGCGGCGCCACCACCTCCAAGGCGCACACGGCGGTGAAGATCGAGCCCAGGTACAGCAACGATGCGGTGGTGTATGTCACCGATGCCTCGCGGGCCGTGGGTGTCGCCACCCAGCTGCTGTCCAAGGAGCTCAAGCCTTCCTTCGTCGACAAGACCCGCCAGGAATACGTCGAGGTGCGAGAGCGCACCGCCAACCGCAGCGCCCGTACCGAGCGCCTGAGCTATGCCCAGGCGGTTGCCGCCAAGCCGCAGTACGACTGGGCCACCTACCAGCCGACGGTGCCCAGCTTCACGGGCGTCAAAGTGCTGGAAGATATCGATCTGCGCACCTTGAGCGAGTACATCGACTGGACGCCGTTCTTCATTTCCTGGGACCTGGCCGGCAAATTCCCGCGTATTCTCAGCGATGAGGTGGTGGGTGAAGCGGCGACGGCGCTGTATCAGGATGCCCGCGAGATGCTCGACAAGCTGATCGACGAAAAACTCATCAGCGCCCGCGCCGTGTTCGGTTTCTGGCCCGCCAGCCAGGTGATGGACGACGACATCGAAGTCTACGGCGACGATGGTCAGCCGCTTGCCACCCTCCACCATCTGCGTCAGCAGACCATCAAGCCCGATGGCAAGCCGAACTGGTCGCTGGCCGACTTCGTCGCACCGAAAGACAGCGGCCTTACCGATTACGTCGGCGGCTTCATCACCACCGCGGGCATCGGCGCTGAGGAAGTAGCCAAGGCTTACCAGGACAAGGGCGACGACTACAACTCGATCATGGTCAAAGCGCTCGCCGACCGACTGGCCGAGGCTTGCGCCGAGTGGTTGCATGAACAGGTGCGCAAGGAGCATTGGGGTTATGCCCGCGACGAACAGCTGGACAACGAGGCGCTCATCAAGGAGCAGTACCGCGGTATCCGCCCTGCCCCCGGCTACCCGGCCTGCCCCGATCACACCGAGAAGCAAACCCTGTTCCGCCTGCTCGACGGCACCGCCATCGGCGAAACCGGCCCCAGCGGCGTGTTTCTTACCGAGCACTTCGCCATGTTCCCGGCCGCAGCGGTCAGCGGTTGGTACTTCGCCCATCCGCAGGCGCAGTATTTCGCCGTCGGCAAGGTCGACAAGGACCAGATCGAGCGCTACAGCGCACGCAAAGGGCAAGAGGTCAGCCTTAGCGAGCGCTGGCTGGCGCCGAACCTGGGCTACGATCACTGACCGATCCCAGCGCTCGTCGCCTACCGCGCCGAGCGCTTGCCCCGATCACGCCGAGGGGTGCAGCAAACCGCGCAACAGCAAGTCCAGCGCAGCACTGCAACGCTGCAGCCGCGCGGCACCCTCCTCGCCCTCGGCAATCCAGAACGCCGCTTCGGCCAGGCTACCGTAGATCAGCGATGCCAGGGCCTGAGCGTCGGCATGGGCGACCACTCGTTGCTGCATGAGGTTGTCGATCAGCCGCTGCATCGAATCGATGCAGTGGCGTTGCGAATCGGGCGAGGCGCCGCCCAGCGTCGCCCGTGCATCACGCAGCACGATTCGCTGGATTTCCGGCTCCAGGGCCATGCGCAAATACCCGTGACAGCGCTGGCGAAAACCTTCCCAGGCGTCTGCGCTGCCCTCTGAAATCGCCTGCAGGCGCGCATCCATTTCGCCATCGAGCTGCTCGACCACCGCGACCAGCAAGCCCTTCTTGTCGCCGAAATGGTGATACAGCGCCCCACGGGTCAAGCCCGCCCGAGCCGTAAGATCATCCATCGAGGTGGCCGCATAGCCCAGCTCACTGAAGCACTGGCGTGCGGTGGCCAGCAACGTGGCGCGGGTCTGTTCCATTTCGGCGCGGGTGCGGCGAACCATTTCCAGGACTCCTTACATACGAAGCGCATGATTATTTACAAACAGTTCGTATGAATATAGGCTCATATTCATACGCGATGTACGTATTGTTCCTGCCACGCCTGCCCAGGGCAAGCTTTCGCTTCGAGGAGACCGACATGCTCACCCCCTACAAAGAGCTCTTTTCCGCGCCCGGCACGCTGGGCTTCACGCTGGCGGGCCTGCTGGCACGGCTTGCCCTGCCAATGACGGGCATCGGCATCATCACCATGCTCGCACAGCTACAGGGGAGCTACACGCTGGCTGGGCGTGTCTGCGCGGTGTTCGTGTTGAGTTACGCGGTGGCGTCGCCGCAGATTTCCAGGCTGGTCGACCGTCGTGGACAGCGTCGCATACTCCCGGTGGCCACCGCCGTCAGCGTGCTCGGCTTCGCTATTCTGCTGGCCGGTGCGTGGCGGCAGACTGTCGACTGGCCGCTGTATCTTGGCGCCGTGCTGGCTGGCTGCATGCCGAGCGTGTCGGCCATGGTGCGTGCTCGCTGGACCGCGCTGTATCGCGGCCAGCCTCGCCTGCAGACTGCCTATTCCCTGGAAGCCGTGCTGGACGAGGTCACCTTCATCATCGGGCCGCCGCTGTCGGTCGGGTTGTCCATCGCGGTGCTGCCCCAAGCCGGCCCAGTGGCCGCCGCCGTGTTGCTGGTGATCGGAATCGCGGCACTGGCGGCACAGACGTGCAGCGCGCCAGCACCCGAGGCGCAGGTCGAAACCTCCGAAAACGCCACGTCGCTGTTGCGCCAGCCGAGCGTGCAACTGCTCGCAGCGCTGATGATGGCCATGGGCGTGATCGTTGGCAGCGTGGACATCGTCAGCGTGGCTTTCGCCGAGCATGTCGGCCAACCGGCTGCGGCCAGCCTGGTGCTGTCGGCCTACGCCGTAGGCTCATGCGTGGCAGGCCTGTTGTTCGGCACTCTCGAACTGCGAACGCCGTTGCCCCGGCTGCTCGTGCTTGGGGCCCTGGCGACCGCCGTTGCCACTTTGCCGCTGACGCAGGTAGAGAGCATTGGCGCAATGGCGCTGGCGGTGCTGCTGGCAGGGTTGTTCTTCGCACCGACGCTGATCGTGGCCATGTCACTGGTCGAACGGCTGGTGCCCGAGCACAGGCTCACCGAAGGCCTGACCTGGTTGCTCGCGGGACTGAACGTTGGTGTCGCGCTGGGCGCAGCCGCCGCGGGCCAGGTGGTCGATGGCAACGGCGCACAGGCAGGATCGGCCGTTGCAGTGTGCGCTGGCGCAGCAGTGGTCATCACCGCGCTGGCGGGGTATCTACACCTTCGCCCACGGCGCCTGGCAGCGCCGGACATCGCCTGATTTCAGCGCGCGGAGGATTCAAAGCATGACTACCCCCCTCGCAGTGCCTGCTGGCACCGGTACGCTTCAACGTTGGTCGGCGGTGCTCGCCGTGGGCCTGGCAACCTTCTCGGTAGTGACCACGGAAATGCTGGCAGTTGGACTGCTGACGCCGATTGCCGACACCTTGGCGACATCCACCGGCAGCGCTGGGCTGATGGTTTCGTTGCCGGCGTTGCTGGCGGCGTTGTTCGCGCCTCTGGTGGTGCTGGCGTGTGGCGGCATGGACCGGCGCTGGATTCTCTGTGGCTTGCTGGGGCTGCTGGTGGTTGCCAATAGCGCCTCGGCGGTCGCGCCGACCCTGGGTTGGATGCTGGCCGCCAGGGTTCTGTTGGGACTGTGCATGGGCGGTATCTGGGCCATCGCCGGGGGGCTTGCGGCGCGACTGGTGCCCAGCGATGCGGTGGGTCTTGCGACGTCGATCATCTTTGGTGGGGTCGCGGCAGCGTCGGTGCTGGGGGTGCCCATCGGTGCATTGATCGGTGAGTGGCTCGGATGGCGCTGGGCATTCGCCAGCATGGCAGCATTCAGTGCCTTGGTATTGGCCATGCAGATGCTGGCCCTGCCGCCGTTACCGGTCAGCGCCTCGGCGACGATGGCAGCCTTCGTGCAACAGTTGGGCAATCGCCGGGTGCAGCTCGGGCTGCTGCTGACCCTGCTGCTTGTGGCCGGACACTTCGCGGCCTTCACCTTCGTCCGTCCATTGCTGCAAGCGTCCGGTTTCGCCGGGCACTGGGTCGGCGCACTGTTGCTCGCCTACGGCGTGGCCGGCATCCTCGGCAACTTCCTTGCAGGCCTTGGCGCCACACGGCACCTGCTCCTGAGCGTCGGCATCATTGCGCTGGGTTTGACGCTGACGCCTGCGCTGCTGCTGGGCGTTGGCCACTCGCCGTTTGGCGGTGGCGTGATGTTGCTGATCTGGGGGCTGGCCTATGGCGGCGTGTCGGTCGGCCTGATGACCTGGATGATGCGCGCCGCACCGCAGGCCGTCGAAATAGCCAGTGCCCTGTATGTAGGGATATTCAACATAGGGATCGCCTTAGGCGCCTGGGCCGGTGGGCAGGCAGTGGATGGCTGGGGGCTGACGGCGTGTCTGTGGTTAGCCGGTGGTCTTGCAGCCAGCGCATCGTTACTGCTGTTGGCGATCGCCAGAAGTCCGCTGCGCCCGGCCAGTTCGGACACCCCGTGCTGATGGCAACGCGCCCGGCTGATCGCTCGGCCGGGCGTCGGTGATGCCAGCACCGGATAACGACGATGCTACAGGCGGCTGACCCAATATGCGGCAGTGACCACCACCAGCACGATCAGGCACAGAATCGCCCAGGTATCGACACTGCTGGCAGGCTTGCGGACCTTGCTTGGATTACCCATTTGCTGGCCTCTTGTCGTTGCAATGAACGTGTCTGTACACAGTTAAGACGAGCTATTCCCTTCCTTCAAGCAGGGTCTTTAGCCAACCGACCGGCCGCACAGGTTCGCTCAGCCATTGGGCAATCCCACATCACGCGCAACCGAATCGCTCAAGGCGAGCAAGAACCCATTGCTGCGGTTCTCCATGACATGCTCACGAACCTGGGTGATGAAATTCACCTCGTCAGCGTACACATGGCTGAAGTGCCCGCTCACGATTGCCAGGTCACCCAGGTTATCTCTGCCCTGCTCGACACTCAGCATCTGCCAACCGTCGCCGGTCGAGAAATGTGTCTGGGCGTTCTGTTCGCCGTGCAGGTAGCTGAGGTAGTTCAAGCCGTCGAGGTTGGCCAGACCCTTGCCCAGCATCAGCACGGCACCGGCGCCGCCGTCCTTCAGCACAATGGCCATGGGCAGGTCGAGGCGGCCCACATCGTTGATACGCACCGCTGCATTGTTGACCGAACTGTTGCACTGCATGATGTAGAACGCGGCGGCAATGTAGGCCCGAGCCTGAGCCTCGCCATGGACGGGTCGAGCACAAAGGCCGAGTGCGGTGATATCTGGATATCGTCATTGACCAGGATGTACTGGGTCTCCACGGTCGAGTGAAAGTAGTGGCGGACATCGTTGCGAAAACGTGTGACGGCATCCGAGTTGACGAATGCGGTCGCCGCTGCAACGTCGGGGAAGTTGATACGCAGCGTGTTCGGGTCGAACTGCGGCGGATTGTTCACCGCCCGGAGTTCGACCAACGCCTGCTTGATCGCCAGGATATGTGCCTTGACTGCATCCGGTGCGCAGCGTGCGCCAAATCGCTGGCGAGTCGCTCGTCAGCGTTCATCAGGATCGGCTCGAAGCCTTGCGCATGCACCGTCACTGATGGATCGCCAGCAGTGTGCGTTGGCTCTGCGGGAGGGGTGGCAAACACTGTGGACATGGGGCGAGTCCTCGGGAAATGAGACGCGGCCAGGATCGGGATCAGAGCTGCGGCGGTTGCAGAAACGGATAGCGATAGTCTGGCCCTCTCCCTTCGGCGCTGAGGGGGCGAAAACGTACCCCCAGGTCGGGCCGTCGCAGCCGCTGCAACCAGCGCTGCGCACCGGCGGCATCGATCAGTTGCAGGGCCGGCACGGTGTGCTCGCGCTGTCCGTCGCGATCCACCGGCACGCCATGGGCGTCGTCATGCAGCATCACCATGGCCCAGCCACCGACGGTGAAGTGGCCGCCGACCAGCACGCTGAGGCGGCCGTCGATACGCGCCTGCAAGGCTTGCGGGGAGGCATTGACCGCACTGAACAGCACATCGCGCCCCGGCTCGCGCCCAGCCTCAGCGAAGGCTTGCATGGCACCGAAGGCCATTTCGTCGTTGGCGCACCAGACCAGGCGTGCATCCGGATAACGCTGCACCAGCACCTGCGCCTGCTCGTAGGCGCGTTGCCGGCTCCAGCCACCGTACACGACCTGGCGCAGGCGCACCTGCGGGTAGTCGGCCAAGGCCCGGCGCATGCCATCCTCACGTGCTTGCGAGGCGGGCGTGTTCTTCACCGCCGAAAAGGCCAGCAGGTCAATGGTGCCATTACTGGCCGGCAGTTTCGCCAGCAAGCCGTGAAGCATCTGGAAACCGGCCTGCTCGTCGTTGACGGTCAAGGTGCCGAGCACCGGCGCATAGACCTGCGGCTGGGCGTCGATGGTGTGGGTTTGCGCAGGGGTCAGCGGGTTGTTGACCAGGAACATCTTGACCCCGCTGTCGTGTGCCAAACGCAGGATCTGCGGCGCTACGTACTGCTCGTTGACCATCACCAGATAATCGGGCTTGTCGGCAGATTCCAGCACCTGACGCGCCTGATCACGCGTGGTCGCGACCTCGCGGTCGCTGTACTCGACGCGCAGATGCATGCCCAGCTCATCTGCCGCGGCCTGCATGAAGGCCGCGTAGCGCACCCAGTAGTCTTCCTTGCCGTGGCCAGGGTTGAGGAACACCACCGACGCTCCTTGGGCGACAACGGGGAACAACACGCCAAGCCACAGGCCGAGGGCCTTGAGCATCGAGATACATTCCTGCAGAGCAAACGCCGGATTATAGACCTACTGGCGCAAGACACAAATAACAGTCAGTCTCGTTTAGTTCGACTGGTTATTTGCATATGCAAAAACATCACTTTAGCGCATAAACGCAACCTGATACATTTCCCCGGCTCCGAGACGGAGTGCGCGGCCGTGCGCGCGAATAGCTGCATGCAGCCTGAGACAGGACTTTTATGTACGTATACGACGAGTACGATCAGCGGATCATCGAGGACCGCGTCAAGCAGTTCCGTGATCAGACCCGCCGCTATCTGGCCGGGGAACTGAGCGAAGAAGAATTCCGCCCTCTGCGTCTGCAGAACGGCCTGTACATCCAACGTTTCGCGCCGATGCTGCGTGTCGCTGTGCCTTACGGCCAGCTGAACGCCACCCAGGTTCGTACCCTGGCCAAGATCGCCCGCGACTACGACAAGGGCTATGCCCACATCAGTACCCGGCAGAACGTGCAGTACAACTGGCCGGCCCTGGAAGACATTCCGGACATCCTCGCCGAACTGGCCACCGTGCAGATGCACGCCATCCAGACCAGCGGCAACTGCCTGCGCAACACCACCACCGACCAATTTGCCGGCGTCGCTGCCGACGAGCTGGTCGACCCGCGTCCATGGTGCGAAATCGTCCGTCAGTGGACCACCTTCCACCCCGAGTTCGCCTACCTGCCGCGCAAGTTCAAGATCGCCATCAACGGCTCGAAAGACGACCGCGCAGCCATCGAAGTGCACGACATCGGCCTGGAGCCGGTGCGCAACGAAGCCGGCGAACTGGGCTTCCGGGTGCTGGTCGGTGGTGGCCTGGGCCGTACCCCGGTGGTGGGTTCGTTCATCAACGAGTTCCTGCCCTGGCAAGACCTGATCAGCTACCTCGACGCCATCCTGCGCGTGTACAACCGTTACGGCCGCCGTGACAACAAGTACAAGGCGCGGATCAAGATTCTGGTCAAGGCACTGACCCCGGAAGTCTTCGCCGAGAAAGTCGAGGCCGAAATGGTCCACCTGCGCGGCGGTGACAGCACCCTGACCGAGGCTGAAGTCGAGCGCGTCTCGCGGCACTTCGTCGACCCGGCCTACCAGGCCCTGGACAACGTCGACTACAGCGCCCTCGACCAGGACTTCCCAGGCTTTGCCCGCTGGCGTTCGCGCAACACCCGTGCGCACAAGCGCCCCGGTTACGTGGCCGTGACCCTGTCGCTCAAGCCCACCGGCATCGCCCCGGGCGATCTGACCGACAAGCAGCTCGATGCCGTGGCCGATCTGGCCGAGCGCTACAGCTTCGGCTTCCTGCGCACTTCGCACGAGCAGAACATCATCCTCGCCGACGTCGAGCAGCGTCAGTTGCACACGTTGTGGCAGGAACTGCGCGAGAGCGGCTTCGCCACGCCGAACATCGGCCTGCTGACCGACATCATCTGCTGCCCTGGCGGCGATTACTGCTCGCTGGCCAACGCCAAGTCGATCCCGATCGCCGAATCCATCCAGCGCCGCTTCGATGACCTCGACTACCTGTTCGACATCGGTGAGCTCGACCTGAACATCTCCGGCTGCATGAACGCCTGTGGTCACCACCACGTCGGGCACATCGGCATTCTTGGCGTCGACAAGAAGGGCGAAGAGTTCTATCAGGTGTCGCTGGGCGGCAGTGCTTCGCGCGACGCCAGCCTGGGCAAGATCCTTGGCCCCTCGTTCGCCCAGGAGCAGATGGCCGAGGTGATCGGCAAGCTGATCGATGTCTACGTCGAGAAACGCACCGAAGACGAACGCTTCATCGACACCTACCAGCGGATCGGGATCGACCCCTTCAAGGAGCGCGTCTATGCAGCGAATCATTAAGAACCAGCAGATCATCGATGAAACCTGGCACCTGCTACCCAAGGACGCTTCGTTCGATGAACTGAGCAACTGCGATGACTACATCGTGCCGTTGCAGATGTGGCGCGACCATGGCCATGCCCTCAAGGCCCGTGACGGCGGCTTGGGTGTGTGGCTGGATGCCGACGAAGAGGCCGAGGAAATCGGTGAGCACGTCGCCGACTTCCAGGTGATCGCCCTGAACTTCCCGGCCTTCACCGACGGGCGCAACTACTCCAACGCGCGCCTGCTGCGTGACCGCTACAAGTTCACCGGCGAGCTGCGCGCCATCGGCGATGTGCTGCGCGACCAGTTGTTCTACATGGCCCGCTGCGGTTTCGATGCGTTCGCCATTCGCGCCGACAAAGACCCGGTCGATGCACTGGAGGGGCTGAAGGACTTCTCGGTAACCTATCAAGGCGCCACCGATCAGCCGCTGCCACTGTTCCGCCGCCGCTAAGGCCGAGTAGGAGCGAGTTCACTCGCGATGGGCCGCAAAGCGGCCCCAACGGCCGTTACGCTATTCTGGCAGGCATATCCCGGCCGCCTGGGTTGGGGCTGCTTGGCAGGCCATCGCGGCTGAAGCCGCTCCTACAAATAGTCGCTTATCACGTGCTCCACGCGTGGATCTTTCCACTCGCGCAACTGCGCAAGAAAGGCGTCAGGCAATCTGCCGTCCTCCGGAAACGTCATCTGCAGCAGCCCCGGGATGTACTGGTCGAGGGTGGTCTTGCCGCCTGAAACCATCTGCAGGGTGCGATCCAGCTCAGACCAGAACGCTGCCCCCTGGTGATAGGCCAACTCCAGAGCCCGTGGCCGGTCACTGGCAAACAGCGCTTCAATCTCGGCAAAACGGTGCTCAACTGGCCTGCTCGGCGCAATGAAGCGCTGGGTCAGCCTGGCCACCGCCACCTCATCATCGATAGCCCGGTGCATGGCACGCAATCCATAGTATTGAGCGAGGCTCTCATTGACCCACGCAGGCAACGCAGGTAGTTGGCCGCGCCGTGCATTGGCCAGTTGATGGAACTGTTCATGGGCCAGAATCATGAAGGTCGCGGCGCGATGGTGACGCGCGTTGGCCGCATCGCCAATCACGTAGTTGGCCAGAAAACTCCGCTCTCCGGCTGCCCCACCGGCACGCCCATGCTGCGCATCGATACCCACCCAGACCACCATCAATGAACGCGCGTTCTCAGGCACTTCAGCTGCGCCATAGACCACCTCGCCGAGGTAGCGCAGGGCCTTCTCATGCGCGCTCAACAACTCGAGCCTGCCGACCCGTGGCCAGTCATCGGCCACATAGCGTACCGAGAAGTCACCGACCTGCCGAGGTTCGATGCGCGGCGTTCCGACGATGAAGAACTCCGGTGCGCTGTCGCTGGCCGGAAGCTGCCAGTGCCCCTGCGCAGCAGGTGTGGCGCCCAGCACCGACGTGTGCGCATCACCCGCCCGCAAGGTGTCGTGCCCGGTACTGCCGTTGACCAGGCGCAACAGTGAGCTGGGCTCGGAAAGCAACGCCCACTCAGCCTTCAGCAACAGCCTGCTGGCCTGGCTGGAAACATCGAATTCACCGTCCTGCACGACCGGCGTGTCCACCGTCCAGCTGACCTGACGGCAGCCAGGAGGTGCCAGCCAGTAGCCATGCTCATCCTGAGCCAGCGCAAAGCCACCGTCACAGACCGGCGCGCGCACTTGCGCGGCGAGGCTCCAATAGACGCCACGTGCCTCGAGCTTGCGCAGTTCGAAGTTGTATTCGGGGTCCAGCGTCATCGTGACCCGCAGACCGGGAGAGCCACCCTGCACCCAATCCACTGTGTAACTATTATCGGCCTGGGCGCATGTAGCCATGGCGGCCAGCAGTTGCAGGGCTATCAGTCGGCGAAACAGTGGTCGGCGCCTGGGTAATTGCGGGGCATTCATTCTGAAAATCGTCACCGCGGGGAACAAGGCACAGACGGTAACTCAAATGGCACTGCCCAGGCATCAAACCACACGCAGCAACGGCTGCGCAGTAAAATGCACCGCGCATAACGCCACAGCTCGCGGGAAAGGATGAAACCCATGACGCGCTTCAATCACCACGACGGCAACTCTCTGCAGATCGGAGATGCACGTATCTATTACGAGCAACAGGGTAACCCCCACGGCCCCACCGTGCTCCTGCTGCACGGCGGAATGGGCACTCTGGATAGCTTCACTGCGCTCACCCCGCACTTGAGCCAACAGTACCGCCTGATCAGCGTCGACAGCCGTGGACATGGCAAGTCCACGCTGGGCTCAGCCGCCCTCACCTATCAACGCCTGCAGCACGACGTCGAAGCGCTGATCGACCATCTGCACCTGCGCCGCGTCAGTGTCATCGGCCACAGCGACGGCGGGATCGTTGGCTTGCGTCTGGCGGCCGCTCGGGCCGTGCAGGTCGACAAACTGGTGACCCTTGGCGCGCACTGGACACTGCACGCTGATGACCCTGTGCGGGGAATGTACGCCGGGATCACTGCCGAGCGCTGGCGCCAGATGTTCACCGCGGAGGTGGAGCGCTATGAGGCGACGAATCCCCAGCCAGGCTTCGACAGGCTCATGGAGGCAGTAAAGGCGATGTGGCTGGACGAGAGCGACACCGGCTACCCAGGCGAAACGGTGCGTGACATCACCGCAGAACTGCTGGTGGTACGCGGTGACGACGATCATCTGGTGTCACGCAGCAACGCGGTGGAACTGGCAGACAGGGTGCCGGGCGCTCGCCTGCTGAACCTGCCCTACGCCGACCACTCGGTCCATGAAACCCAGGCGCCGTGGCTGCTGCCGGTGCTTGACAGGTTCCTGCAGTCAGCCTGACAGCCTGCCTGAGCCCGTCAGCCTTGCGCCGACGGGCTCAACCGCTTTCAGTCGCCCTTTTTGCCCGGCAGCACACTGCTCAGCAACTGCTTGGCCGTCTGCTTGATGATCCCCGCTTCGTTCGGGTCGCCCTTGAGCAGGGTCGAGGTGAGTTTTTTCGCCTGTTCCAATTTGATGTGCGGCGGCAACGGCGCGACGTTGGGATCGGTCTTGAACTCGATCAACACCGGCACATCGCTGGCCAGCGCTTTTTCCCAGGCTGCGGCAACGTCTTCTTCGCGGTCGACGAAAATGCCCTTCAGGCCAATGGAAATGGCGAATAGGTGATACGGCACATCGGGGATGTCCTGGGAAGCGGAGAACTTCGGATCGCCCTCCATCACCCGCTGCTCCCAGGTCACCTGATTAAGGTCTTCGTTGTTGAACACCGCGCAGATCCAGCGGCCATTGCCCCAGCGCTGCCAGTACTTGGCGACGGTGATCAGCTCGGCGAGGTTGTTCATCTGCATGGCGCCGTCACCGACCAGGGCGATCACCGGCCGCTCGGGATGGGCGAACTTGGCGGCGATGGCATAGGGCACTGCAGCGCCCATCGAGGCCAGACCTCCCGACAACGAGCACATCATGCCTTCGCGGATTTTCAGGTCGCGGGCGAACCAGTTGGCGCACGAGCCTGAGTCGCTGGTGATGATCGAGGCGTCCGGCAACTGCGCCGACAACTCGTGCACCACGCGTTGCGGGTTGATCGGGTCAGCGCTGGTCAGGGCACGCTTGTTCAGTTTCTTGTCCCAGGCCGCATGCCAGCGTTCGACCTTCTGCTGCCACTTGCGCTCGGCCTTGCGCTCGATCAGCGGCAGCAAGGCGCTCAAGGTATCGGCGGCATCACCGGCCAGGCACACCTCCATCGGGTAACGCAGGCTGAGCATGCCCGGGCTGATGTCGATCTGTACGCCGCGGGCCTGGCCTTCCTTGGGCAGGAATTCGGCGTAGGGGAAGCCCGAGCCGATCATCAGCAGGGTGTCGCACTCCTCCATCAACTGGTAGCTCGGCTCGGTACCGAGCAGCCCGATGCTGCCGGTGACCCACGGCAGGTCATCGGGCAGCACTGCCTTGCCCAGCAACGCCTTGGCCACGCCGGCGCCAAGCTTTTCGGCGATGGCGCGCACCTGCTCGCTGGCGCCCAAGGCCCCGGCACCGACCAGAATCGCCACCCGCTTACCCTCGTTGAGCACCTGCGCGGCGCGCTCCAGGTCGTGCTCGTAGGGCACGGTTTTCGGCCGGCTGTAACCCACCCCGGAATGCACCGTGCCGTGGGCGCGGGCGGGTTCTTCGTAGGGCAGGTCTTGCAGGTCGTTGGGCAAAATCAAGGTGGTGACGCGGCGCTCGCCAATGGCGATGCGCACCGCGCGATCGAGCAGGTGGCGCACCTGCGACACCTCGGACGCCTGTTGCACGAAGGCCCCGGAGACATCCTTGAACATCGACAGCAGGTCCAGCTCTTGCTGGTAATGACCGCCGATGGCGGTGCGCGCTTGCTGCCCGGCAATCGCCAGCACCGGCATGTGGTCCATGCGCGCGTCGTACAGGCCGGTCAGCAGGTGCGAAGCCCCTGGCCCGGAGGTGGCGATGCACACCCCCAGCTCGCCGGTGAACTTGGCATGGGCGCTGGCCATGAACGCGGCCATTTCTTCATGCCGGCATTGCACGAACTCGATCTTTCCCGGCGCCCGACGCATGGCGCCGAACACCCCGTTGATGCCGTCGCCCGGGTAGCCAAAGATGCGCGTGACACCCCACTGGGTGAGTCGCTCGATCAGGAAGTCGCCTACGGTGATGGTCATGGCCCAGATCCTCGGTAGCTGCGTGTGCGGTGTGTGTAAGACAGGTACGTGGAGGTTGTGACCGGGCATGGCGATGGGGTGTTCAGAGAAATGTTAACGCAGATGGCGAGCCACAGCGTCTGGGCACCCGCCTCGCCATCTGCCCGTGACCTCGATTGCAGATCGCTCAGGGATACACGTAGGTGAGCACGTACAGGCTCAGCTCACGAAACACCGACGCCGGCACCTTGGGCATCTGCGCCTGGGCACGCGCCAGGCTGTTGCAGCAGGCCTGCACCAAGTGCTGGCGCTGCGCCGCCTCGATGATGCCGGCATGCACCACCTGGGCATATTGCAGATAGCTGCACGGCGCATTGGCCTGTGGGTCGCGACGAATCTCGAAGGACGGGTTGAGCTGCGGCAGGGTGATGAATGGCACGCCCTGGTAATCGGCTTGCGGCAGCAGTTCGCTGGGGTTGACGCAGCGACTGTGGCACAGCGGCTGGCTCTGCAGGTTGGTGTCGAAACCACGGTGGTAAAGGGTGATCTGCGAGCCGGGCACTTGCAGGCAGGCATTTTCGAAGGCATCGAGGATGGCCCGGGCGTTGAGCTGTGAGGCCTCGATGCTCGACAGCGGCACGAAGCGCTCCAGCTCGTCACGGGCCAGGCTCTTGATACAGCGGTCCAGGGTGGACCAATGGCTGAAGACTTTCTGGCAGGCGATCATGTGCACCTCGAACTGGTAGCCCTGCTCCACCGCAGCCGGTGGAAATTGCGCGAACAGCGGGCTATCCAGTGCGGTTTCCATGATGATGTTGTACTGATTGTCGAAGGCATACTGGAACACCCGCCTGCCCAGTGCCCAGACGAACGCCTCGGTGTGCTCGTAGACATGCAGCGTGCCGTGCGCCTGCATCGCTGCGTAGTGCGGATGCAGTTCGCGAAACGTCGGCAGGTACAGGCGCACGTAGTTGTCGTAGCGCCCGCTGGGCAGCAGGCTGTTCTCTAGCAGGTAGGTCTTGCCCGAGCCCTGCGCGCCGGCCACGATCAGCAGCTTGGGCGCTGGAGGGCAAGTTTCGCACTCGCTGTCACGGGTGGTATCGAACAGCGTGGTAGCCAAGGTTTCAAACGCTTGGGTGACATCACTGTCGCTGAAAGAATAGAGGGTGTCCATGCGGGAAGACTCCAGAGAAAGACGGCCGGAAGTGGCCGGCGTCACTCTAGGCAAGCTCCTCACACTGGAACGGGTACTTAACTAATGCCAGCACCAGGCGCTTGCAGGAATGCGGTCCGCTGGCCACCATCGGCGCGTCCCCCAAACGCCGGATCAACAGGAGTGATCGACGCCATGCCCTGCACCGATGATGTGATTGCCCATAACCGCGAGGCCTGGAACGCTTCTGCCCCGCAACACCGCGATACGCCCGCCTGGCAGCGGCTGTGCGATGCGGTGCGCAACGAGCGCTTCAACTGCTTCGACGCCACACTCAATACTCTGCTCAGCCAGCTCGACCTGAGCGGCAAGCGGGTTATCCAGCTGGGCTGCAACAATGGCCGCGAGGTGCTGTCGCTGTTCGCGCTGGGTGCGCGCGAGGCGGTCGGGGTCGATCAGTCGGCAGCGTTCCTTGAGCACGCGCAGGCACTGAGCGCGCTGTCACCCCATGCGCCGACCTTCATCGAAGCGGATATTCATCACCTGCCAGCCTCGCTCACGCAGCACTTCGATGTGGCGCTGATCACCATCGGCGTACTCAACTGGATGCCGGATCTGGGCGCGTTCCTGCGCCATGTCGCCAGCACCCTGGTGCCGGGCGGGCATCTGGTGATCTACGAAACTCACCCGTTCCTGGAGGTGTTCGAACCCAGCGCCGCCGACCCTTGGCAGGTGGCCCGTTCGTACTTCCAGCGCGAACCACTGGTCGAGGACGGCGCCATCGTCTACGAGGGACAAGGCCAGGCCATCGGCCTACCCTCGTACTGGCACCTGTACACCCTCGGTGATCTATTCAACGGGCTTCTGGCTGCGGGACTGCACTTACGCGGCTTCGCGGAGTACGCCCACTCCAACCGCGAGGACCTCTACGATCTGTACGAACAGGGTGGCGAACGGCAAGTGCCGATGTGCTACACCCTGGTCGCGCAGAAGGCCTGAGCCGGTTCAGACGAAACGGTCGAAATGATACGGCGCAGGATCGATGATCGGCGTCTGCCCGGATACCAGGTCGGCGGCCAGTTGCCCGGCAGCCGGTGAGGTGCCGAAGCCGTGGCCGGAGAAGCCGGTGGCCACGGTCAGCCCCGGAATAGCCGCCACCGGACCGATCACCGGGTTGGAATCGGGGGTGATGTCGATGGTGCCGGCCCAGGCCTGCTCGACTGTCGCCTGCTCGAACACCGGCCAGGCGGCGCGCAGGTTGCGCAAGGCCTCATCGTTGAGTTTGGGGTTGGCCTGTGGGTCTTTGATGCGCACCTTCTCGAACGGCGACACCTGGTCGCCCCGCCAGCGCCGCGCCAGGGCCAGGTCGGCGAACAGGTCGCGGCCCACGCCTACGCGCAGAAAACTGCGCTGGGCACGTAGCGCGGGCATGTATTTGGGCGCCAGCAGGAAGTGATCGAGGGTCAGCGAGGCATCCAGGGCGCCGCGCTGGGTGACGATGAAGCCGCCCTCCTTGTGCTTGCGGAACGAGAAATCCGGCGCACCGACGGCGATTTCGGTCGGCCCGGCCATTGGCGCGGTGCGCATCACCGAGCAGATCAGCGGCAAGGTCGGCAAGCTCACGCCTTCGTTGCCCAGGAAGCGCCGCGACCACAACCCACCGGCCAAAAGCACTTGGCTGCAGCGCACCTCGCCGACCTCGGTGAGCACGCCACTGACCTGCCCCGCCGAGCGCACCAGCGCACGCACCGCGCACTGTTCGACGATGATCGCGCCCTTGGCCATGGCCGCAGCGGCAATGGCACTGGAAGCGAGGGTCGGTTCGGCACGGCCATCGGAGCCGGTGTAGATGCCACCGACCCATGGCTCGCGCCCCCCCGGCACCAGTTGTTCGATCTCGCGCCGGCTGAGCAGTCGCGAATCCAGATCGAGCCCGCCAACACTGTGCATCCAGCCCTCGTGCATGGCCATCTGCGCGCTGTTGCGGGCGACGAACATGATCCCGGCCTGGCGGTAGCCGACATCAGCGCCGACCCGCTCCGGCATCCCCGCCCACAACCGGTCGGCCGCCTGGGCCAGGGGAATGTCGTGGCTGTGGCGGCTGGTCTTGCGAATCCAGCCCAGGTTACGCGATGACTGCTCGGCGGCGATGCGGCCCTTTTCCAGCACCAGCACCGGGATACCGCGCTCGCTCAGCGCCAAAGCTGCGGTCAGCCCGATGATGCCGCCGCCGATGATCACCACCGTAGTCTCGCGCGGCAGCTGTTGGGAGGTGTTTACGGGGGCGATGGTCGGTGCCATGGACTGAACTCGATGCAGGGGAAGAAAAGACGCCGGACCAGTCTTACTGGCCCAGGTTGATGCGGGTGACGTTGGCGCGCCCGGCACCGCGGTAGGCGGTGACTTCCAGCTCGACTTTGTAGACGGTCGAACCCAGCGGCGGGCAGGTCACCGTGCTGGCCGGATCGATGCCGCGGAATTTCTCACCGACCACGCCCATCACCTGGGCCACATCCGCCGGGTTCTGGATGAATACCCGCGAACACACCACATCGGCCAGGCTGGCATCGACTGCGGCCAGTGCCGCTTCGATATTGGCGAACACCTGGTGGGTCTGCTCGATCAGGTCGTCGGAGATTTCCTTGGTCTGCGGATGACGGCCAGCGGTATTGGACACATGAATCCAATTGTCCACCGCGACCAGTCGCGAGTAACTTCCCATCTCTTCGTACTTGGAACCGGTTTTAACTTTGATGATGTCAGTCACGAAATAACTCCTTGATCAATGTCGCACTCAGCTCAGCGCCGGCACGTCCCACAAGTTCAACTTCACGCCAATGTTCTGCGCCACCGCATTGCGATAGATGACGGTGCCCCAGGCGACATCTTCGACCGGCATGCCGCCGACCGACAGGACGATGATTTCTTCATCGTTAGTGCGCGCAGGTGCTTCACCGGCAATGATCTTGCCGAGGTCTTCGATTTGCTCGAGGCGCAACTTGCCTTCATCGATCATGTCGAGAAAACGCACCCCCAGCAGCGGCACATGCTGATGGCCGGGTTTGGGCAGTTCTTCATGCCAGGCCTGGTACAGGCCGGTGTTGTCGACCACCTTGCGCACGTCGTCCTGCTCCATGCCCTCGTCCATGTTGGTAGCGGCGGGCATGGCCAGGAAGGCGCCGGGTTTGACCCAGGCACGCTCGATCATCGGGTATTGGCTGACGTCACCGGTGGCGCACGAGTTGCAGAATGTCACCAGGTCGGAATCGCGCACCACTGCCTCGATGCTGTCGACCACCGTGACGGTGGTGATCTGCGGGTACGTCTGCCTGACCCACTCGACGAAGTTGTTCAGGTTGTGCGCGCCGCGGCCCTTGATCTTCAGCGTGTCGATGTTCGGGCACACGGCCATGAACGCAGCCACGGTGGTCTTGCCCATCACCCCTGGGCCGAGCAGGCCGATGACGCGCGAGTCCTTGCGCGCCAGATGCCGCGCACCGACACCCGGAATGGCGCCGGTGCGGTAGGCCGACAGCAGGTTGGCCGACATGTGCGCCAGCGGCGCGCCGGTGTCCGGGTCGTTGAGGGTGAACATCAGAATCGAGCGCGGCAGGCCTTTTTCGCGGTTGGCGATGTTCGAGCCATACCACTTCACCCCGGCGGTGCAGAAGTTGCCACCCAGGTACGCCGGCATGGCCATCATGCGCCGGTCGGCGGTGGGCTTGGGCATGTTGGGGAATGGCGAATTCTCGGGAAAGATGACCATCGCGCCGTGGGAATCGTTATTCGGCCCGGCCATGCGGTAATCACCGTGGTACAACAGGCCAAACATCTCTTCCATGGTATTGACGCAACCGAGCATGTCGGTAACGCCGGCGCGGATCATGTCCTGTTCGGACAAGTAGATGAAGTCGATCTTAGTATTGTGGTTCATGCTCAGCCAGGCTCCGAACTTCGGAAAATAGAAAGGCCGTTATGGAATGCAGGCCTGTTCTTTGACGACCCGTTTCAATCGGCCGCGCCTGGCGACTGATTGAAGGACTGAGATCGATGATAAGGAGCGGGCCGATAAGCAGCTATCCCGAATCGGCAACAGTGCATGGCGAGGGGCAAGGGGATTATTTGCAGGTCAATGGATAACACAGGGGGCGTTGATCAACGCCCCGCTTATTTTTCAACCCTGGCGAGCGTTCCTCGAATCAGTGCGCCCCAGCCGCCGCGCCAAGGGTGTGCGATGGCCGCTCACCGAACAGGCGCTTGTACTGCACGGCGAAATGGCTGAGGTGGGTGAAACCCAGGTCGTTGGCGACCCGCGAGACACTGGTGTCTGGCGCTGGCTGGTCGCGCAGGCGGCGCCGCGCTTCGTTCAGGCGCACGGCTCGCAGGTATTCGACCGGGCGCATGCCGGTGGCATCGTGAAAGGCGCTTTGCAGGGTGCGGCGGCTGACCTTCAATTGCTCGCACAGCTCAAGAATGCCCAGCGGCTCATCGGCCTGGGCCATCACCAGTTCCTGGCAGCGACGTACCAGGTACGCACCTACCGCCTTGTTGCCACTGCGCCGGCGGCTGATGTCGTCGGCCTGCCCCAGCACATCGAGCAAGGCCTCCAGCACCTGCTGCTCGACCCAGCGCTCGTCGAGCGCGTGGTCGTGCACCTCGAGCAGTCGCTGCAAGCGCTGGGTCGCCTGCTGCAACTGCGCGGCAGGCACTTGCAGCCGGGTGCTGTGGCCCAGGCGGTGCAACTGCTCGTCGCTCAGTTCGAAGGCAGCCACGCGGGCAAAGCGCGCCAGGTCGACGGTGATCGCCAGCAGGCGCATGCCCGCCTCGGCCTGGACGAAAAACGTCTCGCCGCCGCGCAGCAACGCCACCTGTTCGCTGCCCAGGTTCTGCCCCTGGAACATGCCGCTGCGCGCCTGCCCCAGCGGGATGGCCAGGCACAAACGGCCCTCTGGCGCTTTGCCGCGCTGTACCACGCGGGTGTCGAGGGTTTCCTGAAAGAGCTGGAAGCGCTCACCGGTCACGTGCCGCAGGAAAGTGTGCGGGTGTCCTTCGCTCAATTGATCGTAGGTCTGCTGCCAGCCGACGATGGCGCCGGCGTGCAGGTGGACATCATCGAAATGGGCGCTTGAACAGTGCATGGTAAGGTACTCGATTATTAGAATTTTCCACTGAATCAAAAGCCATATTCGTGCCACATCGGCGCACCCTCGCCGATAATGGCCACTTGCCTCTAGCCACCCTCGTGCTAGAGCCTCTGCCGGGGAAAGATCGATCATGGTGAGTGCGCGTGGTCCGCTTAGCGTAGAACGCTGCAGGGATATGGCTGCCACTTTTTGGTGACAGCAACGGCGCACTGTTCCCGAATGCCCCGTTGCCGTGCGCTGGCCGCCACCTCAGAAGCGCATCATCACCGACTTGAGCTCAGTGTAATCGTCGATGAACGCGCTACCGAACTCGCGCCCTACCCCCGACCCCTTGACCCCGCCGAACGGCACCGCCGGGTCGAGGAAGGTGTGCATGTTGATCCACACGGTTCCTGCTTCGATGCGCGGAATCAGGCGCATGGCCTTGCTCAGGTCGTTGGTCCAGACGCTGGCGCCGAGGCCGAACGGCGAATCGTTCATCAGCCTGACCAGCTCTTCTTCATCGTCGAACGGCTGCACGCAGACGATCGGGCCAAAGGTTTCTTCGCGCATGAACGGGTCATCCGCGCCCTGAGCCAGCAGCAAGGTGGGCTCGACGAAGTAGCCCGGCCCCGGCAGCGCGTTGCCGCCGCACATGACCTGTCCACGGGACCTGGCCTGGTCGAGCAAGGCGACGATCTTGCGGTGATGGGTCTGGTTGGCCAGCGGGCCGAACTGGGCGGCCTCATCCATCGCATGCCCCACCTGCATCTGCCCCAGGCGTTCGGCCAGACCCGCGCAGATCGCCTCGACCTTGCTGCGGTGGATGTACAACCGCTCAGGCGCCGCGCAGACCTGGCCCTGGTGCACGTAGGCGGTCTGCACGATGCCCTGCACCGCCGCCTCGACGTCCACATCGGCGAGAAACGCCGCCGGGTTCTTGCCGCCCAGCTCGAGGGTGACGCGGGTCAGGTTGGCGTCGAACGCCGCCTTGCCCACGGCCACTCCGGTGGGCACGGAACCGGTGAACGAGACCTTGGCCACCTGCGGATGGGCGATCAACTGTTGCCCCACCGCGCCGCGACCATTGACCACGTTCAGCGTGCCGGGCGGGATACCCGCGTCGACCGCCAGTTGCGCCAGGCGCAGCAACGACAGCGGGGTGAACTCGCTGGGCTTAATCACCACGCTGCAGCCGCAGGTCAGCGCCGAGCCGATTTTCCAGATGCCGATCATCAGCGAGAAATTCCACGGCGTGATGCCGGCCACCACCCCGACCGCTTCGCGGCGGGTGAAGGCGGCATACTGCTCGCCGTGCAACGAAGGCAGCGAAGGGGTCATGGTCTGCCCGGTGATCTTGCTCGCCCAGCCGGCGAAGTAACGCAGGAAGGCCACGCTCTGCGGCACTTCCAGTTGCCGGGTCAGGTGAATCGACTTGCCCGAGCTGAGCGATTCGAGCTGCGCCAGCTCTTCGCCGTTGGCCTCGATCAGATCGGCCAGGCGGTTGAGCAGCACGCCGCGCTGGTAAGGCGTGGTGCTGCCCCAGGCGTGCTCGAAGGCCCGGCGTGCCGACACCACGGCCTGCGCGACCAGCGCCGGGCTGGCTTCACGCAGCTCGGTCAGCGGCTTGCCGCTGGACGGGTCGACCACCGCCAGCGAAGGTTGCTCGGCTTCAATGACGGACTGGCCGTCGACGAAGCTGCCCAAGGGGCCACGCAGAAAAGTGTCGACACTGGCTAACACGGGTACTTGGCTCATAGCGGTCCTGTGCGGGGAGACGGTCTGGCCCCGGATGAGCGGCCAGAGTAGGCAGCTCACCGCGACGCGTCTTGTCTACCCATGCCAGCGCCTTGTATGCCCCTGACACCCTGCGCGGCATCGCTCAGTGGCTGCCTGCGCGGTAGTCGCGCGGGGTTACGCCCATCTGCTTCTTGAAGGTCTTGGAGAAGTGCGCCGAGTCGGCAAAGCCCCAGGCGGCGCCGATGTCGGTGATCGAGCGGTGCATGCAGGCCGGGTTGCGCAGGTCTTGCGCGGCCCTGCGCAGACGCTCGCGCAGGATGTAGCGGCAGACGCTGTCGCCACGCGCTTCGAACAGCCGGTACAGCTGCCGGCTGGAGATGCCCAGCTCGTCGGCCAGCGACGCCGGGCTCAGGCGCAGGGAGTCGAGGCGCTGCTGAATCAACGCCTGCACTTCGTGCAAATGCAGGCTGGCAGCAGGGTCGCTGGCGCGGTACTGCAACACCGAACCGAGCAAGGCCAGCAAGGCGTCCTGCAAGCCCGCACCGTCTTCGTTGCAGGCCCATTGACCCAGCTCACCGCCGGCCACCTGGCGCACCAGCGTGCTGAGCAACTGGCCGCAGGCACCGGTGCTGGAGAGCTTGCCGAACTGCTCGGGGCCAATGCCGGCCAGGCGCGCCTTGGGCAAATGAATCGACACATGGCCGAACAGCCCCTTGGGCATCATCTTCAGCGACGTGGCGCAGTCGAGCAGCGCCAGGTCACCCTCGCGCAGCTGCACCACGCGGTCGCCGAGTTCGATGTCCATCTCGCCGTGCTGCTGTAACACAAGGAAACAGTACGGATCAGGCTCGGCTCCGGCCGCGTGTCGCGACTTGGCGATCACGCTGGCGTTGCTGCGGATATACGCTACCTCAGTGCTGCCCAGCATGACTTTGTGCAACTCACCGATGAACAGGCTCTGGCAGTGGTCATAGCGGGTTTCGAAGCGTCCGCAGACGCTGTGCACGCGCTCGTTCCAGATGTTCAACGGTGCAGCATTCATGTCTCACCTCCGCCGATACACGCCCCATATTAGTGCGCTTTTCACGTGATTTTGGGTAACAAATACCCGACGCAAGAAGGGCCAAGCATGGAGCGGGCCAACTGGCCTGGGCAGTGCCGTCACAGCCGCGACAGCACCGCACCCTCACCCGGTTGCTCGCGGCGCAGGATGTGCTGTGAGCGCAGCACTGCGGCGCCGTAGGCGGCCAGCGCGACCACCGAGCAGGCCGCCGAGAACATCAACGCTGCCGAATAGCCATAGCGCTCGATCAGCAGGCCGCTGATGGCCGGGCCGAACGCTGCGCCGGCCGACAGGCACAGGGCGCCCAAGGCAACGAGTTTTCCCGAGACATCGAACTCGGCCATGATGCCGAAGGTGTAGGCCAGCACGAAGCTGATGGAGAACAGGAACAGCACCGCGCCGATCACGTAACTGGTCAGCGAGGCGAACTGGCCGAGCATCACCAGGCCCACGCATTCGGCCAGAATGATGGCTGCCACCGGCAGGAAGCGACCGGCCTTCAGGCCAATCGATGAGGCGATGAAACCGCCGCCAGCATTGATGATGAAGCCCACCGCCAGCACCGTGCCGATGGTGTCGGAGGCGAGGCCGGTCTTCTTGCCGATCAGTTCCAGAAACGCCCAGACCGCCATGATCCCGGTGAGGAACACCAGACTCGAGAGCAGGCTCAACCAGACGATCGGCCGGCGCAGCGCATACGCCTCGGCGGAAAACCCTGCGGCCTGCACCGGTCGTTCGCTGCGCACCGGCACCCAGGCCAGCGGCACGATACCCATCAGCAGCATCGACAGAGCGATGGTCACCAGCATGCCGTGAAAGCCCCACACCGGCATCACCGCCACCGGCAGCAGCACCAGCAGCAAGGCTCCCGGCACGGTTTCGATACCCAGTTTGAAGCCGAAGGCCCGCTCTGGCTGCGAACTGTCACCGAAGATGGTCATGGCCAGCGCATACAGCGCGCCGGTGCCCGCCCCCGCCAACGCCATGACCAGAAACAGTGCTTCGAACGAGGGTTCGAGCACCACGTACAGCACCATGGCGATCACCAGCAGCGATGACAACGCCGAGATCACCCGCCAGCTCACTCGTCGCACCCACAGCAACGAGGCCAAGCCCAGCAGGCCGAAGCCCAGGTTCATGGCCAGCGCCAGGTTGCCGAGCTGGTTCTCCCCGAGGGCGAACTTCTCCGCCAGGGCGCCGAACAGCAGCGGCAACACGTTCAACAACAGCGCACCCGCGCCGGACACCAGCCCAGCGGCGATGTACACCGAGACCTTGTCAATCGGATTAGCCTTGATCGAGCTCATACGTGAATCCTGCTTTTATTATCGTGGTTGGTTCACACGCAACGGCGCCGCCCTCATCGGGCGGCCACACCGCATCCAGGCAATGGCCACGCCAGGCGTGGCCATCATCACGGCATCAGTGTGCGGGGATCACCCGGCGCGGTCATGTTCGACCTTGCCGGGGATTTGGTCAGGCCTGCCAGGCGACAGGCGTACGGCAAGCGCTCAGCGCTGGCCAGGCACCGGCAGCGGCGCGCTGTCATCCCAGGCCCGGGTCGGGCGGCTGAACAGGTTTTCGGTCTGGAAATGCGCGATGCGCCATTGCCCGTCTTCGACCGCAAAGCGCACGCTCAAGCGCGCAGCGTTAAGGTGCGACGCGCCATCGGCGAAGCTGCTGGTCTGCAGCATCACCCAACTGCCCTGCCCCTGCTGGCTGTCGACCTCGATCACTTCGCTGGTGAGGAAATGCACGTTGAGGGCGAAGTGCGCCGGGGTCTTCATGTAGGTGGCGAACATGGCGCGGATCGCCTCGCGGCCCTGATAGCCGCCAAAACTCGACGCATAGCGCGCGCCCTTGCCTTCCCAGCGGGCATCAGCGGTGAACAACCCGGCCAGTTCGTCCAGCGGGGTGTCGGCATCCAATGCATCGCACAGCGTCATGTAGCGGTTGATGCACACGCGAATCGCCTGCTGGTCTTCCAACACTTGCAGGCGTGCCTTGAGGCTGGCGAGCTCGCTCATGCCGATTCTCCTGGACGCTCGGCGCCACACAGGTTGAGCAACAACCGCTCGGCGACGGCCAGCAGCTGCGCGTCGGCACCCTTGGCGGCGATCAGTTGCAGCCCCACCGGCAGCCCGCTGGCGCTGCCCAGCGGCACGCTCAGGGCCGGGTGGCCCGAGAGATTGAACGGCCGCACCAGCGAGGTCATGCCTAGCACGGCGCGGGTGTCGGCGGCATCGACAACACGCAGGGGAAAGTCGGGCATGGTCGGCAGAGCCAGCACGTCGAAGCGGCTCAGGGCCTGATCGACCTGGGCGGTGAAGCGCTGGCGCACCTGCTCGGCTTCGGCCAGCGCCTGATCGCTGGTTTGCCCGGCAGCAGCCAGACGCCCGGCGATGTCGGCACCGACACCGTCACCGGCCAGCAGGTGGCCGCAGGCGTCGAACGTTTCGCGGTTGATCAACACCATGCCAGCCGCGTAGGCAGGCACGAAGTCGTCCAGCTCCACTTCACCCAGGCTCAGGCCACTGGCCCCGAGCGCCGCCTGCACGGTGTCGGCCACCGCCGCTTCGGCAGGCACCGTGACCACGCCGATGCTCACGGCATCCGGCACGGGCGCCGGCTGGAAGGTCGGGTCGATCATGCCCATCGCGCGAATCAGCATCGGCAGGCTGGCAGCCAGCGGGCCGACGCAATCAAGGCTGCTTTGCGCCGGCATCACCCCGACGCGGCTGATCCGGCCAAAACTGGGCTTGAAGCCAAACACCCCGCAGCAGCAGGCCGGGATGCGAATCGAGCCGCCGGTGTCGGTGCCCAGGCTGAAGTCCACCAGCCCGGCGGCCACGGCCGCGGCCGAGCCGCTCGACGAGCCCCCCGGAATGCGCTCGGGGTATCGCGGGTTGCGCGGCGTTCCGGTGTAGTGGTTGATGCCGGTGGTGCCGAAGGCCAGCTCGTGCAGGCCGACCTTGGCGGTCAGGCGCGCCCCGGCGGCCAGCAGGTGTTCCACCACCTCGGCATGCCGCTCGGCCGGCGCCGCATCACGCAAAGCGCGGCTGGAGGCCTGGGTCGGTGTGCCGGCGACGTCGATGGTGTCTTTCAATGCGACGCGTGGGCCGTCGCCGCCCAAGGCCAGCGACTGGATGATGATTGTCATTGTTGTAATCCTTCTGTGGCTCGCGAAGCGCTGTTGCAGCGCCGCACCAAGGTTGTACCAGATACGTGAATTGTCAATTGAATAGTCCTGCGACCTTCCACCACGCGGACGCGTCATCACAGGCCTGACAGCGTAACCAGGCGGTGCTCGAACGGCGCGAAACGTCTATCATGTCGCCACTCTTTCCGCACATGTGTATAGCCCCCATGACCACCCGCAAGAGCAAGAGCCCCAGCCACCACGACCCGGCCAGCGAAGACTTCCGCAAAGAGGACTTCCCCTTCTACTGGCTGGCCCGGGCGCACGGTCGCTACACCCAGAACATGGAGCGCCTGCTGAAGAAGGTCGACCTCGACGTGCCGCGCTGGCGGGTGCTGTGGATCCTCAACGAGAACGGCGAGTCGAGCATTTCGGAAATCTCCACCCACGCCATCGCCAAGCTCTCGACCATCACCAAGATCGTCTACCGCATGAAAGACGACGGCTTGGTCGACACCGCGCAAAGCGCCGAGGATGGCCGGGTTACCCAAGTGCGTATCACCGACACCGGCCTGCAGGCCATCGCACGCATGCAGGAGGTGACCCACGAGTTATTCCAGCGCAGCTTCAAGGGCCTCACCGAAGCCCAGGTGCAGCGGCTCAACCGCATGCTCGAAACCGTCTTCCATAACCTCGAAACGCTCTGAATCGGGCCTGCTCAGCAGGCCTTGGAGGTCTCGCAAACGCGGTGGTAGGCGCGGTTGAAATACACCAGGCCATCGTCGGCGCCGCCCTGGCGGATGTCCTGGATTTCGCAGTAGAAGATGCTGTGCGAACCCACTTCATGCACCTGAACGATGCGGCAGTCGAAGTTCACCAGGGCGTCGAGCATCACCGGCGCGCCACTTTCCAGCACCGTCCAGTCAGCGCTGGCGAAGCGTTCGTCCATGCTCAGGGTGCGGTTGGCGAATGCCCCGGACAGCTCCTGGTGGGTGCCGGCCAGCACGTTCACACACAAGGCGCCATTGGCCTTGAACTGGGCGTTGGAATGCGAGGCGCGGTTCATGCACACCAGCAAGGTGGGCGGTGAGTCGGTGACGCTGCACACTGCCGAGGCAGTGAAGCCGAAGCGCCCGGCCTCGCCATCGGTGGTAATCACGGAAACGGCGCCACCGAGCATGGCCATTGCATTGCGAAAGCGAGTGGTGTCGACCATGGTCGTTCTCCTCAAATATCCAGCACGAGCTTGTTGGATTTGGCCCGCGAGCAACACACCAGAATCTGGTCGTTGGCGGCTTTTTCGTCTTCGGTCAGGTACACGTCGCGGTGGTCGGGTTCGCCTTCGAGCACCTCGCACAGGCAGGTGCCACACACTCCCTGCTCGCAAGAGATTTCGATCTTGATGCCGACCCCGGCCAGGGCGTCGAGAATGCTCTGGCCTTCGGCGACGTGGACGGTCTTGTTGCTGCGCGCGGCGACCACCTCGAAACCGGCGCCGCTGCTGTCGACCTCCACCTGGAAATACTCCTTGTGGATGTGGTCTTCGGCATACCCCTGCTGGCGTGCGCCCTCGATCACCCAGTCCATGAAGCCGGACGGCCCGCAGGTGTACATATGCGTGCCCGGCGCGGCGTGGCCGAACACCTTGGCCAGGTCCAGGCGCTGTTCCAGCCCTTCATCGTCGAAATGGGTGAACACCCGGCTGGCGAACGGCGCCTGGGCCAGCTCGGCGAGAAAGGCACTGCGCGAGCGCGAGCGGCCGCAGTAGTGCAGCTCGAACGCGGCGCCCTGCTGATGCAGCACGTAGGCCATGGCGATCATCGGGGTGATGCCGATACCACCGCCCAGCAGCACGCTGCGCTGCGCATCGGCGGCCAGCGGAAACAGATTGCGCGGCGCGCTGATCTGCACTTCACGGCCTTCCAGCAAAGCCTCGTGCACGGCCTGGGAACCGCCACGCGAGGCCGGGTCCTTGAGCACGCCAAGGCGGTAGCAGCGCACATCGTTGGGGTCGCTGCACAGCGAATACTGGCGCACCAGGCCGGGTGCTACGTGGATATCCACGTGGGCGCCGGCATCGAAGCGCGGCAGGGGCGCGCCATCGGCGCTTTCCAGGTCGAGCACGACGACATCGACCCCCTGGATGTCGCGCTTGCGCACGACGACGTTCAACAGTTGTTCATTCATGGCGGGTGTCCCGTAAATCTTCAAGGCGCCGAGGCAACCGGCGCACGGTGGTCAACGCATGAACAGCCCGCCGTTCACGTCCCAGGTCGCCCCGGTGGTGAAGTAGGCTTCAGGCCGCGCCAGTTGCACGATCAGGTCGCCAAGGAAATCGGCGTCGCCCAGGCGTTGCACGGGGATGTTGCCGAGCAGCCCGGCCATGCGCTCGGCTGGCACCGCGGCATGCACCGCCGGCGAGTCGATCGGGCCCGGGGCGATGGCATTGACCGTGACCCCGCGGCTGGCCAGCTCCTTGGCAAAGACCTTGGTCAGGGTGACGATGGCGCCTTTGCTCGCCGCGTAGTGGGCGCCGGTGGCGGTGCCGCCGTTCTGCCCGGCCAGCGAGGCCATGTTGATGATGCGCCCGTAGCCGGCCTCGGCCAGATACGCACCGAACACCTGGCAACCGAGGAACACGCTGCGCAGGTTGAGGCCGACCACGGCGTCGAATTCTTCCGGACTGATCTGCATCAGCGGCGTGGTCTTGGTCACGGCGGCGTTGTTGACCACCACGTGCAAAGCGCCGAAGCGCTCCAGCACCTGGGCCAGCGCGGCTTCAAAATCAGCCTTGCTGGCGACATCGAGCTTTACCGCCAGGGTATTGCCGCCCTGCCCTTGCAGTTGCGCGGCAGCCGCTTGCGCAGCGTCGAGGTCGCGGTCGCTGACCACCACGTCGAAGCCTGCCGCCAGCAGCCGGGCGCAGAAGCGCAGGCCCAGACCCTGGGCAGCGCCGGTCACCAGTGCAATCTGTTTCATCTCGGCGTCCTCAGAGGATGTAGCCGATACCCGCCAGGGCATCGTCACTGTTGATCAGGCTGATGACCTTGCGCTGAATCTTCAGCCCGCTTTCGCTGCGCAGCAGCGTGTAGGTCAGGTCGGCGCTGTAATGCTTGAGGCTTTCCTTGCGGAACTCGCGCACGTTCTGCGCGCAGCGCACGGTGAGGGTCTGGCCGTCTTCGCCGAGAATGCGAAAGCGCGACAGCGTGCGCACGGTGCGCGGCTGCGGGCTGGTGGAAATCGACTCGCCGCCGATCAGCCGCTGCACGCGCAGCTCGCGCATGTGGTGGTCGTCGTAGGCGTAGTTGAGGGTGTTCTCGTAGTCGGTTTCCTTGGGGTTGATGGGGATGATGTACGTCCCTTTCTCAGCCCACAGGTTGAGCCATTCGGTGTATTCACCGTGGTCGAGCATGTCGCCTTCCTGCCAGATGAAGGCGGTCACTTCGTTAAGCAGTTGCAGGTTCATCATTGCGCCTCCACCGACATCATCTTCTTCCACTGCTGGTACGCCGCGCGCATGCCGGTCTCGGCGCTCACATCCGAAATGCGCCCATCGGCGCTGGCACGTTCCCCGGGCAGGCCGCGGTTGAGCATGATCCACAGCTCGTCACCGGCACTGGCGCCTTTTTGCACCCGTTCCCAGGCCTCGGAGTCATCCGGGGTGCCAAAGCCCATCGGGCCCTGGAAGTGCTCGTGCAAACGCAGGCGGTAGCGGTTGGCCGCCGCCGGGCCGCCGTCCATGGTGATCACCGAGTGGTGGATTTCCGTTTCGGTCACCGACAGCGGTTGCAGCACGCGGAAGAACGCCATCGAGCAGGCGACGTTGGGGAACAGGTTGAGGTTGAAACCGGTGCCGCCGACCGCACGGACGATGCGCCGGACTTGCTGCTCGTCGATGCCTTCCTCGCGCAACTCGCCGGCCAGCGCCTCGAAGCGCTCCGGGATCGGCTTGTCGAGGTCGGCTTCAAGGTCCACCAGGTCGGGAATCATCACCATCACGCTGTGGCCATTGCCCAGGTCTTCGACGTAGCCGGGGCCTTTGACGAAGTCGAACAGCGCCAGGGTCTGTTCATCGACCGATGACAGAAAACTCTTGTGCACCAGCGGGAAGTGGTAGGCGTCGGTGGTGTTTTCCAGCTGGATTTTCCAGTTGCCGGGGAAGCGGAAGCGGTGCTCGCCGGGCACCTTGATGCCGTAGCCGGCGCCCTGTTTCATGAACAGGTCCATCCATTTTTTCGCCGGGCCGAGGAAGTCCACCAGCGGCTCGATGTCGTCCTTGAAGGTGGCGAAGATCATCCCGGCATACGATTCGACCCGCAGGCTGACCAGCGGCAGCTCGGATTTATCCAGGCAATCACCATAGCTTTCCGGGTGCGGGATACCGCGCAGCGAGCCGTCCAGGGCATAGCCCCAGCCGTGGTAGGGGCAGACGAAGCTATTGGTCTTGCCCTTCTTGTGCTCGCACACCGTCGCGCCACGGTGGCGGCAGCGGTTGAGCAGCACGTGGACGTCTTTCTTGCGGTCGCGCACGACGATCACCGGCTGCTTGCCGATGTAGGTGGTCTTGTAGCTGCCGGACTCTGGGATTTCGCTCTCGTGGGCGACCCAGATCCAGGTGCTGGAGAAGATCTTGTCCAGCTCGGCGTCGAACAGCGCTGGGTCGGTGTAGAGGGAGGTGTGCACGCGGTCGGCCTGCACCAGATCGGCGGGGTCGACGGACAGGTTGACAGCAGGAATCAGGTTACTCACGGGGTGCTCCTTGCCAGCTACGCAGGCTGGCAGTGATCGGTCTCGATGGCGAAGGCAGCGCGGCTCAACTGCGCTGGATGATCAGTTCGCGGCCCATCCGCGCCTCGATCTTCACGTAGCGCCACAGCTTGTACGGCCCCTCGCCCACTGCCGTGGTGCGCAGCAGGTTGCAGGCCGCGTGGACGGTCTCGACATCGGGCACATCGGCCAGCAGGTAAGTGGTCCAGGGGAAGCCATCGGAGGGGCCGACCATGCTCTGATCGTCATCCATGTTGCCCAGCACCTTGACCCCGGCCAGGTCATGGATGCCGTTCCACATCGCGCTGAAGGCGGCCCACACTTGTAGCTGTTCATCCCGTGCGGCATCGAAGAAGTTCTGGTTGATGCCCATGCAGAACAGCACGCGCAAGGTCTTTTTATCGCTCATGAGTAATACCCCGAAAGTTACAGATAGCCTGGAAGAGGCGCTTTGCCGAAGAACATCGCTCCGGCGTTCTGGTAAGTGACGTCGCCCATGAAGGCATGCTGGGTGACCACCTGGGCATCGTTGACGCAGCGCGCCAGCGGGCTGTCGTTGTAGATGCCGGTCATGCCCGAAAGCATCTGCGCACTGCGCGCGACCTCGGCCGCCACCCGGGTGGCGTGGGTCGACGACAGGCGCAGCAGGTTGACCGCCTCGGGCGGCACCGGATCACCCGCCAGCACGTGCTGCCAGGCAGCGTCGATGGATTCGTAGAAGAACGCCCGTGCCGAGCGTAGTGCGGCTTCGGCGCGGGCCACGTCGACCTGGGCCAGGGGCCGCTCGGCCAATGCCGGGGCGCCGGTCACCGAAATCCGCCCGCTGGCCATGCCGGCCAGCTCGTCGAGCGCAGCGCGGGCCACGCCCAGGCCCACCACCGACAGGACTTGGGTGGCGAACGACAGCGACGGGTAACGGAAGAACGGCTCGTCGAGGTTGGGCTTGCCGCCGCGCACGAAGGTCCATTCCTCACCGACCACCACGTTCTCGACCACCAGGTCGTGGCTGCCAGTGCCGAGCAGGCCGACGGTGTCCCAGGTCGCCTCGATGCGCGCGCTGCGCTGCGGCAGCACCGCCAGGCGCGGCAGGTCGAGCTTGTCGCCGTTGCGCGGGGCGATGCCGACACCGACGATGTCGGCGCCCATCGAGCCACTGGAGTATTTCCAGCGGCCATTGACCCTGAAGCCGCCGGTCACCACCTCAGCCGGTTGCGGCGGGAAGATGCCGCCAGCGAACACCGTGTCAGGGTTGGCGTTGTACAGCGCGGTGATGGTCTCGAGCGGCAAGGCCGCCAAGTACACCGGGCTCATGCCGAAGCTTGCCACCCAGCCGGCAGAGCCATCGGCATGGGACACGCGCTCGACCATCTGGCAGAACTCGCCGGGCGAGCACTCCAGCCCACCAAAGCGTTTCGGCACCAGAGCGCGGTACACGCCGTGGGCCTTGAAGGCGTCGATCACGTCAGCCGAGATATGCCGCTGGCGGTCGAACTCACCGCTGCGCGCCCGTTGGCGCAGGGTGTCGAGCAGCGTGTCGAAGGCCGGGCCGGAGGCGAGCGCAGCACTGGAGGCTGCGCGCAGGCAATGCGAATCCATGGAGTTTCTCCGTATCAGGACGGTAGGCATCTAGGCAGAGGGACTAGGCAGGTTGCCTGGGGCAGCCGGCAGCCGTGAACGGCGGGTGTGCGAAGGCGTGGCGCCCCGAATACGGGCGCCCGCCACCGGGGAGGTGAGCAAGGTCAGGCGGCATGGTCTGTCTCTCTTGTTTTGGTTGCCGATGGCTGGAATGTGCGAGCATTTACGTGAATTGTCAATTGAATATTCACGCGTATAGGGTGGTGGTCGTATGGATGGAAAACACCGCAAAGCCTTGCCGATAATTGATCTAGATCATTGTTTTTAAAGGTTTTATATCAATATGCCGAGCTTGAAAAAGCCATTTTCATCAAGCAAATCGCTCTAAAAAATCGCTTCAGCCATATCAAAATATTGTCAAAAAAATTGCTGCGCGCGACTCATGCACACAGTTTCAAGCGCCCATTGTCGCGTCCGGGAAAGCGCGACATACTCCGGCAACTAATGGATTTTTCACGTGATAGGGATTGTTGGCAGGCCCCTTGCGGCGCTGTCAGTGGCAGGGACCGCCGATTCCACAGCGCCGCGCACGAGGTCTCGTATGGCTACGCCTGCTCACCGTCCCATCACCTTGCAGGACCATCGCCTGCACTACCTGCACCTGAGCCACGAACACGGCTCGATGCGTGCGGCTGCGGAAATGCTGGGGGTGGCCACCTCATCGGTGAGCCGACAGATCGCCCGCCTCGAGCAGGAACTGGACATCGCCCTGGTCGAGCAAGGCACCCACCGCATTCGTCTGACCGCCGCCGGCCAGGCGGCAGTGGCCTACTACGCAAGACGCCTGCACGAACACACCGCATTGCTGGAGACCCTCGACAGTCTGCGCAGCCAGCAGGCCGCGACCACGGTCATGGCCATCGGCGAAGGCTTGCTCGGGGCGCGGGCGATCCATTCCCTGCAGGCGTTTCTGCGCGAGCACGGCGCGCATCAGGCCGAGATCATCAGCGCGCCCTCGCTCGAGGTGCAGCGCATGGTCTCGGCCGACGAGGCGCACCTGGGCGTGGTCTTCTCGCCCAGCGCGACCGGACGGCTGACGCGCCTGTTCAGCCTGGCGCAACCGTTGCGCCTGATCGTGCACCGCAGTCATCCGCTGGCAGCGCGCAGCATGGTCACCCTCGAGGAGCTGGCGCAGACCTCGCTGGCCCTGCCCGGCCCGCGCTTTCGCGTGCGCGAACTGGTCGATGGCGCCTGCCGTGGGCGCGACTTCGAGATCACCCCGAGCCTGACTTCCAACTCGCTGGTGGTACTGCTCGACTATGTGCGCTCAGGGCTGGGCGCCACCTTGCTGGCCGAGCTGCCGATCAGCGACGAGCTCAAGGGCGGCACGCTGCGCGCCATCGCCATCGACTGCCCGGCCATGCAGGCCACCGACATTCAGATCGTCGCGCGCCGCGGGCGTGTGCTGGAGGCGCTCGACCGCGCCTTGGCCCAGGAGATGGCCAAGGCCATGCGCCTGGCCCTGTGAGCGTCAGCGACTGACCAGCCTGGCCCGTCGCCGCCAGGCCAGCACCAGGCCATAGCAGGCAGCGCTGCCGACCCCGGCACAGACCATCACCAGCGCCAGGCGGCCTGGGTCGTTGCCCACCACCCGTGCAGTGATGCCACTGCACAGCGACGCCAGGGCGAACTGCGCGGAAATCGCCAATCCCGCCGCCGCCCCCGAGCGATTGGGGAACAGCGCCATTAGGCAGGCGATGCTGTTGGCGCCGAGCAAGCCGGTGGCGCCGATGTACAGCATCACGCACAGCACCAGTTGCACCAGGCCGACCGACTCGGCCAGCGCGGCGTGCAACAGCCCGGCGCAGGCGAGCAAGGTCAGCAGCACGCCGATGCCGATCATTCGCTGCGGCCCATGGCGCCTGACCAGACGCGCATTGATCAGGGTCAGGCCGATGATCGAGACGAAGTTCAGCGCCATCAGCCAGGCGTACTGCCCGGGCGACAGGCCAAAGTGCTCGGCATAGACGAATGGCGAGCCGGTCATGAAGCCGAACATGCCGCCCAGCGCCAGGCCCATGCAGCCCATGTAGGCCAGCGCCAACGGCGCGCGCAGCACGCCCAGGTAGGCCAGAAACGCCGAGCCCAGCGAGGCGCTGCGCCGGCTCGGCGGCAGGCTTTCCTGCAAGCGCCAGGCGGTGCTGGCCATAACCACCGCGACGAACAGCCCAAGCGCGACGAAGATGCTGCGCCAACCGGTCAGGGCCAGCAGCGCACTGCCGACGATCGGCGACAGCAGCGTGGCGATCATGGTCACCAGGTGCATGAGGGTCAGTACCCGCGCCGCCTCGGTGAGGGCAAAGCGGTCACTGACCACCGCGCGCCCCAGCACCGACGCCGCCGCCCCGCCCAGGGCCTGGAAGAAGCGCGCCAGCACCAGCTGATCGATGTCGCTGGCGAAGATGCACGCCAGGGTCGCCACCAGGTACACCGCGCCACCTGCCAGCAGCAATGGGCGCCTGCCAAAGCGGTCGGCCAGCGGGCCATAGCAGAGCATGCCCAGGCACAGACCCAGCAAAAAGGTGCCGACGGTCGATTGCACGCTACTGCTGCTGGCCTGCAGATCGGCGGCGATGGCCGGCATGGCCGGCAGGTTGATATCGATCGACAGCGGCACGATGGCGGTCAGCGAGGCCAGCAGCAGGACGGTGCCGACAGGGGTTCGGGACATGGGCGCTTCACAGGTTGAGGCCAGCCACGACAAGGCGCCTGGCCGGGGTGGGCAAGGCTGGAAGAGTGGGAAATATTACGTGAAATGTCAATAAATAAGCGGAGCCGTTCACGGGTAAGCCGCGGCGGCGGATCGTCCGCGCCCACAGCGAACCCATACGTTCACGTCGGACGTTGCACAAAACGCAACATACTTGCCCAGCGCTGTCATTGAGTGGCCTTGCCCGGCGTTTTAGCGTGTAGCCCATAAAGCCACCGGCACACCGGGGCGCAAAAAAACAAAAGAGGCATCGCCATGACCGTGCGCACACTCCCCGCTTCGCAGCCCCCGTCCGTTGGCAGACCACGCCTTGTGTGGTCATTGCCGCAGCTCGACTAGTTCCTTCCGCCAACACCCGCCAGCCCCTGCTCCAGCCGCTCCCAGAGGCGGCGGAACGCCGCTGGACGACTCACCTACGTGAACCTGCAGAGGTGCCCGATGAACCACCTGATTCCTGCTGTCAACCTGTCCGTCGACCCCGCCGATCTGGTGCAGGCCGACCGCGTGCACACCTCCCTCTACACCGACCCGGCGCTGTTCGACGCCGAGCTGGAAAGGATCTTCTCCAGCACCTGGATCTGGGTCGCCCATGAAAGAGAAATCCCCGACTCCGGCAGCTACAAGACCACCTACATCGGCAAGCAGCCGGTGATCGTCGTGCGCGACCGCAAGAAAGACGTCCACGTGCTGCTCAACCGCTGCCGCCACCGCGGCGCCACCGTGTGCGAGCACAAGAAGGGCAAGACCAATAGCTTCGTCTGCCCCTACCACGGCTGGGGCTATGCCCTGGACGGCTCGCTGCGCGGTATCCCGCACCCGGAAAGCTACGGCGACTGCCTGGATAAATCCGAGCTGCCGCTGGTCAGCCTGCGGGTCGAGTCGTATGCCGGGATGATCTTCGCCACTTTCAAGGACGACATCGAGCCACTGGTGGACTTCCTCGGCCCAGCCAAGAAGTGGATGGACCTGTTCATGAAACAGGGCGCCGGCTACGGCATCAAGGTGCCCGGCGAGCACCGCTTCCGCTTCCCTGGCAACTGGAAAATCCAGCTGGAAAACACCACCGACGCCTACCACTTCCCGCTGGTGCACAAGAGTTTTCTGTCATCGGTCGATGAACAGACCCTGGCGCTGTTCGACTTCGTCAAAGGCCCCGGCTACGTCGAGGACCTGGGCAATGGCCACAGCGTGATGGTGATGATTCCCGACCTGGTGGACCTTGAAGCCGACCTCGACAAGCCGATCCCGGAGCGCTTCGAGGCGCTGGCCGGCGAGTTGCGCGAGGAAGGCATCGACGAGCAGCAAGTCCGGCGCATCGTCCGTGCGGTCGGCGGCACCGGTTTCAACCTCAACCTGTTCCCCAACGTCGCCTGCTCGATGGCGTTCTTCCGCGTGCTGCAACCGCTGTCGGTGACCGAGACGGAAATCCACCACTCGGTGATCACCATGGACGGCGGCCCGGCGGCGGCCAACCGCTACCGCCTGCGTTTGCACGAGCACTTCCAGGGCCCGATGGGCTTTGGCACCCCGGATGACTCCGAGGCCTGGGAACGGGTGCAGAAAGGCGCCAGTGCCGGTGACGAGCTGTGGATCATGCTCAACCGCGGCCTGCCCGGTGAACGTGACAGCGCCGATGGACGCATTTCGGATGTGAGCGCCGAGACCGGCATGCGCGCGGCGTACCAGCAGTGGAAGAAGATGATGTCGGTGGAGGCGCAATGATGAACCTGCAACTGCTCAACGAAGTGACCGCCTTCATCTGGCAGGAAGGCGACATGCTCGACCACGGTGAATACACCGAATGGCTCAACCTGTGGGCCGAGAAAGGCACCTACATCATCCCCATCAACCCCAAGGAAACCGACTACGAGAACACCCTCAACTACGCCTACGACGACCATCACATGCGCGAGCTGCGCGTGCAGCGGCTGATCGGCGGCGAGTCGATTTCCACCAGCCCGCAGCCGCGCACCGTGCGCACGCTGTCGCGCTTTCGCATCCTCGGTGAAGACGGCCAGCAGCTCACCGTGCGCTGCGCGCAGAACGTGCGCGAGTTCCGCAAGGAAAGCCTCAAGCATTACAGCGCCGACCTGACCTACACGCTGCTGCGCAGCGAAAGCGGGCTGAAGATTCAGCGCAAGGTCATCAGCCTGATCAACAGTGACGATGCCCTGGCGGGTATCGGCTACATCCTCTGAGGAACTGACGATGAACGACGCCTTGCTCGATGTCATCGTCCAGACCCGCGAGGTCCAGGGCGCCGATGTCGCCGTGCTGGAACTGGCGGCGCTCGACGGCCAGGCGCTGCCGCGCTTCGCCGCAGGCGCCCATGTCGATGTGCACCTAGCCCCTGGCGTGGTACGCCAGTACTCGCTGTGCGGCGACCCGGCGCGGGCCAATGTCTACCGGCTTGGCGTCTTGCGTGAGGCGCAATCGCGCGGCGGCTCGGCGGCGGTGCATGTGCAGTTGCAGGCTGGCGCCCTCACGCGCATCAGCGCGCCGCGCAATCTGTTCCCGCTGGTGGCCGACGCGCAGCGCAGCATCCTTCTGGGCGGCGGCATCGGCATCACCCCGCTGATCGCCATGGCCCATACCCTGCACGCCCGCGGCGAGGCCTTCGAGCTGCATTACCGGGCACGCTCGCGCAGCCGCTGCGCGTTCGTCGACGAACTGCTGGCCGCGCCATTCGCCGCCAGCGTGTTCACCCATTTCAGCGACGAGGGCGACGACCAGCGCCTGGACCTGGCCCAAGTGCTGGGCGACCCCGCCCCCGGCACGCACCTGTACACCTGTGGCCCGACCGGGTTCATGGACTGGGTGATTGCCGGCGCCCGCGCGCAGGGTTTCAGCGCCGAGCAGATCCACCACGAATATTTCCAAGTCGAGGTCGACAGCGCTGGGGCGGGCTTTGAGGTGCAGGCCGTGCGCAGCGGCAAGACGCTTCAGGTGGCGCCCGAGCAATCGTTGCTGGCGGCGCTGCGCGAGGCCGGCATCGCCGTGGAGGTGTCGTGCGAGCAAGGCGTGTGCGGCACCTGCCTGTGCGATGTGCTGGAGGGCGAACCCGACCACCGTGACCACTACCTGACCGATGAGGAGAAGCAGAGCAACGAACAGATCGTCGTGTGCTGTTCCCGGGCGCGCAGTGCGCGCCTGGTGCTGGATATCTGAAAACAACAAAAACAATACGTGACGGACAGGCAGGCGCAGACCTGCACGCCTTTGCTGCCGGTGAACCCCTGCCCATGCCCTGTACCGATCACATTTCCAGGACTACCCCATGCAAGCGAAACGGCCGTTACGTGCGAAAACCCTGTGCCTGAGTGTCGGCGCCCTGCTCCCGCTGAGCGCCTGGGCCGATCTGGTGGATGACAGTCACCTGTCGCTCAATTTCAGAAACCTGTACCTGAACCGCAACTTCACCCAGTCCGACGCCCCGGTGTCGAAGGTCGGCAACTGGTCGCAAGGCTTCGACCTGCAATTTGAATCCGGTTACACCGACACGCCGATCGCGCTCGGCCTCGACCTCAATGGTCAGTACGCCCTGCGCCTGGACTCCAGCGGCAATGACGGCTCGCTGCCGTTCAGTCGCTCGCGGCAGAAAGCTGCCGACGACTATGGCCGCGCCGGTGCAACACTGAAACTCAAGTACGCCAAGACCTTGGTGAAGATCGGCGACCAGAAGCCCAACTACCCGGTCGCCTCCAACGACCCCAGCCGCCAGCTCGACACGATCTACCAGGGCGCGGTGATCGAATCGCGCGACATCGACCGGTTGACCCTGGTCGGCGGGCGCTTCTGGTCGATCGTCACCCGCGAGTCATCGAACCACGAGCGGCTGTACCGCTTCGGCACCAGCGACCGCCAGGACAGCGATGGCCTGGACTTCGTCGGCGCCACCTACGCGCTGACCCCAGGCCTGCAAGCCAGCTACTTCCATGGCGTGCTCAACGACATCTATCGCCAGGACTACGGCGGCCTCAAGCACAGCCTGACCTTCGCCGACGACTACCTGCTGAAAACCGACGTGGGCTACTTCAACAACCGCGAGGACGGCGCCGCACGCGGCGGCGCGGTGGACAACCGTGCCTACTACGGCCTGGTCACCCTGGAAAACAACGGCCATATGGTCGGCGCCAGCTACCAGCGCATGACCGGCGACACGGTGTTCCCGACCATCAACGGCTACGTGCCGCAGTTCTACCTGCCGAACTGGGCGGGCCTGCCGTTCATTCGCCCGGACGAGCGTAGCTGGTCAGTGCGCTATGGCTACAACTTCGCCGCTGTCGGCATTCCCGGGCTCAAACTGTTCACCCGCTATATCAAAGGCACCGATATCGACCGCGGCGCCGGGCTGTCCCGCGACCAGGAAAACGAGCGCGACATCATGCTCTCGTACGTGGTGCAAAGCGGCCCGTTCAAGGACCTGGGCCTGGAGTTGAAAAACCTGCGCACACAGACGCGCTATGGCAACGACTACGACGAGTACCGGTTCATCACCTCCTACACCTGGAAATTCTGGTAACGGCCGCGGAGCGCAATCATGTCCAATCCACAGACCAACATCAGCACCGATACCGACCCACGCACTCTGCGCCGCATCGTCGTCGCCTCAGCACTGGGCAATGCCCTGGAGTGGTACGACTTCTTCCTGTATGGCACGGCGGCGGCGCTGATCTTCGGCCCGCTGTTCTTCCCCGCCGGCACCGACCCGGTGCTCGGCACCATGGCCGCCTTCGCCGGGTTCGCCGTGGGCTTTCTGGCGCGCCCGCTGGGTGGGCTGATCTTCGGCCACATCGGCGACAAGGCCGGACGCAAGACCGCCCTGGTGATGACCCTGGGCATCATGGGCGCGGCGACTTTCGCCATGGGCCTGTTGCCGACCTTCGAACAGGCCGGCTACCTGGCGCCGATCTGCCTGGTACTGCTGCGTATCCTGCAAGGGGTGGCCTCGGGCGGTGAATGGGGTGGCGGCGTGCTGATGCTCAGCGAAAACGCGCCCAAGGGCCGGGTGGGCTTTTTCGCTGCCTGGAGCCAGTTGGGTGTCTCCGGCGGCTTCGTGCTGTCTGCCGCCGCGTTCTACCTGGTGCAGATGCTGCCCCACGAAGACATGATGAGCTGGGGCTGGCGCATCCCGTTCCTGGCCAGCATCCTGATCTTCGGCGTCGGCGTGTACATTCGCCGGCAGTTGCCGGAGAGCAAGGCCTTCGTCGAGGAACAGGCGCAGCAGGATGCCCCCAGGCACCTGCCGGCCATGCAGGTGCTGCGCGAGCACCCCAAGGCAGTGCTGCAAGCCATGGGCATTCGCATCGCCGAGAACGGCAGTGCCTACCTGTTCCTGGCTTTCACCATCGCCTATGCCAAGTTCACCGGGCTGGACACGCAACTGGTGCTGGCCAGCGTGATGCTGGCGATGATCGTCGAGGCGTTCACCATCGTCTTCTGGGGCTGGCTGTCCGATCGGATTGGCCGGCGCACGGTGTATGCCATCGGTTCGGTGGGGTTGATGTTGCTGGCCTTTCCGTTCTTCTGGATGCTCGATACCCATTCGACCTTCTGGGTGTACCTGGCGGCGCTGCTGGGCATGGCGTTCTGTCATGGCGCGATGATCGGCACCCAGCCGGCGCTGATGGGCGAGCTGTTCCCAGCCAAGGTGCGCTACACCGGCATGGCCATGGGGCATGAAGTGGCCTCGATCTTCTCCGGCGGCCTCGCGCCGCTGGCCGCCACCGCGCTATTCAGCCTGTATCAGGATGCCTGGCCAGTGGCGGTGATGCTGATCGTCATGGGCGCCATCACCACCCTCACCCTGCTGACCATCAAGCCCGGTGAGCACCTGTCCTGATCGACTGTGGGAGCGGCTTTAGCCGCGATGGCCTGCGCAGCAGGCCCAATTCAGACAGCGCGTAGACACCGGGATATTGCGTACCTGGATTGGGGCCGCTTTGCGGCCCATCGCGGCTGACGCCGCTCCTACGGGGACCGCTCGAAACAAATCGCCCATGAAGGAAACCCTGAGCATGTCACACGACTACGAACTGATCCGCTTCACCCTGCGCGTGCGTACCCCGGCGCAAGCCTTGCCCCGGCTGCAACAGGCCCTGGCCGAGGCGCTGGAGGGGGTGGAGCTGGTCGGCTGCTGGCTCTCGGAGATCGGCCCGCAGAACACCGTGGCGCTGCTGCGCCGCTTCGCCAGCCCGGCCATCAAGGCTGCCGAGCGCAGCCGGGTGCTGGAAGCGGCCGACGGCTTCGGCATCGGTGAATGGATTCTCGAACAGCACATCGACGACTACCGTCTGTTCCCCTTCCTCGAACCGCTAGCCCCCGGCGCACACGGCCCGTTCTACGAACTGCGCGAGTACGACCTGGTGCCCTCGGGCCTGGCCCCGACCCTGGCCGGGTGGCGCAAGGCGGTCGGCCCACGCACCGCGCCAGGCTACTCCGCGGTGTTCGCCGCCTTCTACGCCACCAGCGGCCGGGTGCCGCGCTACCTGCACATCTGGCCCTACGCAACCCTGGAACAACGCCTCGAGGTGCGCACCCGCGCCGTCCACGACGGCGTCTGGCCCCCGGAAAACTCCGCGCCGCAATTGCAGAAGATGAATTCGGTGGTGTACCTGCCGGCGGGGTTTTCGCCGTTGCAGTAAGTTGGGCGAGGCTTCAGATCAATAGTTCGTAGTCAGATAGACGTTTCACCAGCTCTGGCAGTTGCTGCTTGAGCAATGTGTCCAGCAACTGCCGCGGCGCGTAAGGGGGGTTCTTCAGCATCGCCCGCTGCCCCCGAGCCGCCTGCAGCACTGCCGCCTGATCGAGATCCCAGATATCGGACAGAAATACATCCGGATGCAGCGCCTCGATTTCGAAACCTCTCAACACCTCTGCGGGGAAGTCTTTCAGGTTGTAGGTCACGATGACCGATGCGTTGCATCTGATCGCAGCCGCCAGCACGTGGCGATCATCCGCGTCTGGCAACTGCAGGCCAGGTATCAGCGACTGATAGTCGCTGACCACAGAATCAGCGATCACATCATTCATGCATTTGACGGTCCAGGCCAGTTGCTCAGGCCTGAGCTCAGGGCGGTTCTTGAGCAGGTTGCGTGTCCATTCGGCGTGGATGTCTTCAGACCAGCGTGCTCGATACACACCGGTCAAGGCCAGGTGCATCAATAGATCACGCAGCGGGGCGGGGTACAGAACACAAGCGTCGTAAACGACGGTGAAGGGCGACTGCCTCATCAGTACCCCAGATCGAGTTCTTGGGCTTGCGCGGCCAGGGCCTGCATGGACGACTGGCTGGCCCTGTCACGCTGGGCTTTGTAGGCCATGAGGTCAGTGAAGCGAACGCGACGGTGGGTGCCGGTCTTGCTGTGAGGTATCACCCCTTCGTCAAGCAGTCTGACCAGATGCGGGCGCGATACGTTGAGCATGTCGGCGCCCTCCTGGGTAGTCAGCTCGGCGTGGATGGGTACGACTTTGACCGTATTGCCCATGGCCAGCTCGCTGAGAATGTCGCCCAGCAGCCTAAGCGCGAAGGTCGGTAGCTCAACGCTGTGACGCTGCTGACACTCGTCAACCAGCTCGATTCGCTGGGTTTCCAAGGTAGTCGAAACGAAGGCAGCAAGCTGGCGGCTCGATTCGACGGCAGCGCCGATGGTTTTTGAATCGGGCAGGACGCTCTGTGAATAATCGGCAGTGTTCATGAGTGATCTCCAACAACGCACCGAGGCAGTGCCTCGCGAATAGATTGCCTCGTTATATTCGAAACAAACGAAACACTCAATAGACGAAACAAACGAAACGTCCCGTCCTGCGTTCATCCAATCCGCGGCAACAACCCACCCTGCTTCAAACGCTCGATGAAGCGCTGCATCCGTTGCGCGCGGTAGGCGCTGATGTCTTGCTCGCGGTAGTCGTAGAAGCCCACGCGATCGCGCAGGCCGTCGCGCTTGTGGGCGGCGTTGCTGAGCACCTGGGGGGGCGGCGGCGAAGCGTTCGCCCAGGTGCTCGGTGAGGTAACGCGAGGCATGCACCAAGGTGTCGTTGCCGCCCCAGTCGATGAACTCCAGCGGGCCCAGCACCGAGAAGCGCAGGCCCAGGCCGGTGCGCACGGCAGTGTCGATGGCCTCGCTACTTGCCACACCTTCGGCGACCATGCGCGCCGCTTCGTTCATCACCAGCGCCTGCAAACGCGGGACGATATACCCCGGCGCGATGGCGCAGCGCACCGGGACCTTGCCCAGCCCTTGCAGCAGTTGCTCGAAGCGCTGCAACAGCGCCAGGTCGACCTGCGGGTCGTGGCTGATTTCCACCAGCGGCATGAGGTGCGCCGGATTGAGCCAGTGGGCGTTGAGCAGCCGCTGTGGCGCATTGACCACGGGCATCAGTTCGCTGAGCAGAAAGGTCGAGGTCGTCGAGGCGATGATCGCCTCAGCGGGGGCATGTTGGCTGATCCAGCCCAGCGCCTGGCGTTTGACTTCGATGATTTCCGGCACCGCCTCGAACACCACGCTGCTGGCCGCCAGGGCTGCGCCGCTGTGCTGGCAGGCGACCTGCTCGATGCGCTCGAGCACCGCCCGAGACTGCTCGGCATCCAGCAACTGTGCAGCCTCAAGACAATCCAGTTGCTCGGCCAGACTGCTGCGCGCCTGTTGCCACAACGCCGCTTGGGCCTGCGCTTCGCGGGGTTTGAGGTCGAGCAACGCCACCGCGTGCCCGGCCAGGGCGAAGGCCAGGGCAATGCCCTCGCCCATGCGCCCGGCGCCGGCGACGGCAATCACCGCTGCGCGGCTCACCGCCGTGGCCCCTGGATCAGCAGCGCCTGCATCTGCTCGCGGTCGAGCGCGTCCAGACCGAGACGTTCCAAGGTGCGGCCCTGGGCGTAGAGATCGTTGCCGGTGACGGCACTGGCCAGTGCCAGCAAGCCTGAGGCCAGCGGCGTCGGCAGGCCGATCCAGCGCCCGAGCGAGACCAGCAGCGACAGCCCCAGGCGGGTGTCTTCGAGCATGTAGCGGTGGCTGTGCAGGTCGATCTTCTCACGCCAATCACCGCTGTCGGTCAGCTTGCCGTGGGCGCCATGGCCGTACATCCACGGCTCGCCCTGCTCGCTGTAGTGGTCGGCCAGGGGGAAATGCGGCGCGCCGTAGCCCAGCGCCTCGCGCAGCGCCATGCGTTCGGCATCCAGGGCGCTGGTGACACGGCGGATCGCCGGCTGCGTGCCTTCGTGGTGAATGTCCCAGGCCTCGAAGTGTTCGAGCGGCCCGGCATTCATCAGGATCAGCGGCGGGTGGATGATCGGCCCTGCGTTCATCAGCGCAGCGCTCAAGGCATCTGCGCAAGGCTCGACGCTGGGATACGCCTGCTTGAGCACCTCCATCGCCTGCGGCGCCAGCCTGGCCGGCAGCACGCCCGTTGGCAGGCGTGTGGCGTAGGCGCTGATCACCAGTTGATTGACGCCGTGCTTGCGCACCAGGTACGGCAAGGTGCCGGTCTCGGCAAAGGCCACCTCGGCCGGATTGGCGCTGTCGCGCAGGGCTTTGGCGAACAGGTAACTGCCGAAGGTGCCAGGCGGCAGGAACACCACCTGGCCGTCTTCCAGCAGGGGCGCAAGCTGAGCCGCCAGCGCCTCATGACTGGTCGCCGGCAGCGGTATCAGGATCAACTCGGCGCCGCGCAGCGCCTGGCCCAGCTCGTGGTGCAACTGCACCTGGGCGTCCTCGCCGCCGACGCTGACCTGGCGGCTGCCGCGGTAATCGCTCACCTCCAGGTGGCCGCAAGCGGCCAGCGCCTGCAACGCGGCGGCGTCGCGGCGCCATAAACGGGTGGTGTGGCCGCGTTCGGCCATCTCTACGGCGGCGGCATAGCAGCCATGGCCACCGCCCAGCACTGTCACGATCATCGGCGTTCTCCGGGGTGCGGCCGCCGAGCACAGTCGGCGGCGTAGGTCGGGTTCACTGCGGGTATTCACGTTGCAGGCTACGGCGGAAATGCCGGCAGCCCAGGTACAGCAGCGCGATGGCCAGCAGCGAGGCGATGCAACTGACGATCGCCATCGACTGCCCGACCGCCAACGGCGAGCCGAAATAGCGGTCGGTGAGTAGCGCCACCAGAGTGGTGCCCAGGCCCAGCGCCAGCAGGTTGTTGATCAGCAGGAACACCGCCGACACCTGCGCGCGCACCTGGTTGGGCGAAAGAATCTGCATCGCTGCGGTGGAGGCCGGCATCGGGAACGAGGCGAAGAACATGGCCGGCACCAGCAGGGTCACCGACAGCCACAGGCTGTCGACCTGCGAATACAGGGTTGCCGGCACCAGCATGCCCAGCGCGCCGATCACCCCGGTGCGCATGGCGCCGTCGCTGTAGCCGCGCTTGCTCAGGTAGTCGGTCAGCCAGCCGCCGAAGAACACCCCACTGGTGTTGGCCAGCAGGAGGATGGTGCCGAGCATGAAGCCGGCGTCCTGAGGGCTCATGCCGAACTTGCGGATGTACAGCGCCGGGGTCCAGCTCATCATGCAGAACAGCGCCATGGCGTAGAACGAGAAGCCCAGGTAATGGCAGCTGAAGGTGGCGCGGTGGCGGCCGATGAAGCGCAGGCCGTCGGTGAGCCTGAGCTTGCGCGGCTGGCCATGCTCATCGAGCTGCGCGCCCTTGCGCTGCGGGTCGCGCACGGTCAACCAGATCAGCAGCCCCACCACTACCCCTGGCAGGCCGACCAGAATGAATGCCAGTTGCCAGGCCTTCATCGCGCCAAGCACGGCCACCTCGATGGTGTCGGCATTCTTCAGCAAGGCGATCACGTAGGCACCGACCAGAAACGCCACGCCGCCACCGACGAACGAGCCGATGGAATAGATGCCCACCGCGCGGCCGAGTTTGTCCTTGGGGAACAGGTCGCTGAACATCGAGTAGGCCGACGGCGACAACGCCGCCTCCCCCACACCGACGCCGATACGGGCAAGGAACATCTGCAGGAAGTTCTTGCTCAGCCCGCAGGCGGCGGTGGCCAGGCTCCAGAACACCACGCCCAGGGCGATGATCTTCGGCCGCGAGAAGCGGTCGGCCAGGTAGGCGATGGGCATGCCCATGAAGGCGTAGAACAAGGAAAAGGCCAGGCCGTGGAGCAGGCTGAACTGGGTGTCGCTGAGGTTGAGGTCGGCTTTGATCGGCTCGATCATCAGCGCCAGGATCTGCCGGTCAACGAACGAAAAGATGTAGGCGATCATGCACAGCACCACTACGTACCATTCGTAGACGTAGCGTTTCTGGCGCTGCCCGGTGGGCGAAGCGTTGGCGACGGTGTTCATCTGTCTGAATTCCTGAGTGAGGACAGCCCGGGTTGCTCTGCCTGGCGCGCAGCCGAAAAGGCCAGCCGGCGGCAAGCAGAGATGTGCTAAAGGCAGAAACCTGTCAGTAACAGGCAGACGGCGAAGGTCTGGCGGAGGTATGCGGGGTCATGGCGAAGCCTTTGTTGTTATAGGAATGGCGAAGCGTCGGGTGCAAGGGATTAGGGTGCGGCGATCACCTGCCGATGATCGCCGGGGTAAAACGCTGCGTTGCCTGGGTTCAGGCGTCCTGCAAGGCCCGCGGACGCTCACTGCGTTCTTCTGCGGCGGGCGCCTGCGCGGCTTGCAGGTGGAAGTCGAAAGCAAGGTCAGCGAAGGTGTCGCCCTCGACCCCACGGTCGCGGGCCTTGGCCGGGTCGGTGACGAACTGCAACGCGCCGATCAGGCCATCGCGGGTGGCGTAGGCGAAGTCGTCCCACAGGTATTGGTCGCCTTCGAAGTTGATCTGCGTGGTCAGGTGACGGCAGCCCGGCGCGGAAATGAAGAAGTGCACGTGCGCCGGGCGCTGGCCGTGGCGGCCGAGCAGGTTCAGGCATTCCTGGGTCGGACCCTGGGGGTTGCAGCCGTAGCCGGACGGCACGATGCTGCGGGCGCGGTAGCGGCCTTCGGCGTCGGTGACGATGCGCCGGCGCAGGTTGTAGTCCGACTGACGGCTGTCGAAATAGGAATAGGTGCCCTGGGTGTTGGCGTGCCACAGATCGACCACGGCACCGGCCAGCGGCTGGCCGGCCGGATCGAACACCTGGCCGTGGATGAACAGCACGGTGCCTGGGTCCTGGCCATCGTCCATGCGCGCTTCACCGTCCGAGATCGGCGCACCGGCCACGTACAGCGGGCCTTCGATGGTGCGCGGGGTGCCGCCGGTGAGACCGGCCTGCTGGTCCTTGGCGTCCTGCAGCAGGTCGAGGAAGTGCTCGATGCCCAGGCCCGCGGCGGCCAGCCCGGCCTCGTTCTGCCCGCCAAGACGGTTGAGGTAGTCCACCGCCTTCCAGAACTCGTTGTCAGTGATCTCCAGGTCTTCGATCAGCCGCGCGACGTCTTGCAGCAGGCGCAGCATGATCTGCTTGAAGCGCGGGCTGCCTTGTGCGTTGCCTAGGCCGGCGACGGTTTCGAAGAAGGCTTGCACCTCGGCGGTGTGGGAGATTTTCACGGTCATGGCTCGTTACCTCGAATTGTTCTTGTCAGGCATACAGGGCTGGGCGGGTGGCGCTCAGCGGTCGTCGGCATGGATCGACGAGGGGTGACGGCAGAGGCCGTCGATGTCGATCTCCATGTACGGGAACAACGGCAGTTGCATCAGGGTGTCGTGCAGGGTTTCGACATCGGCGACATCGAACACGCTGTAGTTGGCGTAGTGCCCGGCGATGCGCCACAGGTGGCGCCAGGTGCCCTCCTGTTGCAGGCGCTGGGCCAGGGCCTTTTCATCGGCCTTGAGCTGGGCGGCCTTGGCCGGGTCCATGTCGAGCGGCAGCTTCACGGTCATCTTCACGTGGAACAGCATGGCAATCTCCTTGTGGCGAACAGCCTAGCGGCGGGCGAAGCGCGCCAGGCGGGTTTCATCGAGGGTCAGCCCCAGGCCTGGGGTGGCCGGCACGTGCAGGGCGAAGTCGCGGTACTGCGGCGCCTCGGTGACGATCTCTTCGGTGAGCAGCAGCGGCCCGAACAGCTCGGTGCCCCAGGTCAGCTGGCGCAGGGTCAAAAACGCATGGGCCGAGGCCAGGGTGCCGACCGAGCCTTCCAGCATGGTGCCGCCGTACAGGGCGATACCTGCCGCTTCGGCGATCTGCGCGGTGCGCAGCACGGCCCGCGGTCCGCCGTTCTTGGCGATCTTCAGGGCGAACACGCTGGCAGCACCGGTGGCCGCCAACTGCAAGGCGTCGTCGACGCTTTCGATCGACTCATCGGCCATGATCGGCGCCGGACTGCGCTGGTTCAGGCGCACCTGCCCTGCCCGGTTGATGCGCGAGATCGGCTGTTCGATCAGGTCGACACCGTTGTCGCCCAGCACCTGGCAGGCACGGATCGCCTGCGACTCGTCCCAGTACTGATTGACGTCGACGCGCACGCTGGCGCGATCGCCCAGTTCGCGCTTGATGGCGATGACGTGGTCGAGGTCCTGTTGCAGCGGGTTGGCGCCGATCTTGAGCTTGAACAGGCGGTGGCGGCGAATCTCGAGCATGTGCTCGGCTTCGGCGATGTCCCGTGCGGTGTCGCCGCTGGCGAGCGTCCAGGCCACTTCCAGGCTGTCGCGCACGCGCCCGCCGAGCAGTTCACTGACAGCCAGGCCCAGGCGCTTGCCCTGGGCATCGAGCAAGGCGCTTTCCAGACCCGACTTGGCGAAGGTATTACCCTTGGCGATGAGGTCCAGGCGCAGCATGGCGGCGTTGACGTTGCCCGCCGGCAGACCGATCAGGGCCGGGGCCAGGTAGCGGTCGATGTTGGCCTTGATCCCTTCCGGGCTTTCGTAGCCGTAGGCCAGGCCGCCGATGGTGGTGGCCTCACCGATGCCCTCGACCCCATCGCTGCAGTGCAGGCGGATGATCACCAGGGTCTGCTGCTGCATCGTGTGCATCGCCAGCTTGTGCGGGCGGATGGTGGGCAGATCGACGATCAGGGTGTCGACGCGTTGGATTACAGGATTGCTCATTGCCAGGGCTTCTCGTCGCGCCAGCACGGGGGTCCGGGCCGGAGGATTTACTTGATTGTTCAAGCATTGCGCGACACGCTTGGGGCGTCCAATACCGATTGCATCTGCGACCATACCCGGGAGGTCTGATGGAGCTTCGTCACCTGCGCTACTTCAAGGTCCTGGCTGAAACCCTGAATTTCACCAAGGCTGCGCAGTTGCTGCACATCGCCCAGCCGCCGCTGAGCCGGCAGATCATCCAGCTCGAGGAGCAACTCGGCACCCAGCTGGTGCTGCGCGACCGCCCGCTGCGCCTGACCGAGGCCGGGCATTATTTCCATAAACAGGTGTGTGTACTGCTCGAGCAGCTCGAGGGCATCAGCGACAACACCCGGCGCATCGGCCAAGGGCAACGGCGCTGGCTGGGCATCGGCTTCGCCCCCTCGACGCTGTACGGCGCCCTGCCCGACCTGATCCGCAGCCTGCGCGGCGACAGCGAGCTGGAACTGGGGCTGCGGGAAATGACCACCCTGGAGCAGATCGAGGCGCTCAAGAGCGGGCGCATCGACATCGCCTTCGGACGTTTGCAGGTGGAAGATTCGGCCATCGTCCAGCGCGTGCTGAGCCAGGACCGCCTGGTCGCCGCGCTGCCCAGCGGCCACCCGCTGGCCGGGCAGCCGCTGCGCCTCGAGCAACTGGGCAGCGAGCCGTTCGTGCTGTACCCGGCGCAACCGCGGCCGAGCTACGCCGACCATGTGCTGGGGCTGTTCGCCGCCCAGGGCATCAGCCTCAAGGTCAGCCAGTGGGCCAACGAGATGCAGACAGCCATCGGCCTGGTGGCTGCGGGGCTGGGCGTGACCCTGGTGCCGGCCTCGGTGCAGCAGCAGCACCGCACCGACGTCGACTACGCCGAACTGCTCGACGACAGCGCGGTGAGCCCCATCGTCATCAGTGTGCGCAGCGGTGATGTCAGCCCGCTGGTGCAGCGCTGCATCACCTGGCTGGCGCAGTCGGCTCAGTAGTTGTAGCTGACCGACATGATCGCCGTACGGTCATTGCCCAGTGCCACCGCCTGGCGCAGACCGCCGGCGTAGTACTGGCGGTCGAACAGGTTGTTGACGTTCAGCGCCGCGCGCCAGTGTTCGGCGCCATAGGCCACGCCAACGTTGGCGACGGCATAGCCTGGCAAGTAATAGCCGCTGGTGTAGCGCTCGCTCATGGCGTTGATCCCGCCATTGACCTCCCAGCCACGCGGGCTGCCGTTGAAGCGGTAGCGGGCGAACAGGTTGGCGGTGTGGCGCGGCACGTTGTTCAGGCGATCACCGACGCTGATGGCCGTGGCTGCGGTCTGCCCGCCATCATCGGTGACCGTGGCCCACGTGTAGGCGTAGCCGGCGTTGACGCTGAGGCGGTCGGAAATGTCGGCGGTCAGGTCGATTTCCGCGCCCTGGCTGCGCTGTTCGCCGATGGCGATCTGCGAGCCGTTGTTGCGCGGGTCTTGTTGCAGCACGTTCTGCCGGCGCAGGTCGAACAGCGCCATGCTGAGCAAGGTGCGCCCAGGCACCAGGTCGAACTTGACCCCCGCTTCCCACTGCTCGCCCTCTTCGGGCTTGAAGGTGTTGCCGTCGAAGTCCATCCCGGTGTTGGGGTAGAACGAGGTGGCATAGCTCAGGTACGGCCGCACGTTGGGCAGCAGTTCATACATCACCGCCACGGCGCCGGTGGTCTTGTCAGCCGGGCTTGCATTGCGCGCGCCGGTGAGCTTGTCGGTGCCGTAGGTATCGCTGATGTCGTGACGCAGGCCGGCGGTGACCAGCCAGCGGTCGGTGATGCGGTAGTTGTCACGCACGTAGGCGCCGATCATGCGCACGGTGCTGTCCTGCCATTCGCGCGGGGTGTCCGGGCAGTTGATGCTGGCGCCGTACACCGGCTGGTAGACATCCAGCGCCGCCACCCGACAAGCGTAATGCCGGGTGCTTTCCCGCGAGCGCAGGTAGTCGACACCCACCGTCAGGTCGTGGCTGCCGTAGGGGGTGTCGAACAGGTGCTGGAGGTTGTTGTCCAGGCTCAGGGTATCGCCGTCGAAATGCTGCTGCTGTGCAGTGCGCGCCAGGGTGCGGTTGTCGGCGCCCATGTTGCCATTGGCGACCAGTTGGCCATCGAGGCGGAAGGTCTGCCAGCGCAGGTTCTGATTGAAGGTCCAGTCGTTGCCGAAACGGTGGGTCAGGCTGTAGCCGACGCGGTTGGCGACACCGTGGTAAGGGTCTTGCCCCGGCTCGCCGGTGAAGCGATGACGGGGGATGTCGCCGTTGGGGTTGGCGTTGATCGAGCCAGACAACGGCAAGCCCTGCTGGCGGGTGTATTGGCGATCCTGATGGCTGGCGAGCAGGGTCAGGTCGGTGTCCGGGCCCAGGTCCAGGCTCAGCGACGGCGCGAGATAGTTGTTGCGAAAGCCGACATGGTCGGTGGCGTCGTTGCTGTCCGAGAGCAAGCCGTTGACCCGCAGCGCCGCCTTGCCGTTTTCTGACAACGGCGTGCCGACATCGAAGGTACCCTGGCGAAAATCATCGGTGCCATAGCTCAGCCCGACGGTGGCGAACGGATCGGCCTTGGGCCTTTTGCTGACCATGTTGACCACGCCACCGGGCATGACCAGACCGTATTCCATCGAGGCCGGGCCCTTGAGCACCTCGACCTGCTCGAGACCGAAGATCTGCTCGGCCACCCGGTTTGAGGCGCTGGTGCGCAGGCCGTCGAGGAACAGCGAATCGGAAGCGACTTGCCCGCGAATGATCAGGTCGTCCCAGCCGCGTCGGCCATACTGCCCGGCGGTCACTCCGGGCACGTTGCCGAGCACGTCTGCCAGGCTCTGCGACTGCTGGCTGTCCATTACCGCGCGCGATACCACCTTGACGCTGCGCGGCGTTTCGGCGAGCGGCAGGTTGCTCTTGCCGACCTGCGCCGGCGCGCCGCTGAAGGTTTCGCTGTCGCTGCTGGCGTCGCTTACGCCTTCGATGGTGCTGCTGGGCAACACCAGCGAGCCGGCAGCCTGGGGGGCATCGGAAACAGGCGGCGTGGCCGCCCAGGAAATACTCGCCGTTGTCGCCAACGCCACGCACAGGGCGGGCGACACCAGACCATTGCGGGCTTTGCTGACAGCCTTCATGAATGTCCCAATCGTTCGTTGCCCGCCCTTGGCAGGCGGGTTCACGCCACGCCCAGCGAATGGGCGGCGCGCCGGTTTTTCAAACGGCGCGACGATACAGCGCCAGCGCAATGAATACAAACGATTTGCATTTGCTAAGGCATTGACAACTCACACTACCTGAAAGCCGTTCGCAAGCGGATCGCGCTCGTCGACAACTATCGTGTCCAGCCCAGTCACCTGCGCCCAGCCGCTGACGCTGGGCACGACACCTGGGTACTCGCCCACCCGACACGCCGCCTCGACCACGCCCAGAGACCACTACCAGATAGCTCCATCGACCCTCTGCCCAGATATACGTGATGTCGCCACACCAGGCCTTGTTTGGCGCAGCCACGGTGGACTTGCGATCAAGCACATTGGGAATGTCGGGGCGCTCGACCGTGGCTTTCTGGTACGCATGAGAACCGGGCTGTTTGCTGATCAGTCCTTGTTCCTTCATCAATCTTCTGACTCCGAAACACCCGACGTTTTGGATAGGCGTGTCTACACCTCTTTGGAAAACCGTCCATTGATAGTGTCGAGGGCAGCGTGTCAGGGAAATTGATTGAGGTGGATTATGAAAGCGTGGAGCCAAGCAAACTATCAGGATAGGCCTAAAAGTGATTTTTTTACGTACGCCATTCACGCTTGGGCGTATCCCTATATCAAAGGTTTAGGCTGGCATCACACACTGGAAGTGCTTGTTATCACAGGTACCAGATCCAGACGAATCTGATTCCCTAAGTCGTTCATTCCGGCGACGCACGAGGCTCTCTAATTGTGCAGCCACTTTTTAGATGCCTCAGTGCGTAGCATCTTCAAGTATTTCTTAATCCCCTTCGAAAAACTGAGTTTGTATACCGATTGGTATATGGAACTTAAATCGCAAAAGACTCATGCTGCAACCATCGGTTCAGGACAAACCGTGACATAAAAACAACTCACATAGTTGAAGCCGCGTCGTTCATCGCCGCAGCTCGGAGTCTACTCATGACGGGACGTTTGCAAGGCAAAGTAGCTTTGATCACAGGCGGTGCAGGTGGATGCGGCCTTGCCGCATCAGAGCTCTTCGCAGCAGAAGGGGCTAAGGTAGGCATCGTCGATCTTCCCTCCAGCAACGGCGCCGAGGTGGCCAGTCGGCTTCGCGATGAAGGCTACGACGTTGTTTTCTCACCAGCGGATGTGTCGGACGCTGCTCAGGTGAAGGTGGCTGTGGCCGCCATCGAGGAAGCATTCGGACCGATCACTGTTCTCATGAACCACGCCGGCATTCTCTCGGCACTGCCCTTCCTGGAAATCAGCGAAGCAGAATGGGACCGCATCATGGCGGTGAACGTCAAGAGCATGTTCCTAGTCACTCAGGCGGTGTTGCCAGGGATGATTGCAGCCGGCGGTGGCAGCATCGTATGCACATCCTCCATTTCGGCCATGGTCGGCACACCCATGGAAGTCCTCTACTGCACCAGCAAAGGTGCGACGCACATGTTCGCAAGGGCGATCGCGGTTGAGTTCAGAGATCGAGGCATCCGCTCCAACGCGATTTGTCCCGGCTTCATTGCGACAGCACATGGTCTGCGGGAGATCGAGACCTTGCAAAAGCACGGGGTGGACGTTACCGAGGAAGCCATTGCGGCTGCGCAGGGTCGTCTTTGCAAACCTTCCGAAGTGGCTACAGCAGCACTCTTTCTCGCCAGTGATGATGCTAGCTTCGTGAATGGAGCACATTTGTTCGCCGACAATGGCTACACCGCAATTTAATCATGGGAAAATGGCAGGAGATCCATCGTGACAACATCTTCGAACAACATGCACATCAACGAGTTCGGACTCGAACACGCCCACTGGCGTAACTGGGCGGGTAACCAGTCCTGCATCCGTTCAGCACGCGGCGCGCCCACGAGCGAGGATGAGCTTTGCTCGATGGTCAACGATGCCTCCAGAAAAGGCATGAACGTGCGTGTGGCCGGCTCTGGCCACTCCTTCACCGCCGTGGCACTCACCAATGGATTGCACCTCACGCTGGGCAATATGTCCGGTGTGCGTCACATCGATTACGACAAGAAGCGAGTCACCGCTTCTGCGGGTACAACCATCAACGCCTTCGGGAAAGCCTTGCGCGAGGCCGGTCTGTCGATGGTTAACCAGGGCGATATCGATAGCCAATCGATCGCCGGGGCACTGACCACTGGCACTCATGGCACGGGCCTAACCCTTGGTAACCTGGCGTCGTCTATTGTGGGTATGAAACTGGTTCAGCCAGATGGTCGCATCATCGTCGTCGACGAGAGCACCCCGGACCTTCTGCACGCTGGCCGCGTGTCGATGGGCGTGCTCGGGATTGTCTCCGAGATCACCCTGAAGGTAACCGACAGCTTCAACTTGCACGAGCGCATCTGGCGTGAAGACTTCGAAAGCGTCATGGAAAAGCACGATGAGCTCGCCCGCACGCACCGGCACTTCAGCTTCTTCTGGTGTCCGTATGAACAGAGCCGGCATTGCTATTGTCTGCCGGATACTGCTGCGACTTCGAAGACTGGCCGAACCACCGATGTCTGCGAAGTGAAGGTGATGGACATCACTGATCGCGCGCCCTTCGAAAGCCCATTCGAAAAAGTCGCCTACAGCTCGGATGTGTACCCGATCGAATATTTGCCGAACTTCCACGAACTGGAATACGCGGTGCCGATCAAGTACTGCAAGGAGGCGCTGCGGGCGGTTCGCAAGCTGATGCTTGAGGACTTCCCCCAAGCCATCTACCCCATCGAGTACCGTTTTACTGCCGGGGACGGAGCTTGGATGAGCCCGTTCTTTGAGCAGGACAGTGTGACCATCTCGGTGTCAGGCCAGCCAGGGACCGACTACTGGGACTACCTACGTGCGGTTGATGCAATCCTTCGCGCCTATGGTGCCAGACCGCACTGGGGCAAGCTGCACTTCTTGACCGGCGATGACGTAACGGGGATCTACCCGCGTGCCACCGACTTCCGGCAACTTCGACGCGAGCTCGATCCGCAAGGCATCTTCCTCAGCGAACACCTCAGTCCCTACTTCAAATAGCTATCGGCCTTTGAGCATCTCAGCGGCTTAGCAACCACCAGCTTGCTGAGATGCAGACGCTTAGAACGGTATGTCGAATTGGTGACGACATGAAGTGCGGGACATTTCATCCCTATCGGTACCAGTTGATGTATCCGACGCTGAAAACCTTGATCATCCCCACGATCTTGGCAGTGCACTCCGGAAGAGGCGCCTACCTGTGCTGGGTGAAGGTAAACTCCTGCTCCATGACTTTTACGAACGCAATCAGCCAGTTAACGCCACGTATATCGGTCGATATATAGACACCTCCGGCACAATGGATCTAGCCTGACGTCGGCGCATTCGCGAGCACCAATCAAAACAAGAACGACTACATCCTTTCAGTCCTGCCATTCCACAACACGTACAAGAATGAGGCAGCAAATGGAAAACATAGGCACCTACGTCATCTATGTGATTATGGTGTGTGCCGTCATCGGCGCCATAGCATCCATGATCAATCCGGAAGGCGAGTTGGGTCAGGAGTTCATCGCCGGGCTTCACAGCATCGGGCCCATCTTCATACCTGTGGCAGGCATTATGGCCGCCATTCCCTTCATCTCCAGCGGCATCAGCCATGTGATCGCGCCCCTGTTTCAGCTCATCGGCGCTGACCCTGGTATAGCCGGTCCCATCTTCATCGCTTCTGACATGGGGGGCTATCAGCTGGCCAAGGCCCTCGCACAGAGCCCCGAAGGCTGGATTCTGGGCCTGATCACTGGCTTCCAATCTGGTGCCACCATTATTTTCGTGATCCCTGTCGGTTTGGCCATGTTGCGCAAAGTCGACCACAAGTACATGGCTCTGGGCATCATGGCCGGCCTGCTCACCATTCCAGTCAGCATCATGGTAATCGCCATGATGATGCAGGTCTTGGGTCTCAACGTCCGGCCTGATATCGCCACCACCGGTGCCGCGACCGAGGCCTTGCACTTCACGCTTCCAATGCTGCTGCGGAATCTGATGCCGCTGATTCTGTTTTGCTTTGCCCTGGCCGCAGCACTACGGTACTTCCCGAACGTCATGGTGTACCTGTTCCTCAAGCTCGGACAGCTCATGTACATCTTGGTGGTGCTGGTTCTGGTGGCCTCAATCGTCCAGTACTTCACCGGCTTCTTCAGCAAAGTATTTGGCGTGTGGGGATTCGCTCCGATCATTGCCGACGCTGACGACCAGTTCCGGGCGCTGGAGATTGCCGGCTACATCGGGCTGATGCTGTGCGGTGCATTTCCGATGGTTTACCTGCTCAAGCGCTTCCTGTCCAAGCCCATCGAGAAGGTCGCGTCCCGCTTCGGCATGTCCGGGGTCGGGGCTGCCGGTGTGCTCGCTTCCTCGGCTAACATCCTGGCCATGTTTCGCCTGGTCAGCGACATGCCACCCAAGGACAAAGTTTTGGTCATCGCTTTCTCAGTCTGTGCCGCGTTCACCTTTGGCGATCACATGGCGTTCTCGGCAAACTTCCAACCGTCGCTCATTCTGCCTTTGATGATCGGCAAGCTCAGCGGCGGCCTGATCGCCATGGTGTTGGCTTACTGGCTTGCGGTACCGAAAGCCAGGGAGATGGGCCTGCAGGATGAAGCAGCTACCGCTGGCGCTTTGCGAACCAGCGCTGAACCGGCTTGATCCGAGAATATCCTCAA